>NZ_CP108455.1:2910000-3560000 GCF_036241575.1 Streptomyces sp. NBC_01267 | reverse complement strand
TCGCTCTCCCGCTCGTGTTCCAGGACCTGCTGGAGCGTGCTGAGGAGTTCGTCCCCGGACAGCCCGGCGAAGGTCAACGCCCGCCAGGCGATGCGCAGTTCCACTCCCAGGGCCGCCTCGTCGGGACCGTGGCCGCAGACGTCGCCGATCATCGCGTGGACCGTACCGTCCGGGGTGCGGACCACGTCGTAGAAGTCACCGCCGAGCAGGGCGCGGGAGCGGCCGGGGCGGTACCGCGCGGCGAAGCGCAGGTCCGAACCCTCCAGCAGCGGTGTCGGGAGCAGACCGCGCTCCAGGCGGGCGTTCTCCTGGGCGCGCAGCCGGGACTCGGCCAGTTTGTAGTGCGCGGTGTCGGCGCGCTTGCGCTCCACCGCGTACCGGACGGTCCGGCTCAGCAGACGGCTGTCCAGCTCGTCGCGGAGCAGGTAGTCCTGTGCCCCGACCCGGACCGCGTGGGCCGCGCGCTCGACATGGCCGGACGGGGCCAGTGCCAGTACGGCGTGGCAGGGCGCGAGCTTCAGGACATGGCGCAGTACGGACAGCTCGTCGTCCTCGTCCGCGCCCGGCAGCGCCAGGTCCAGCAGGATGCAGTGGACGTCGTCGGTGAGCAGCCGCTCGGCCTCGGTGAGGTTCCGCGCGGTCCGGATGCGTACCCGGGTTCCGGCAGTGTCGAGCAGCTCCGGGACCGTGAAGGTGCCCGCAGGGTCGTTCTCGATCACCAGCAGCGTGAGGTCGGTGCTGCCGGTGGTGTCCGGTCCCCTGGTCTGGTGGGGCAGAACGGCCTGACCGCTCTCCATCGCTTCGGTTTCCTTCCCTCCCCCCGAGGGCAGTGGGGCGCCAGTCGACGCCTCACCAGACGGGGACCATAGCGGTTAGCGCGGCCCCAGCGGAATGGCGCCTCGAAAATCGCCGGGGTCATATGCCGCCTCCTGGCCCGCATCCGGCGGTTTGTCGGTGGTCGGGTCCATGACGAACGTCACTCCGCGGCCGGGCGGACGCGGGGTGACGGACGACACGGGGGTGATGTCGGACGCACCAGGAGGTGCGGTCGGACACAGGGACACAAGGGACGCGGGGACGCAGGGACACAGCGGACGGCAGGGGAGAGCGGCGGTCGTGCCGGACGGTGCGGTCGTGCCGGACGGTGCGGCTGCGTCGGCGGTGCGGCCGCGTGGCCGGGCGGCGGACGGGTCCTGGCCGCCGCCCCGCCTACGGACGGCGGTTACCCGCCGGGCCGGGCAGCGGCTACTTGTCCGGCCGGACGACGCCCAGGATCGGCATCGAGCCCGCCCCGCCGATCGTGATGTCCCTGCCGGGCCGTGGCGCGTTGATCATCGCGCCGTCGCCTATGTACATCCCGACATGGGTCGCGTCCGAGAAGTAGATGATGAGGTCGCCGGGGCGCATGTCCTTCACGTCCACGTGCTGCAACTGCTTCCACTGTTCCTGCGAGG
This sequence comes from Streptomyces sp. NBC_01267, assembly GCF_036241575.1. Classification (NCBI taxonomy): domain Bacteria; kingdom Bacillati; phylum Actinomycetota; class Actinomycetes; order Kitasatosporales; family Streptomycetaceae; genus Streptomyces; species Streptomyces sp. NBC_01267. Next base: position 3,558,546 of record NZ_CP108455.1, on the reverse strand, counting down.
TACGCGGAATGGGATGGCCGGCCGCCGCCCACGCCTGTGAGGTCAGCCCGGAGCAGTCGAACGATTGCGGGCCCACCGCGCCCCACTTGTACGGCTTGCCGATCTGCGCCGTGGCGAACTGGACGGCCTTCTTGCCCTGGGCGCTCGCCTTGTTGTTGATCTCCTTCAGGATGCCCGAACTCAGCCAGGCCGTCTGGGCCTTGTACTGCTGCTCGTCCTCCAGCTTGCGGAGCCGTTCGCGTTCCTTCTTCGCCAGGCTCGATTCGAGCTTCTTGGCGGCGCTGATCTTCTGGTCGATGTCCTTCTTGGTCTTCGCCTGCTTCTTGCGGTTGGACTCCAGCTTCTGCCACTGGTCGCTGGCGTCCTGGGTGTACGTCTTCAAGTCCTGCTGGGTCCTGTCCATTTCGGCCAGCAGGTTCTTCTGTGCCTGCTGCCCCGCGCGCAGCCGGTCGGCGCCGTCCAGGAAGTTGTCCGGGTTGCCGCTGAGCATCAGCTGCGCGGCGGGCGGCAGTCCGGCGTCCCGGTACTGGGCGCGGGCCTCGGCGCCCGCCTGGGTCTTGAGCTGGTCGATCCTCGCCTGACCCTTGACGATGGACTTGGCGAGTTCGACGATCTGCGACGACTGCTTCTCGGACTGTTCCTTGGCGAGGTTGTACGCGTCGGTGGCGGCCCCGGCCTTGCGGTAGAGGTCGTCGATCTCCTTGCGCACCTCTTCGAGGCTCTTCTTCGACGACGGCGCCTTGTGGGAGCCGGAAGAGCCGGAAGTGTCCGAAGAGCCGGAAGTGCCCGAAGAATGGGGCGGCTTGGGGGCGGCGTACGCGGTCGTCGGTACGGTCAGCGCGGTCAGTCCGCAGACCAGTGTGATCGCGGCGGCGGCACAGCGGCGTCGGTTCACGAGCTCCCCCTCCAGAGCTGATTTACCGTCAGTAACTTAGGTGACGTTGGCGCGATATTGCCATGCCCTGCGCGAATGCGACAGAGGTGTACAACAACTCCCCAGCCCCACCCGTGTTCCTGCGCCGCATCAGCCTTCGTGCGGTGTCTCTGCTTCGTTCGACGAACGGCACCCGCCCCAGGTTCCCGACGGCCCGCCGGATACCTCGTACGTGGTGCCGGATACCCCGTACGTGGTGCCGGTTGCCCCGTACGCGGTCCTGGTTACCCCGTACGGGGTGCCAGCGCCGCCCAGTCCACCGTGACTTCGCCCTGGCGCCACCGGCGGACATCGTCCGTGAGCGGCCAGTCGGTGGTGAGGGAGCGTGCTGCGGTGATCCAGCGCTGCCGGGCGCCCAGCGAGGCGTACGGCGCCGCCGCCGCCCACGCCCGGTCGAAGTCCCGCAGGAAGGCGTGCACCGGCTCGCCGGGAACGTTCCGGTGGATCAGCGCCTTCGGCAGCCGCTCCGCGAGGTCGGACGGCTGGTGCAGCGAGCCGAGCCGGGTCGCGAACGTCACCGTGCGCGGGCCGTCCGGTCCGAGCGCCACCCAGACCTGCCGCCGCCCGATCTCGTCGCAGGTGCCCTCGACCAGCAGCCCGTCCGGCGCCAGCCGGGCGCACAGCCGCTGCCACACGGCGGCGACCTCGCCCTCGTCGTACTGGCGCAGTACGTTCGCCGCCCGGATCAGCGACGGGCTGCGGCCGTCCAGCGGCACCTCGAAGCCGCCGTGCCGGAAGGACAGCCCCGGCTGCTCGTACGGCTTCGCCGCCGCGACCCGGGCCGGTTCGATCTCGATGCCCACGACCTCGGTGGCGGGAGCGGCCCCACGCAGCCGCCGGAGCAGTTCGACGGCGGTCCAGGGGGCGGCTCCGTACCCCAGATCCACCACTACGGGGTCGTCCGAGCGGCGCAGTGCGGGGCCGTGCACGGCGGCGATCCAGCGGTCCATCCGGCGCAGCCGGTTGGGGTTGGTGGTCCCGCGGGTCACAGCGCCGACGGGGCGTGCGCCGGTGGGGCGAGGGGCGGGCGGGGTCATGGGACGAGGGTATGCGAGGCGTGTCATGGTAATGATTCGGCAAAGAGGAAATGCGGGGCGGTGTTCTGCTGTTCCACACCTCTGAAGGGGACGGGGCAGGTACGCGTGCCCTGGCGTAGACCGTGCCCGCGCGAGGAGAGGACCGTCCACGTGAGCCAGTACGTGTCCCGGCTCGGCGGCCGGATCACGGGACCCGCGCGACCCCCCAGGCTGAAGTTCGCCGGGCATCGCAAACCGCGCAGGATCGCCATGCTCAGCGTGCACACGTCCCCCCTGCACCAGCCCGGCACGGGCGACGCGGGCGGGATGAACGTCTACATCGTCGAGCTGGCGAAGCGGCTCGCCGCGATCAACATCGAGGTCGAGATCTTCACCCGCGCCACCACGGGCGGCCTGGCGCCGCTCGTCGAGCTGGCGCCCGGTGTGCTCGTACGGCACGTGGACGCGGGCCCGTACGAGGGCCTGGCCAAGGAGGAGCTACCGGCCCAGCTGTGCGCCTTCACCCACGGCGTGATGCAGGCCTGGGCGGGCAACCGGCCCGGCCACTACGACCTCGTGCACTCGCACTACTGGCTCTCCGGCCATGTCGGCTGGCTCGCGGCCGAGCGGTGGGGCGCGCCGCTCGTCCACGCCATGCACACCATGGCCAAGGTGAAGAACGCCGCGCTCGCCGCGGGCGACAGCCCCGAGCCCGCCGCGCGGGTCATCGGCGAGACCCAGATCGTGCGGGCCGCCGACCGGCTCATCGCCAACACCGCGGAGGAGTCCGACGAGCTGGTCCGCCACTACGAGGCGGAACGGGGCAAGGTCGCCGTCGTCCACCCCGGTGTGAACCTCGACCGCTTCCGCCCCGGCGACGGCCGGTCCGCCGCCCGCGCCCGGCTCGGCCTGCCGCGGGACGCGTTCGTACCGCTCTTCGCCGGGCGCATCCAGCCGCTCAAGGCGCCGGACATCCTGTTGCGCGCGGTGGCGGTCCTGCTCGACCAGGATCCCTCGCTGCGGACGCGGATGGTCGTACCGGTGGTCGGCGGTCCCAGCGGCAGCGGTCTCGCCAAGCCGGAGGGCCTGCAGAAGCTGGCCGCGCGCCTCGGTATCGCGGACATCGTCCGGTTCTGTCCGCCGGTCGGTCAGGATCAGCTCGCCGACTGGTTCCGGGCCGCGTCCGTGCTGGTCATGCCGTCGTACAACGAATCCTTCGGGCTGGTCGCGATCGAGGCCCAGGCGGCCGGTACGCCGGTGGTGGCGGCTGCGGTCGGCGGGCTGCCCGTCGCCGTACGGGAAGGGTCGACCGGTTTCCTGATCCCCGGGCACGACCCGACCGCGTACGCGGCGGCGCTGCGCCGCTTCATCGACAGCCCGGAACTGGTCGACCGGATGGGCGGCGCCGCGGCCCGGCACGCCGGACGCTTCGGCTGGGACACGGCCGCGGCGGCGACGGCCGAGGTCTACACGGCCGCGATGCAGGAACACCGCCGTCGCGTACGCTCGCATCATGGCTGATGTGCGACAGGTCATGGAGCAGGCGTTCGAGGACGCCGAGCTGGAGTGGGAGAGCCCCGAGCCGGGCTCCTACGTGGTGAAACTCCCCGGCACCCGGAAGCTCTCCACCACCTGCTCGCTGATCGTCGGCAAGCACTCGCTGTCGGTCAACGCGTTCGTGATCCGCCACCCCGACGAGAACGACGCGGCGGTGCACCGGTGGCTGCTGGAGCGGAATCTGCGGCTGTACGGGGTGAGTTACGCGGTCGATCAGCTCGGCGACATCTATCTGGTCGGGAAGCTGCCGCTGTCCGTGATCACACCGGACGAGATCGACCGGCTGCTCGGATCGGTCCTCGAAGCGGCCGACGGGCCCTTCAACTCGTTGCTGGAGCTGGGCTTCTCGGCGGCGATCAAGCGGGAGTACGCGTGGCGGGTGTCGCGGGGGGAGTCGACGCGGAACCTGGATGCGTTCACGCATCTGACTCGCGGGGCCGAAGGCGCGGGCGCGGACGGCTGAGGCCAGTGCTTTCGGGGCGCCGCCCCCATCCAAGCCCCTCCGGCGATTGAGGAGCAGGGGTCCGGGGGCAGAGCCCCCGAAAGCTCGCCGCAGGCGCCCGCCCGCTTCGCCCCTGCACGACCCTTCCCCGCCCTGCGCCCCCCATGGCATGCTCACCGCCAACGCATGTATGAACTTCGTTCACATCCATGGAGGTTGGCTCGTGGGGAACAACATGGCGGACAACGTGGCGAACAACGTGGCGAACATCAGCAGACGCACACTGCTCAGCACCGCGACAGCCATCGCGGCTGCCACCGCGGCTGTTACCGCGACGGGAGGAACCGCCATGGCCGTACCCCGTGGAGGGACCCCCTCCGGAGGACGTACTCCGGTCACCCCCCTCTGGCGCGAGTTCGCCCGGACCCCGTACACCCACCCCCAGATCCCGTACATCGGCCGCGCCGGACGCCGTACCGGCGGCGAGGCCCGGTTCCCCCGGCGCCCCGTCGTCGCCGATGTGACGGACCACGGTGCGACGCCCGACGGCTCCACCGACTCGGCGCCCGCGATCAACCGTGCCATCGCCGCTGCCGGCGAACGCGGCGGTGGCACGGTCCTCGTCCCCGCAGGGACCTTCCGCATCGACGACCTCATCCGGATCGGGCACAGCAACGTCGTTCTGCGCGGCGCGGGCAGTGGCCGCACCAAGCTCTACGCGACGAAGAACCTCACCGAACTGATCGGCCCGTACGGGTCCCGGTACGGCGGCGACAAGTCGTCGTGGTCCTGGGCGGGCGGGCTGATCTGGCTCTGCCCCGAGGCGCGCTTCGCGTCACTGACCGCCGCCATCGAGGCCGCGACCTGGCCCTTCGAGGGGTGGACGGGCAACAAGCGCGACGAGTGGCGCACCCTCACCACCGTCGCCCCCGCCCGGCAGGGCGACCGCACCGTCACCGTCCGGGACGCGGCACGGCTGCGCCGCGGCGATCTCGTCCTGCTCCGCCTCGCCGACGACGCGGACCACACGCTCCTGGAGCACATGTCGGGCGGCGGCCCGGGGCCCGAGGCGTACTTCTGGGACGACAAGACCAAGCTGACCTCGTACGTGCCGTACGAATGGCCGGTGCGCATCACCGCCGTCCACGGCCGCAAGGTCACCCTGGAACGCCCCCTCCCGCTGGACGTCCGGCCCGAGTGGGACCCCCGCCTCACCACCCATGTGGCGCCGCTGACCGGGTCCGCCGTGGAGGGGCTCACGCTGGAGGCGGTCCTCACCCCGCAGTCCCAGCACCTGCTCGACAAGGGGTACAACGGCGTCGCCTTCCAGTGCGCCTACGACTGCTGGGCCGACGACGTCGTCGTCCGTAACGTCGACAACGGCTTCGGGCTGGTCGCGGCGTCCGCCACCACGCTGCGCCGCACCCGCGTCGAGGGCCGCGGCTCGCACCACCCGTACTTCTGCCGGGAGGGCTCGCACGACAACCTGGTCGAGGACTTCGCCATCGCGCAGCGCACCGTCCCGGCCCCCGCGGGCACCCAGTTGCACGGCATCAACGTCGAGGGGCTGTCCAGCCACAACGTCTGGTCGCGGGGCGTGATGGAGATGGGCACCTTCGACTCGCACCGGGGGCTGCCGTTCGCCAACGTCCGTACCGACATCACCGTGAACAACGACGGGCGGCACGGCGGCGACGACTCGGCGGGACCGCTCTTCGGCGCCCGCTTCACGCACTGGAACATCCGGGTCACCAACGGCCGCGAGGGCCTGATGAAGATCGACGGTCTGGCCCCGTACAGCGCGAGCGTCGGGATCAGCACGGTCAGCCCGTTCGGCCAGATCGACGTACCGGACTTCACCGGCGATCTGCACTCCCGCCTGGAGGCGTACGGGGCGCCGGAGTCGGTACGTCCGGTCAATCTGTACGAGGCCCAGCGCGGCCTGCGCTGATCCGGGACGTTCGGACGCACAGCCGAGAGCGCTTGCCGCACGACCGGGAGCGGCCCGATCCGGGACGACGGGGTCGGGCCGCTCCTGATGCGGGGTGGGGGGAACGGCGTGCGGGGTGTGGGGGCTCGGCTCGTGCTACGCCTGCGACCGCTCCAACTCGCCTTCACGCGTGCCGCTTTCGAACGCGGCCCGCTTCCCCGGAGTGAGGGCGGCAGCGACCTCGTTACGCCGAACCGTGGCCGGCAAGGCTCTACTGTGTCGCGGTGAACAACAGCCCTCTCGTCGGCCGCACCGTCCGCCTCGTGCCGCTGTCCACCGACCACGCAGAAGCCCTCCTACCCTCCGCATCCGACCCGGAGGTATGGCGATGGATGCCCCGGCCGCGCCCTGAAAGCCTGTTACAGATGCGCGCGCTGCTCAGCCGGATGACAGCGGATCCGTCCAGGCGGTGCTTCGCCGTGCAGCGCTGTGACGACGACGTCGTGATCGGTTCGACCAGTCTGTACGACCTCGACCTGGCCGAGAGCCGCGCTGAGATCGGCGCGACCTGGTTCGACCGTTCCTGCTGGGGAGGTCCCTACAACGCCGAGTCCAAGCTGCTGTTGTTCGGCCATGCCTTCGACGACCTGCGACTCGCCAGGCTCGCCCTGCGCACCGACAATCTCAACCTGCGTTCCCAGCGCGCCTTGACCGGCCTCGGCCTGGTCCACGAAGGAACCCTGCGCAGCCATATGCGGCGTCAGGACGGAACCCGCCGCGATTCGCTCTACTACAGCCTGCTCGCAGACGAGTGGCCCACGGTCCGCGACAAGCTGCGCGCCAGGGTCGCTGCCAAGAGGGCCCGCTGATCCGTCTGGTCCGGCTGGTCCGTCTGCGATCCCTCTGGTCCCTCTGGTCCGTCTGGTCCGTCTGGTCCGTCTAAGCAGGCAGCGTGTCCGGGGACCGGACGCCGAGCCACTGCTCGGCGCCGTACTCCTCGTACCGCTGCACCTCGGTGAACCCCAGCTTCGCCGCGAGGCGCATCGAGCGGGAGTTGGCGGTCTGGGTGATGAGTACCACCGGCTCGCCGGGAAGTGCGCCGGTGAACCAGTCGAGTGCCGCTGTGCACGCCTCGGCGGCGTACCCATGTCCCCAGGCCTCCGGCAGGAACAGGTAGCCGAGTTCGGCCTCTCCGGCATCCGGACGGACCTGGCTCCGGTGCTCCGCGTCGCGCCGGTTGAGCTCGATCATGCCGATCATCGCTCCGTCGAGATCGGTCACGAACAGGCCGGGACGTCGCCGGGGTGCCTCAGGCACCGTGCGTTCGAGCTCATCACGCGATCGGTGGCCACCGATGTAGGTGCCCACCTCCGGCGAGGCGAACAGCTCGATGAGCGCCGCACGGTCCCGGGCCTCGGGCTCACGGAGCACGAGCCGTTCGGTCTTTATCGGGGCGGGTGGCCAGGCGATGTGTCCGAGTCCAGTCATGGCGGGCAAGTTATCGCACGTCCGCAGGGCAGGAGCGTCTGAACCCGTCGGCCTCAGCTGCCAGTAGGATCCCGATGCCGTCGAACCGGAGCAACTACTCGACCGGCGCACTCACCACGGCGGCGCCGTTCTGCTCGGCCGTTGCTGCCGTTGCTGCCGTTGCTGTAGTGGTCGTCGTGGCCGCCGTAGTTGCCGTCGTAGCGGGGGACTTGGGCGAGACCACCAGATGCGGCTCCGGCGGCAGGTTCCGCATCAGCAGCCAGTAGCCGACCGCCGCGGCCGTGCCCAGGACGGCGCAGGTCGCCCAGAGCCACTCCGCCCCGTACCGGTCGATCACGAAACCGGAGAGCAGCGGCGCGACCAGGGCCGCCACGGCCCAGGACGTCGAGTACATGCCCTGGTAGCGACCGCGTCCATGGACGGGGGAGAGGCGGACCACCAACCCTGTCTGGGTCGGTGCGTTGACGATCTCGGCGAGGGTCCAGACGCAGACCGTCAGCGCGTACAGCCCGAGGGAACCGGCGAACGCGGTCAGCCCGAATCCGTAACCCGCCAGCACCGAGGAGATGATCAACAGGCGGCGCGGGTCCCGGTGTTCGATGAAGCGGGTCACCGGGATCTGGAGGACCACGATCAGCACACCGTTGACGGCCACGGCCATCCCGTAATCGGCGCTGCTGAAGCCCGCCTTGCCCATCGCCACCGGGAGGCCCACCGAGGCCTGTTGGAAGATCAGCGCGACCACGAAGGACAGGCCGACGACGCTCATGAAACGGCCGTCGCGCAGGACGGTCCCCAGCCGGACCGCCGACTCGGTGGCCTGTTCCACCGCCGTACGGACCGGCCGCGACTCCGGCAGCTTCAGGAAGACCACGACGGCGCAGACCAGGGTCAGCGCTGCCTCGCCGAGGAAGCCCGCCAGATAGCTGTACTGGGCGACGAAGCCCGCGAGCGCCGAGGAGACCGCGAACCCGAGGTTGATGGCCCAGTAGTTGAGGGAGAACGCGCGCACCCGGTCCTGCGGCTTCACGATGTCGGCCATCATCGCCTGCACGGCCGGGCGCGAGGCGTTCGACGCCATGCCGACGAGGAAGGCGACGCCCGCGATGGCCACCGGGTCGTGCATGAAGCCGAGCAGCGCCACCGAGAGGGCTGTCGAGACCTGCGCGACGAGGAGCGTGGGGCGCCGCCCGAGCCGGTCCGTCATGACCCCGGCGCCGAGCGACGAGGCGACCCCGCCGAGGCCGTGCAGGGAGGCGACCAGGCCCGCGTACGAGGCCGAGTAGCCGCGGTCGAGGGTGAGGTAGAGCGCCATGAAGGTGGCGACGAACGCGCCGAGCCGGTTGATCAGGGTGCTGGTCCACAGCCACCAGAACTCCCGGGGCAGACCGGAGACGCTCTCCCGTGCGGCGCGTCTGAGACCGGTGAGACCGGCGGTACGACCGGCTGTGGACGGCATTGGGCTTCCCCCAGGACAGATACATGTAAGTGGCGCTACGAACTCTGGGAGGTTACGTGCGCGCGCGTCGCGCCCGCCACCCGATTGACGAGGGCCGTCAATCCTTCTGACCGGGGGGCCGCCCATCCCTCGGTTCCCCGGCCGTTCAGCTGTGCGCAAGGGCGGTGGATTAGGCTCGGGACCATGGCCGACGCACCGTACAAGCTGATCCTCCTCCGCCACGGCGAGAGTGAATGGAACGCGAAGAACCAGTTCACCGGTTGGGTGGACGTCAATCTCACCGAGAAGGGCGAGAAGGAGGCGGTCCGCGGCGGTGAGCTGCTCACGGACGCCGGCCTGCTCCCCGATGTCGTGCACACGTCGCTCCAGAAGCGCGCCATCCGCACCGCCCAGCTCTCGCTGGAGTCCGCGGACCGCCACTGGATCCCCGTGCACCGCTCCTGGCGCCTGAACGAGCGGCACTACGGCGCGCTCCAGGGCAAGGACAAGGCGCAGACGCTCGCGGAGTTCGGCGAGGAGCAGTTCATGCTGTGGCGCCGCTCGTACGACACCCCGCCGCCGCCCCTGGAGGACGGCGCGGAGTACTCGCAGAGTGACGACCCCCGTTACGCGACGATCCCGCCGGAGCTGCGCCCGCGCACCGAGTGCCTCAAGGACGTCGTCGAGCGGATGCTGCCGTACTGGTACGACGACATCGTCCCCGACCTGCTCGCCGGCCGCACGGTCCTGGTCGCCGCCCACGGCAACTCGCTGCGCGCCCTGGTGAAGCACCTCGACGGCATCTCGGACGCGGACATCGCGGGACTCAACATCCCGACCGGCATCCCGCTCGTGTACGAGCTGGACGCGGACTTCAAGCCGGTCAAGGCCGGTGGCACGTACCTCGACGCGGACGCCGCTGCGGCGGCCATCGAGGCCGTGAAGAACCAGGGCAAGAAGAAGTAACCAGCCAGCTGTAAGCCCCCCACCTGCGGGTTCTCCGTGTGGTGGGGGGCTTTTCAGCCGGGCAGGCGGGCGACGGCACCGCACAGAGCTGGCGCACCGCCGCCGCAGGGCGGCACCGCACGGGGCAGGGCCCGGACCGCGATGCGCGGTCCGGGCCCTGCTGCCGTATTGCCCTACCGGGCGCGGCCGGGAGGCGGTAGACCGATCCGCCGCCGGGGGTGGCCTCGGCCAGAGGCCCCGGAGTGGAGAGATCCGGGGCGCACACGCCAGAGGCCCCGGAGAGATCCGGGGCCTCTGGTGCTGCTCGTGGATCAGCGCAGGACGTCAGCGCAGGACGTTGAGGAAGTTGGTGGCGTCGTCGACGAAGTACACGGCGTCACAGTCCAAGTCCACCGCAAGGCCGAACAGCGCGCCCGCGCCGGGCGGGGAGCCGCTGTTGTCGAGTTGCCGGAACGCCACTTGGCGACCCCTCGGTGTGGTCTCGACGATGTTGCCGTCACCGCTGTTGACGGTCAGGATGTGGCCGTTGGGTGCGATGGCCAGGCCGAGGGGGCCGTTGAGCCGGCCGCCGCTGCTGACGACCCGGCCGGTGCCGGCGCTGGATCCCCGGGACAGTGCGCGCGGGATGACGGTGATCCGGTTCTTGACCGTGTCAGCAACGTAGAGCGAGCCGTTCTTGGCAAGGCCTACGCCTGTCGGGCCGATCACCAGGGCGGCGGGGTCGGTCTTCTGGGCGAAACCCGAGCCGATCCTGGTGGTCCTCAGCCGCTGCGGCGGCCGGTTGCCATGGCGCTTGAGGGTGATGCGCAGGACGGTGCCCCGGTCCACTTCGTTGCCGCCGCCCGCCACAGTGCCGTTGAGCACGTTGGTGACGAACAGGTCGGTACGGTCGCCGTGGCTCGCGGCGGTCATGTCCCAGGGTCCGTTGATGCCGCCTCCGGCGAGCGTCTCGCGGACCTTGCCGTGGCTGTCGAGTACCAGCAGGCAACCTGCCCGGGCGGTGGCGGATGTGCCGTCGGTGGTCGGCAGGCTGCCGACCACCACCCACCCGCCGGGCAGGATGCTCAGGGCCGTGGTGAGCCCCACGCCGCCGGGGCATCGGCCGGGCAGGCGGCGCGGATCGATCCGGGCGAACAGCTTGGCGGTGCCCCGCGGGCTGATCTGGACCAGTGTGGTGCCCGTGCCTTGCTGGTTCTGGCTGTTGTTGAAGTTGCTGACCAGCACGTTGCCTCGGTGGAGCCTCCCGGCGTCGCGCGCGACCACGGCCGTGCCGTAGGGGTTCACGTCGCCGTTCGTGGGGACCGTGGAGGCAATCTCACGCACGGTGTGCAGACGGCCGAGGAACGTCCCATCGGCCGAGGCGGCGCCTGCGGCAGCCGTGACCGAGAGGGCCACGGCGGCTGTCAACGCCGACAACCCCCGGGTCAATGGTGACAGGAAGTGAGATTTCATAAGCGTTAAGTTAAAAGTGATGGTGTGTTCGGTGCGCACGGACACGCGCTCCCCGCGGGTATATCGCTCGGACGGTGGTCCGAGCGCGCAAAGCGTGCAGCCCGCAAGCGTGCGGGGTGCTGCGCAATCAGCCGTTGCTGTCGGAGCAGAGCTGCTCACCACGGCAAGTGAATGTCGAAGAGGCGGCACTCTCGGCACCCGGAAGGCCACTCCCGTCACGCACGTCCGAGGACCTGCTGCACCGACCAGCGAAGGGCCGGCTCGACCCGGATTGGTCGCAAGACCAGGGCGAGAAGAAGTAATTCCGCCCGGAAGGGCCCCCTGCCCGTGACGCAATCACGGGCAGGGGGCTTTTGGTGCGATATGTGTCATATGTGAATAAAGAACGCAGAAAAGGGCTATTCGTCGGTCCCGTGCCGGTGGTCGCAGCCGGGACCGCGACCGCGGCGGCGCTGACCGGGCTGCTGCTCGTGTACCCGGGGGCCGAACGGGCCGGAGCCGCTGCCGCCCCTGCGGGCGACACCAGCGCCGCCCTGATCCACCTGGACATCTCCCGGGTGGCCGCACTGCATGCGTCCGCGTTCCACGGGACGTACGGCACGGCGGGATCGCCGCCCCTGAACGGCGGCGAGGACACCGGCGACTTCTCCGACCCGGACGGGGTGCTGGCCTACTACCAGGACGGCACGCACGCCGTGACCACCTCGATCACCGACGCCAAGCACTACGCGAAGGTGGACGCGGCGGGAATCGTGATCAGCCTGCACGGGCTGGATCTCATCTCCACGAACCCCAGCGGTGCGATCGGCTCGCTGAACACGTACGCGGAGTGCACCCCGCCGCCGTTCGGCCCGTACGCCCTCGCCTACGCGCACACGGACGGACAGCAGATCGCGGTACTGGGCCACCGCGTGGACGTCGGCACCACGGAGCTCCCGGTCACCGGGGCCGAGCTGAACCAGCCCGACACCCTGGGAGACAGCACGTTGCGGGTGGTCTTCACGCACCACGTCGTACCGGGCGGTGAGATCCAGACGCCGGGGGCGTACGAGGCCGAGGCATGGTTCGACGTGTCGGTGACCGGGGTGCTGCGCGACACGTCGGGGGCCGTGGTCTACGACGGGCCGATCGCGGGTGCCCGTCTGGGAGCGGTGCACGCCCGCTGCAATCCGGAGTCGCCGTCTCCGTCGCCGTCACCTTCGGCCTCGGAGAGTGAGAGTCCGTCCCCTTCGCCGTCGGAGAGTGAGAGTCCGTCTCCGTCCCCTTCGGAGAGCGAGAGTCCGTCTCCGTCCCCGTCCCCGTCCGAGAGCGAGAGTCCGTCTCCGTCCCCTTCGGAGAGTGAGAGTCCGTCTCCGTCGCCGTCCGAGAGCGGGAGTCCGTCGCCGTCTCCCTCGGCGAGCGAGAGCGAGAGCCCTGCGCCTTCGCCGTCGGAGAGTGAGAGCCCGTCCCCCTCGGGCTCGGTGCCCTCGGATGACGGCGGAGCCTACGGCGACAGTGGTGGCTCCAACGGCGGTGGTTCCAACGGCGGTTCCAGCGGCGGTGGCGACAACGGCGGCGCCTACGGCGACAGCGGTGGCGGCAGCGGCGCCAGCGGTGGCGACAACGGCGGCGCATACGGCGACAACGGCGGAACCGGCGGCGGAGACGCTGGCGCCGGCGGTGAACTGGCCGACACCGGTGACTCGTTCACGCTGATGGGTGGCGTCGCCGTCGTACTCAGCGCCCTCGGTGCGGTGCTCTTCACCCGGAGGCGCCGCTACCAGCGACGTCACTGACCGTACTGACCGTTCGCGCACGGAGAGCCCCGTCCATCAGGCCTGAACAGGCGCTGGACGGGGCTCTCCCGGTTGTACGGAACCGCCCTACGGAACGGCGCGCGTCAGCCGTGGCACCCGCCGCACTGGCACGGTGCTCCCGACTGGCAGCCGCAGCCGCAGCCCGAGCCGCAGCCGCAGGCGCCGAGAACGCGCAGGTGGTGCACTTCGACAGCGGCTTCCTGCTGGGGATCGGTGACGGGGGAATCGGCCATGGGTTCCTCCTGATCAGACATACGAGGTCGTACTGCCTCTGCCATCCCATACCCATCCCGGCGGGGCGCATCAACGGCGCATACGCGCAAGCGCGCCGTTCACGCCCCCTCGACCTGCGCCGGGGCGGACTGGAGTTCGTCCGCGTGCTCGCCCGTCACCAGGTACACCACGCGCTTGGCCACCGACACCGCGTGGTCGGCGAACCGCTCGTAGTAGCGGCCGAGGAGCGTGACGTCCACCGCCGTCTCGATGCCGTGCTTCCAGCGGTCGTCCATCAGGTGCTGGAAGAGCGTCCGGTGCAGCAGGTCCATCTCGTCGTCGTCCGTCTCCAGCTGGAGGGCCAGGTCGACGTCCATCGTGATGATGACCTCCGCCGCCTTCGCCATCAGCCGCTGCGCGAGCTGACCCATTTCCAGGATCGTGGCGTGCAGATCGTTCGGAACGGCACGTTCCGGGTAGCGGAGCCGTGTGAGCTTCGCGACATGCTGGGCCAGGTCGCCCGAGCGCTCCAGGTCGGCGCTCATCCGCAGCGAGGTGACCACGATGCGCAGATCCGTGGCGACGGGCTGTTGCCGGGCCAGCAGGGCGATGGCCCGTGCTTCGAGGTCGTGCTGGAGGTCGTCGACCTTCTGATCGGCGGCGATCACGCTCTCGGCGAGCTTGAGATCGGCGTCGAGCATCGCGGTCGTGGCCCGGCCGATCGCCGAACCGACGAGCCGGGCCATCTCGACCAGACCTTCGCCGATCGAGTCCAGTTCCTCGTGGTACGCGTCCCGCATTGGGTTTCCTCTCTTGTACGACCGACTGCAACCGACGGAAGCCGACTGGAGCCGACACTGTCCGGAGGCGTCCTGCAGCTGTCCGGCCCCCACGCTTCCACGGTGCGGGCGGCACGCGTCCGTTTCAGTCACCCCAAGTGAATCGACCCTGTCCCCTCGGTGAACTCTGGGCGACGAACGTTCGAGCGGGCACCCATTTGGCTGGGGATGTGCCGGTGGGGCCGCATAACCTTGTGGCATGGACGTGAACGCGGCGGTCGCCGCAGCAAGCGCGATCGTCGGGCTGTGCACCGGCGTGATCGGCGTGCTGGCGTTCCGCTGGAGCGAGCGCGATCAGGCCCGCCCCACCCGGACCTCCCTGCACACCGGCGACGTGCTGCCGCCCGGCGTCGACACGGTTCTCTCGGTGCTCAGCTCGTCCGCCGTGGTGCTCGACGAGAGCGACTCGGTGGTCAAGGCCAGCTCGGCGGCGTACGCCCTGGGGCTGGTCAGGGGCGGCAAGCTGGCCGTGGAGCCCATGCTCCACATGGCCCGTGACACCCGGCGCGACGGGGAGATACGACAGGTCGAACTGGACCTGCCCCGCCGGGGCACCGGCCGGGGCGAGGCCCTCGCGGTCTCCGCCCGCGTCGCACCGCTTGGCTCCCGGCTGGTACTGCTGCTCGTCGAGGACCTCACCGAGGCCCGTCGTATCGAAGCGGTCCGGCGGGACTTCGTCGCCAACGTGAGCCATGAGCTCAAGACCCCGGTCGGCGCGCTCTCGCTGCTCTCCGAAGCGGTCATGGACGCGTCCGACGACCCCGAGGCGGTCACCCGGTTCGCGGGCCGGATGCAGATCGAAGCGACCCGGCTCACCAATCTGGTTCAGGAACTCATCGACCTCTCCCGGGTGCAGAACGACGACCCGCTGGAGGACGCCGAGCCGGTCCGGGTCGATGTCCTGGTGGCCGAGGCCATCGACCGCTGCCGTCATCAGGCAGGTACCAAACACATCACCATGGCGGCAGGCGGTACCGCCGACCTGCACGTCTGGGGCAACCGGTCGCAGCTCGCCGCCGCCCTCGGCAATCTCGTCGAGAACGCGGTCAACTACTCACCGGCCCGCACCCGGGTCGGCATCGCGGCCCGCCGCGCCTCCGCCCCGGGCGGGGACTTCATCGAGATAGCCGTCACCGACCAGGGGCTCGGCATCTCCGAGAAGGACCGGGAGCGGATCTTCGAGCGCTTCTACCGCGTCGACCCGGCCCGTTCGCGGGCCACCGGCGGCACGGGCCTGGGCCTCGCCATCGTCAAACACGTGGCCGCCTCGCACGGCGGGGAGGTCACGGTGTGGAGCTCGGAGGGCCAGGGCTCCACGTTCACCCTGCGGCTGCCGGAAGCCGGTGCCACGCGCAACGGCCGCAGCCGCAAGGATTCAGGGCCGGACGTCGTCGACGTGGACGACGACCAGCCGTACGCGACCTTCCTTTCCGCTGATCCCATTCCTGCCCCGGAGGTCCTTCCGTGACCCGAGTGCTTGTCGTCGAGGATGAGGAATCCTTCAGCGACGCCCTGTCCTACATGCTCCGCAAGGAAGGTTTCGAGGTCGCCATCGCGGCCACGGGACCCGACGGCCTCGACGAGTTCGAGCGCAACGGCGCCGACCTCGTCCTGCTCGACCTGATGCTGCCGGGGCTGCCCGGTACGGAGGTCTGCCGCCAGCTGCGCGGGCGTTCCAACGTCCCGGTGATCATGGTGACGGCGAAGGACAGTGAGATCGACAAGGTGGTCGGCCTGGAAATAGGAGCCGACGACTACGTCACCAAGCCGTTCTCCTCGCGGGAGCTGGTCGCGCGCATCCGCGCGGTCCTGCGCCGCCGCGGCGAGCCGGAGGAGGTTTCCCCGGCGGCCCTGGAGGCCGGCCCGGTCCGGATGGACGTGGACCGCCATGTCGTCACGGTCTCCGGCGCCAAGGTCGACCTGCCGCTGAAGGAGTTCGACCTGCTGGAGATGCTGCTCAGGAACGCGGGCCGGGTGCTGACCCGGATGCAGCTGATCGACCGGGTCTGGGGCGCGGACTACGTCGGCGACACCAAGACCCTGGACGTCCACGTGAAGCGGCTGCGCGCCAAGATCGAGCCGGACCCGGGTGCGCCCAGGTATCTGGTGACGGTCCGGGGCCTGGGCTACAAGTTCGAGCCGTAGACCGACCCGTACGCCCGTATGCCGTACGGCTGCATACGGAGGTGCCCCCGCCGGACCGTTCCGGCGGGGGCACCTCCGTATGCGTACGTGGACCGGGTCAGCCGATCGTCGCGGTGGCCGAGTCGGAGGGGGTCGCCTTGTTCGGCGGCACCGAGTTCGAGGGGATGGTCCCGTTCGGGGTGCCCTTGCCGGACGGGGTGCCGGTCGGGTTCGACGGCGTGCTGGGCGTGGCGGGCGCCGTGGGCAGGCTGCTCGGACCGAAGCCGGTGAAGTAGCTGGTCGCCGGGACGACGTACGCCGTCAGCGGGACCTTGCCGGTCTCGCTGAACTGGAAGACCAGGTTCTGGGTGCTGCCGTCCGCGGCTGCCTTGCGGCCGTCGGCGAGCACGGCGGCGGCGTGGTTCTTGCCGCCGATGAGAACCGAGCCGTGCGCGGGCACGACGACCTGGCCCGAACCCTTGGCGGGGGTGATCTTCACCAGGGAAGTGGAGCCCGCGATCGAGATGTCGTCGAGGGTCTGGTTCGTGCTGCCGTTGTTGAAGAGCGTCGCGGAGATGACGGCGGGACCCTCGACGTCGGCCTTCGGCTGGGTGATCACCGTCGCGTTCTGGACCTTGATGACGCCGACGGAGGTGGCGGCGTTGTCCGGCTTGACCTCGATCGTCGCGGCGTCGTTGCCCGCGGCGCAGGCGGACAGGGAGGCGATCGAGACCACGATGGCAGAAGCGGCGAGGACGCCGCGTCGAAGGCTGCAGCTCACGGCGGCGGCTTCTCCTAGGACGTTCGGACAGAGGCGGGGGCGGGAGGGTGTAAAGCCTCCCTAAGGGTGTGTCAGCGCGCTCAGGTTACCGAGCCGTTGTCGCGGGCTCGCACCCGACCCGCCCCAGGCGGGGTACCGGTACCCCGCGGTTGCCCGATCGTGCGGCTTCGTACGGTGTTCACATATCGCGGGTGATCAATTCTCCGGGGCGCCACGTATTCCTTACGGAAAACCCTCTTGCGGCGCGCGGTGATCTCCTTCGTGATCTGCTTCGTGATCTCCTCCGTGATCTCGGTAGTGATCAATTCCGGATTGCGTCCGTACGGGTGATCGGCAACCGAACAGACGTAGCGAAGTTCACTGTTTGGAATCTGGCAAATCGGGACGTTAGCCCCCTGTGAGGGAGGTTCGGAACCCTGTAGGTTGTGCGTTTCTGTTCGCCCGCAGAGCGGCTCCGACCTGCGAATACCGTCTTCCGGAAGCCGTCCGCAGCACGTTCCTGTTGCTGTTGTCAAGCCCCGAGATATGCCCTGACCTGCGAAAACGTCATTCAGAAGAAGCCGTTCTCGTGTTACCCTGGATAGCCACGGAAGGGGTACCTGTCACATGACGTTCAAGGTTGGCGACACCGTGGTCTATCCCCATCACGGGGCCGCGCTGATCGAGGCTATCGAAACTCGCCAGATCAAAGGCGTGGACAAGACCTACTTGGTGCTCAAGGTCGCCCAGGGCGACTTGACTGTTCGTGTGCCGGCGGACAATGCGGAGTTCGTAGGCGTACGCGACGTGGTTGGTCAGGAAGGGCTGGACCGGGTCTTCGAGGTGCTTCGCGCACCGTACGCCGAAGAGCCCACGAACTGGTCCCGCCGTTACAAGGCAAATCTTGAGAAACTCGCCTCCGGCGATGTCATCAAGGTCGCCGAAGTCGTGCGCGACCTGTGGCGTCGTGAGCGTGAGCGCGGACTTTCCGCAGGTGAGAAGCGGATGCTCGCCAAGGCCCGCCAGATCCTGGTGAGCGAGCTCGCTCTTGCGGAGAACACGAACGAAGACAAGGCCGAGGCTCTGCTCGACGAGGTCCTCGCGTCCTGACGCATGACGCATCGAAATGCCGTGGTGCCCGTTGACGACATGGAATGACCTTCCGTGTGTCGTCGGGTGCTGCGGCATGTTGTTTTCTGTGGATCAACGCTTCTTGAGCAGTACTCCCTGAGCAGTGCCGCCTGAGCGCTGCCTGGTGTGCCGGGCCCGGGATGCCGACTCGACCAGTCGTCACGGAAGGGGCCGGTCAGGGCGTCGCGCCCGGCACGCTTGTGGCCATACCCATGTCGGCTGAGGACACAAACCCTGAACGCGCAACCGATGTCAGACGAAGCCGGGGACGAATCGCGCGGCGATTTCCCGGGCGATTTTCCGAGCGTGCCGCCGAGCGTCCCGCCCAACCTCTCCCCGAGCGTCCGGTCGGGCGCTCCGAGTACCTCCCCGAGCGGATCCGGCCACCTCACCGCCGCGGTAATTCCCGCCGCCGGCCGCGGTGTACGGCTGGGCCCCGGCGCCCCCAAGGCGCTGCGCGCCCTCCACGGGACTCCCATGCTGGTCCACGCCGTCCGGGCGATGGCCGGATCGCGTGCCGTCACGCTGGTCGTCGTGGTGGCCCCGCCGGACGGCGCCCCCGAGGTCGAGAAGCTGCTCGGCGAACACGGCTGCCCGCCCGGTACGGAGGTCGTCGTCGTACCCGGCGGTGATACCCGCCAGGAGTCGGTCCGGCTGGGGATCTCCGTACTGCCCGCGACCGTCTCCACCGTCCTGGTCCACGACGCGGCCCGGCCGCTCGTCCCGGTGGACACGGTGGACGCGGTGATCGAAGCCGTACGGGACGGGGCGCCCGCGGTCGTTCCCGCCCTGCCGCTCGCCGACACCGTCAAGCAGGTCGACCCGCGGCCCGACGGCGCGCCCGAGCCGGTCGTCGCCACCCCGGAGCGGGCCAGGCTCCGCGCCGTACAGACACCGCAGGGCTTCGACCGTGCGCTGCTCGCCCGCGCGCACGCCACGGTCACGCACGACGTCACCGACGACGCGAGCATGGTCGAACAGCTCGGGGTGCAGGTCGTGGTGGTCCCCGGGCACGAAGAGGCGTTCAAGGTGACCAGGCCGCTGGACCTGGTCCTGGCCGAGGCGGTTCTCGCCCGTAGGAGGGCCAACGATGGCTACTGAGCAGTCCGCCGTTCCGACGCTGCCGCTGGTCGGTATCGGCACCGACATCCACGCCTTCGAGGAGGGCCGTGAGCTGTGGTGTGCCGGTCTCCGCTGGGAGGGGGAGGGCTCCGGCCTCGCCGGGCACTCCGACGCCGATGTCGTCGCGCACGCCGCCTGCAACGCGCTGTTCTCCGCCGCGGGCCTCGGTGACCTCGGGGCCCACTTCGGCACCGGCCGCCCCGAGTGGTCCGGTGCCTCCGGGCTGACGCTGCTCACCGAGGCCGCCAGGATCGTCCGCGCCGAGGGCTTCGCCATCGGCAACGTGGCCGTCCAGGTCATCGGTCTCCGGCCGAAGATCGGCAAGCGCAGGGAAGAGGCGCAGAAGGTCCTCTCCGGGGCCGTCGGCGCGCCCGTCTCGGTCTCCGCCGCCACCAGCGACGGACTCGGGTTCACCGGCCGGGGCGAGGGGCTCGCCGCCGTGGCGACCGCGCTCGTCGTCCGTACGGAACGGCCCCAGGCCGGGTAGGCGGTAGGCGCAACGGTGTCCCGGGCGGGGTAGGCAACCGTCCGGGTCGGGTAGGCAACCGTCCCGCCCGGGGTAGGCATGGGTCACACCCCGCTCACCCCCGGGAGGCCAGCCCCGTGTCTGCCGTACTCAGTGACGAGCTCAAGAAGCTCCTCGACGGTCCCGTATTCGTCAGCATCGCCACCATCCAGCCCGACGGCAGCCCGCAGGTGTCACCGGTCTGGGTGAAACGGGACGGGAACGACGTCCTGATCTCGACGACCGTGGACCGCCGCAAGGAGAAGAACCTGCGCCGCGACCCGCGGGTGACGGTGCTGGTGCAGCCCGCCGACAACCCGTACGCGTACGCCGAGATCCGCGGCACCGCGACGCTCACCACCGAGGGCAGCCAGGAGCTGATCGACGAGCTGTCGCAGAAGTACCAGGGCAAGTCGTACGCGGAGTTCAACCCGGACTCCGCCCACGACGGCCCGCGGGTGGTCGTCCGGATCACCCCGCGCAAGGTCGTGGGCCGGATCTGAGCGCTGCCGCCCGGTCGGCGTTCACCCGGCAGCCACCGGGCCGGACGGCCCGCCCGGGGCTGCTCCGCAGCACTGTTGCGTCACACTTCGGTGCCCCGTGGCCGAAAGGGTCGCGGGGCACTGGTATGGGCCCACTACCCTGGTGGGGTGACTATTCGTCTGTACGACACCAGCGCCCGGCAGATCCGTGACTTCGTCCCGCTCACAGCGGGCTGTGTCTCGATCTACCTCTGCGGCGCCACGGTGCAGGCGGCCCCGCACATCGGGCACATCAGGTCCGGGCTGAATTTCGACATCATGCGCCGCTGGTTCAGCTACCGCGGGTACGACGTCACGTTCATCCGGAACGTCACGGACATCGACGACAAGATCATCAAGAAGTCGGCGGAGCAGAACCGCCCCTGGTGGTCGATCGGCTACGAGAACGAGCGGGCCTTCAACACCGGCTACGACGTCCTCGGCTGCCTCCCGGCCACGTACGAGCCGCGGGCCACCGGGCACATGACCGAGATGATCGAGATGATGCGCGGTCTCATCGAGCGCGGCCACGCCTACGCGGTGGACGGCAACGTCTACTTCGACGTGCGCTCGTACGACGGCTATCTCCAGCTCTCCAACCAGGACCTGGACGAGCTGCGCCAGCCGTCCGGCGAGGGTGAGCTCGGCAAGCGCGACCCGCGGGACTTCGCGCTGTGGAAGGCGGTCAAGCCCGGTGAGCCCTCCTGGGAGACCCCGTGGGGGCGCGGCCGTCCCGGCTGGCACCTGGAGTGCTCGGCGATGGCCCACAAGTACCTGGGCCCGGCCTTCGACATCCACGGCGGCGGGCTCGACCTGATCTTCCCGCACCACGAGAACGAGATCGCGCAGTCCAAGGCGTTCGGCGACGACTTCGCCGCGTACTGGCTGCACAACGCCTGGGTCACCCTGAGCGGCGAGAAGATGTCCAAGTCGCTGGGCAACTCGGTGCTGGTCTCCGAGATGGTCAAGCAGTGGCGCCCGATCGTGCTCCGCTACTACCTGGGCACCCCGCACTACCGGTCGATGATCGAGTACAGCGACGAGGCGCTGCGGGAGGCCGAGTCGGCCTTCGCCCGCATCGAGGGCTTCGTCCAGCGGGTCGTCGAGAAGGCCGGGCCGGTCCCCCCGGCCGCCGAGGTGCCGCCCGCGTTCGCCGAGGCGATGGACGACGACATGGGCGTCCCGCAGGCGCTCGCGATCGTCCACACCACGGTCCGGCAGGGCAACTCCGCACTGGCCGCCGACGACAAGGAAGCGGCCGTCGCCAGGCTGGCGGAGGTCCGGGCGATGCTCGGCGTCCTCGGTCTCGACCCGCTCGACGAGCACTGGGCGGGCGAGAGCGACCGCGGGGAGGACCTGCACGGGGCCGTCGACACCCTCGTACGGCTGGTGCTCGAACAGCGCGAGGGCGCCAGGGCGCGCAAGGACTGGGCCACCGCGGACGCGATCCGCGACCAGCTCCAGCAGTCCGGCCTGGTCATCGAGGACGGCCAGAACGGACCGCGCTGGACCCTCGGCCCGCGGTGAGCGCCCGGCCGCCATTGGCGGCACACTTTCCTATACGTACGTACTGAGCAGCAAAGAAACAGGTAGGTCATGGCCGGGAACAGCCAGCGCAGGAACCGCCGCACGTCCAACAAGAAGGGCGCGCAGGTCGGCAGCGGGGGCCAGCGACGCCGCGGCCTGGAGGGCAAGGGCCCGACGCCGCCCGCCTCCGAACGCAAGGGACACAAGAAGAACCGGATCGCGGGCGCCCAGGCCCGGCAGGCCGCGGCCCGCCGTCCGGCGCCCCGCCGCGGCGGCGTCAAGGGCACGTCCGAGATGGTCGTCGGCCGCAACCCGGTCTACGAGGCGCTGCGCGACGGCGTCCCGGCGGTCACCCTGTACGTGCAGCAGTACATCGACAACGACGAGCGGGTCCGCGAGGCGCTCCAGCTGGCCGGCCAGCGCGGCAACATCAACCTGATGGAGGCCCCGCGCCCCGAGCTGGACCGGATGACGAACGGCCTGAACCACCAGGGTCTCGTCCTCCAGGTCCCGCCGTACGAGTACGCGCACCCGGAGGACCTCACGGGCGCCGCGTACGACGCCAACGAGGACCCGCTGATCGTCGCGCTCGACGGGGTCACCGACCCGCGGAACCTGGGCGCGATCGTCCGTTCCGTCTCCGCGTTCGGCGGTCACGGCGTGGTCGTCCCCGAGCGCCGTGCGGCCGGGATGACGGCGGGTGCCTGGAAGTCGTCGGCGGGCACCGCGGCCCGTACGCCGGTCTCCCGGGTGACCAACCTGACGCGGGCGCTGGAGGGCTACCAGAAGGCGGGCATCACGGTCGTCGGCCTCGCCGCGGACGGTGAGCACGAGGTCCAGGACCTGGAGGCGCTGGGCGGCCCGGTCGTCATCGTCATCGGCAGCGAGGGCAAGGGCCTCGGTCGGCTCGTCGGCGAGACCTGCGACTACCGGGTGCGCATTCCGATGCCGGGTGGCGCGGAGTCGCTGAACGCGGGCGTCGCGGCGGGCATTGTGCTGTACGAGGCCGCGCGTCGCCGGGCCTGACAGTAAAGCTTTCTCTTTTCCTCTGCCGGGCGGTCCCGTATATACGGCCCGTCCGGCAGTGCGTTGTGCGGTCACTGCCGGTGCGGTGTGCCAACTCGGTCTGATACAGGCCAAGTTGGCGCGTCGCATCGGCAGTCTGCTTTACGCGGCATTCATGAGACTTCGGTGAACTGAAAATGAGCCGCGACTGTGGTGCGGCTGAGTTGTTCATTAAAGATCGATTAAACAGAAAGTCATGTTACGGTCGCCTGCTTGCGGGAGAAAATTGCTTCTCCTGACCGTCGTCGCGGGAGATCCCATGAATTCGTTCGCGCTCGCCCCCTTTCCTGCATGAGCACCACAACTCCCGCCAGGATCCTCGTCACCGGCGGCGCCGGGTTCATAGGTTCGGCGTACGTCCGCATGCTGCTCGGCCCGGACGGCCCGCCCGGCGTCACCGTCACGGTCCTCGACAAGCTCACGTACGCGGGCACCCTGACCAACCTGGCGTCCGTACTCGCCGACCCCCGCTTCCGTTTCGTGCGCGGCGACATCTGCGACCCCGCGCTCGTCGGCCGGCTCACCGCCGAGCACGACCAGACCGTGCACTTCGCCGCCGAGTCCCCGGCGGACCGGCCGGCCGAGGACAGCGGGGTGTTCGTGCGGACGAACACCCTCGGCACCCGGACCCTTCTCGATGCCGCCGTGCACCACGGCACCCGCAGGTTCGTCCATGTCTCCACCGGCGAGGTGTACGGACCGATCGCCGAAGGCTCCTGGACCGAGGACCGGCCGCTCGCGCCCGACTCGCCCTGGTCCGTGTCCAAGGCGTCGTCCGACCTGCTCGCGCTGGAGTACCACCGCGAACTCGGCCTCGACGTACGGATCACGCGGAGCGCGGGCACCTACGGGCCGCACCAGTTCCCCGACAAGGTCATCCCGTTCCGGGTCACCCGGCTCATCGACGGACACCGCGTACCGCCGCCCCGGGACGGCGCGGAGGTCCGCGGCTGGGTCCACGTCGAGGACCACTGCCGGGGCATCGAACTCGCCCGCACCGGGGGGCGTCCCGGCCGTACGTACAACATCGGCGGCGGCACCGAACTCTCCGCCAGGGAACTCACCGGTCTGCTCCTCGAAGCGTGCGGCGCGGGCTGGGAGCGCGTGCGGGGCGCGGGGGAGCGCGAGGGGCGTGGCGGGAGCGGGCCGCGGTACGCCGTCGACTGGCGCCGGGCCCGCGACGAACTCGGCTACCGGCCGCGCCACGGCCTCGCCGACGGACTGGCCCGCACCGTCGCCTGGTACCGCGCCCGCCGTGACTGGTGGGAGCCGCTCACCTGACCGCTCCCCGACCGTTCACCCGGCCGCTCACCTGCCCGCTCCGGTGCTCCTTCCCCTACGGATACGGAGTGTTGACGGGTCGCGGACAGATCCGGCGCGTCAAGGCAGTGTCCTAAGCCTGCGTCACTCGGTTAGATGAGCGTGGACACCAGAACACCCGGGTTCGACAACCTGCCCGCGCTGAGCATGGTCAAGGTGCCGTGCGATCCCGCACAGGTCGTCGTCAACCACGCCAGCTTCCGGGTGCAGCTCGCACCGAACTCGATCCGCAGGCCCGCCGGTTCGGGCCTGACGGATACGGCAAGGATGCCCGCGGGCGCACGCGCGCGGCGCAGGGCGCCCGTCGTGTGGAGTGGGAAGTCCGCCCCGGACGACACCGGCGCCATCAGACTCCTGCAGGCCGTACGGAACTCCGGCGTCCAGGAGGTCGGTTACGCCTCCGGCCAGGACGCCGGAGCCACCCAGGTCATCCCGCGCATCTCGGTCGACGACCCGGGCACCGCGGGCACGGCGCTGCTGCCCCGGATGCGGGAGGCCGTCGGCGCGTACGACGAGCCGGAGCGGTACCGGCGCGAGGAGTTCGACGGGCCGCACGAGTACGGCGATCACCACGCGTACGGCGAGTTCGACGAGTTCGACGACGACGGCCAGGACGGCACCCGCCGCCACGGCTCCGACAACGTCCGGCACGCCTACTACCCCGGCCGCCGGATGAACCTCGGCGTGGTGCTGCTGCCGCTCCGGGTGTTCCTCGGGCTCATCTCGATGTACGCCGGAATGGGCAAGCTCTGCGACCCCGTCTACTTCGACGGCGGCGAGCGCGGCTCGATGGTCAAGTGGCTGCACTCGCTGCACCCTTGGGCCCTCGCCGAACCCCTCCGCGACTTCGCGCTCTCGCATCCGGTGGGCGCCGGGCTCACCATCGCGTTCCTCCAGGTCGTCGTCGGAGTGCTCACCGTCCTGGGGCTCTGGCAGCGCGTCGCCGCCGTGTTCGGGGCGCTGCTCTCGATCGCGCTCCTGGTGACGGTCACGTGGCGGACCGTACCGGCGTACGACGCACCGGACATCATCTACCTCGCCGCCTGGTCCCCGCTGATCATCGCCGGAGCGCCGGTCTACTCGGTCGACGGCCGCCTCGCGGGCGAGGCCTGGCGCAAGCTCGGACCGCGCTCCGAACTGACCGAACTGCGGCGGCGGGTGCTGCGGCGCGGCACCGTCGTGGCCACCGTGGTCGTGGGGCTGACGCTGCTCATCGGCTCGCTCCTCGGCGGCGCCGTCCGCTCCGCGCAGGTCGTGACCGTACCGGGCCCGAACACCGATCCCACCAACCGGCTGCCCGGACAGGTGCTGCCGCAGGAGCCCGGCTCGTCCGGCAGCCCGGCGCAGCAGCGCACGTCGAGGCACCCGTCGCCGTCCGCGAGCGGTGCGGCGAGCCCCTCGGGGAAGTCCTCGGAGCCCGGCACGGTACGGGAGAGCGCGACCGCGGGCACCGTCGGCGGGCAGCCCAGCCAGACGCAGGGCACCGCGCAACTGCCGCCGTCGCAGCGGCAGCAACAGCAGCAGCAGGCTCCGCCGCCTCCGGCGACGACCAGCGCGGGCCCGTCGGCCACGGCCGGGACGAGCGGCGGCGGCAGCGGCGGCACGGCGTCCGGCGGCGGGTCCGGGGGCACCTCGGGCGGCGGCAGCAACAAGAACCCGATCGGCGGCCTTCTCGGCTGACGGCCGTACCGGGGGTACCGCGGGACGGATCCGGCCGCCTGGTCCGGTGGGCGTAGGACGCAGGCCCGAGGCGGCCGGGACGCCGGACCGAGGCGCTCCGGCGGGGACGCGGGTGAGATGGGGGAATGAGCGATTCCTCGTCCCTTCCCGAGTCTCATCCCGAGCCCCTTCCCGAGCCCCTTCCCGAGCCCCGTCCCGAGTCCCGTCCCGAGCCCCGTCCCGAGTCCCCACCCAAGTCCCTCACCGATTCCCTTACCGATTCCCTCGATGGAGCGGTGCGTGACCGCCTGTACCGGGAGAAGCACGTCTGGCTGTGCACCGTGCGTCCGGACGGGTCCACCCATGTGACGCCGGTCTGGTTCGTCTTCCTGAAGGACAGCTGGTGGATCGGTGCGGACGGAGCGTCGGTCAAGGTCCGCAACATCGAGGCGTTCCCGCGGGTGTCCCTGGCGCTGGAGGACGGTCGGCTTCCCGTCGTGGCCGAGGGGGAGGCGGTGGTGCACCGCGGCCGGTTCCCGGAGCGGATCCTGGATGCCTTCGCCGCGAAGTACGCCTGGGACGCCTCCACCCCGTACCGGCCGGACGGGGAGCGGGTACTGCTCGAAGTCCCGGTCCGGCGCTGGCTGTTGGCCGGTACGTCTCAGTGACCGCCGGGCCGGGTCCGGTCAGGACCGGCCGAGTTCCCTGGCTGCCTCGGTGAGGTCCTTGGCGGTGTCGATGGCCCGCCAGTACGCCCCGTGCGGCAGCGGATACCCGGCCAGCCTGCGCTCGCGGGCGAGGCGCGGGAAGGTGGTCCGCTCGTGGTCGCCGCGGTCCGGCAGCAGCGCCCTGAAGGCCGCGGAGAAGACGTACACCCCGGCGTTGATGAGATACGGCGAGGGTGGCGCCTCGATGAAGTCGAGGACCTGCCCGAACTCGTTCGTCTCGACGGCGCCCCACGGGATGCGGGGGCGGGCGAGGGCCAGGGTGGCGGTGGCGTCGCGTTCGGCGTGGAAGGCGGCCATCTCGCGCAGCGAGAAGCGCGTCCAGATGTCACCGTTCGTCGCGTACCAGGGGCGGTCGGGGTGCGGGAGATGCCCTGCGGCGTACTTGAGACCGCCGCCGCGGCCCAGCGGTTCGGACTCGACGACCGTCGTGACCCGGAGGGGCAGGGTGCTGGACTCCAGCCATTCCTGGAGCACTTCGGCGAGATGGCCGCAGGAGATGACCGCGTCGGTCACGCCCTCGGCGGCCAGCCAGGCCAGTTGATGGCCGATGATCGGCGTCCCGGTGCCCGGGATCTCGACCATCGGCTTGGGGCGGTCGTCGGTGTACGGGCGCAGCCGGGAACCCTGGCCGCCCGCCAGGATCACGGCCTGGGTGGGCAGTGCGGACGCAGGCGCATGCGCATGCGGTTCAGCGGTCGTCGTCATGAGGCGCACCCTAAGGGACACCCTTGAGGCCGGCCTGCACACCGGGGCGGCCCCGGCGCCGGTGGCGCGCGGCGGCCCCTCCCTCACGTCCCTCACGGGCCGGTGCCGGACGGGTCAGCGCTGGTGGGCCACCCCGGAGGCGAAGGACGTGTCGCAGACCGGGCGCGAGTACGCCTGGGCGCGCGCCGGCCCGTAGTGCTCGACCGCGGCGCGGCCCAGCGAGCGGGCGATCGACATGCAGTGGCTCGCCAGCGAGGGGCGGTTCTCGACCTCGCGCTGGAGGTGGGTGAGCGCGACGCCGGGGTTCTTCTCCTGGAGTTCGGTGAGGAGCTGGTCGCGCAGAATGTCCTGCGGGGTACGGGTCTTGGCGCGTACCGACACTTCCTTGGAGGAAGCGGTCAGCATCTGCGAGTCGTTGGAGGTGCCTGCCCACGGGACGCGGGTGACCGCGAGCGTCCCGGAGAGAACCAGGACGACGGGCAGGACGAGTGCGAGAGTTCGGCCGATTCGGCGGGCTGTGTGGGTCACGCAGCGAGCGTAGCGTTCGGTGATGATGTGGAGACATTCAGTCACTCGTGTGGGGGATGGTTCGAGTCTGCTTTTCGAATCGGGCGTTGACCCGCCTCCGGTGAAATGCCCGTTCCGGTGCGGTATTTGTCGACAACGCACTGCGGCCCCGCACCTCCGGGAAGGGAGGTGCGGGGCCGCAGTGAGGCGGGAGCGTCAGTCGCTGAGGCGCTCGCCGGTGGAGGTCGAGAAGACGTGGATCTCGCCGGTGCGCGGGACGACGTTGAGCTTGCTGCCCTTGTCCGGGACCTTGCGGCCGTTGACACGGACGACGAGCTCCTTGGTCACACCGTTCACCTCGGCGGAGCCGTAGACGTAGGCGTCGGCGCCGAGCTCCTCGACGACGTTGACCGCGACGGCCAGGCCGGCCGGGGCGTCGGCGCTCTCCTTGGTGAGGGTCTTCGAGACCTCGCCGTGCTCGACGACCTCGAAGTGCTCGGGGCGGACACCGACGGTGACCGTGGTGTCACCCTTGTCGGCCGCGGCGGCGAGCGCCTCGCGGGAGACGGGGACGACGCTGTTGCCGAACTTCACGCCACCGTCGGCGATCGGGACCTCGACCAGGTTCATGGCCGGGGAGCCGATGAATCCGGCGACGAAGAGGTTGTTGGGGCGGTCGTACATGTTGCGCGGCGAGTCGATCTGCTGGAGCAGGCCGTCCTTCAGCACGACGACGCGGTCACCCATGGTCATGGCCTCGACCTGGTCGTGGGTGACGTACACGGTGGTGATGCCGAGGCGGCGCTGGAGCGACGCGATCTGCGTACGGGTGGAGACACGGAGCTTGGCGTCGAGGTTCGACAGCGGCTCGTCCATGAGGAAGACCTGCGGCTCACGCACGATGGCGCGGCCCATCGCGACACGCTGACGCTGACCACCGGAGAGCGCCTTCGGCTTGCGGTCCAGGTACTCGGTGAGGTCGAGGATCTTCGCGGCCTCTTCGACCTTGGCGCGGATCTCGGTCTTGTTGATGCCGGCGATCTTGAGCGCGAAGCCCATGTTGTCGGCGACCGTCATGTGCGGGTACAGCGCGTAGTTCTGGAACACCATCGCGATGTCCCGGTCCTTCGGCGGCAGGTGCGTGACGTCGCGGTCACCGATGCGGATCGCGCCGCCGTTGACGTCCTCAAGACCCGCGAGCATGCGCAGGGAGGTCGACTTGCCGCAACCGGAAGGACCGACGAGGACGAGGAACTCGCCGTCCGCGACATCGATCTCCAGCGCGTCCACGGCGGGCTTGGTGGAGCCGGGGTATATCCGGGTCGCCTTGTCGAACGTGACTGTTGCCATGAGCGTGTGCTCCTTCACCGGCAGGAACGTGCCGGACGATCCGAGTAAAGGTGAGTGGTGTAGTCCACATAGGTGAACTGAAACGAGACGCTACCTGGCCGTTTGCGGTCTGTCAGTAGTTCTGGGCCGGGGAAATTTTCGACTTGGTCACGTCCGCGGTGCGGTTAGAATGCTGCGACGCGCCTCCTTAGCTCAGCTGGCCAGAGCAACGCACTTGTAATGCGTAGGTCATCGGTTCGAATCCGATAGGGGGCTCGAGGAAACCCCAGGTCACACAGCCCGTGACCTGGGGTTTTTCATGTTCTGGGCGCGACGATCCGCACGACCGTGATGCCGTGGAAGCCGGAACGGGGGGTTGGCGATGCTCCGGCGCATGACCATGTCGAGCAGGCGCTGCGGTGTGGGCAGCCGTGCCACGACCTCGTGGTCGCTGATGCTTCCCCGGGCGAACCCCTTACCGAGTGTTCCTGGGCCATTCCATCCCAGTGCCTCTTCGACGGCTCGAACCGATCGATGCTCCATGGGCTGTTCCCTTCCTTGCGTCACGCTGGAGGTGAGAGGCGGAGGGTGTCTGATCTCCCACTTCGTGCTCCTTCCTCTACCAATCTCCCGCCGGTGCGGCGGGAAGCCTGTGGTGTGCGGAGGTGCTGGTACTGCGGGTGAGGGCGCCCCGCCCCGTCGCTGGGGGTGCGCGCACAGGGCGGGGCTGAAGGGCGTCTCGTAGTAGAGCGCCGGGAGCGCATCAGCGACGGCGCAGGAACCCGCCTCCCGCCCGGTGCTTGCCTCCCGGGCGGCCGACGTACGGCTCCGTTTCGCGGGGAGCACCGGATGGTGCCGACTGAGTCGGCTCATCGTGGAGAAGGATGGATTGCCAGACCTGCTCCTGCAATTCCCGGATACAGGGGCCGCAGGCGTACATGGCGGCCTGGGCGCCGGCCACGCTCACCGGGCCGATCCACAGGACGCGGGTCCATTTCTGGCCGCAGTAGAGCCAGCAGTATCCGTCGACCCACCGGTTGCCGTCATCGGTGTCTGCCGCAGCCGGCAGGCCGCCGCGGGCGAATTCGGCGATGCCAGGGATCACCAAGGGGGTCACGGCAAGTTCTCTATGCACAGCTCCGCCCCCGAGGTCACTCGCCCTGGGCTGCCACCTCGGCCTGCCCTTTCTCATGGACGTCGGCGAAGAGGAGAGTGGATTCGGCGAGGATGTCGCGGCCGGATTCGCTCTTGTAGATCTCGTCGACGCTGCCGAACCGGGCTTCCGTATAGTCGAGTTCGAGCAGAGCAGCTGCCTGCCGGACAGATGCTTCGTCGGGCCCTTCGATCTCTACGAACGTGGGGAGATCCGGCCAGGTGTCGAATTCGAAGGCGACTTCGCCGTCGGGGGTCGTCGTCATGTCGCAGTAGACAAGGGCGTCCACCA
Source organism: Streptomyces sp. NBC_01267 (assembly GCF_036241575.1). Classification (NCBI taxonomy): domain Bacteria; kingdom Bacillati; phylum Actinomycetota; class Actinomycetes; order Kitasatosporales; family Streptomycetaceae; genus Streptomyces; species Streptomyces sp. NBC_01267. Next base: position 3,528,028 of record NZ_CP108455.1, on the reverse strand, counting down.
GGCGCTGATCGTCGAGCAGCGGAAACTCCGCCTCCAGCACGTCTCGCAATCCGCGCTCCTCGGCCTCCGGCAAGGCCAGCGAGTGGTTCGCCACCAATCGGACCAGCCGGTCATCCGCAGCATGGGTGTCACGTAGAAACCGGGCGCCATCCAGCGGATGAAACCCGGTCCGGGCCAGCCGCGGAGCGTACCCAACATCATGCAGGACGGCGGCGGAGGTCAGCAGTTCCGCATCGTCTCCCAGAACCCCGGCCACTTCGGCAGCGCGACGGGCAACCCCTTGCGAGTGCGCCCACCGACGAGGAAGCGCGTCGCACAGCTCCGCCTCGGCCGCAGCGCGTGCCCACTTCTCCATTGCTCCTCTGCTCATGGCCTGGTACTTGCCCAGGCATAGCCGGGCACAGTCCCATCCAGGCGAGGGGAAAGCCAGTGCTTTCCCGCACTGGGCGCCTTGCTGATGGCCTCCCTTGCCGCGCCCATGAACCGTTCCCCGCTGAGTTCCCGTGCTTCCTTGTTGCGCATGAGTAAATCCCCCATTGGGAACGCCCAGCTCGCAGCCGCGGAGATGCGCTAAATATTCGCGGTCAGTGCTTCCCGTGCCTCTCCAGAGACCTGTCGAGATCGCTCCATGCTCTCCATCACCGCCCGCAACAGGGGTGGCCATACGGCTCCTACCTGCGCCCGCTGATGGGTCGAGCGCGGGACAATCCGCCGTAGCCGAGTTGCTTGCCGGAACGCCGAGTAGGGGCGCCGCACGTTCGCCGAGCAGATACCCGGCCTGACCGAAGTCACGACCAGCGGACCGAGCGACTGCGCTCGCCCCTGGTCGCGATCGGTCTCGCCCTCGCAGGCCCGGCCGGCACCCCCGGGCATCGTCGGCGCGCCGGTCAGCCGCCGCGCAGTCTTGCGGCTGATCTCCGACAGGGGAACGCGTGACGCATTATTTCATATTCGATTTCCGATATTGGGGTACGCGCTTCCGAAGAAACAATTCTGCATCAAGAAGGGACGATTCTGCATCGTCTAGGGTCGCCTGGAAGGTCTGAAGCTTGGAGTTATCTGATTCCTGTAGCTCCTCGCGATACCTGAAGAGGTCTCGACTCGCCCCAATCTTTAGAATTCCGCGACCCATTCAATGTGTAATATGCGGGCGACATACGACGGCTTCCGGGGAGCCCGGAAAGGCTCGGAAGTCGCCGCCTCTCAAACAGAAATCGGTTTCTGATGAAGCTCAGATCTACTGAGGCTGCACAACGGCGCACTGTTTCGGCCTGACTCACGGGAACATTCACGGCGGTTGTTGCCGCCGGGATGGTGGCTGTGGCGCCGGCCCAGGCGTTCGCCACCGCCACTCCCGTGCCGCTGGGTACGGCGGACAGCTTCGCCGTGCTGGCAGGTCAATCGATCACCAACACCGGCCCTTCCGTGATCACTGGGGATATCGGGGTCAGCCCTGGAACGGCCATCAGCGGATTCCCGCCGGGAATCGTGAACGGGGCCCAGCACTCGGCGGACGCCGTCGCGCTCCAGGCCAAGTCCGACCTGGTCGCGGCGTTCAACAACGCAGCGGGCCAGGCAACGGACGCCGCGCTTCCGCCGGACGCCGGAGGGCTGACGCTGGTACCCGGCGTCTACACCGCCTCCTCGACCCTGGGCCTCACCGGGACGCTCACCCTCGACGCTCAGGGCGACCCCAACGCGGTCTGGGTCTTCCAGGTCGGCTCGGGGCTGACGACGGCGTCCGCCAGCCGCGTCGCACTCATCAACGGCGCGCAACCGTGCAACGTGTTCTGGGAGATCGGCAGTTCGGCCACGCTCGGCACCAACTCGACCTTCGTGGGCAACATCCTGGCCCTGACCTCGATCGGAGCCACCACCGGCGCCAGCATCGACGGCCGGGCGCTGGCACGTAACGGCTCGGTCACCCTGGACACCAACCGCATCACGCGGCCCGCCTGCTCCACCGGAACCACGGGCGGGACGACGACCGGAACCACGGGCGGGACGACGACCGGTACCACGGGCGGGACGACGACCGGTACCACGACGGGCGGCACTACTACTGGCACCACGGGTGGAGTGCTGGGCGGCGTGCTGGGCGGAGTTCTGACCGGCGGTACGACGGGCGGCACTTCCACGGGTGGAGTGCTGGGTGGCGTGCTGGGCGGAGTTCTGACCGGCGGCACCATCGGCGGAACCTCGGGGGCCGGGAGCACCACCGGGAACATCGCAGGCAACACCTCAGGGAACGTCGCCGGCAACACCACGGGTGGCGGAAACGGCGGCAACACCACGGGCGGCGGACACGGCGGCAAGCCCGGCCACGACCACGGCGGCTACGGCGACGACCACGACCACGATCACGGCGGCTACGGCGACGACCACGGCCACGATCACGGCGGCTACGGCGACGACCACGGCGGCTACGGCGACAAGCCTGAGCAGCACGGCGGCTACGGCGACAAGCCCGAGCAGCACGGCTCCTACGAAGGCTAGTTGGCAGCGGCGGCTCGCGTGCTGCCAACTGAACGGCGCGTGGTGGGGCATCATCTCCTCCTGGCCCCGCCACGCGCTTCCACGAGACGCACGACAAGAAGAACAGGGCGAGCAGTGCTGGGCGGAATCGAATCAGAGCATGGGCAAATGCGAGGGCAGACCTCCTGCCCGGGGCTGGTCATAGACCACACGCACGGAGAAGAGGAAGAGCAAGGCGAAATCCACAGGCCGCGCAGAGCTCAACGGGTGGTGCGGGGAACGTTGAACACCGCTGTGGTCCTCTGTCTCGTCACGGCCCTGATGCATGTCGTCATGGTGTTTCTGCACGTGGCGCCCTCGAACGTCGTCTCACAGCGCTTTAGCCGACAGGTGAACGCCTGGATCTACCCCCTCTTCGAACAGAACTGGCGGCTGTTCGCCCCGGACCCGGACTCCGTCAACCGGACGATCTCCGCGCGGACCGCACACACGGCCCGGGACGGGGCGGTCCAGGTCAGTCCCTGGGTCGATCTGTCCGCCATGGACGAGTCTGCCGTCAAGCACAACGTCTTTCCGAGCCACACCTCGCAGAACCTGCTGCGCCGTTCCTGGACGTCCTACGACGAACTGCACGGAGGAGACGACCGCTCGCACTCGCCTCGGGCCGAGATGATGCGGCAGTACCTGCGCAACATCGCCGCCGACCGGATGACCGACCGGGACGGCAAAGCGTTCGAGTTCATCCAGCTCCGGGTGGTCACCCAGCCCATTGCCGCTTCAGGCACTGCGGGCAGTGACCGCCGTGCCACGTCCGCGAATGCCGAAACACGGCGTCTGCCCTGGTGGAAGGTGGCCTCCGATGTCTCCGACGGGAAATGACATGATCCGGCCCTCGGCAGCCCAGGACGGGGCGACCGGCCGACGGCTGCTCGGACGGCTGACCGATCCCGCACACGGGGCGTGGGAGCTCCTGACCGGACGCCCTCTCTCGCTCTACGCGGTGTCGGTGCTTCGAGTCGGATACGGCCTGCTCTACCTCGTCTTCCTGCTGCGCGAGTTCCCGCACCGCGACGAGATCTGGGGCCCCGATTCACCGTGGACGCCCACGCTCGCGCGGCAGCTCTTCGCCCAGACCGGCTGGGCCAGTGTGCTCACCCTGTCGGACAGCCGCGCCTACTTCGAGATCTGTTACGCGGCGGCACTCGTTATCTGCGCCTTGTTCATGCTGGGCTGGCGGACCCGTGCCGTGTCCGTGCTCTTCGCTGCCGTCGTCACATCGTTCCACGCGAGGGCGATCTTCATGACGGACGGAGGCGACAACCTCGTCCTCCTGATGGCGCTCTACCTCGTCTTCACCGCATGCGGACGCCGCTGGTCCCTGGATGCCAGACGGGCCCGGCGCAGGCCCGCCAGGAGGGAGCCCGGCCGATGGCGGTCCGACGTCGCACTACAACTACTCCAGGCACGACATACCTTGGTCACGGCCGTGCACAACTGTGGTCTCCTCGTGATCGGGGTCCAGGTCTGCTTCCTCTACGGCGCGGCCGGTCTTTACAAGGCACAGGGCGGAACCTGGGGTGCCGGAACCGCGCTGCACTATGTGCTGAACCTCGGGCTCTTCCAGCCGTGGCCTGCGCTCTCCCACTGGGTAGACGGTCAGCAGGCCACCATCGCGGTGGCCGGCTACCTGACCGTGCTTCTCCAAGTCGCCTTCCCCTTCGTCCTCTTCGGCAAGCTGAAGTACCCGGTTCTGACCATGCTGCTTGGCATGCACATCGGTATCGCAGTACTCATGGGGCTGCCGCTGTTCTCCGGCGCGATGATCATCGCAGACGCTGTATTCCTGCCGGATCGCTTCTACGTCGCGGTGCCGAACCTGTGCCGACGGGTCTCGCGGCGGCAGAGTGCGCCGCGCACCGTGCCAGGCACGGAGGCAGGCGAAGGAGTGGTGCCCAAGCAGGCCGGCCTTGGATCCCTCGTACGAGGCCGCCCCTGAAGGCCATGCCGTAAGTGACATCCCGGCCGGGCCAGACATCCCGCTGTTCTTAGGCGGTTTGTCTGTCCGGTAAGGGCGAGGCTGTGCAGGCGGGCAATTCCGACCACGGCGTGGTGGACGCCAGCGGCAGGCCGGTGTGGTCGAGGACGCGTTTCGGCGCAGGCTCCGGTGGCGACGACGGCGTGCTTGGAATCACGCGACGCCGAGTTCGAATTGAGTACCTGCGTGGCCGCAGCCATCGGCTAATCCGCGACGAGGAGAAAATGCAGATGCAAGCTGTACTTGTCTATGACGGGGACTGCGGTTTCTGTGCTGACTCGGTGAAGTTCGCCGAGCGGCGTCTCCGCCCCCGTTGCGCCACCACGCCGTGGCAGTTTGCAGATCTGGGGGCGCTTGGTATCACGCAGCAGCGTGCTGAATACGAAGTCTTGTGGGTGACACCGGCAGGGGCGGTGCACGGCGGATGCCAGGCAGTTGCCAAGCTGCTTCTGAATGCACACGGTGGATGGCCGTTGTTGGGAGCGTTGCTGACCCTGCCCCCTGTGCGATGGGCGGCCCGGGGTGTTTACCGGCTAGTGGCGAATAATCGTCAGCGGATGCCAGGCGGAACGTCGGCGTGTGCGCTGCCGACCCGGCATAGGACGTATACGTAGTCAGATTCGCTTTGCCCAACTACCAGTAAGCGATGGTGAGACTCGCTTGCGGAGAAGGGAAACCGGAGCGGCCGAACACTTGACGCTTGGTGTTTCCGGAACGTGGAGGGAGGCTCCAAGCGGCGGGCGCAGCCCACTCCCGCACGGTGCTGTTCTCGCTGGCCAACAGTTCGCTCAGCGCGGGGCCCGCAGCGTTCGTCTCCGACCTCTTCGAAGCCTTGATGGCGGTTAGCCGGCCGAAGCTACCGAGTGACGGCAGGCCGTCGAAGATGACTGGGATGACGGGGCGTCCGATGTGGATCAGCTTGCGCGGGCATCCATGGACTTACCGCTTCCCGTCGTGGCGGGACGCTGAACCGGCGCCCTCACGGCATTCGGCGCGGCCACCGCAGCACTGTGGCGGGAGATTGTCCAGGAGGTTGGGGCGCCGCCGTGGAAGCGGGGCATGGCGGAGCGAGCTTATGCCCTCGCTCACGCCCTCGGCGGAGGCTGACAAGCACTCTCGATTCTGCTGGCCGGCCTATGGGCCCGCTATGGGAGTTCAGCAGCTCTTGATTGCTTACTTGGCGCCGCCGGGGTTCTTGACCCCGACGGGCCGGCACCGCCTTCGACGCCGCTAGCCTTCCTCAGGTGTTCGCCGTGTGGTCGCTCGCTGGCGTCCATGGGGGGCAGCGTCCTCGGACTCGACCCAACCGCTCAAAGGGTCCTGGCCCGAGGCCACCAGCTAGCCGCTCGGGCCCGCAACGCATGGTGACTGCTGACGCACACAGCCAGCATCCCGGTTCGGGTACAGCTGAAGAAGCGTCACGACGCACGCGAGACATCCGTCGTGGTGTCCTGCACGATGAACTGCACCGTCCACCCAGCGAAGCCTTCAAGCATGCGACCGGGTCTCCCTCATCCTCGGGGACCTAACCGCCGTCACGCAGAGCCTCGGCCATGGCCATGCCGGTCTCTCGGGCAGTGAGATATGGGCTTACATCATGCGCTTTGGCGCCGTTGTGGACTAGAAGATCACGGATACGGTCTCCGAAGGATGGCGCCAGTTCCTTGGTCAGGGCTACAACATCTCCTGCGTCGGCGATGTTGGTCCAGCGCTTCACCGGTGCAGGCCATCTCGCGAAACCACCGGCAGGCAAAGGCGCAAGCCGCTCGAAGACGAGGTTACGGACGGCTAACGGGGACCCGAGAGTGATCAAGGTTAGATCAGGCCAGTCCGGGTGGGCACAAAGGGCCTCGTATGCGACCACCGTGCCGAGGGAGTGGGCGACGATTACCTCTGTGTCCCTGGTGACGAGACGGGCTAGCCGTTCCTGTACTGCGGCGCGCACTTGCGGCTCAGTGAAGTAGCGCCGTACTTGGCGAGCACTGCTAATCATGGCGCGTTCACTGAGGCCAGAGAAGAACGAGGAGTGGCTGAGGGCGTCCAAGGCCCGCTGCACCAGAAAGGGGGTACGCACTCGGGTCGCGGCACCGGGGCCAGCAACCCACGCTTCCTGCTCGGCCGCGGATGTCCACCACTGCAGAAGCAGACCGCGCTCAAGGCCCTCCTGCACGTCAAAGGCATCGAGCTCAGGCTGTCCAAGCCCACGGTATCCGGCGGGGCGGAATAGGTCGCCATAAAAAGCCATCGAGACTTCGTTGCGATCCGGTCCCGCCCGGCCTGCCAAGGTGACGCCGTCGCTCAGCGCTGGGTACCAGTCGGCGAGGAGTGTCTCTGGGCCTTTGACCTGTTGGGCGATGCCGTGGACGAGCACGACGCGGGTCATGAGATGCCCCGCCGGGGGACAAGGTTCAGTTGCACCGCGATCACTCCCATGTCGGTTGCAACGCAGATCCGGCCGCGACTATTTAGCGCGATACCGCTGATGCCGCTGCCGATGTCGAGCTCAGAGATCCAGGACGAGGCAGCCATATCCCAGACTCGTATGAGTCCATGGCGGTCTGCTGCGACCAGGATGGGCGAACCATTGACTGCTATGGCGCGGACGGCTCGAACCGTGGAGGGGAACGGTTCAAGATCGACGCCTATGTCCTCTGCGCTTGAGGCGTCCCAGCACCGCAGACGCCCGTCGCCTGATCCGGAGATGACGACATCGCGTGTATCCCAGTGGGCAATCTCCAGGCTATGGGCGCCCATCTTGTGGCCGCTGAGAGGATCGCCGAGTGGAATGCCAGCGCCCGGATCCCACAATCTCACGGTGCCATCACTGGATGCACTGGCTACAACTGTGACACCTCCTATAATGCCCGACCTTAATGCATTCACGCTGTCAGTGTGACCTGACATCGGAGAGCATAGGGGGGTCTGATTGCGTAGATTCCAAGCTTCGATCTTGAAATCCGTTGCAACGGAAGCGATGGCAACCTCGCCGTCCTCCATCGGGAGAAGGCATGCGCGCAAGGAGACCCCTGCGCGTTTCCCGAGACGCCTGCGGGACGACAGGCTCCATACTTCTGATTCTATCCAACTGCTACGTGCAAGAATGTTTTCGCCGTTCAAGCGAATGGCCATCGCGTCATACGTTGTAGGAATTGAGGACGTAAGGTGGGCTGCCACTTGGTGGCCTCCATCTAAATCGTGAGTGCGCACCACGCCATCGATAGCGATTGTAATTACATTAGCGCTTCCGTCGTCGGCATCCAGAATGTCGACGGACACCAATTCGTGGGACCGTTCCGCAGGGCACAACGGCTCCCCGATCGGGCGCATAGTAGTGACGTCCCAGACCCTCACATCGTGAAATGTTGCAATAACCCCCAATTGGGTTCCGTCGACTTTTACGAGTAAAGGCGATGGAACGTACGGACTTTGGGACGAATACGCAACCCGCGTGTGGCCCTCCATCGGGGCCCCCAGGGGTTGGGTCGTTTTCAGGTCCCATATGCGAGTGGTCTCGTCGCGAGAAGTTGTCACCACGACTGATTTTCCTGCAATATGGTCGAGCGTGCCAGTCATTACTACGGACGTGTGCCCGAGAAATGGCCCCCCTGTCAAGTCGCGGTCCAGTACATGGTGAATGTAGACCGTATTTCCTGCTTGGCTCGAAAGAACCACGGGCCGCACGCCGTGAAACGCAACGCCGACGATCCGCGCGGAAGGGCTGAGGTCTTCTACGTTGAAATGCGCACGCGGACCGGCGGGCCAAGTGGCGCCGTATCCTGCGATCTCCCAGAGGTATGTGTGATCCAAGGATGTTGCCAGCAAAACCTCGACCCCGTGCGCGCCGGAACGTACGGTCAGGTGAGAGATTCCACCGATATGCCCTCCGAGGGGATGCCCAATCGGAGATCCAGATGTGACATCCCAGATTCGCGCCGTGCCGTCCTCGCTGCCGGTGACCAGGACGGGTGCGCCATCCAGTTCTCCGAAGGCGACACACCGGACTGCGTTTGTATGCCCAAGGAGGGGGGACACCAAGGATGTTCCCTGGAATGGATCCCATAGCCGTACAGAGGTATCGGAACCACCGGTCGCGACAATGGCACGGCCGCCGAGAATACCTAGAGCGACTGCCGAGACGTCACCGGAATGACCTTCCATGGGGATGCCGACTTGTGTTCGTGTGCGCAGATCCCAGAGTCTCGCAGTCGCGTCTTGCCCTCCCGTGACGACCAGAGGTCGGCCCTGGACCTCACATGAGGCCAGGCAGCCGATAGCACGGGTGTGACCTTCGTCGGGTTGATCCACGGTGAGGTCCCAAATGCGTGCCGTACGGTCCTGGCTGACTGTGACTGCGAGGAAGGCCCCTCCCTGAGTGGAGAGAGCAGCTGCCCTGATGTATTCGACATGCCCGCGCAGCGGATGTGCGAGTTGCTGGAGTGTTCGTAGATCCCATAACCGCGCCTCATGCACCCCGCTGGTCAACGCAACTGGGTGCCCATCGAACTCGCCCGTCACGGCGGAGGCGACCCCGCTCATACTCCAGTAGACGTGCGCCACGACCGGCTCACCAATCTGCCTGCGGTCGGCTAGGTCCCATCGACTGAGCATTCCTGCCGCGTCCCCGACCAGTGCTACAGCGCGGCCGTCGAGCTGCGCCACAGAGACTGCGGTAACCGAGTCGGTAGGGCCAATGAGTGGACTCCCATCGACGTGCGCGTCTCCACCGTCGAATACATCACTCAAGTCCCAGACGTAGACGGCTTTGTCCTCGCCTCCTGTAATGGCCACCGGCCGGCCGTCCAGTTGACCTAGATCGGCATCCCGGACCGTACGTTTGTGAGCAGCGAGCTCTGTACCGAGTTGCTGTCTCTCGATCAGGTCCCAGATGCGTGCTGTGCCGTCTGCGCTGGTTGTCAAGACCACGGGCCGCCCGTGAATGGCGCCCACCGTAATGCTCTCAACCCGGTTGGTGTGTCCGGTGAGAGCGCGCCCGTATTCCTGACCGGCCGAGAGGTCCCAAATCCTTACAGTCCCATCGACTGCTCCGGTGAGGGCTACCGTGTAGTCGCCCAACTCTCCAATCGCAACTGCGCTCACTGATATGCCAACATGTAACGGTTCGCCGATTTGACGCTGTGAGCCGAGGTCCCATACAAGGGCTGTCTCGTCAGCGCTCCCAGTGACGGCGATGGGACGGCCGTCGAGTGATCCAACCGCGATGCATTCGGCAGTCTTGGTGTGGCCATGAAGCAACCGATGCACTCCACTGGTCGACCACCAGGCCCACCGAGCAGACCATGGGAGGGCGACCCCGAGTTCGTCGATGCGGTCGGCGAGGTCGTTGGCCTCGCATCGGCGAGCTGACAATTGCAGATCGGCGGCCCGATCACCGACGGTGTGATCGCTTGTCAGACGGTGCGCGACTTGCTCGTAGGAGCTGCGGACCCGTCGGGCGCTCTCGCCTTCGATAGAGACGAACGCCCTTAAGAGTGCGAGCGGTTCGCTGGCGAGCAGGAAACCCGGATCCTCGATGAGGGGGGCGAGGATCCCTGCCGCAGCCGCATGCGTGGACAGGTGCTGCCGGACGTATGGGACGGCGCCGAACCAATCTTGATTGCCTCCGGCGGCGACGGGGGCGAGGGAGCGGAGCGCTTCGACGACAGACCGTTGGATCTCCTCGGGGGACCGGTCCGCCGTCGCGCGCAAGTGCTCGGCCAGCGCCTTGTGATAGAGCCGGTAGACCGAACGTCGGTCATCGTCGATGACCTCTGCGATATAGGCCTCGGCGACGTCCAAGGCCCACGAGACATCTGCCTCCGAGCAGCGCACGCCGGAGATCACCGTACTCATCGCAGTCCAGGTCCGGCCCCGAGGTAGCCCTTTGCCCTCCGAGAACGCGAGGGCAATCAGCATTCGGCGAACCCGTGGCTCATCGGGCCCGAAACGGGCAAGGTAGTCGTCAAAGGCTTCGCCGACCTCGCTCGGGAGTTGTTCAGCCCAGCCAGATCGGCTGATGTCCACCGGTGTCTCGTCCGACCGCAGGGTGCGCGCCGTCGTCCTGGCGTAGAGGTATACGCCAGCAGCCTTCTCGGCGACGCCGCGGGCGACAGTTCGAGCGAGTTCGCGTAGACCGCGGTACGGAGTACGTACTTCGGCCTCCTCGCTCGCCAGCAGGACGCGAGTGACGTAGCCAGCGACATCGTCGACGCTCGCGCGATATTGGGGCTGATCCAAGTCCATGCAGACAAATGTGGGCCCCAGAGGGCCGACCAACTCCTGTCGCGTTCCGACTAGGAGTCTCACGCCCTGAATCTCCGACATGGGCCGGAGTAGTTCCCGGGTGATTCGGCGAGGCTCGCCGTGACCACCGGCATCTGCGGCGGTGTCCGAGCCAGCTTCGTCCACCGCATCGACAACAATGATCAGGGGCGGTCCCTGGCGTCCCCTCCTGGTGAGTTCCTGCAACAGTGCTGCAGCACCGTCTGCTTCGACCTCAAGGGCGGTGGCGAGCCTTTCCACCACCTCTTCGAGTCGCTTGTGGCGGGCATGCACGGCAGCCGTGACACACCCAGCAGGCACCACGGCCGTGGGATCAACGTCAGCAACGTCGAGGCGGTCTCGGTATCGACTGTCTGAGAGGGCAACAACCCTGCCCAGGACGGCGGACTTGCCGCAGCCAGGACTGCCAGTTACGACTCTGCCTCTGCCATCGCTGTCGTCGGAGGTCAGCCAAGCCACCAGCTCGGACAGCACTCGGACCCGACCGCTGAAGTACAGGCCCTGCTCCGACTCGAACTCCACACCGCGCGAGCGCGGACCAAAGTGCTCTGTGAGGTCCCTTGACGCGACCCGACGCTGTACCTCCAAGTCGGTTCCGATCGGCGGTAGTTCATCGGTGTACCCGCTATTCGGCAGGAACGGTGCCAGGCCGGTCACGAGCCCGCAGGCCAATTCGGCGCGCTGGCCCAACCTGTCCGTCTCGAAACGCTCGTTGACCGCCTTGACTAGTTCCGTGAGGTCGAGATACTGCTGCCGCTGGCCAGTGCGTCCTGTTGTCGTCTCCACGGCTTCGGTCAAAGCGGCTACGAATGCTCCGTCCTCGGCAACGTCCTTCCTGCGTGCGGACGCAAGAAACCACAAGCCAGTCGAGTCAGCATCTGTGTTCCGATAGGCGATGGTCCGCAGCGCGATCGCCGAGGCTTCAGCCCCCCCGGCACTGCCGGCGCAAGTGTCGAGAATCAGCAGGAGGTGGCGGAGGTTGCCCCGGCACAAGATGCGGACCAGATCCTCGGTGGCCAACGCTGTGGTTGCGAGGTCTCCATCACGTGAGTCCCAGCAGAGCAGATAGTGCCGGTCGCGCTCTTGTACTGAGCCGTGGCCAGCGAAGTACAAGACCACTACATCATCACTAGTGAGGGCAGTGTCCTCCGACCAGTGCGACAACTTTTGCCGGACTTGCTCTGCGCCGTCGTAGTCGCCGAGCCCAGATAGCACGGATTCGTACCCAAAACCGGTGAAGAGCTTTCTTGTCGTGCGAACATCGGTAGGCACGCAGCGCAACTGCTCGTCCTCAGGTAGGTGGCGGTACCGTCCGCTTCCCAGCGCTATGAAGAATCGCCTACCCATTCCACCCCCAACCACGAAATTCACACTCTTGGGAAGACTGTAGCGATGAGATCGCAGACTGCACTCGCCAAGTCGAAGACTGACCAAACTCGTCAGGGCGTGGCCGTGTCAATGCCCATGGAGAGGTCCAGGGTGCGTGAGCGATGCGTGAGCGGTCGTGCGGGCACGACGCGCTCAGATCTGGACCGGACGTCAAGGGCGGGTCGCTGACCAGGAATTTCTGGATCCCCGGAGTGCCCAGCGGAAACCCCGGCAGGATCCTGCCGGGACTTGTAATGCGTAGGTCATCGGTTCGAATCCGATAGGGGGCTCTGTGGAAGCCCAGGTCACACCGCCCGTGACCTGGGCTTCTGTCGTCAGAGGACGCGGCAGCGGCGCCGGGAGCGGGCTGCTTCGCGGTCGGTGGTCTCGGTTCTGGGTCGCCACCAGATGCGCCAGCGCTGCGGGGAACTGACCCACGCCTCGTCCGAGGTCACTCCACCAGGAAGAGGATCACTCCCAGGGAGATCAGCACCAGGCCGGTGGCGATGTTCAGCACCTTGCGGGCGACCGGCTTGCGGAAGACCGCCTGGAGGGCGCCGACCGCCAGGGCCACGACGCTGAACCACAGGAGGACGGCCAGGACCGTGATGACACCCAGGACCGTCTTGTCCAGCCAGGTCGACCGGTCTGTCAGGAACTGCGGCAGCAGCGCGACCAGGAAGACGACCGATTTCGGGTTGAGGACGTTGGTGATCAGTCCCTGGCGAAAGGCCGTGGCGGAGGATTCCGTCGCCGCCGGCGCGGTCCCTGTTTCCGTCTCCGGTCCGATGCCGCTCTCTCTTGCGGCCAGCAGGGAGCGTACGCCGAGGTAGAGCAGGTAGATCGCCCCGACCACGGCCACAGCCTTGAAGAGAGCGGGGGACGCGGCCACGACCGCGCCGACCCCGAACACCGCCGCCAGCGTATTGACGGCCATGCCCGCAGCCACGCCTGCGGAGGCCCCGAGCCCCACGCGTCGCCCTCGCAGCGCTGCGAAGCGGCTCACCAGAGCGAAATCCGGTCCCGGCGACATCGCGCCCAGCAGCGCGACCACCGCGTAGGACCCCACTGCGCCTGCGCCGGTCATCGCACCGGCTGGTTCGCCGGGTGTTCGGTGTCTGTCTGCACGGCTCCCCCTCGCTCTGTGTGAACGGGCAGTTACCCTGACATCGCACGAATCAATCCGTCAAGAGGATGGCGCATTTTGCATGGTTGCGACATGATTGACCTACTGATGAATGGAACAGATGACTTGAGTGTGACTGACAGGCGGGTAGCGTCCGCCCTCCAGATGGACGGCAGGGCATCCTGGGACCAGATCGGCCAGGTGCTGGGACTCTCCGACCGCACGGTCGCGCGGCGGGGGCAGCGGCTCCTGGAAAGCGGGACGATCCGGGTCGTCGGCGTCCTGGACACCCAGCTGATCGGGCGCCCGGCACCCGTGCTCCTGCGGCTCCGCGGTGAGACGGGCGGCGTCCTGGAGAGCGTCCGCGCTCTGTCGGCGATCGGCGAGACCAGAACCGTGATAGCCCTGCTGGGCTCGTCCGACTACTTCGTCGAAGTCATCCCGAGCAGTCAGGAGTCGCTGCGGGAGCTGCTGTACAGCGGATTGCCGCCGCAGATGCGCAGTTCCTCCTCGTATCCCGTGCTGAGGTACTACACGGTGGCGCACGCGTGGAACGGCGGTGCCCTGTCCGAGCGGGAGGCGGCGGCGCTCCGCCGCCCCCCGCTCCCGTCGTTCGGCAGCCGTCGGATCGACGTACCGCTCCAGCGCGACGAACTGGAGATCGCCGCCCTGCTCGCACAGGACGGCAGGATCTCGACCACCAGGCTCGCCGCCGAACTCGGGGTCAGCCAGGCCACCGCCTCACGCAAGCTCTCCGCGCTTCTCGAATCCGGTGTTTCGCGGGTGCGGGCGGATGTCGACCCCTCCCTGTTCGGCCTCGGGACGGAAGCCCTGCTGTGGCTCCAGGTCTCCTTCCGCCACCTGGACAAGGTCGGTGTGGCCCTGTCGCGACGACCTGAGGTCATGACTCTGGCCACGGTCAGCGGGGACTACCAGATCTGCGCGCATGTGGCCGTGGAGGACCATCACGCCTTGCAGACGTTCCTCACCGAGGTCGTCGGCGCCCTGGAAGAGGTGACGGAGGCCGACGTGACGATCGTGCTGGAGACCTTCAAACGGGGTGGATTCACCGTGCACCGGCATACACTCGCGGGCGCGCCCCGAGCTGCGAGGTGAAAGTCCCGTCCCGCCCGCGATGCCCGCCCCGCTCGCGGACGTGGTTCAGTGCGCCGACCCGGCCAGCAGCGTGGGCAGTTCGCGCATGTCGTCGAAGACGACGGTGGCCGGTCCTTCCAGGCGGGAGGCCGCGGTGAGGCCGCCGCAGTAGCCGAAGGCCCGCATCCCGGCGGCGCGGGCGGCCTGGACTCCGTACGCGCTGTCCTCGATCACCACGCACCGCTCGGGCCGCACGCCCAGGGTGCGGGCCGCGTGCAGGAAGAGGTCGGGGGCGGGCTTGCCCCGGGGGACGTCGGAGGCGCTGAAGATGCGGTCCTCGAAGTGGCCGGCCAGCTCGGTGATCTCCAGGTTGCGGCGGATACCGGGGTGGTCGCCGTTCGACGCCACGCAGGCAGGTGTGGTGAGCCCGCGCAGCATCTCCGCGACGCCGTCGACAGCGGTCAGTTCGGCGTCGAAGGCGGCCCGGTACAGGTGGCTGTACTTCTTCTGCCAGCCCTTCTCCAGCCGCCGGCCGAGCCGTTCCTCCACGGCGGCGGTGTAGACCTCGTCGGACGAGCCCACGAAGCGCTCGATGATTTCGGCCTCGGTGAAGGGGCACCCCAGGTCCGCCGTGATGTGCGCGTCCACCTTGACGCATATGCGCTCGCTGTCCACCAGCGTGCCGTCACAGTCGAAGATCACGAGTTCAATGGGGTTCGGAGTCCTGTTCGGAGTCATGATCGGCAGCATAGGGGGCGGTGGGGCGGCCGGGCCGGTCGATTCCCGTGGGGCGGGCGTAAGGCGGGCATGGGGCGGGCGGCTCCTGCGGGCCGGTCAACTCCCTTGCCACGGAAGGCCGTCGACGGATCCCGCGGCCCGGGTGCCGGTCGGCTGAGACAGGCGCCCGGGGCCGCGGATCCGCTGCGGGCTACTTCGGCGGTACGGACAGGTGGAGCGCCGCCGACGCCAGGCGCGGAGTGGTCCGGGCCTGGAGGATCCTGATCCGGATGCGGTCGGTGCTCACCGGCGCGGGCAGCGTCAGGATGCGGGCGTAGCCGATGGTGGTGCCGGTCGCGGTCTGCTGCCAGGCGGTGCCGGTCCAGATGTCGACCGCGAACTGTTCCACCTGCTGGCCCCGGGTGATGTCCTCACCGAGCCGGATGCGGTCGAAGGCTCCGGCCGCGGGCAGCTTCAGGGTGACGGCGCCGGTGGTGGCCGCGTGGGACGGCGACCAGGCGGTGGTGAGGCGCCCGTCGGTGAGGGTGCGCAGCACGGGGTCGCGGCGGCCTCGTCCGGCGGCGAGCAGGTCGGGGCCGTACGTCGCGGTGATGGCGTCGCCGAACCTGGTGAGGGAGT
The DNA here is from genome assembly GCF_036241575.1 of Streptomyces sp. NBC_01267. Taxonomy (NCBI): domain Bacteria; kingdom Bacillati; phylum Actinomycetota; class Actinomycetes; order Kitasatosporales; family Streptomycetaceae; genus Streptomyces; species Streptomyces sp. NBC_01267. Next base: position 3,512,294 of record NZ_CP108455.1, on the reverse strand, counting down.
CGACGTCCGCCGCGGCGATGCGGCCGTCCTGGGCCGGCGGAACGTTCAGCAGGAGTACGGCGTTGCGGCCCACCGACTGCTCGTAGAGCGTGACCAGTTGCTGGGGTGTCTTGGGCTTCTGGTCCGCGTGGAAGAACCAGCCGGGGCGCAGCGAGACGTCCGCCTCGGCGGGGAACCACTGGAGGTACTCGATCCCGGGCGCGGTGATCTTCTCGCGGGAGCCGATGTCGGCGGCCTCGGGGCCGCCCGGGATCAGTCCTTCGCCGTGTGCGGTGTGAGGGTCGGCGGTGGCGGGGGTGACGCTCCACTCCGTGGTGCGGGCCACCCCGCTCTCGTTGCCGACCCAGCGGGTCCCCTGCGGGCCCGCGAAGGTGACGGTGTCCGGGGAGAGCGCGTGGATGAGCCGGAACCAGGCGGTGAAGTCGTACTTCTCGGTGATCCCCGCGTCGGTCCAGGGGTTGGCGCCGTCGAGCCACAGTTCGTCGATGGGGCCGTACTGGGTGAACAGTTCGTAGATCTGGTTCAGGTAGTACGCGTTGTAGTCGTCGGCCTGCACCGTGAAGGACGGGATCCGGTGTGCGGCCAGCGCGGCGGCCCGGTCGTCGTCGGGGACCAGGGTGGGGATCGTGCGGCTGACGATGCTGCTCCCGCTGCCGTAGCGGCCCTGGCCGCCGGGGGCGCGGTCGCCGTCGTCCACGGTGGCCTGTTCCTCGATGCTGAGCCACTGCCCCGAGGCCTGCTTCGCGCGGATCTTCTCGACGTACTGCGCGTGCCAGGCGTGCGGCTGCTCGGAGCCGTCGGCGGGGGAGAGGTACACGCCCACCTTGAGACCGGCCCGGCGGGCGGCCTTGAGGTAGGTGCCGAGGACGTCTCCCTGCGGGTTGTTGCACCCGGCGTTCCGGGCCCGCCAGTACGCGGCCGGGTCGTCGGTGCGGTGGGCCTCGGCCTCGGCGCGGGCCTTGGCGGTGGCGTCGCGTTCGGCGTCGGAGCAGCCGTCGGTACGGATCCACCAGGGGCTGGCGATCACCGAGTGGTTGGTGTAGCGGGTCGGGAAGAGGACGAAGCCGTCGTGGTGCTTGGCCGTGAACATCACCTGCCGGGCGCCCGCCGCCTTGTAGGCGCGCATCCACTGGTCGGCGTCCATGCCGGAAGGGTCGAAGGTCGCCTCGTCCTCGGCGCCGGAGCCCCACTCGCGGTCGGTGAAGGTGTTCATGCCGAAGTGCGTGAAGGCGGTCACCTCCCGCTGCTGCCAGGCGACTTGAGAGGGGCGTGGCACGACGTGGGCGGCCTTGCGGACGATGATGTCCGGGGTGTCGGACGCGTTGATCGCGATCTGCGATGCGGAAGTAATCCGATCTTTGCCGAGCGGGAGGCCGCTGGGGCTGCCCTTCGCCGAGGAGGCGGTCGCGGGTGCGGCGACTGCGGGTGCGGCGGCGAGGAGCGGCAGCGAAGCCGCGCCTACTCCCAGGGCCAGTACGGTTCGTCGCCCGACAGGCGTTCCCATGAATGCTCCTTCGGTCCGTGGACGCAGAGTGCAACGAATGGTCCGACAAGGGCTGACAAGGGATCTGTCAGGACCTGGCAGGACCTGACGAAGGCCTGGAAAATGGTCTAGACATCCAATGTCTGCCCGGCAGCAGTCTGATGGGCGTCCAGTGGCCCTGACAAGGGTTCGTACCGGAAGTTCCGTACGGCGGGAGTTCTGGACGGCGGAAGTTCCGTACGGCGGGAGCCCCGCACCGCGGGCACGCGTACGGCCGACAGCCCCGCACCGCGAGCACCGCGTACGCCGAGGGCCCCGTACGGAAGGTTCCGTACGGGGCCCGTTGCGCGCGGCGGTCGGTCAGGACGTGTAGCCCGAACCGATGCCGCTGACCACGTACGCGCACTCCGTGTACGAGTAGCCCGGCCGGATCTTGGCCGTGCTGCCGCCGGAGCTGGTGGTCGAGTTGTCCAGGGACTTGTGCAGGAAGTACGTGGTGCCCGGCGGGAGGTAGATCGTCTTCTTCGGGTAACTCTTGTTCGCCTTGCACGCGGAGAGCTGGGCCAGCGAGTCGCTGGAGTACCTCGAACAGCCCTTGCACGCCTTGAGCTTGAAGCTGCCGGTGACCGGCCCGGTGTAGAGGATCTCGACTTCGTCGGGGCTGTCGTTGCTGACGGTGACGGAGAGGCTGCCGCCGGTCGACATCGAGGGCAGGTGCTTGCCGGCCGCGGCGTTGGTCTTGGCGATCTCGGCGGCGATGGCGATCTTCTGCGCGTGGGCCCGGTTCTTGTCGTGCGGGTAGGCGCTGGTGAAGCCGTTCAGTGTGGTGAGCGACCCGTCGAAGTCACCGCTCTTGTACTGGTCCACCCCGCAGGCGTACGTCCCGGACTGCACCTTCTTCTCGGCGGTGGCGGCGTCCTTGCTCAGGGCGTCGGTCAGCGAGGCGTCCACCCCCGCCTCCTTGCCGGGCAGGCCCACGGCCTGGCCCTTGAGGATCTTCAGCCGCTCGTTGGCCGCGCACGGCTTGTCGCCCCCGAGGGCCTTCCCGGCCTTGTCGATCTCGGCGCTGACGGCCGGTTCCACCTGGGCGGCCTGCTTCGACGCGGGGAACGTGGTGAGCAGTTCGCCGAGGTTCCCGGTCGGGGACACCACGTCCTTGCCGGTGCCGAGGCCGGTGATCCCGCACGCGTAGAGCGAGGTGGCGAGCCGGTCGTCCGGCCAGCCCGCCAGGGAGCCCAGCCGCTGCTTGCCGAAGGTGTCGGGCACCGTACGGAGGTACTTCAGCGGGGCTATGGCGTCGCAGTACTTCTTCTCGCCGAACGGGGTGCCGACCGCCTCGTAGTACGTCCTGAGGCTGGCAGGGACGCGCTTGGCCGCCCGGGAGCCCGGGTGGGCGGCGTCCAGGTCGTGGTACGTGGACAGCGCCTTGCGGTAGTCGGACTCCGAGGTGGCGAACGGCTCGCCCTTGGCCGCGGTGACCAGCTGGTCCGCCTTGTCCAGCCGGTCCAGCAGCATCTTCTGGGTGGCCTCGTCCCGCGCCCCGTCGTACAGGACGGCCCCGCCGACGGGTGCGGCGAGCAGGACCAGACCGAGCACGATCGCCACCGGGCTCTGCGGCGGCCAGGACAGCGGGGTGCGCAGACCGCGGTACGCGCCGTGGGCGGCTGCCGCCACCAGGAGGACGAGGTAGCCGACGAGGACACCGCCCGGGACGCCGTCCGGGTCGGCGGGCAGGGCGATCACCAGCAGAGCGACGGTCGCGAGCAGACACCCGGCGAGCGGGATCCAGCGGCGCACGAGGAGGTAACCGAGCCCGAGACCGGTGAGGTTGAGCAGGGCCACGGCTATCGCCCGCAGCGGGTCGGCGGGGCCGAGCGGGACGGGGGGAGGCGGGGGAGCGGCGGGCGGGAAGGACGGCATCGGCGGCGGTGCGCCGAATCCGCCGGACCCGCCGGACCCGCCGGGGGTGTCCGGGCCGCTCGGTGCGCCGAATCCGCCGGGGGCGCCGGTGCTGCCGTATCCACCGGTGCTGCCGTACTCACCGGAGCCGCTGTATCCACCGGAGTCGCCGGATCCGCCCGGGGCGCCCGGTGCGCCGAAGGGCCCGGGGGCCGCCGGTGCACCGAAGCCGACCGGCGGCCCGAACCCGCCCTGCACGCCAGGCGCGTCCGGTGTGCCGTGCACGCCCTGTGCGCCTGCTGCGGCCCCTGTCTCCCTTGTTTCCGCTGCGTTCCCTGCGTTCCCTGCGTTCCCTCTGCCGTCTCCGGTGTCTCTGCCGTCTCCGGCGGCTCTTCCCCCTGCGTCCTGCTGGTCCTGCTGGTCCTCAGACATGGCGACTCCCCCGGCCGTCGGACGCCAACGGCGCCCTTCCCCGTACGGTCTCTCGTGGTGGTTGGTTCCCGTGCTGTGTGTCTACCATGGGCCGGGTACCGACGAACTCCCGATTACGGCCCGTGGCACGGGACTTGGACCGCCGGAAGCCCCAGCGGTCACCGGGATCACCGGGATCACCGGGGCAACCAGCGGCCCCCGGTGGCCCCGGCGCCCCCTCGACGTACCCCTCAGCGCCCCGAGATCCGGTCCGCGAGCGCGGCGATGCGGTGGGTGTCCTTGCCGCGCGCGGTGAGTTCACGCCGGTCCGCCGCCCGGTACGCCCGGTACATCCCGTGCACGCCCAGCCAGCGCAGCGGCTCCGGCTCCCACTTGCGGACCTTGTGGTTCACCCAGGGCAGCGTGGTGAGATCGGTCGGTCCCGCCTGGCCGGAGTCCTGCTGGATGAGGTCGCGCAGGGTGCGGGCGGCGAGGTTGGCGGTGGCGACGCCCGAACCGACGTAGCCGCCCGCCCAGCCGAGGCCCGTCGAGCGGTCCAGCGCGACGGTCGCGCACCAGTCGCGCGGCACGCCCAGCACCCCGGACCAGGCGTGGTCGATCCGTACGCCCGCCGTGGTGGGGAAGAAGCGGACCAGGATCTCGCGGAGCGCCTCGATGGTGGCGGGCTCGGTGTGTCCCGCGTTGTCGGCGGTGGCCGCGCGGGAGCCGAACCGGTACGGGACGCCGCGTCCGCCGAGCGCGATCCGGCCGTCGGCGGTGCGCTGCGCGTACATGTACGCGTGCGCCATGTCGCCGAGCGTCTCGCCGCCGTCCCAGCCGATGGTGTCCCAGACCGACTGCGGCAGCGGTTCGGTGGCGATCATGGAGGAGTTCATCGGCAGCCAGGTGCGCCGGTCGCCCTTGAGCGCGGCCGTGAAGCCCTCGGTGCAGCGCAGCACGTAGGGGGCGCGGACCGTTCCGTACGGGGTGACCGCGTGCTTGGGCCTGATCTCGGTGACCGGTGTCGACTCGTGGATGGTGACGCCGAGCGCCTCCACGGTCTCTGCCAGCCCCTTGACCAGCTTCGCCGGGTGCAGCCGCGCGCCGTGCGGGGACCAGGTGGAGCCGACGGCGCCGGTCACCCGGATGCGTTCGGCGGTCTCCCGGGCGCCGCGCAGCACACGGTCGGTCTCGCCGAACGCGATCTCCACCGAGTGGAAGTCCTTGAGGCGCTGCAACTGGGCCGGGGTGTGCGCGACTTCGAGGACGCCGCCCTGGTGGATGTCCGCGTCGATGGACTCGTCCGCCGCTGTCCTGACGACTTCGGTGACGGTCTCGTTCATGGCCTGCTGGAGGCGGACGGCGGCTTCGTGGCCGTGCAGTTTCGCGTAACGGTCGCGGCCCGCGATGCCGTTGTAGAGCCAGCCGCCGTTGCGGCCGGACGCGCCGTAGCCGCAGAACCGGGCTTCCAGGACGGTGATGTCGAGGAACGGGACGGCCTTCTTGAGGTAGTACGCCGTCCAGAGCCCGGTGTACCCGCCGCCGACGATCACCACGTCCGCGCTGGTGTCGCCGGGCAGCGGCTCCCGTGCGAGGGGGGTGCCCTGGTCCGCGTACCAGAACGATATGCCGCCGTTGACAGTGCTCATGGTCTCTCTGCCTTCTGAACCGGCCTGCTGGACCGGTCTGTTCGTTCAGGGCCGTCCGGTGTCCCGTCGGCGGTTGCCGGGAGCGTAGCGCCGGACCCGGGTGAGCAGACTCATCGGGTTCCACGGCGCCCCGCCCCGGCCCCGGGTGAGCGGGTAGCAGGCCAGGCCGATGAGCACGGCGACGAAGTGACCCAGGTCGGTGAAGGTGCGGCCGGTGATCAGCGGGGTGCCGTAGACGACGAGAACCCCGGCCAGGTAGAGGTACCGCCAGGGCGGCGCGATCCGGTACGTCAGTACGGCGACGACCCCGGCCAGCGCGTAACTCACCCCCACATCGAGGGTGTGGACGGCCGATTCGGGTGCTCGGTCGTGATGGATGCCCCACAGCAGGGCGCCCTCGCTGATGAACGAGGCGAGGACGTGCGCCAGGACGACCACGGCCAGCCACCGCACGGTGCCGAGCCAGCGTTCGGCCTGGGCGTGGAAGACGGTGTAGAGCACGGCGTACGGGAGCCAGCTGCCGCCGTCGATGTACATCGCGCTCTGGAACAGCACCCGGACCGGATGGGTGGACAGCTCATGGATGTTGGTGGAGCGCCTGTAGAGGAAGTGTCTCTCGAACCGGGGTGACATCTGGTGCAGGGCGATGGTGGTGAAGAAGAGGACCAGGAGCCAGAGGTAGGTGCCCGGGGCGCTGCGGATGTACGCGAGGACGGCGTGGAGGGCGCGCTTCATGGGCTGATTGTGCGGGTCTGCCCTCCGTAGGGTGGAGGTCACCGCGCCGGGGGACGCGCGGGGGAAGGGCAGCGAGCGGGAGGGGCGTCATGAGCGGGCCGGTGGACTGTGGGCTGGTGTCGGGCGGGCCGGTGGAGGGCGGCCCGGTGGAGCCGGTGCCGCCCGGGGCGCGTGCGGCGGAGTTCCTGGAGCGGTGGGGGCTGCGCCAGGAGGGGCCGCCGATGCGCGGACAGGTCGCGGTCGTGCTGCCGGTGGTGCGCACGGCCGACGGGGCGCGGGCCGCGCTGAAGCTCCAGGACGTGGACGAGGAGACCGCCGGGGAGCCGGTCGCGCTGCGGGCGTGGGGCGGGGCGGGCGCGGTACGGCTGCTCGACCACGACCCGGCGACCGGCACGCTGCTGCTGGAACGGCTCGACGAGACCCGGCCGCTGTCCCGCGTACCGGACGTGCTGGCGGCGACCGAGGTGATCGCGGGGCTGCTCGCGAGGCTGACGTCGGTGCCCGCGCCCGAGGGGGTGCGGCGGCTGAGTGACATCGCGGCCCGGATGCTCGACGGCGTACCGGAGGCGGTGGCGTCCCTGGCCGACGCGGCGGACCGGCGGCTGCTGGTGAGTTGCGCGGCTGCCGTGCGTGAGGTCGCCGGGGAGCCCGGGGACCGGCTGCTGCACTGGGACCTGCACTTCGACAACGTCCTGGCGGCCGGACGTGAACCCTGGCTGGCCATCGACCCGAAACCTCTTGCGGGCGACCCGGGCTTCGAACTGCTGCCCGCGCTGTGGAACCGGTTCGGGGAAGGGCAGTTGCTGCGCCGCTTCGACCTGATGACCGAGGTGCTGGGCCTGTCCGGTGAGCGGGAGCGCGCACGGGCCTGGACGCTGGGGCGGGTCCTCCAGAACGGCCTGTGGGATGCGCGCGAGGGTGCGTCGCGGCTGCGGCCGGAGCTGGCGGAGATCGCCCGTCTCCTGCTGCGCTGACCGGCCCTGACTCCCCGCCCTCCGGACGGTCTTAGGCTGCCTGCATGATTCGCAACGCCACACCCGCCGATGTCCCCGTCATCCACGCGATGGTCCAGGACCTCGCGGAGTACGAGAAGGCCCTGCACGAGGTCCGTGCCACCGAGGCGCAGTTGCACGAGGCGCTGTTCGGGGAGCGCCCGGCCGCGTTCGCGTTCATCGCGGAGACACCGGACGGGCGGAGCGCGGGGTTCGCCCTGTGGTTCCTCAACTTCTCCACCTGGCGCGGGGTGCACGGCATCTACCTGGAGGACCTGTACGTACGCCCGGAGCTGCGCGGCGGAGGCTACGGCAAGGCCCTGCTGACGGAGCTGGCCCGGACCTGCGTGGAGCGCGGGTACGAGCGTCTGGAGTGGTCCGTACTGAACTGGAACGAGCCGTCCATCACGTTCTACGAGGCGCTGGGCGCCCGGCCGCAGGACGAGTGGACGGTGTACCGGCTGACGGACGGGGCGCTGGCCGCGCTGGGGTCGTAGCACGCCCCGGAGGGGGCCGCGTGGGTGGCCTGGCGGGGTCTTGAGGGCCCTGGTGCGGGTCAGCCGGATGCGGCCTCCGCCTCGGCCTCCCGGGTCTTCGGTGCCCGTCCCGTCACCATGGTGAACGCGACCACCGCCCCCGCCACCATGAAGATCGCGGCCCAGCCGGTCGCCACGGTGAAGCCGTGCACCACACCGGTGTTCGTGATCTGCGCCTGTTGCTGCTTGCTGTGGGCGGACGCCAGGTGGCTCGCGAGATAGGTGGCGGTGGTGGTGGTCGCGATCGTGTTGAGCAGTGAGGTACCGATCGAACCTCCCACCTGCTGGGCGGTGTTGACGGTCGCCGAGGTGACGCCCGAGTCCTGCGGGGCGACGCCCGCGGTGGCCGTCGCCATCACCGGCATGAAGACGAGGCCTATGCCGAAGCCGAGCAGCAGGGTGCCGGGGAGGATGTGCGTCGGGTAGTCCGAGCGCGTCCCGATGAAGGTCAGGGCGTAGAGCCCGCCCGCGCCGATCAGCATGCCGGGTGCCATGAGCAGGCGCGGCGGTATGAAGTGGAGCAGCCGCGCGGCGATCTGGGTGGAGGCGATGATGAGCATCGCGGACATCGGGAGGTAGGCGAAGCCCGTCTTCATCGGGGAGTAGTCGAGGACGGTCTGCATGTAGTACGTCAGGAACAGGAACATCCCGAACATGGCCAGCGTGGCCAGGGCCATCGTGATGATCGAGCCGCTGCGGTTGCGGTCCTCGATGATGTGCAGCGGCAGCATGGGGTGCGCGGCGTGCTTCTGCCACCAGCCGAAGGTGATGAGCAGGACGACGCCCACGATGAGCAGGGTGATGACGAGCGGTGCGGACCAGCCGTCCGTCTCGGCCTGACTCACCCCGTAGACGATGGCGACCAGGCCGCCGCAGCCGAGGAGCGCGCCGAGGATGTCGAGGTGGCTCTCCTGCTGGCCCTGGCGGTCGCTGAGCTGGGTGACGGCGCCGGTGACGGCGAGGACCGCGATGAGCACGTTGACGTACAGGCACCACCGCCAGTCGAGGTACTCGGTGAGGATGCCGCCGAGGAGCAGGCCGATCGCCGCGCCGGCGCCCGCGATGGCGCCGTAGATGCCGAAGGCCTTGGCCCGATCCCTGCCCCCGGAGAAGGTCGTGGTCAGCAGGGAGAGCGCGGACGGCGCGAGGACGGCGGCGAACGCGCCCTGGAGCGCGCGGGCGCCGAAGAGCATCGCACCGTTGACCGAAGCGCCGCCGAGCGCGGAGGCGACCGCGAATCCGACCAGGCCGAAGATGAAGGTGCGTTTACGGCCGACGAGGTCGGCGACGCGGCCACCGAGCAGCAGCAGCCCGCCGAAGGCGAGGGTGTACGCGGTGACGACCCACTGGCGGTTGCCGTTCGTGAGGTGCAGGTCGTGCTGGGCCGAGGGGAGGGCGATGTTCACGATGGTGGCGTCGAGCACCACCATCAGCTGGGCCAGGGCGATGACGGCCAGGGCCCACCAGCGGTGCGGATCGGGCTGGTCGGGTGTGCCCGGGGGCCCGTCGGGCTCCGGGGTGGATATCGCCGCGTGACTCATCTGTCCAGAGGATCACAGGATGTTGCCGATCGCCCCTTTTGTGCACCCTCTGGTCCGGCCCCGCCTGCGCCCCGTCGTCCGGCCCTGCCCGCGCCCCCCGTCCGGCCCTGTTGCGCCCCTCGTCCTCACCAAGGCGTGATCAGGACGTGCTCTCCAGCCTGCTCGACGCCAGAGCCAGGCCGGCGGCCTCGATCGCACTGTTGAAGGAGACCTCGGCCAGCAGGCCGGGCGCGGCCACCTGGTCGCCCGCGAGGAAGACCCCGTCGCCCCTGCGGACGGCGGGCCGGTCGCGCCAGGTGGTACAGGGGAGGTCGACCGCCCCCGTACGCCCCGCCGAGACGGACGACCGCCGCCAGGTGACGCGCTCCCGCCAGCCGGGGAAGCCCACGTCGAGGAGGCGCTCGGCGTGCGCCACACCGGCCTCCTTGGACTCCTCGGGGGCGAGGGGCAGCTGCGCCTGGAGGAGCTGCTCGCCCGCCGGGGCGAGGGTGGGGTCCTGCGCGGTGAACCGTTCGATCCAGCCGGGGGCGTCGAGGTCGGAGATCACCCAGGGGTCGCCGCGCCGGGTCCTGAGCGCCATGTCGACCAGGGCCGTACGGCCACCGGTCCAGTGGAGGCTCTCGTCGCGCAGCAGCCGCCGGGCCGCGTCGAGGGAGGTGGCGACGATCACCGGCCCCTCCCCGGTGGGGAGTTCGGTCACCCGGGCGTCGGTCTCGATCCGTACGCCCAACTCCCGGGCGCGGCCCGCCATCCGGTCGATGAGGGTGCCCCAGCCGCCCCGTACGAAGCGCGCCTCGGGCGGCACCTTGGCGACGCGGCGCAGCCGGGGCTGGACGAACGCGGCGGACAGCGAGCCGGGGTCGTGGTGGTAGAGGGCCACGCCGATGAAGTGCGCGGCGGCGCGGGCGCCGTCCGCGCCGACCTCACCGGTGGCCCAGGTGAGGAAGTCCTGGTCCACGGGGGCCTGTTCGGGCGCGCGGCGCGCCAGCCTGAGCAGGGCGAACGGGGGCGTCCTGCGCAGCGTCCCGCCGAGGTGCATCCGCAGCCGGGCCAGCGCCAGGGGCGGAGCGGCGACGACCGGGTCGAGCAGCTGCCGCTGCTTGAGCCAGGTCCAGTTCGGGCCGCCGCTGTACAGGGCGTGCGGCCCCTCGTTGGTGCGGTACGGGCCTTCGGCCGTACGGGCACGGCCGCCCAGGGTCCGGTGTGCCTCCCACAGGGTCACCTCGGCGCCCGACTCGGCTGCGGTGATGGCGGCGGTGAGTCCGGCGAATCCGCCGCCGATGACAGTGATGCGTCGCATGGGGTCGCTCCTTGTGCTTCAGCTGCTGCCTGAATGCTCCGTGTTCACCGGGACGGATGGCGCGGGGGCAGATGTGACATCCGGATGGGGGCGATGTCAGTGGCGTGGTTCACCATGGAAGGCATGGCAGCACGGAACGGCGCGAAGAGAACCCCACAGGTGCGGCGGCCGGAGGTGCGGCTTCCGCCGCTCAGCCCGTACTCGGGCCGCGGGCTGGAGCCCGACGGCGACTACGACGGACTGGAGTTCACCGGTGAGGACTTCACCGGCCAGTCGGGCGCGGGAGCGCGCTTCATGGACTGCGCCCTCAGGGAGTGCGTACTCGAAGGGACGGAGCTGGTACGGGCCCGCTTCATCGACTCCGTACTTTCCGGGGCGAGAGGCGTGGGCACGGACCTCGCGGGTGCGTCCCTGCGCGATGTGGAGGTGCTGGACGCGCGGCTCGGCGGCGTGCAGATGCACGGGGCGGTGCTGGAACGGGTGGTGGTGCGCGGCGGGAAGATCGACTATCTGAACCTGCGCGAGGCGCGGCTCAAGGACGTGGTCTTCGAGGGGTGTGTCCTGGCGGAGCCGGACTTCGGGTCGGCGCGGCTGGAGCGGGTGGAGTTCGTGGGGTGCACGCTGCGGGGGGTGGACTTCAGCGGGGTGCGGCTGAAGGACGTGGACCTCAGGACGGTTGCCGAGATGGACATCGCGCGGGGGGTCGAGCGGCTGGCGGGAGCGGTGATCAGCCCGGCACAGCTGCTGGAACTGGCACCGGCGTTCGCGGCACAGATCGGGGTGCGGGTGGCGGGGGCGGGCGAGTAGTCCGGCGGGGGCGCGCGTGGCCGGGTGGCGCCTCCCGGCGGCACCTTCCCTGGCGTTGCCTGCACCGCCTGCACCGCCTGCACCCGGGGGACGCCTGCACCCGGGGGACGTCTGCACCCGGGGGACGCCTACACCCGGGGGAACCGCGCCTGGAGCCCCCAGACCGCCGGGTTGTCCACCAGGCCCTCGTGCATGTCGCCCAGATCCGCGATCAGATCGTGCAGGAAGTCCCGCGCCTCCCGACGCAGCACCTTGTGCCCGAACGTGAGCGGCGGCTCCTCGACCGGCATCCAGTCGGCGGCGACATCCACCCACCCGAACCGCCGCTCGAAGAACATCCGGTCCGTCGACTCGGTGAAGTCCAGCTCGGCATGTTGCGGCCGGGCCGCCCGGTTGCCGCGCGGGTCCTGGTCGATCTGCTCGACGATGTCGCACAGCGCCCACGCGAAGTCGAGCACCGGCACCCATCCCCAGGCTGTGGACACCTCGCGGTCCGCCTTGGTGTCGGCGAGGTAGACGTCGCCGCAGAACAGGTCGTGCCGCAGCGCGCGGACGTCCGCGCGCCGGTAGTCCGTCTGCGGGGGGTCCGGGAAGCGGCGGGAGAGGGAGTAGCCGATGTCGAGCACGGTTCGATGGTGTCACGGCTGAGAGGCCGTCCCGTCCGGCGGAGCGTACTCGTCCGGATGCGCCCCACCCGGTTGCGCCCCGTCCGGCGGGGCGCAACCGCCCGGTCGCACTCCGTCCCGTGGCCGACGCGGGCCCGGTCACGTTCCGTCCGTACACGGCCCGCCCGGCGGTGCCCCCCGGCCGTCCCCTCCGGCCCTCCCCTCCGGCCCTCCCCTCCGGCCCTCCCCGTGGGCCGGGCGCCCGGGCCCGTCCGGCGTACGGGAACGGAACACGAGCCGGACGGCTCACGCCCTCGGCGGCACGGGCAGGGAGTCCCGCTCATAGGATCGCGGACGTGGACCAGTACAGACGCCGTACCGCCGCGCCCGCCGCGCTGACCGCTGTCCTGTCCCTGCTCGCGGCGTGCAGCGCGGGTGTGCACGGCAGACCCGGTGGCGACGCGCTGCACGACCCGTACTTCCCCCGGGTCGGCAACGGCGGCTACGACGTCCAGCACTACGGCCTCACCCTCGACTACGACCCGGACACCGACCGGCTCCGGGGCACCGCCGACATCACGGCCCGCGCCAACGAGGACCTCTCGGCGTTCAACCTGGACTTCACGGGGATGAAGGTGGACGGCGCGACCGTCGACGGCGCGTACGCCCCCGCGAACCGGGCGGGCAGCGAGTTGACGCTCCGCCCGCACCACGACCTCGACCGGGGCGCGACCTTCCGTACCGTCGTCCGCTACTCGGGCGAGCCGGAGACCCTCACCGACCCGGACTCCTCGCAGGAGGGCTGGCTGCCCAACGGCGGCGGCGCGCTCGCACTCGGTGAGCCGGTCGGCTCGATGGCCTGGTTCCCGGGCAACGACCACCCGTCGGACAAGGCGACGTACGACATCACGGTCACCGTCCCGGAAGGCCTCCAGGCCGTCTCCAACGGCGAGTTGACCTCGCAGCGGACCACCGCCGGCCGCACCACCTTCCACTGGCACTGCGCCGAACCGATGGCGACCTATCTGGCGACCGTGGCGATCGGCCCGTACAAGACCCACTCCTACAAGGCACCTTCGGGGCTGCCGGTCTTCACGGCGGTCGACCCGGACGAGGAGGAGAAGACCGCCTCGGTCGTGGCCCGGGTGCCGGAGATCGTCGCCTGGGAGAGCAAGAAGTTCGGCCCGTACCCCTTCGATTCGACGGGCGTGATCATCGCCCCCGAGAAGTCCGCCGGTTACTCGCTGGAGACCCAGACCCGCCCGGTGCTCCCCGGCGACCAGGCCAGCCTCTCGACGCTCGTCCACGAACTGTCCCACCAGTGGTTCGGCGACTCGGTCACCCCGGAGTCCTGGCGGGACATGTGGCTGAACGAGGGCTTCGCGACGTACGCGGCGTGGATGTGGGACGAGGACCACGGCGGCAAGAGCGTCGAGGACCACTTCGACGACGCCTACCAGGAAGCCGCCAACTGGGCCTTCCCGCCTGCGGATCCGCCGGGCCCGAAGGACATCTCCGCCTCGCCGGTCTACGGCCGGGGCGCGATGGTCCTCGACCGGATCCGCCGGACGGTCGGCGACGACGCGTTCTTCGCGATGGTGCGGGGCTGGGCGAAGGACCACCGCTACGGCAACGTCTCGACGTCGGACTTCACCGCGTACGCCGAGAAGAAGACCGGCAAGGACCTGAGCGGGATCTGGGCCACGTGGCTGTACGGCAAGGACAAACCGGCGGAGCCGTAGACCGGCCGTTACCTGGGGGCCCCGCCGGGGCAGATTCCAGGTGGCAGTCTCGCTCGGTCAGGTCGAGTAAGAAATTCAGCTGGTGGGGTCAGAGTTCGGAATCACGTCCGCGTGGTCGCGCCTCTCCGGTGGACCTCATGCTCAGGACGGCCGCGACAGCGAAGAGGCACACTGCTGCGATCGCTGAGAGGGCCGATGTGCTCCCGTGCAGTGGCCAGGCCCACGGATAGGGTCTTCCTCCCGGGCCCATGCCGATGAGGGCACAGCCCACGGGAACCATGGCCACTGCCAGCGGACCGTACCGGGGGCCGAAGAAGTACTGCACGATGAGACCCACACCGATGTATCCGACCAGGTTGCGTGCGACTCCCGGTGCCAGGTCGAAGTCGAGCCACCACATCTCGACCAGCCCAAGAACGAGAGCAACCAGAGCAGTTCCGGCGACCGCGCTGGTCCGGTAGGCCGCGACGGGGCGGACAGCCACAGCATCCGAATCCCATGGCGTCCTGCTCAGTGCGTGCAGGAGTACGCACGCCGGTACTACCGGTAGGGCCAGAGGAATGGGGATGCCGGTTCCCAGACCGCCGAGAAGGGAGGGGATGGGCAGTGCGGAACCAGCCAGTAGGGGTGCTACCGCGAAACTGGCCAGCAAGGTAGCCGCGTACGTGTGCACCATATGGGCGCGCAGCCACCAGATCACGAGTTCCCCGCCAACGGGCCTCGGAAGGAAGCAGGGTTGAGGTCAGGATCCACCGCGCAGTCCAGGACGGATCGCATGTTCCGCTCGTACCAGGCGTGTTGCTGTGCAGGGCGCAACTTCCGCACCTCCTCAGCCAGGTCGACAGCGTCGCTCACCCAATGTTGCACCAGGTCGGCCTTGGTCTCGCCGCCCGTCAGCGCGAGCCACGCGTAGATCGCGGTGTGGGCAGCATCTCCCGGATACTCGGCCCGGGGGCGCATCGCACATGCAGGAGGAGCTGTGGGCAGGACACTTGTGGCCACAGTTGCCCGAATGCTGGCCTCACTGGGCTGGGGCTGGCCGAATTCAATTCGTGCCGCAGTGGAAACACCCACGCTGTGCACGCGCTGACCGGCATCCTTCGCCCAACGCGTGATCTCTTTCCGGCGGTCGTACTGCTCGGGCCATACGCACACCACGGGTTGGGTGCCGGCGCACTTCAGGAGATTCTGATTCCGTGCTTGCGTTCCTTGGAACTCAAGTGGCACCGCGAGCCCTACCGCTCCAGCAGTTCCCAGGACCACGGCAGAGATCACATAGATACGATGCCGTCGTTGCTTTGTCCCGAAAGCGGTGGCCAGGAGAGCAGCGGCCAACAGTCCGGCGGAGAAGGTGATCGTGGCAGCCATGCTGCGCACGGAGGCGGTCTGGTCAAGACCGCAACACTCGACGATGCCCTGGCCGTTCAAGTGCCGCAACCACGGCACTTCCCCCAGGGCCGCAGGCCAGAAGCCCCAGAGATACCCGAAGATCAGCATGGACGCCGCACCCAGCATGCGTGGCATCAGCGGACCGATGAGCCAGCCGAGTGCGATGTGGGAAACGACCACGGCGTAGGCGGTGACCAGTACCCCCAGGCTGGGGAATCCAGGTGCCCCTACAGCGGATGTGGAGATCGCCGCGAGGGAAGCGAGCAGTCCCAACAGCCCCAGTGCTGCGACCGGGGCGAGATGCATCCAAGCGACCTGGAGAGGGTTGCGCGCCGGCGCCCAGCCGTCCACGCCTGCTCGGTGGATCCTTGCTGCCTCCCAAGCGGCGCACGCGCCACAGGCCGCACTCACGAAGCCGAGGACGATCAGGGACTGAGTGGTCGCCGACTCCCAGTACGCGATCACGGAGTCGGTGTTCTGTGCGCCGAACCAGAACAGAACGGGAACGAGGACAAGGGCAATCCAGGCAGCCGGGCCCGATCGCAACAGTGTAGTGATCCGCATGGTTCAGACCTCCCCACGGACCATGGCGCGGTACGCGCTCTCAGCGCGCCGCTCGATTGCCATTCCTTCGGGAGCTCTGGCGAAGAACTCGCCAACAGTGCCTTGAAACACGGCCTGTCCCCGGTCCAGGACCACGACCGTGTCGTACACGTCCGCCAGATCCTCGGTTTGGTGAGTGGACACCACGAAGCTGACGGAGCCGGACAGTTCAGCCAGCAGGTCCCGGAAGACTCCCCGCTGTACGGGGTCGAGTCCGGCAGTGGGCTCATCAAGCAGTACGACGTCGGCCTCGTGGATCAGGGCCTGTGCGATTCCCAAGCGTCGCAGTTGCCCGCCGGACAGCTCGTGACTGCGCCGTTTCGCCAGTTCCGTGAGGCGTACCTGCTCCAGAGCTCCGACCGATCGTTCCCACGCTTCGGACTTCGACAGGCCCTTCAGCCAGCCTGCGTACGCGGCCTGTTCTCGCACGGTCAGGGATGGCACGGGCTTGATCTGCTGTGGCAGCCACCCCACCTTCTGACGGAATGCCCTGCGGTGTTTTCTATCGGTGCTGATCAGGTTGCCCAGCTGGACACGGCCGGTGGCCGGGTACTGAACAGATGCTCCCAGGGACAACAGAGTTGATTTTCCGGCTCCGTTGGGGCCGAGTAGCACGCTGCATCCTGAAGGGAACTCCAGCGTCAAATGATCGAGAACGGGGACTCCCGCGCGATACGCGAAGGAGCAATCGGCGAAGCGAAGCGGCACAGCACGTCCAGGTGGTCAGTCGGAACGATGTAGGTACGGGCAGTGTGCCCGGCCTGCTCACATGCAGAGCCGGGCACAATGCTGGTGGGCCAGAGTCAGTACTTGACAACCACGCTGGAGACACTGAGGTGCCAGCTGGTCTGGTCGGTGCCGTTGAGACCCGAGTAGTTGAAGTAGTACGAGCCGGACGCTACGTCACCGAAGCTGGAGGTGCCGCAGTAGTTGTTATTCCGGGCCACGACCGGGTCCGGAAGTTTCGCCCGCTCCTTCTTCAGCTGGAGTGTGGCGTACTTGAAGGTTCCGCTGGTGCCGCCGTTGGTCAGTGAGCAGCCGGAGAACTTGATGCTCGTCGAGACGCCGTCAGCATTGTTGTCCTTCCAGTGGCGTGACTCCTTGCCCGGCAGCCAACCCCCGATCGAACTGTTGAAGCCCCCCTCAGCCAGAGCTGGTCCAATCCCCAACACGGTGATGACTCCAGCTCCCAGGGCTGCTACAGCCATCTTGCGATACTTGTTCATTTTCCCCTCCGTTTTCAACACTCCGGCACTGGGCACGGTGCGTGACCCCCAGTCACGGATTGAATTCAGCGGTGTGATCATAGGCATCCACCCTCAGTTCCTCGCTAGCAAATATGTTTGATTTGAGCTGGATTTGAGGTTGCGGTGTGAAGGTGATCTGGAGAGCACCCCGGGGGTGTTGTTGCCGGTGGGTTCCAGGATGGGCTTCTCCGGGGCGTTGGTGCCCGCGGCGATGGGCTGGCTCAAGGGTCTGGCCGGTCACTCGGTATTCCTCTACGGTTCACGGCTTCTCTTCGTAGGCCGGTGCGGGCAGGCGTGCCCCGCGGCTTTCCGCGATGCGGTGTACGTCGGTGAGTGACTGCGTCATCAGGCCGCGCATGGAGCGGAGTTGGTCCCGGGGCGCCGTACGGTCGGCCAGTGCTTCCGCCGCGTCGTCGAGGAGATCGTCCGCCATGCCGAGCTGGTTACGCTCGATGGTGTCCGCGATGCGGGAGATGCGGCCGGCGCCGCCGCCGAGGAGGTAGGCGGGTTTGCCGGCCGGCCCCGTCCACGGCAGCAGTCGCGGTACGTGTGTGTGGCTGATCATGCGGACACCTCCACGGTGACGGTGTGGGCGATGTCTTGGTCCAAGTCGACCTGTTCCTTCAGGTTGGCCGTGCCCCCGGGTCGCCTTCGAGCGGCTGCGGAGATCTTGCGTGGGTCCGTCGTCATTCGGACGGCGATTTCACTGTCCGGGACCAGGATTCAGTGACGGCGCGTAACCTGACTAGTAGGTCAAAGGTGACAAGTCGGCGGTCTCGAAGGGGAGTTACGTCATGGCCAATGCTTACGGTGACTGGGTCAAGCAGCAACGCGAAGCGGCTGGGCTGACCCAGCAGGCGCTGGCCGATGCGGCCGTCATGACTCGTTCGCACATCTCGCACATCGAGGCGGGGCGACGCATTCCCTGCAAGGAGGATGCGAAGCGGCTGGACCTGGCGCTGAACACGGGGAACGTGTTGTTGAATTTCCTGCCGAGCGGGGACGAGCGGGCGGTTGCCGATCACTTCGAGGCCGCCCGACAGCTGGAGCAACAGGCGACCGTCATCCGGGAGTTCGCCCCGTCGTTTGTTCCTGGGCTGCTGCAGACCGAGGCGTATGCGCAAGCCGTCCTGCGTACCAGCTACCCCCCGCTGAGTGATGCGGAGCGTGACAGGGCTGTCGTCACGCGACTGGAGCGGGCCGATGTCCTCGCCGGCACGGTGACCCCCGTGCTGTGGGCGCTTCTTGACGAGGCAGTCATCCGGCGTCCCTTCGGCGGACCGAGTGTCATGGCTGAACAGCTCACGCATATCGCTGACTTGGTCGAGAGCGACCGCATCCGCGTGCACGTGATGCCGTTCGGTATGGGGGGTTACATGCTCTTGCAGAGCATGCTCGCGCTCATGTGGTTCGAGGACCAGCCGCCGGTGGCCTACGTGGAGGGCCTGTTCACGGGGAAGGTTCATGACTCCCCCTCCCTGGTCCAGCGATATCAGGCCACATACGATCTCGCGCTAGGCGACGCCTTGCCGACGCAGGAGACACTGGCCCTTCTGAGGGCTACAGCGAAGGAATACGGAGACCATGACAATTGAGCGCCACATTCCCCGCGCCTCCGCACTGAGCGGATGGCGGAAGTCCAGCCACAGCGGTGCCGACCAGGGCAGCTGTGTCGAGGTTGTCGACGGTTTTCCCGCCGCCGTCCCCGTCCGTGACTCGAAGGACCCGCACGGCCCCGCTCTGCTCTTCCCGACGAGTGGCTGGTCCTCGTTCGTGGCAGCCGTCAAGGGTGGCGAGTTCGCCGCCTGAGTCGGTAGGCGTCGGTAGGCGGCAGGAGTCACCGGTACGCACCGAGCCCCCGGCGGGAAAAGCCGGGGGCTCGGTCAGGTCGTGGCAGGCGTGGGTGTCAGACGCTGACGCCGAAGTCCTGGGCGATGCCGACGAGGCCCGAGGCGTAGCCCTGGCCGACCGCGCGGAACTTCCACTCCGCGCCGTTGCGGTAGAGCTCGCCGAAGACCATGGCGGTCTCGGTGGCGGCGTCCTCGCTCAGGTCGTAGCGGGCGATCTCGGCGTCGCCCGCCTGGTTGATGATGCGGATGAAGGCGTTCCGCACCTGGCCGAAGTTCTGCGAGCGGTTCTCCGCGTCGTAGATCGAGACCGGGAAGACGATCTTCTCGATGTCGGCGGGCAGACCGGCCAGGTTGACCTTGATCTGCTCGTCGTCGCCCTCGCCCTGGCCCGTGACGTTGTCGCCGGTGTGGACGATGGTCTGGTCCGGGGTCGCCTTGTTGTTGAAGAAGACGAAGTGGCCGTCGGAGTAGACCTTGCCCTCGCCGTTCACCGCGATGGCCGAGGCGTCGAGGTCGAAGTCGGTGCCGGTGGTCGTACGGACGTCCCAGCCGAGGCCCACCGTGACGGCGGTCAGGCCCGGGGCCTCCTTGGTGAGGGAGACGTTGCCGCCCTTGGACAGGCTTACAGCCATGGGGATGTCCCTTTCCGTTTGGTGCACGGGCTCCGTGTGGTTCACGACGCTACCGTCACCCGACATAACGTCGGCAGAGGACCGAGAGGTTCCAACTCTCTTTACTTTCTTTGCCCTCCCCGCGCGGCCCGGCCGGAAATGCGGGTGACGCGGGCCGTCCGGACCAGCGACCATGGACACATGTCCGGTCCTTACGTCGTCCGTGGTTCCGTCTCCCTGCCGGAGGCCGAACTCATGTGGCGCTTCTCGCGCTCCTCGGGACCCGGCGGCCAGCACGTCAACACCAGTGATACGCAGGTCGAGCTCCGCTTCGACCTCGCGAACACGGAGGCGCTGCCACCGGTGTGGAAGGAGCGTGCCCTGGAGCGGCTGGCCTCACGGCTGGTGGGTGGCGTCGTCACCGTACGGGCGTCGGAGCACCGTTCCCAGTGGCGTAACCGGGAGATGGCCGCCGTCCGGCTCGCCTCGCTGCTCGCGGAGGCGACCGCGCCGCCGCCGAAGCCGCGGCGGGCGACGAAGATTCCGCGCGGCATCAATGAGCGGCGGCTGCGGAACAAGAAGCAGCGCAGTGACACGAAGCGGGGGAGGACCGGGCGGGGCTGGGAGTGACGCCCCCTGCCCTGCACAGCCCCTCCCCGGATCCCCCGGGCGCTCGACCGCCCGGCGCGCCTCAGGCCTTCGGCTGGGTGAAGCGGATGCGGTTGCCGAAGGGGTCGCGAAGGCCGCAGTCCGTGCCGTACGGGCGTTCCGTGGGCTCCTCGGTGAACTCGACGCCCTGGCTCAGCAGCGTCTCGTACGTCTTGCGGCAGTCCTCCGTGGTGAAGATCAGCCAGCCGCCCATGGCTCCCTTGGTCACCAATTCGCGGACCTGCTCCGCGGTCTCCTCGGACATCGCCGGGGCGCCCGGCTTCTCCAGCAGGATCTGACGCTCGGGGTGACCGGGCACGCTGACGGCGAGCCAGCGCATGAAGCCCATGTCGACATCGGCGGTGACTTCCAGACCGAGCTTGCCGACGTAGAAGTCGAGGGCCTGGTCCTGGTCGAGGACGTATATCTGCGAGTGCGTGATGGCGTTGAACATGTGCATCACGCTACGGGGGGAGCCGCGCGGAAACTTATCCAAAACTGCTCAGTCGGCTGCGGCGGTCGGCAGTCGGTGCGGGGAGGTCGGTACGGGAGGTCGGTACGGGGTGGTCGGTACGGGGAGGCCGGTACGGGGTGGTCGGCCCGGACCGTACGGGAAGCGCGGCCGGGGCCGCGGTCAGCCGCTCGGCCGCATCCACGCCATCGCGAAGCACGTCGGCACACCCACGGCCGGCGTCTCCTTGCGGTACGTCCTCGGCGACCGGCCCACGATGTCGCGGAACGTGCGGCTGAAGGTCCCCGGGCTGCCGAAGCCGACCTCGAAGCAGATGTCCGTCACGCTGCGGTCGGTCTCCCGCAGCAGGAACATCGCCCGCTCCACCCGGCGCCGCTGGAGGTAGCGGTGCGGCGTCTCGCCGAACGTGGCCCGGAAGGTGCGCGCGAAGTGGGCCTGCGACACATGGGCGATCCGGGCCAGCGCCGGTACGTCCAGGGGCTGCGCGTAGGCGCGGTCCATTGCGTCCCGGGCCCGCAGCATGCGGCGGTTGGTCTCTTCCGAAGCGCGGCTCACGGCGCCATCACACCATGGGGTCATGACAGCAACGGCGTCATCACACCACGGCTCCGTCGCACCACACTCCGCGCGTACGGGACAGATAGGGGAGAGGTGCGGGGCAGATCAGTCCAGGCGCCGGTAGCGTCCCCGGAAGTACGCCAGCGGTGCGCCCTCCGCGCTCGGCAGCCCGACCGTGAGGACCCGGCCGATCACCAGGGTGTGGTCCCCCGCGACCACCCGCTGCTCGGTCACGCACTCCATCGTCGCCAGTGCGCCGCCCACCACCGGCGCCCCCGACGCCTCGCCGCGGGTGAACGGGATGTCCTGGAACAGCAGCCGGTCGCTGATGCGGCCCTTCATCGCGAACCGGCCCGCGATGTGCCGCTGGCTCTCGGCCAGCAGGGAGGCCGCCCAGCGGGGCTGTTCGGCGAGCAGGTCGTCCATCCGGGAGCCGTTGCGCAGGCTCACCATCGCCAGGGGCGGGTCGAGGGACACCGACATGAACGCGGTCGCCGTCATACCGACGTCCTCGCCGTGCGGACCGCCGTCCGCGTCGTGGGCCGTCACCAGCACCACTCCGGCGGTCAGTCGGGACATGGCGGCACGGAAGTCGTCGTTGCTCACGCCCTCAGGATGGGGGCTCGCGCCCTCGGGGTGGGGGACGGGCTCGGTACGCGGGGTGGGGATCGTCTGGAACACATCAAGAACGCTAGCCGTGGAAGCCAAGCTTCCGCATCGGACCGGAGGACCAGCCTGGTCCTAGGACCTCGCGCGCGCACCAACCCCGTGCGGCCACCGCGCGCAAGAATCCTGCGCGCGTTCAAGAAGCGACTGTCGCTTCCCACCTGCTGTCGCGTTCAACCCTTCATCCCCTGATGTGACTTGAGTCACGACGGACACAAATTGTTGACCCTGTGTACCTGCGGCACAGCTCGCTGTGATTCAGTGGCTGAGACCACTGCACCAAGAGCGCCGATAAGAACCCTGGAGTTGCTGTCGAGGTCTCGGGGGGAGCGAGCGATGGAGACCGAGTCGGAGCCGTACGTCCGTCTTGCGGCCCTGCGGCAGCTGCATCAAGCGGTCGCCAACCTCAACCAGGCCCGCAGCCTCGCGGACACCTTGCAGACCGTGGCCGACGGCATCGTGGCCGGGCTCGGTTACGAACTGGCCTGCGTCAATCTCGTACGGCCCGACGGTGACCTCATGGTCGCCGCGTTCGCCGGGGACGACTCCGCCGCCGCCCTGATGACCGGACGGGTCGGCCCGCGCGCGTCCTGGGAGCGCAGGCTCTCGATGGGCGAGGCCTGGGGCGACCTCCGTTTCATCCCGTACACCGAGGGCTGGGTCCTCGACAGCGACGACGTGCCGCAGGTGTACAACGACGGCCCCGAGCCGCGCTTCGAGGACGAGTGGCACCCCTCCGACCGGCTCTTCGCGCCGATGTACGCGACCGACGCGTCCGGCGGCGAGCTGCTAGGCGTCATATCCGTCGACCGTCCGCGCAACGGCCGCCACCCCGGCGCCTGGGGCCAGGAAGCGCTCCAGATGTACGCGTTCCAGGCCGCCATCGCGATCTCCAACGCCCGGCTGCGCGCCAATATGCAGCGCGCCCTGGTCCGGCTGGAGCGCGAGCAGCAGGCCCTGCGCGCCAGTGAGGAATCCTTCCGGCAGGCGTTCGAGTACGCGCCGAGCGGGATGGCCATCGCCGAGATGGGCGGTGACCAGCACGGGCGGCTGCTGCGCGCCAACGACGCGCTCTGCCGGCTGCTCGGGCGGCCCGCCTCCGCGATGCGCCGCTACTCCTTCGCCGATCTGGTCCACCCCGAGGACGTCGGCACCCTGCTCCGTACGTCCGCCGAGGGGGGCAGGGCCGAGCTGCGGCTGCGGCGGCGCGACACCTCGTACATCTGGGTCTCGCTGCGCAACTCCGTCGTCGCGGACACCGCCGACGGCCCCCGCTTCCTGCTCACCCACGTCGAGGACGTCGAGGAGCGCAAGCGCCACGAACTCGCCCTCGCCCACCGCGCCTCCCACGACTCGCTCACCGGGCTGCCCAACAGCGCCGAGCTGCGCGCCCGGCTCAGCGCCCGGCTCTGCGCCCGGCCGGACGCGGTGCGGGAGACGGCGATCGAGGCGCTCGACGCGGCGTACGAACAGGGCGGTGCCGGGTACGAACAGGGCGGCGCGGGCCTGGACCGGCAGTACGGGGTGGGCGCCTTCGAGTTCGGGAGTGCGCAGGCGGGGGCCGGGTTCCACGACCACGTGCACACCGTCGCCCCGACCGGGGCCGACGCGGAGCCCGGCGGCGAGGCGGAGGCCGACGACGGTACGAAGGGCCTCGCGGTGCTCTTCTGCGACCTCGACGGTTTCAAGTCGATCAACGACCGGTTCGGCCACCACACCGGCGACGCGGTGCTCATCGAGGTGGCCCGCCGGCTGACCTCGGGCGTGCGGGACGGGGACACGGTGGCCAGGCTCGGCGGCGACGAGTTCGTCGTGCTGGCGGACGGCCTCGGTGCGGCGGACGCGGCGGACCTGGCCGTCCGGCTGCGGAACGCGATCATTCCGCCGATCCGGGTCGACGGCCGGGCCGTCCGGGTGGGGGCCAGTTTCGGTATCGGCTGGGCCAGCTGCGGGATGACCGTCGAAGAGGTGCTGCGCTCCGCCGACCAGCGGATGTACGTGGAGAAGCGGTCGCGTTCGAAGGTGCACCGGCGGGCGGGGTAGGCGAAACCCCGCCGGGTGCCCGCACCGGGGCCCGGCCCGGCGGCCGACCGAACCGTTCATCCGTACGGGGTAGGCTCGCCCGCGTCAGCGATGTGTGAGGAGTACTTAGGGATGACGGCCGGCAACAACGGCGCGAGCACGCCCGAGGACGACGATCCGTTCGGTTATCTGTACGAGGACGGCCAGGCGGCAGGTGCCGTCCCGCCGCCCGGTGGCGGCGGATACGGCTACCCGGGTCCGACGTCCGGCGGTCAGCCCGGGGTGCCTCGGACGTCGTACAACCAGGTGCGTGCGGTCGGCGAGCGTCAGTACGGACAGCAGCAGGCGCCGCAGCAGGCCTACGGTCAGCCGCAGCAGGGGTACGGCCAGAACCCGCAGTACGGCCAGCCCCCGCAGCAGCAGTACGGTCAGCCGGCCCCGCAGTACGCCGCGCCCGAGACGTACCCCGGCGGCCCTCCGCCCCAACGGCCCCCGCAGAACAACGGCGGCGGACGCGGTGGCGGCCCCAACCACAAGGGGTTGCTGATCGGCGCGGTCGCGGTGGTCGCGGTCGTCGTCATCGGCATCGGTGCGGCCCTGGTGACCAACGGGGACGACAAGAACAAGGACGCCAAGGCGGGCGGCACCGGCAGCGGTCAGACGTCCTCCGAGTCGGTCGCGCCCAGCGATAAAGCTTCGCCCCCGCCCTCGAAGGCGGCGGACCTGCCGAAGCAGGACGCGGCGACCCTGAAGCTCGACGGCGGTGCCATCACCGACAAGACGGTCAAGGGCGCGCAGGGTCCGGACGGTTCGTACATCAACGGCTTCAACAACGTGGGCGCGTCGGTCACCTGGCAGGCCAACGTCGAGAAGGCCGGTGATTACAAGCTGTCCGTGCGCTACGCCATCCCGGCCCAGGACGCCAACGCCACGCTGACGGTGAACGACAAGGTCAACGGCTCGCCGCTGGGGCTGAAGAACTTCATCAACGGCAGCGATCCCGACTGGGCGAAGAACTGGCAGACCACCTGGGCGCCGGTCACGCTCAAGCAGGGCGAGAACACCATCAAGCTCTCCTGCGAGGACGGCAATCAGTGCAACGCCATCCTCGACTGGCTCCAGATCAAGCCGGTGTAGGACCGCAGGACCTGCACCTGCCGATCGCGTATCGCGTGCCCGAGGGGCGTCGCAGCAGCCGGACACCGGCCGCCGCGGCGCCCCTCGGGCGTTGCGGGCTCAAGGGTGCGTCGCCCTCGGGCGCGCGGGCTCAGGCCCCGGCCGGTGACGCGACGACCTCGACCTGCGGGAGCAGGTCCTCGTACGCGTCCCGGTCGAACTCGCCCGCCGCGGGCGCCAGTACCGTCGCCGCCGACAGGGCGACCGCGCGGGCCAGCCGCTCCGGCCACGGGAGGTCTTCCACCAGGCCCGACAGCAGTCCGGCGACCGCGGAGTCGCCCGCGCCCGTCGGGTTGCCCTGGAAGCGGGCGGGCGGCAGGGCCTGCCAGTTGCCGTCCGGGGTGGCGGCCAGCATGCCCTCGGCGCCCAGTGAGGCGACCACCGTGTGCGCGCCGCGGCGGCGGGCGTCGCGGGTGGCGCGCAGGGGTTCGCGGGAACCGGTCAGCTGGGCCAGTTCGTCGGCGTTCGGCTTGACCAGGTCGGGGCGGGCGGCGATGCCCCGGCGCAGCGGTTCGCCGCTGGTGTCGAGGAGCACCGGGACGCCCGCGCCGCGGGCCTGCTTGACCAGCTGGGCGTACGCGCCGACCGGGACGCCCGGCGGCAGGCTGCCGCAGAGGGCCACCGCCTCGGCGTCGGCCAGCAGCTTCCCGTACGAGGAGAGGAAGGTGTCCCACTCGGCGGCCGAGACGGACGGGCCCGGCTCGTTCAGCTGGGTGGTGTCGCCGGACGCGGCGTCGACGACCGCGATGGTGCGCCGGGTGGTCCCGGCGACCGGGACGAGCGCGTCGGTGGGCGGCAGATCGGCGAGCAGCTCACGCAGCACCTCGCCCGTCGTGCCGCCGGCGAAGCCGGTCACGACCGTGTCGTGGCCGAGCGCGGAGAGCACCCGGGCCACGTTCAGGCCCTTGCCGCCCGCACGCTCGGTGACCGATTCGACTCGGTGACTGGCGTGCGGTATCAGCGCGGGGACGTGGTAGGTGATGTCGAGCGCGGTGTTCAGGGTGACGGTCAGAAGCACTTGATCGATCATGCCAAAGCGGAAGCGGCAGGCACAGTGTGTGGACCTACCGCTTCCGCTTCGATCGTGCATCAATGCCGCCGCTTAACGGACTATTTCGGCTCAACCACCCAATTGCCCTTGCGCATCACGCCGGCCAGCGCGAAGTCCGCGTCCAGGACGACCAGGTCGGCGTCCTTGCCGGGCTCCAGCGAACCGACCTTGTCGTACACGCCGAGCAGCTTCGCCGGGTTGGCGGAGATGGACCGTACGACGTCCTCCACGGGGAGCTTGTCGACGGTCACCGCGCGCCGGAAAGCGGTGTCCAGGGTGAGCGTGGAACCGGCGATCGAGCCGCCTCCCGCCAGTCGGGCGACGCCGTCCTTCACCTCGACCTCCAGCGGGCCGAGCAGGTAGACCCCGTCGCCGAAGCCCGCCGCGTCCATCGCGTCGGTGATGAAGGCGACCCGTGCGGAGCCCGCCGAGCGGTACGCCAGTTCCAGCGCGGCCGGGTGCAGGTGCGTGCCGTCGTTGATCAGCTCGACGGTGACCCGCTCGTCCTCCAGGAGGGCGGCGATCGGGCCGGGGGCGCGGTGGCCCAGGCCCGGCATCGCGTTGTAGAGGTGGGTGGCGACGCTCGCACCCGCCTCGATCGCCTCGACGGTCTGGTCGTACGTGGCGTCGGTGTGGCCGATGGCCGCGATGACCCCGTTCTCCTTGAGGAGGCGTACGGAGTCGATGCCGCCGGTCATCTCGGTGGCGAGGGTGAACATCTTGGCCGTACCGCGCGCCGCGTCCATCAGCTTGCGGACGTCGGCCGGGTCCGGGTCGCGCAGCAGCGCCTCGCTGTGGGCGCCCTTGCGGCACGGGGAGATGAACGGGCCCTCGAAGTGGATGCCCGCCAGGTCGCCCTGCTCGACCAGTTCGGAGAGCAGCGCGGCGCGCTCGGCGAGGAAGTCCATCTCGCCGGTGACGGTCGAGGCGACCATCGTCGTGGTGCCGTGCTGCCGGTGGGTGTCGATGCCCTTGAGCACGTCGTCCTGGGTGCCGGACGTGAAGGACGCGCCGCCGCCGCCGTGGACGTGCATGTCGACGAATCCGGGGACCACCCAGTGGCCGGTGAGGTCGAGCACGGTCGCGCTCTCGGGTGAGCTTCCCGCGATGCGTGAACCCTCCACGATGACCCGGCCGCTCTCGACGGTCCCGGTCGGCAGCACCACCCGGGCTCCGGAGAGGACTGTGCTTGCTTCGCTTCCGGCCATCAGGCGGATACCTCCGTGGAGAGAAGATCCCAGGCGAGCAGCCCTGCGCCCAGGCACCCGGCGGTGTCCCCGAGGGCCGCCGGGACGATGTGGGGCGGCTTCTGGAACGTCAGGCGTTCCTCCACCGCTGCCTTCAGTGGGACGAACAGCGTGTCCCCGGCCTCGGCGAGACCGCCGCCGATGATCAGGGTGCGGGGGTCGAGCAGGGTGAGCGCGGTGACCAGGCCGTCGGCGAGGGCGTCCACCGCGTTCTGCCAGACGGCGACGGCCTTCGGGTCGCCGGACTCGACGGCCTTGGCGCAGTCGGCCGCGTCGGCCTCCGGGTCGCCGGACGCCTCGGCCCAGGCCAGCGAGACCGCGGACGCGGAGGCGTACCGCTCCAGACAGCCGCGCTGGCCGCAGCCGCAGGCGACACCGCCGTGCCGGACGATGATGTGGCCGATCTCGCCCGCGTAACCGTGGGCGCCCGCCTCGATGGAGCCCTCGATGCCGATGGCGCCCGCGATACCGGTGCCGAGCGGCATGAAGAGGAACCGGTCGGCGCCCTTGCCCGCCCCGATCCGGCCCTCGGCGAGGCCACCGGTGCGGACGTCGTGGCCGAGGGCGACCGGGATGCCGTGCAGCCGGGTGCTGAGCAGTTCGCGCATCGGGACGTCGCGCCAGCCGAGGTTGGAGGCGTAGACGGCGATGCCGTTCTCGGCGTCCACGATGCCGGGGATGGCGACACCGGCCGCCGACGCGGTCCGGCCGAGGTGTTCCTCGCCGTACGCGCGCAGCTCGGCGGCGAAGTCGAGGATCGACTCGACGACGGCCTCGGGGCCGCGCTCTCTGTTGGTGGCCCGCCGCGCCTCGTGGAGCAGGGAGCCGTCGGCCCCGACCAGTGCGGCTTTCATGCCGGTGCCGCCCACGTCGAGGGCGATGACATGGTTTTCGGCCGGGGAACCGGGGGTGGATCCCCGGGGGAGTGCAGTCACAGGGACAGTGTGTCTCGGATAACCGAAAAAGGTCTAGTCCACCTGTACCGGATTGTTGCGCGCCCATACAAAGTGCGGGCAAAGTCCCGGCAAAACGCGGCTGCCTGCGAGGACGGCGGGTGAGGGCGTGGACGAGGGCGGCGAAGGGGGCGGGGCCGGGGTGCCGGCGGGGCGTGGGCGGGGCGTGGGCGGAGGCGCGCGCCGCTGAACTGGGCCTGGGGCCCGTGGGGTTCGTGTTGCTGAAGCGAGACCCGGCAGCTGTAGACCTCGCAGGTGGCGTACGGGAAGATCCGGCTTAGACCGACCGGCAATTGGGGGGCGGCGTCGCATGGTCTGGCACGCACGCTCGCCGCGTTGTCGTCAATCACCATGGCTCCGCCATGCCTCAATCCTCCGCCTTGCGACCGCACGCACCAGACCACGCTCCTTCCCCACCCCCCAATTGCCGGTCGGTCTTGATGCGACGGGATGACATGGGGGCCCTCGGTGGGCTGTCGCAGGGGATCCAACTGAACACAAGGGTGGTAAAGGGCTGTGCAGCGGCGCTTTTTGGGTCTTACCGCGGCGGCTGCCGCACTCGGTATGACAGCAGTGCTCTCGGGATGCGGATCCGACAGCGGACCGGGCGACGTCATGCTGAAGGTCGTCGCCGCGAACTACGATCCGGCGGACGGGCCGAGCAACCAGCAGTACTGGGACAAACTGGCCGCCGCCTTCGAGGCCAAGAACCCGCACATCAAGGTCGACGTCTCCGTCTACCCCTGGCCGGTCGTCGACGCGAAGGTCGCCGCGATGGTCAAATCCGGCCACGCCCCCGACATCGCCCAGATCGGCTCCTACTCCGACTACGCGGCTGCGGGCAAGCTCTACAGCGCCGACGACCTGCTCTCCATCGCCGTCCAGTCCAACTTCCTCTCCTCGCTCTCCGACGCGGGCGAGCAGGACCGGGTGCAGTACGGCCTGCCGTTCGTCGCCTCGACCCGGCTCCTCTTCTACAACGAGAAGATGTTCGCGAACGCCGGGATCAAGCCGCCGAAGACCTGGGCCGAGCTCAAGGCCGACGCCGAGGTGCTCAAGGCGCAGGGGGTGAAGTACCCGTACGCGCTGCCGCTCGGCCCGGAGGAGGCCCAGGTCGAGACCATGCAGTGGATGCTCAGCGGGAACGGCGGCTACACCGACGGCGTCGGTACGTACACGCTCGACTCGGCCGAGAACGCCAAGACCTTCAACTGGCTGAAGAACGACCTCGTCGGCGCCCATCTCACCGGCCCGGTGGCCCCCGCCGAATTCAGCCGTAAGCAGGCGTACGCGGCCTTCACCAAGGGCGAGGTCGGCATGCTCAACGGCCACCCGCAGCTGGTGCAGCAGGCCGTCGCCAAGGGCGTCAAGGTCGGCATGGTCTCGATGCCCGGTATCAACGGCCCGGCCAAGTCGGCCACGGGCGTCGCCGACTGGATCATGGGCTTCAAGCAGAACGGCCACCGCGAGGAGATAGGCAAGTTCCTCAACGACGTCTTCAGCGACAAGAACGTCCTGGACCTCACCGAGAGGTACAACCTGCTGCCGTCCACCACCTCGGCGTCCGGGATGCTGGCGGACGAACCGAAGTACAAGTTCCTCAAGACCTTCCTCGACCAGCTGCCCACCGCGCAGCTGCCGCCCGTCGGCAAGACGTCCTGGTCGCAGGTGAGCACCGACGTCAAGAAGGAGATCGGCAAGGCCGTGCGGCCGGGTGGCAATCCGGTGAGCGTCCTCAACCAGCTCCAGACCCAGGCGTCGACCGCGCAGAACGCCGAGTAGCCCCGGCCCGCTGCCGGGTACGAACGCCGAGCAGCCCGGTCCCGCTGCCGGGGAGGAGCACCGGGTAGCCCCGGCCCCGGGCTCCCCAGTACGTTGGCTCATATGACTGGCGACGACGTGCACGGCCCCGCGCTCTCCGAGCGCGACCGTGCCGTACTCGCCGTGGAACGCCACCCCTGGCCCGGCACCGGCGCCAAGGAGCGGGCCATCAGGGAGCGGCTGGGGATCTCGCCGGTCCGTTACTACCAGCTCCTCAACGCCCTGCTGGACGACGAGGGCGCGCTGGCCCACGACCCGGTGACGATCAACCGCCTCCGCCGGATACGTACGGCGCGCCGAGAACGCCGCTGACGGGCTCCTCCGAGCCCGGCTAGGGTCACCCCCATGGGCAGCTCACCGCACCCCTTGCCGACCCCCGCCACCGACGCCGGCCGCGAAGGCCTCGCGGCTCTCCTCGCCGGGCCCGAAAAGGCCGTCGTGGCCCTCGACTTCGACGGCACGCTCGCCGACATCGTGCCCGACCCCGAACAGGCCCGCGCCCACCCCGACGTCGTCCCGGCGCTCGCCGCGCTCGCCCCACGGGTCGCCTCGGTGGCCGTGGTCACCGGCCGCCCGGCCGACCTCGCCGTCCGGTACGGCGGCTTCGCGGGCGTACCCGGCCTGGAGCGCCTGGTGGTCCTCGGCCACTACGGCGCCGAGCGCTGGGACGCCGTCACCGCCACGGTCCACGCCCCCGCCCCGCACCCGGGCGTCGCCGCGGCCCGTGCGGAGCTTCCCGCCCTCCTCGACGGGGTGGCCGCCGCGCGCGGCGCTTGGACCGAGGAGAAGGGCGGCCGGGCCGTCGCGGTCCACACCCGCCGCGCCGCCGACCCGGCCGCGGCCTTCGCGGCCCTGCGCACCCCGCTGGCCGGACTCGCCGCCCGGCACGGGCTGATCGTCGAACCGGGCCGGATGGTCCTGGAGCTGCGCCCGCCCGGCGTCGACAAGGGCGTGGCGCTGACGGAGCACGTACGGGGAACGGGCGCCGGGGTTGTCCTCTACGCCGGTGACGACCTCGGGGACCTGCCCGCCTACGCCGCGGTCGAGAGCCTCCGCACGGAGGGTGTCCGGGGCCTGCTGGTGTGCGTGGGGGGCGACGAGGTACCCGAACTGGCCGCGCGGGCCGATCTGTTGCTGCCGGATCCGGAGGCGCTCGCGGGGTTCCTGGGGGGACTGGCCTCGGCCCTGGCGGCGCGCTGACCCCCGCCAGGATCGCATCAAGGATCCGGGCGGCCGATGGCAGCGGCGGCGGCGGGGCCACAGGCTGGGACGATGCCTACCGTCTCCTCCACGAACTCCCCGGAACCCACCGGGGGCTACCGCAACAACCCGCTGTCGCTCACCGCCCCGGACTCCACCGTCGGCGGTGGGTACAGCCACGACAACAGCGTCGACTGGTCGGGGGTCCTCGTCGTCGACCTCGGGGAACTGAAGAACGCCCGCGCCGTTTTCGACGACGCCCGAGCCGTCGCACACGACTGCGCCGCCGCCCTGGACCGTACGGTCACGGCCCCCGCGCTGGGGGACCGGCCGTGGGGGACCGACCCGCTGGGGAAGACCTTCGAGGCGAACTACGCGGGGGACGACGGCAGCGGTCCGGCAGTCGTCGTCCAGGGGGCGATCGACACGCTGGAGGCCATCTTCCGGAAGCTGGTGGACGACATCGGCGCCGTGCACGGGGTGCTGGAGGGCGCGGAGGGCCATGCCTCCGCGTTGGCGGACACCGCGTTCGGCGGGGAACAGGGCGAGGCGGAGTAGAGATGGCGGCCACCACCGTTCCCCCGGGCGTGCAGACCCTGCTGGAGATCCTGGTCGGCAACGACTGGCCGGAGGGCAACCCGGACGACCTGCGGTACCTGGCCACCGGCTGGCGCGACGCGGAGACAGCGGTCAACGACATCGTGGCGCTGGTGGTCTCGGCGTCGGCGGCGGTCGACCGGGGCGTGACCGGGCAGACCGGGGCCGCATTCCACGCGTACGCCGACGACCTCACCCGGGGCGCGGAACCGTACCTCCCGGCCATCGCCGATGCCTGTGAGGCGCTCGCCGGGGCGCTGGAGGCGATGGCGCTGGAGATCGAGACCCTGCGCATCGAGATCATCGGGATGCTGGTGGCCCTGGCGGTGGAGATCGCCATCGCCGTGGCCATGTCGTTCTTCACCTTCGGGGCCAGCGAGGCGGCCATCCCGGCGGAGATGGCACTCACCCGTGCCGTCATCGTCCGCTTCATCCGCAAGGCGATCATCAGGCTCGTCGCGCACGTGGTGGACTCCGAACTCCAGCAGGTGGGCTGGGACCTGGTCGCCCAGCTCGACGAGATGCGCCGCGGCCACCGGCCGGGCGGCATCGACTGGGGCGAGGTCGGCAAGGCGGCGACCGCGGGCGCGGTCGGCGCGCTCGTGGGCTTCGGCACGGGCGGCCTCGGCAAGGGGATCGGCAAGGGGCTGACCAAGGGGGGCGGGAAGCTGCTCGGGGACGCGTTCCCCACGAAGCTCTTCGACGGGTCGACGCCCAAGGGATTCCGGAACAACCTCACCAAGTTCGGCGCCGGCGCACCGTTCGCCGCGCTCTGGGGAGCGGCGTCCGGTACGGCGGAGGCGGCTGCCCAGGACGCGGCGATGGGCAACGCCCCGGGCTCCGACGTGACGTACGGGGCGATGAACGGGGCGTTCGGCGGGATCAAGGGGAAGGGACTGAGCACCCTGAACCCGCACGACTTCGGGTCCCTCTCACCGGGGAAGTACCTCGACGACTACGGGCAGAAGGCGGGCGACAAGCTCTTCGGGGGCGATCCCGCGGGCGGCTCCGGGGGCCGTCCCGCGGGCGGCACGGTCACGACGTACGAGAACGGTGCCCGGATCACCACCACCGCCGACGGTTCGACGATCACCTGGCCGGACGGGGTACGGGGAGAGAGCGCGGCCCCCGGGGAGACGGGGACCGTCCACTGGGGCGACGGCAGCACCACCACCCATCTCGGGGAGGGGATCAGGGTCGACAGCGCGCCCGGCGGTACGGAGACCGTGCACTGGGGCGACGGCACCAGCACGAGCACCCTGGCGGACGGTACGAAGGTGGAGAGCACGGCCGACGGGACCGCGACGGTCCACTGGGGTGACGGTACGACGACGGTCACCCGGCCCGACGGCATCTGGATCGAGACCGCACCCGACGGGACCGAGACGGTCCACTGGGGAGACGGCACGACGACCGTCAACCAGCCGGAGGCCGTGCCCACCGCCGACGACATCACGCGGATCCTCAACCCCTGAGGGGCACCGCGGTCACGAGCCCCTGAGAAGTACTGCGGTCACGACCCTCACGAGCCCCTCAGGGGGTCACTTCTGCTCGGGCATCCCGCGCAGGGACCGCTTCAGCTCCTCCAGCGCGGCCAGGTCCTCCGGCCCCGCGCTCGCCGCCACCACGGGCGCGAACGCCTCCCGCACCTTCGCCGAGGCCTGCTGCCTGACCTCGGCGATCGTCCCCACCAGGAGCGCGCCCAGCTCGGCGGGGGCCATGTCGCGGAAGTCGTCGGTGTCGAACGTGATCTGCCGGATGCCGCCCCGGACATCCCCCACGACCGTCACCGACCGGTCCTTGGAACGGGCGGTGACGGACTGCCCTTCGAGTGACTCCTGCGCGCCGCGGACGAGTGACATGCGCTCGGTGAACTCGCCCATCAGCGCCGCGAGTCGGTTGTCGTACGCGGAACTCATTCTTCGGTCACTCCTGCTGTTCGCCCACGTCTCGGGTGCATTCGGCACCACGCTAAGCGCGCGCGGAGGGCACCGGCCGGGGCGCCGGAGATCTTTGACGCGTGCTTGATCCGCAGGGCATTTCAGGGCGTTCCATGAGCGTTCGCCGAGTCCCGGCCCGAGCGCGCGCGGTCAGTCGCCCGTCCGTTCTCCCGAGGTCAGCCGCCGCCCTGCTCTCCCGAGGTCAGCGCGTTCAACTGGTCCAGGAACCACTGCTGCGGCGGCAGCGCGGTCGCCGCGGCGGCCAGCCGGCCGGTGCGCTCGGCGCGTTCGGCGTCCGGCATGGTGAGCGCCCGGTGCAGGGCGTCGGCGGTGGCGCTCACGTCGTACGGGTTCACGGTGATCGCGTCGTCGCCCAGCTCCTCGTACGCCCCCGCCTCCCGGGAGAGCACCAGGGCGCACCCGTGGTCCGAGACGACCGGGACCTCCTTCGCGACCAGGTTCATCCCGTCGCGGATCGGGTTGACGAGCGCGACGTCCGCCAGCCGGTACGCGGCCAGCGAGCGCGCGAAGTCGTCCTTCAGGTAGAGCGCGACCGGGGTCCAGTCGGGCGTCCCGTAACGGGAGTTGATGTCGTCGGCGACGCGTCGCACCTCGGTCATGTAGTCGCGGTAGACCGCGAGGTCCTGCCGGGACGGGTACGCGAACGCCATGTGCACCACCCGGCCGCGCCACTCGGGCCGGGCGTCGAGCAGTTCCCGGAAGGCGAGCAGCCCGCGCACGATGTTCTTCGACAGCTCGGTGCGGTCCACCCGGACGATCGTCTTCCGGTCCCCCGCACTCTCACCACCACCGCCGCCGATCCGCTCGCGCAGCGCCGTCATCCGTTCGTCCACGTCCGGCCGGTGGGACCGCTCCCGCAGGAAGTCGGCGTCGGCGCCGAGGCCGTGCACCGAGACCGCGGTGTCCCCGGTGCCGCCCACGACCGCCGTGCAGCAGGCGACGAAGGCGTCGGCCCAGCGCCGGGTCAGGAATCCCGCCCGGTCGGCGCCCAGGATGCCGTGCAGCAGCTCCGCACCGATGTCGTCGGGCAGCAGCCGGAAGTACTCGACCGGCGCCCACGGGGTGTGCGAGAAGTGCGAGATCCGCAGGTCGGGCCGGAGCTCGCGCAGCATGCCGGGCACCAGGGCCAGGTGGTAGTCCTGCACCAGCACGGCGGCCCCGTCGGCGGCCTCGGCGGCCAGCGCGTCGGCGAAGGCGCGGTTGTACGTGCGGTACGCGTCCCACTGGCGCCGGAACGCCACGTCGAACACGGGCTCCAGCGGCGTCTGGTAGAGCATGTGGTGGACGAACCACAGCACGGAGTTGGCGATGCCGTTGTACGCGGCGGCGTGCACCTCGGCGTCGATGTCGAGCATCCGCACACCGTCCTCGCCGAACCCGCGCCGGACTGCCGCACGGTCACCGTCACCGAGCGCGGCACACACCCAGAGGGAGTCGGTGTCGCCCTCGATCGCGGAGAGCCCGGAGACGAGCCCGCCGCCACCGCGTGCGGCCTCCAGCTCGCCGTCGTCACGGAGGGTGTACGAGACGGGCCCCCGGTTGGAGGCGACGAGGACGCGGGCGGCATGTACACGGGCGGCATGCGGAGAGGCCATGACGCGAACCTAGCCCGCGCCGGAAGCGGGCAAACCTCGGGCGGGCGAAGCGTGCGTGCCACACCCCGTGAGCCCGGCGTGATCCAGACGAGAGGCCCTACGCCGCCCGCCGGGCCGCGTACTCCTCGATGTCGCGCATCGGCGGCCGTTCCTCCGTGTCCACCGTGTAGGTACGGGGCGTGAAGCCGCCCGGACCCCGCTCGAACTGGGTGAGCCGGGGCCGCACCAGGTGCCCGCGCGACAGCCGCAGTTGCGCGGTCCGGTAGATCGCCGCGGCCATCCGCCCCAGCGCCAGCCCGTCCTGGTGGCGGTGGACGCGCGAGCCGACGTCGACCTGGGCCAGGGCGTCCAGCCCCACCGTGTGCAGCGCGTCGACGAGCAGGCCCAGCTCGACCCCGTAACCGACGGGGAAGGGGAGCTGTTCGAGGAGCGAGCGGCGTACCGCGTACTCACCGCCGAGCGGCTGGACGAAACCGGCCAGCAGGGGCCAGTGCAGGTTGAGCAGCGGCCGGGCCACCAGCTCGGTCACCCGCCCGCCCTGGCCCGGCTCCTCGCCGAGCGGCCGGTCGTACATGGCCTTCACGAACTGCACATCGGGGTCGGTCAGCAGCGGCCCGACGATCCCCGAGACGAAGTCCGCCGAGAAGTCCCTGAGGTCGGCGTCGACGAAGCAGACGATGTCGCCGCCGGTCACCAGCAGTGAGCGCCACAGCACCTCGCCCTTGCCGGGGACGGCCGGAATGCGCGGCAGGATCTCGTCCCGGTGCACCACCCGTGCGCCCGCCGCGGCGGCCTCCTCGGCCGTGCGGTCGGTGGAACCGGAGTCGATGACGACCAGCTCGTCGACCAGCGGCACGGCCTCCATCAGCTCGCGCCGGATGGTCCTGACGATCGCGCCGACCGTCGCCTCCTCGTTGAGCGCGGGGAGCACGACACTCACTCCGACGCCCCGTTTGGCGGCGGTCAGCCGGTCCAGCGGGCGATCGGCCGCCGACCAGGAACGCCTGGTCAGCCAGCGGTCCACCTCATCCAGCACGGCGCGTCTCCTTGACTGTGAGCCATCTCGCGGTTCGGACGACTATCTCAACCGTCCTTGCCTTCGGTTACAGTCTTGAACAACGCGAATGACCGTCGCATGCCGGGGGTCAGCTCGCTGACAAACACCCGGGCCTCGTGGCCCGGAGTCATAAGCGCTCATCCAGAGGGACTGAGGGAACGGCCCGTTGAAGTCCCGGCAACCCTCCTGCCGACCGCGAGGTCATGGTGGGGAAGGTGCCAATTCCGTCTTGCGGCGAAGTACGTCGCGAGGAAGATGAGGAGAGGACCTCGCCAGCATGACTGTGCCGACTGTCGCAAGCACCACCTCCGAGAACGCCGGGACCGCTTCGGACACCGTGGATCTCGGACCCGCCGCCGCTCTTTCCTGCCGCGAGTGCGGAGAGCGTTTCCCGCTGGGCCCCCTGTTCGCCTGCGCGTCCTGTTTCGGGCCGCTCGAAGTGGCGTACGACCTGCCGAGCGGCTCCCCCGACGAGCTGAAGAAGCGCATCGAGGCCGGGCCGAACAACATCTGGCGCTACGCCCCGCTGCTGCCCGTCCCCGCCGACGTGGCCTCGCACCCCAGCCTCAACCCCGGCTTCACCAAGCTCGTCAAGGCCGACAACCTGGCCCGCGAGCTGGGCATCACCGGTGGCCTGCACATCAAGGACGACTCGGGCAATCCGACGCACTCCTTCAAGGACCGCGTCGTCGCCATCGCCGTCGAGGCCGCCCGCGCCTTCGGCTTCACCACGCTCTCCTGCTCGTCGACCGGCAACCTGGCCGGTGCGGTGGGCGCCGCCGCCGCCCGCGCCGGCTTCCGCTCCTGCGTGTTCATCCCGCACGACCTGGAGCAGGGCAAGGTCGTCATGGCCGCGGTGTACGGCGGTGAGCTGGTCGGCATCGAGGGCAACTACGACGACGTCAACCGCTTCTGCTCCGAGCTGATCGGTGACCCGATCGGCGAGGGCTGGGGCTTCGTCAACGTCAACCTCCGCCCGTACTACGGCGAGGGCTCCAAGACCCTGGCGTACGAGATCTGCGAGCAGCTCGGCTGGCAGCTGCCGGACCAGATCGTCATCCCGATCGCCTCGGGATCGCAGCTCACGAAGATCGACAAGGGGCTCCAGGAGCTGATCAAGCTCGGTCTGGTCGAGGACAAGCCGTACCGGATCTTCGGGGCGCAGGCGGAGGGCTGCTCGCCGGTCTCCACCGCGTTCAAGGCCGGACAGGACGTCGTACGGCCGCAGAAGCCGAACACCATCGCCAAGTCCCTGGCCATCGGGAACCCGGCGGACGGGCCGTACGTCCTGGACATCGCCCGGCGTACCGGCGGCGCGGTCGAGGACGTCGACGACGAGCAGATCGTCGACGCGATCAAGCTGCTGGCCCGGACCGAGGGCATCTTCGCGGAGACCGCGGGCGGGGTGACGGTCGGGGTGACGAAGAAGCTGCTCGAAGCCGGGCTGCTCGACCCGGCGCTCAGCACCGTCGTGCTCAACACCGGCGACGGCCTCAAGACGCTGGACGCGGTCGCGCCGACGTCCGGCCCCACCGCGACGATCCGTCCGACCCTGGACGCGTTCCGCGAGGCCGGACTGGCGAAGAGCTGAGGTCTGCGGCCCCCGGCCGCCCCTCCCGCCCCTCCCGCCGGTCCCGCCGGTCCCGTCCGTCCCGCACCCCGCCACCCGACTCCTGGAAGGCAACCCGCATGAGCGTCAAGGTCCGCATCCCCACCATCCTCCGTACGTACACCGGCGGCCAGGCCGAGGTCGCCGCCGACGGCGGCACCCTCTCCGAGGTCATCGCCGACCTGGAGAAGAACCACACGGGCATCGCGGCCCGCGTCCTGGACGACCAGGGCAAGCTGCGCCGCTTCGTGAACGTGTACGTGAACGACGACGACGTCCGCTTCGAGCAGGGCCTGGAGACGGCCACGCCGGACGGCGCGGGCATCTCGATCATCCCGGCCGTCGCCGGCGGCTGAGCAAGCCCCCACCGTCTTCCTGTTGCCCCCTCCGCGAACGAAGCGGAGGGGGCAATTCCGTAGGGTTGAACGGGGTAGAGTTGGGGCAGCCCCCTTGATCGTCCGTGCCGCGCGCATATGAGAACGCGACAAGCTGTGGGCAAAGTGTTGGATCCCTTTGCGTCGTAAGTGCCCTTTGCCTGGCCTGACTTGCCCGAGGATCCCCGGAAATCCGCCCAATGGGGCGTTCGGCCATGCACAGAATTCTCGTCCGATTGACCTGTTGCAGAGGGCAGTTGGGCAGATACATTCAGCCGCGGTCGACGCGCTCCGGCGCAAGGTCTGACCCGGGTCCCGCGGAGTGCGGGCCTCTGCAAGGGCCAGTTATAGGGGAGTTAGGCATGGCTCAGGGCACCGTCAAGTGGTTCAACGCGGAGAAGGGGTACGGCTTCATCGCGGTCGACGGTGGTGCGGATGTTTTCGTCCACTACAGCGCGATTCAGATGGACGGCTACCGCACCCTTGAAGAGGGTCAGCGAGTTGAGTTCGAGATCTCGCAGGGCCAGAAGGGTCCGCAGGCGGACATGGTCAAACTCGCCGTCTGATCCAAGGCGCGATCGGCCACCGACGCACTCACGCCGAGAGGCCCGTACCCCACAGCGGGGTACGGGCCTCTCGTGCGTCCGCGCGCGTCCACGGATCCTTGAAGGCGCTTGCACTCAAGGGGGTCGAGTGCTAATCATTGCGTTAGCACTCTCCCAGTGAGAGTGACAGAAAGACCGGGTTGGCGAGGCCCGCAGGCCAGGTGGGGCAAGGAACCACCAGGCACGCAGGCCGTCCGTCGCGGGCGCCGCCAGGTCTGACGCATCCACCCCTGTCCGGGAGGACCACTTCACATGGCCAAGATCATCGCGTTCGACGAGGAGGCACGGCGCGGTCTCGAGCGCGGGATGAACCAGCTCGCCGACGCCGTCAAGGTCACCCTCGGCCCCAAGGGCCGTAACGTCGTCCTCGAGAAGAAGTGGGGCGCCCCCACGATCACCAACGATGGTGTTTC
This sequence comes from Streptomyces sp. NBC_01267, assembly GCF_036241575.1. Classification (NCBI taxonomy): domain Bacteria; kingdom Bacillati; phylum Actinomycetota; class Actinomycetes; order Kitasatosporales; family Streptomycetaceae; genus Streptomyces; species Streptomyces sp. NBC_01267. Next base: position 3,472,869 of record NZ_CP108455.1, on the reverse strand, counting down.
CATCGCCAAGGAGATCGAGCTCGAGGACCCGTACGAGAAGATCGGCGCCGAGCTGGTCAAGGAAGTCGCCAAGAAGACGGACGACGTCGCCGGTGACGGTACGACCACCGCGACCGTCCTCGCCCAGGCGCTGGTCCGTGAGGGCCTCCGTAACGTCGCCGCCGGTGCCAACCCGATGGCCCTCAAGCGTGGCATCGAGAAGGCCGTCGAGGCCGTCTCCGCCGCTCTGCTGGAGCAGGCCAAGGACGTGGAGACCAAGGAGCAGATCGCTTCGACCGCCTCCATCTCCGCCGCTGACACCCAGATCGGCGAGCTCATCGCCGAGGCGATGGACAAGGTCGGCAAGGAAGGCGTCATCACCGTCGAGGAGTCGCAGACCTTCGGTCTTGAGCTTGAGCTCACCGAGGGCATGCGCTTCGACAAGGGCTACATCTCGGCGTACTTCGCCACCGACATGGAGCGGATGGAGGCGTCGCTCGACGACCCCTACATCCTGATCGTCAACTCCAAGATCGGCAACGTGAAGGACCTGCTCCCCCTTCTCGAGAAGGTCATGCAGTCCGGCAAGCCGCTGCTGATCATCGCGGAGGACGTCGAGGGCGAGGCCCTGTCCACGCTGGTCGTGAACAAGATCCGTGGCACCTTCAAGTCCGTTGCCGTCAAGGCCCCGGGCTTCGGCGACCGCCGCAAGGCCATGCTCGGTGACATCGCCATCCTCACGGGCGGCACGGTCATCTCCGAGGAGGTCGGCCTCAAGCTGGAGAACGCCGGGCTGGACCTGCTCGGCCGCGCCCGCAAGGTCGTCATCACCAAGGACGAGACCACGATCGTCGACGGCTCCGGTGAGAGCGACCAGGTCCAGGGTCGCGTCAACCAGATCCGCGCCGAGATCGAGAACTCCGACTCGGACTACGACCGCGAGAAGCTCCAGGAGCGCCTCGCGAAGCTGGCCGGCGGCGTGGCCGTCATCAAGGCCGGTGCCGCGACCGAGGTCGAGCTCAAGGAGCGCAAGCACCGCATCGAGGACGCCGTTCGCAACGCGAAGGCGGCCGTCGAGGAGGGCATCGTCGCCGGTGGTGGCGTGGCCCTGCTCCAGGCTTCCGCGGTGTTCGAGAAGCTTGAGCTCGAAGGTGACGAGGCGACCGGCGCCAACGCCGTGAAGCTCGCGCTGGAGGCCCCGCTGAAGCAGATCGCCGTCAACGGTGGTCTCGAAGGCGGAGTCATCGTCGAGAAGGTGCGCAACCTCCCGATCGGTCACGGCCTGAACGCCGCGACCGGCGAGTACGTCGACATGATCGCCGAGGGCATCATCGACCCGGCGAAGGTCACGCGCTCCGCGCTGCAGAACGCCGCGTCGATCGCCGCGCTGTTCCTCACCACCGAGGCCGTCATCGCCGACAAGCCGGAGAAGGCCGCCCCCGGCGGCGCTCCGGGCGGCATGCCGGGCGGTGACATGGACTTCTGAGCCCCGGCTCAGTAGCTCCATCGCTGTACGAACCGAGGGCGGTACCCCTGTTTTCACAGGGGTACCGCCCTCGGGCGTTTCCGCCGGACCTCACCCAGGCGTGTGTGCATCTCACCGAGGAGTGCACACGGCCTAGGCGTTCATGAACTCGCCCGGTTCGAGGGCCCGGCCGGTGATGCGGACATCGCCGATGGTGCCGTGGAAGACCTGGTCGAGCGCACCGTCCCACTGGTAACCGCCGAGCAGGAACGGCATGTTGAGGGTGGTCAGGCCGACGGCGGCGCCGGCGGGGTTGCGGCCCTCTTCGCAGCCGTTGACGTAGAGCTTGCTGGTCCGCCCGTCGTTGGCGACGGCGACGTGCCACCACTGCTCCTTCTGCAGCAGGTGGCTCCAGGCGGTCGTCGGCCCGTTCCGGTTGAGCGGGTAGGCGTTCCACTGCAGCTCGATGCCGGTGGACAGGCTGAGGGCGAGGACGGGCTCCTCCGCGGTGGCGGAGGGGCCGTTCTTGCCCGCCCGGCCCGCGCTGCCCACGCGGCTGAGCATCGACGACCAGCCGTTGCGGTCCCCGTCCCAGTCGGCGGGCACCTTGAAGAACACCTCGAAGGTGTAGCCGTGCGCGAACGTCTCACGGTTGACCGGTGCCTTGTCGACCGTCTGCAGGTACACCCCGCTGGCCGGCTTGCCCCCGCCCGCGAAGACCAGACCGGCGTGGCCGGGCTGGTCCGGGTGGTGGTCACCGGTCCAGGTGAGCGCGTGTGCCGGGGTGCCGGGCACGGTGCACAGGACGAGGTCGTTGCCCTTGCCCGTCTGGTCCTTGACGACCGTGCCGGGGGCGACATCGCGTCCGGCGGCGCCGCCCTCGTCGAACCGCCAGTAGGCGAGCGTGCCGGGCAGCAGCATCCGCCGGGCCGGCCGGGCCTTGCGGGGCGGTACGGGCGCGAACCCGGCGAAGCGCTGGTCGAAGTCGATCTCCATCGAGAAGTAGTCGACCTTCGAGGTCAGTTCGATCTCCTTCGCGGCGAGGGCGTTCAGCTCGTTCTTCGCCGCCAGCTCGCGGACCCACGGGGAGAAGGTGGCGACGTCGATCGTGCCGCGGTTGAGGTCGAAGCGGTACGAGCGGATCATGCCGGAGCCGCCGTAGTACCGGTCCTGGTAGTTGGTGATGTGCAGGTGCACGTCGTTGCCCGCGCTGTTCTTCAGGACCGTGCTGCCGGGCGGCCAGTAGTGCCCGTTGAGGGTCAGGAAGATCTGGTCGTTGTCCTTGATCAGCCGGTCCCACAACTGGTGCCCGTAGTCGGACAGTTCGGCCTCGCCGCCGTCGTCGGCGCCGACGATCTCGTGGGTGGTCACGATCACCGGCAGCGTCGGATCGGCCGCGATGACCGCGTTGGCCCACGCGAAGCCCTTGTCCGACAGGCGCCAGTCCAGCGACAGGAGCATCCACTTGCGGCTGCCCGCCCTGAAGATGTGGGCGGTGTTGTACCCGTCGGGGCTGGAGGAGTGGTAGCCGGGTGTCTTCCTGGCCCGCTTCGGGCTGAAGGTGTCCAGGTACGGGGTGGCGCCCCGCTGGTCGTCGTCGTGGACGTCGTGGTTGCCGGCCAGCACGCTGTAGGAGGCGCCCGCCCGGTCCAGCATGTCGAACACCTTCGTCACCGCGGCGTACTCCTCGGGGAGACCGTTCTGGGTCACGTCGCCGAGGTGGGCCAGGAACACGATGTTCTCGTCGTGGCCGTTCGCGCGGCCCTTCGGGTCGAGGACGTACCGGAACGACGCCTCCATCGGCGCCGGGTGGATGCGGTCCTGATCGAACATGTACTGCGTGTCGGGCATCACGACGACGGTGAACCGCGGATCGTCCGGGTCCGGGCTCCACTTGCCGCGCGGTGAGTGAGCCGTCGTGGTCACGTCGTACGGGTCCTCGTGCTTGCCGCTCGGGCCGGACGCGTACGCGGGCGCCGAACCCAGCAGCCCCGCAGTGGTCGCACCGGCGCCGAGCACACCGGCCCGGTGCAGGAAGGTGCGACGGCTGGACGCGGCGACGCCGTTCCCGTCGAGGTCCGCGGTGCGCGGGCACGCGCACCCGGACCGGTGCTCGCCGGGCCCGTTGTGCCCAGTCCCCGCATCCCGGTCCGCCTCCAGGGCCGCCACAGGTATCGGTCCGGCGCCACCGGCGTTGCCGCCTGCGGGAGAACTGTGCATTTCCGCTCCTATGCTGAATATTCGAACGGCTCACCCTAGGGATCACTCCACGACCGCAGAATTGCGCGCCGGGTACCGGATGCCGAACGCTCTCCCAACACCACCTCTGGCCCCGGGCACGGCCCGGCGGACCCGCCACCGGGCTGCACCTCCTGGACATCGGAGCCGAAGAGCCCGCCCGGCCGTTCCTGGCCACAGCTGAACGCCCGGTGTGACCGACGGATGCGCATGGGCCCCGTCCCCGCCCGAGTCGCTCCGGGATCCGCCCGCGCCCTGACCGGTCAGGAATGGAGAAGCGGAACCCGCGCCCCGCCCGTAGCTTGAAATGCAGGGGAAACGACCGCCCAAGACTTCAGGAGTGACGACCATGACCAGCTCTTCCACTCAGGGGATCAAGACCGTCCTGCACCCCGTGTCCGACCTGGCGAAGGCCAAAGCGGTGTACGCCGCCCTGCTCGGCGTGGAGCCGGTGGCCGACGCGGAGTACTACGTCGGCTTCGAGGCCGGGGGCCAGCACATCGGGCTGGTGCCGGGCGGTGCGGCGCAGGGCATGACCGGGCCGGTGGCCTACTGGCACGTGCCGGACATCGAGGCGAAGCTCGCCGAGGTGACCGCCGCGGGGGGCACCGTGAAGGAGGCCGCGCACGATGTCGGCGGGGGCCGCCTGGTGGCCACCTTCACCGACCCCGACGGCAATGTTCTCGGAGTGCTCGAGGACCGGTAGGGTCCGATCCCGCTGCGGTGCCCGGCGTCGTCGTGCGACACCGGGCACCGGCTCACGACCGGAGCCACCGACACAGACGTAGATGCAGACGCAGACGCCGACGCAGACGTAGATGCAGACCGCGAAGCCGACGTAGACGCAGACCGCGAAGCCGCCCGCGTACACAGATGGAGACACCACGAGCATGGCCACCAGGAAGAACGCGCGGGCGTCTGCGCCGCACGATGCCGACAGCCACGACATGATCCGCGTGCACGGCGCGCGCGTGAACAACCTGAAGGACGTCAGCGTCGAGCTCCCGAAGCGCCGGCTGACGGTGTTCACCGGTGTTTCCGGCTCCGGCAAGAGCTCGCTGGTGTTCGGCACCATCGCCGCCGAGTCGCAGCGGCTGATCAACGAGACGTACAGCACCTTCGTCCAGGGCTTCATGCCGACGCTGGCCCGCCCCGAGGTCGACGTGCTCGACGGGCTGACGACGGCGATCATCGTCGATCAGGAGCGGATGGGCAGCGACCCCCGTTCCACGGTCGGCACCGCCACCGATGCCAACGCCATGCTGCGCATCCTCTTCAGCCGCCTCGGGAAGCCGCACATCGGCTCGCCCCAGGCGTTCTCCTTCAACGTCGCCTCGATCTCCGGGGCGGGCGCGGTCACCATGGAGCGCGGCGGCCGTACGACGAAGGAGCGGCGGAGCTTCAGCGTCCTCGGCGGCATGTGCCCGCGCTGCGAGGGCCGGGGCACGGTCAACGACATCGACCTCACCCAGCTGTACGACGAGACCAAGTCGCTCAACGAGGGCGCGCTCACCATCCCCGGCTACAGCATGGACGGCTGGTACGGCCGGATCTTCGGCGGCTGCGGCTTCTTCTCCCCGGACAAGCCGATCAAGAAGTTCACCAAGCGGGAACTCGCCGACCTGCTCTACAAGGAGCCGACCAAGATCAAGGTCGACGGCGTCAACCTGACCTACGAAGGCCTGATCCCGAAGATCCAGAAGTCGATGCTGTCCAAGGACATCGACGCGCTCCAGCCGCACATCCGCGCCTTCGTGGAGCGGGCGATCACCTTCGACACCTGCCCCGAGTGCGACGGCACCCGGCTCAGCGCGGAGGCCAGGTCGTCGAAGCTCAACAAGATCAACATCGCGGACGCCTGCGCGATGCAGATCAGCGACCTGGCCGCATGGGCCCGGGGCCTCGACGAGCCCTCGGTGGCGCCCCTGGTCACCGCGTTGCGGGACACCCTCGACTCGTTCGTGGAGATCGGGCTGGGCTACCTCTCGCTCGACCGCCCGGCGGGCACGCTCTCCGGCGGCGAGGCGCAGCGCACCAAGATGATCCGCCACCTCGGTTCGTCGCTGACCGACGTGACGTACGTCTTCGACGAGCCGACGATCGGACTTCATCCGCACGACATCGAGCGGATGAACGAACTGCTGCTGCAACTGCGGGACAAGGGCAACACGGTGCTCGTCGTGGAGCACAAGCCGGAGGCCATCGCCATCGCCGACCACGTCGTCGACCTCGGCCCGAAGGCCGGGACCGAGGGCGGCCAGGTGATGTACGAGGGGACCGTCGAGGGCCTGCGGGCGAGCGACACCGTCACCGGCCGCCACCTCGACGACCGGGCCGCCCTCAAGGACGAGGTACGCACCTCGTCGGAGGCGCTGGAGGTCCGGGGTGCCGACACCCACAACCTCCGGGACGTCGACGTCGACATCCCGCTCGGTGTCCTCACCGTCGTCACCGGGGTGGCGGGCTCGGGAAAGAGTTCGCTGATCAGCGGCTCGGTGTCCGGGCGGGACGGCGTGGTGACGGTCGACCAGGGCGCGATCCGGGGCTCGCGGCGGAGCAACCCGGCGACGTACACGGGTCTCCTCGACCCGATCCGCAAGGCGTTCGCCAAGGAGAACGGCGTGAAGCCGGCGCTGTTCAGCGCCAACTCCGAGGGCGCCTGCCCCAATTGCAACGGCGCCGGGGTCATCTACACGGACCTGGGGATGATGGCCGGTGTCTCCACCACCTGCGAGGTGTGCGAGGGGAAGCGGTTCCAGGCCTCGGTACTGGAGTACCGGCTCGGCGGCAAGGACATCAGCGAGGTGCTCACGATGTCGGTCGCCGAGGCGGAGGAGTTCTTCGGCGACGGCGAAGCGAAGCTCCCGGCCGCCCACCGGATCCTCGAACGTCTCGCCGACGTCGGGCTCGGTTACCTCAGGCTCGGCCAGCCGCTCACCACGCTGTCCGGCGGCGAGCGGCAGCGCATCAAGCTGGCCACACACCTGGGGGAGAAGGGCGGCGTCTACGTCCTCGACGAGCCGACCACCGGCCTCCACCTCGCGGACGTCGAGCGGCTGCTCGGCCTGCTCGACCGGCTCGTCGACTCCGGCAAGTCGGTGATCGTCGTCGAGCACCACCAGGCGGTCATGGCCCACGCCGACTGGATCATCGACCTCGGCCCCGGCGCGGGTCACGACGGCGGGACGATCGTCTTCGAGGGCACCCCCGCCGACCTGGTCGCGGCCCGCTCGACGCTGACGGGCGAGCACCTGGCGGCGTACGTGGGGGGCTGACCGGGAGGTGCCCCGGGGCGCGAACGGTTCGCGCTGGTACGGGCGCCCGGCTGAATAGGGGTGCCCGGATGGTAGGGGTGCCCGTACCGCAGCAGCGGCGCCCGGCACCTTTGGTGCCTACCCGGCGCGGACGACCAGAGCGAATGACGTCCGTAGCCGCCGGAACGACTTGTGCGCGCTGCGGCCCGTGTGGCTCAGGCACTCGACATCGACCGCCGCCGGGTCGGCCGAGGGCTTCGCCTTCCACTCACACCACAAGCACTCGGCCTCAAAGGTCACGTCGGTGTCCGGATGCTCCGTGATGGTGTGCTGGACGTATCGGTACGCGGCCCGTACAGCCCCGCTCACGCGTGCTGCCCAGCACGGTGGCGGCCGATCTCCACGTGGGCGTCGGAGACCTTCGACCAGTCGCCGACCCTGGCCGAATCGGCCCGCGCCCGCGCCAGTGCGGAGCACACGTCGCACCCGGCAACGGGTTCCGGCGAAGCCGAAGGCTCCGTCAGGTGCACCGGGGGTTCCATCGTCGTCCGTCGCTTGCTCATGAACGGGAGGCTAGACGGGCGCAGTGGGAGGAAGCGGGCGATATTCTCGATTATTCTCACGCCAGTGCTCGCTATGCGTCGACATTCCCGTTCCAGCTCGGAGATCCTTTGAGCGGGAAGGCTTCCACGAGGAGGACTCGAATGGCACGCAGGTTGCAGTTCAACGGCACGGGCAGCGGCGGCACCGGATGCCCGTCGGTCCATGAAGACCTCGACAGCCGGGAAGTGATTGTTCACGGACCGCCGCTCACCGATCCCCAGGACGTAGCACGGCTCCAGCATCTCTCCGAGGGCGAAGTCGCGGTCGTGGTACCGCGTGAACTGCTGGTCGACTACGCCCCGAAGGACGCCACCCGCGCCGCGCGGATCATCGATCTGGACGAGTTCGAAGGCCTGTTCCGGACGTTCAAGTACACAGCCTGGCGGTTGGAGACCCGACGACGCTACGCGAGCGACGAAACCACCGACACCTACCGCCAGTTCATGGAGACCGGCAGCGCACGGTGGGACCTCGAAGACCCGTACTGCACCATGATCCGTGCGCAGACGGGCGCAGGTAAGCGGGTCGAGCGCGTACGTATCGCCGACGACCCGCCGACGCCCGGCCAGCTGTACCTGCTCGACAACGCGAAGCGCAACAGCGCCATCGGTGAAAGCATCAGGAGTCTGCGGCGCGCGGACGCCGAACGGCTTCACCTGCCCCAGGAAGACTTCTGGATCTTCGACTCGCGGATCGTGGCCAAGCTGAACTTCGACTCCGACGACCAGCTCTTGAACGTCGAACTCATCTCGGAGCCCGCAGAGGTGGTGCGCTGCTCCCTCGTACGTGACGAGGCGTGGCACCACGCGGTGCCGTATGAAGCGTTCGAGGCGTAACCAGCCTTACCGAAGGCGTGTGTTGAACCGTTGAGCACGGACTACCAGCAAGCACGGTCAGCCCTGGGTTCCAGGCTCCGGGAACTCCGGGTGTCGTGTCCAGGTGGCCGCCTCACCGGTACTCAGCTGGCCGCGCGTCTCGGCTGGACACAGTCGAAGGTGAGCAAGCTGGAGAACGGGCGGCAGACAGCGACGGCCGAGGACTTGAGACTCTGGACGGTCGCTACACGCCAGCCCGAGACCTTCGACGAACTCCACGCACGGCTACGGGGGTTCGAGTCCCACATTCGTTCGTGGCGGAGGCAGCTCGCCTCCGGGCACCGACCGGTGCAGGACACGTGGAACGAGCTGGTGGCCGAGACGTCCGTCATCCACGAATGGGAACCGACCATGGTGTCGGGGCTGCTCCAGACCGCCGACTACGCCCGCCACGTCTTCCTCAGCTACTCGGAGCTTCAGAACTCGGTGCGCGATACAGAGGCCGCCGTGCGCTCACGCATGAAGCGGCAGGAGTGGCTCTACCAACCGGGCAAGAAGCTCCAGGTCCTGCTGTGGGAGGCCGCCTTGCGCACCTTGATCTGTCCGCCGTCCGTACTGGCCGCGCAGTTGGACCGCCTCGTGGGCGTCATCGGCATGGACACGGTGACGCTCGGCATCGTCCCTCTGGGGGCCACGGTGAAAGTCCCTCCTGCCAATGGGTTCTACATCCTCGACGACCGCCTCGCGATCACCGAGGACTGGCACGCCGAACTGTGGCTGGACGATGCGGACAGCGTCTCGACCTATCAGCGGGTGTGGCAGGCGCTGAGGCGGTCAGCTGTCTCCGGGGCCGACGCCCAACGGGTACTCGCCGAGGCACGGCGTGCCCTGTACTGATTTCGGGCAACCCGCCGGGCTACGTGGATTCATCACCTGGAGATGCAGTCGCGACGCGACGTGACCCGTACCGCAGCAGCGGCGCCCGGTCCGGCAGACCGGGCGCCGCTGCCGCTCACCGTCAGGCCGGTGAGTTGGCCGGTGAGTTGGCCGTCCGGCCGAGGTGCCGGGCGAAGAACCGGACCGCGCTGTCGGCCTCGAACCGGGGGAAGTCGAAGTGCTTGCCCGCGTTGGCGTGCAGCGTCTTCTCCTTCGAGGCGAAGGCGTCGAACAGCGCGAGGCCGGCCTCGCGCGGGATGATCTCGTCGTCCCACTGGATGTCGTACTCGACCGGGACGGTGATCTGCTGCGCCGCCTCGGCCACGGCATCGGGCCACATCAGGCCGAAGACCGCAGCCGTGATCCTGGGCTCGGCCGCCACCAGCGGCACCCCGATCGCGGTGCCCAGGGTGAGGCCGAAGTAGCCCACCGGCCCGTCGGTACCGATCTCCGGAAGTTCCTGGAGGGCGTCCAGGGTCGCCTGCCACTCGGGCACGGCGAGCTCCGCCAGGCGGGCGTTGTAACGGACGACGACCGGGCCTTGCGTGCCCGTCGCCTGTGCCTTGCGCAGCTCGGCGATGTCCTGCTCGTCGTGCGCCGTGCGCGGCCGGTCGCCGTGACCGGGCGCGTCGATGACGGCGACGTGGAAGCCGCAGGCGGTCAGGCGCTGTGCCCGGCCCGACATCGAGGGGTGCTTCTTGTGGCCGCCGCCGTTGTGGCCCATCAGGACCAGGGGCGCGCGGTCGGTGCCGGAAGAGGCCGGCGACCAGAGAACACCGGGGACGTCGCCCACGGTGAAGTCGCGCTCGATCATGCCGTTCGACGACGACTCGGCGGTGAACTGCAGAGAGTGCAGAGAATTCATGGGTATTGCCTTTCGGGAGTGCCTTGTTGTCGAGGCGCTCCCGGCGATACCTACGTCAATCGCCCGACCGTGACGGCAAGGGGGAGCACCCACATCGATACTGCGTTCATGGGTCTCACCTCCTCGGGCGTGTCGCGGTCGAGTGCAAAGTACAAGCCCGAGCGTCGTTCCGTCCAATCCTTTTCCCCGGCACGCAGGGGCGCGTATGCCCGGCGTCAGGGACGTGCGGGCGGCCGTATCGGACGTGTCAACGCCTCTGGAGTGGCCGGGGGGCGGGTGGTCTTCTGTGGGGAGACGGCGGAACGATCATGGCCGCCGCGCTCTCCCCTCCCCCTCGGAAAGAGGTTTCTCATGTCCACCATGTCCAACCGGGCCAAGCTCCTCGCGTGTACGGCCGCCGCTGCCGGACTCCTCGCGCTCTCCCCGGCCGTTGCGTCCGCCGCGACCGTCGACCCGTCGGCGGCTTCGCACCGGTCCGCCGCCGCTGTCTCGAACGTCCCGTCGGCGAAGGCCGAACTGGGCGGTGGCATCCACCCGTTGTTCTGCAGCGAGAACAACCCCTGCATCATGTAGCGGGCGGGAGCGTCGGCGGACGCGCTGAGTGGAGTCAGGGCGCGATCCGCGCCACCGCGTGACGGGCGCGGTGCGCGGGTTGCGCCTTGCCCGTTGCTGCCTTCAGCGGGCGTAGTCCTTGAGCTTCCCGGTCCTCTCGGGTCGCCGGAATGCCGCCGCGCGGGCCTCTGCCGCGCGGGAGCGGACCTGGTCCGGGGTGAGCGGGGCCGGGCGGCGTGCCGGTACGCCCCGGCACTGGGCGCATTCGCCGCCGGGCAGGGTTTCCGGGCGGCCGGGTGCGCCGCACTTGCCGCATTCCAGGATGCGCAGCGGCGGGCGCGGGGCGCGTTCCGGCGGGAGCTTGCCGGTGAGCCGGGTGCGGACGAGGCCGGCGGCGCGGTGTACGGGGGTGGGCAGCCCCTCCGTGAGGGCGTGCAGCAGCTCGGCCTCGCTCGCGCCACGGTCGAACCACAGGGCGGCCAGCGGCTCCAGCGCGGCACAGTCCGCCGCCGACAGGCTCAGTGCGGGCGCGGTACGGCCGAGCGCGGCCAGCAGGATGTACGCGCGGGACCGCGCAGGCCGCTTCGGCGGCGGGGCGTCGTCCGGTACGTCGCCGGAGGCGAACCCCGCCCACCAGGCGTCGTCGCGCGGCGTACGGGAGAACCAGGTGCGCGTCACCCAGCGGGCGCTGCCCGTGCCGGTGACGTGTTCGCTGCCCCGGCGCAGATTCCCGGCCGTCTGGAGGCGGTTGAGCGCGGTCCGCAGTGCGCACTGTCCGTACGGCAGCACCTTGGCCAGCGTCTTCACGGAGATGTCCGCGCCGTCCGGGAGCCGGTCGATGTACGCGGCCACGGCTGCTTCGCGCGGCGGGAGGTGGTCGAAGTCCTGTGCGGTACGGGGGTGTTGGTCCGGTGCGGTGCGTTTTCCGTAACCCGGATTGGCCATCGGGTGAGGGGCTCCGGACGTGCTGCGGGAGGCAGCATTAAGGTGGCTGTCAGCCATGGGATCGAACCTGTCTCTTCAGCGATCTCGTGGTCAGACCCCCGCAGGTGTTTGCTGACACCGGGCGGGGGTCGTTCGTTATCCGGAACGCTAGACCGCCGCGACGCTCCGTTGCAAGCCGAACGCGGAAAGTCAACAGCCGGGGAGGGTGGGCGGGTTGAGGCCCTCCTCCCGTTCCTTGTAAAGAGGGCTCGGAGCGCGGGGCTTGAGCCCCGGGAGCCTTACCCGGAGCCGGATGCCGCGGGACCTCTGGCCGCACGCCGGGCGGCCAGAGGTCCGAGAGTGAGCCGAGGGCGCGGACCGCTACGCGCCCGGCCGCCAGTCGAACGGGAAGTGCTTGCTGGACCCGCCGCGGTATTCGCGGGAGAAGTCGAAGCCTTCGGCGTGGTCCGCGCTCACCACACCCCAGGTCGCCACCTGACCCGGTCCCACCTCCGCCCCGGGGGCGTTGATCAGCTGCACCCGGCGCCCGGGGTCCGAGGTGGGGCCGGTCAGTGCCGTGGCGCCCACGCTCACCTTGTCGGACACGGTCGCGCGCCAGTACGCGAGATCCGGTGCGGCATCGAAGAGGATCGGGGCGTACTGCACGCTGCGCACTTCGCTGATCAGTGAGCCGAACTTCCCCGGCCACCCTCCGACGTTGCCACGGAATATCTCCTCCAGGGCGTCCCGCTGCGCCGGTGTGCCCTGCGCGTCGATGTAGAACATCGCCGTCATCGTGGCGTCGGGGTCGTTCACCCACATGTTCCCGGCGAACTCGCCGAGCGCCACGATGCCCAGGCCGTCCAGCCGTACATCCCCGAAGTGCCCTTCGTGGATCTTCCACACGAGCGTGAACAGGCAGGCGCCGTCCGTCGGAGCCTGCGCAAAGGTGCAGGGGCAGGGCGTCGAGCAGCTGCATACGTCGAACCACTCGCCCTTGAGATGCCAGTTCGTCTCGCTCATTGCTCTCCTCCTCCTGATACCCGCCAGGGGTATCTGTCCGAGGTGAGGCTAGCCCGGCGCTCGCGGCTGCGTCAATTACCCGTGGGGGGTATGTGGGTGCCGGTGATAGCGGCCCCAATTCGTCCGAATTTCAGGCAAGTTGGCATATCGCACTCTGTGCGGCGGGTGCGGGTGCGGGTGCGGCTGCGGCTGCGGATGGGGATGCGGATGCGGATGAGGTCGACGGTCAGCCGCTCCTCGGGGACAATCGGCCGCCATGCGGAAGAACAGAGCCACAGTGATCACCCTGCTGATCTCGATTGTCGTCCTGCTGGTGCTCCTGGCCGTCACGAACTGGCCGTTCGGGGGCGGTGTCGCGATAGGCAAGGCCGCCCCCCGGGATGTGGCTGCCAACATTCCGGAACTCAAGGACGGGGCGATCCTGGCCGCGAATCGGTGGCCGGACGCGTGCTCGTTCGTGGACCAGAAGGAGATCAAGGCGATCTTCCCTGACGCCAAGGACATCGGACAGGAAAGCCGCCCGGTCTACGCCTTGTCGATCAAGGACTTCGCTGCGGACTCCTCGTGGAAGGCGAGGGACGCGTCCGAGTCCGGCCAGTGCCTCTACAGCATGCGCCTCCCGGGCGAGACCTACGCCGCTACCCAGTTCTGGCTCCGCATCGAGGCCGTGGCCGACCCCAAGCTGATTGCCGGCTACGACGACCGTGTCGGGTCAGGAATCAAGACCCCCCAGGGCGCGGGGGGCGCGGACCGCTGTGTCATCACCGGGCTCGCCGAGGGCAGTTGGCACTGCCGTAAAGGTCCGCTGCTGTTCTCCGTGGGCGGGCAGACCACCGTGACCTTCAAGGGCGAGCAGGATGCGGCACCCTTCGCCTGGCGGGACGACGTACTCCCCGAGTTCGTCCGTACCGTCGCCGCGAAGATCAAATAACGCCCTCGGCATCCCCGGCATCCCCGGTATCCCCGGGCGGCAGAACTGCGTGCGTCCGAGTCAGCCCAGCCTGAGCAGGAGTTCGGCCAGCTCGACCGGCATGGTGACCATGCAGTCGTGGCCGGTCGGCAGTTCCCACACCTGTGACGGCGTGCCGTTGGGCTGGATCGCGGGGATGGGGCGCCGGCTGATGCCTGCCGGTTGGCCGACCGTGCAGTGGATGTGCGTCCTCGGGATCGTGCGCACGGCGGGGTTGTCCAACCGGACCGGTTGTTGGAGGCAGCGCACCGGCAGATCCGACAGCATCGTGCGCAGCCAGGCGACGTCCGTCGGATCGGTGACCCCGAACAGGCCCATGGGCGGCGGCATTTCGGGGAGCGGCGGAACCCGCCAGCCACTGTCGGACGTCAGCGCGAGGTTGATCCCGGTCTGACTCGCGGGAAGGGCGTCGACCGCGTTCTCGCCGTCCTCCGGGACCATCGCATCCAGGTAGACCAGAGCCGCGATCCGGTCCGGGACCTGGTTGGCGGCGGACGAGATGACCAGGCCCGCGTAGCTGTGCCCGACGAGTACCACCTCGGTGAGGTCTTCCGTCGTGATCAGCCGGGCTATGTCGTCGGCGTGGGTGTCGAGCCCCACCTCGGGGCCGAGCAGATGTGCCTTGTCGCCGAAGCCGGTCAGCGACGGGGCGATCACCCGATGCCCGGCCGACGTCAGCAGCGGGACCACCCGCTCCCAGCACTCTCCGCTGTGCCAGGCGCCGTGTACCAGCAGATACGTGGACATGATTGCGCTCCTTGAGGTCGGTCCGGTGGGGCGCCGACCACGCTGCCGCCGAGACGCCGACCGAGCCAGGGCCCCCGCGACCCTGGGGGTGACAGGGCCAGGCACGCGCGCGATGGCGTCCCTACAGTGGAGAGATGACCGACGGACCGAACCTGCTGGGCGCGTACGTACGCGCCCGCCGTGAGCTGGTCACCCCCGACCAGGCCGGTATCCCCGTGCACGGGGTACGGCGCGTGCCGGGGCTGCGCCGGGAGGAGGTCGCGATGCTCGCGGGCATCAGCGCCGACTACTACCTGCGCCTGGAACAGGGCCGCGACCGCAACCCCTCCGTACAGGTCCTGGAATCCCTCGCCCGCGTCCTCCGGCTCGACGACGACGCGACGGCGTACCTGCTGCGCCTCGGCGCCGACAGACCCCGGCGGAACCGGCGCCGCCGCCGGAAGGAGACCGTTCCCCCGGGCATCGCGAAGCTCGTCGCCACGCTCCCGCTGCCCGCGCTGGTCGAAGGCCGCTACTTCGACGTGCTCGCCGCCAACGCCCTGGCGACGGCCCTGTCACCGCGCCTCGTGGTGGGGGCCAACCGGCTGCGGGACGTGTTCCTCGACCCCGCCGAACAGGCCCTCGTACCGGACTGGGAGAACGCCACCGGGGGCATGGTCGCGGGCTTCCGCGAGTCCGTGGGCACCGACACCGACGACCCCCGCTTCATCGAGCTGGTCGGCGAACTCTCCCTCGCCAGCCCCCACTTCAGCCGACTCTGGGCGCGCCACGACGTGGAGGCGTGCGCGGGCGAACCCAAGTACCTGGACCACCCGCAGGTCGGCGGTCTGTCGCTGAACCGGGAGCGGCTGGGCATCGGCGGCGCGGTGGGCCAGTCGCTCGTCATCTACCACCCGGACCCCGGCACCGACAGCGCCGACAAACTGGCCCTCCTCGCCTCCGCCGCACAAGGCACCACGGACGTCGGCGCCCGGCGCGTCACCGGTCGCTCTTGACGTCCTCCACGAACGCGGCCCAGGCCGCCGCCCGGAACACGAGCCCCGGGGTGTCCGGGGTCTTGGAGTCGCGGACGGGGACGACACCGGGGTGGTCGTCGGAGACTTCGAGGCAGTTGCCGCCGTCGCCGCCGCTGTGGGTGGACTTGCGCCAGGTGGCTACTTCGAGGCAGTCGCCGCCGCTGCCGCCGCTGTAACTGGACTTGTGCCAGGTGGCGATCTCCAGGCAGTTACCACCCTCGCCGCCGCTGTAGCTGGACTTGTGCCAGGTTGCCGTGGACAGGTCGTACTCAGGGCTGGTCTTCATGTTCGTAATCCTCTGCCACTGATTCGATCAGGGCCAGGGAAGCTTCCGGTGACAATGCGCTGGCCCCGAGCAGATCGTAAGTCAGTTCGTGTCGAGCAACGGTGGCAGGACCGTCCTCCAACTGCCCCACCCTGGGCCGTCCAGATAGGCCAGCGGGGGAGCATCGGAGAAGGCCATCAGTTTGAGTGCGCCGTCCAGGGCTGCGTGCGCACCCGCCGCGAACGGCAACACCTGCACAATCACCCGATGCCGGCGGATCATCTCCGCCACCTTCCGCAGCGCCTCCGCCATCACCTTCGGGCCGCCCGTGGCCCGGCGGAGTACCGCCTCGTCCAGAACGGCCCACAACAACGGCCGTGTTGGATCGTCGAGGAGGTGGCCGCGTTCGAGTCGGGCCTCCACCAGTTCGTCGATCACGTCCTCCGTGGCCGTCGGCTGGTACGCGCGGAACACCGCTCGGGCGTACGCCTCCGTCTGCAACAGGCCCGGGATGAGCTGGGGCGCGTACTCCTTGATGGTCTCCGCGTGTGCCTCGGCCTCCGCCGCCTCCGCGAAGTGGTCCGGGTACTTGGATTTGTTCGCCGCCTTGCAGTTCCGGGCGAAGAAACCCTCCGTGCCGAGGACTTCGTCTATCCGGGAGGCGTACTCCGGCTGCATGCGGCGGGTGCCCGCTTCGAGCTGGCCGATGAACGAGCCGCTCACGAAGAGCGGGGCGCCCAGTTCCTCCTAGGTGAAGCCCGCGCGCTCGCGCGGTGACGCAGCTCGGCGCCGAGCAGAGCGCGCGGAGAAGATGACGGATCGAGTGGTTTCGGGCCGGACATGGTGCCTCCTGGCTGAACGCACGGAGTTGTTGGGCCTTTTGTACTGTTCAGGCTAGCCGGATCTGGACACGCTGTGTGTGGCAGAGCAATACACAGAGTGGAGGACAGTGGTCATGGTGAGGGCGGCGAGCGAGGGGCTCAAGGCGGCGGAGGATGCGGTGGACCAGCTGCGAGCGGGGTTCGCCGGGGTGGGGGTGGTGCTCCCGTCGCTGCGGGTGGACCTGCTGTCGTACGCGAGCAGCGACCCGTTTCCGCTGGTGGAGCTGGGTCGCTGCAATCTCGACACGGCGCTGAGGCTCGCGGACGCGCTGCGGGAGGTGCGGTCATGAACGGTCAGCCGGTGGAGTACGCGATCGACGCGCGGAACGGACGGGTCGGGCAGGTGATGGCACGCGAGGGCGGTTACGTACAGCTGCGGCCGGTGGGCGGTGGCCTGGAATGGGACTGTCCCCCGGAGGCCGTGACCGACGCGCCGCTCGGGGAGGTACTGCGGGCGCGGGTGCGGGAGATCAACCGGGCGGGGAGGCTGCCGTGATACGGGCGGGCCCCGCGGGGGAGAAGCCGCCGCGGGGTCCTGGTCGGTCTGCCTCTTGCCGTCGGACGGCTTTCGGACAGTGTGTGGACGCGTGCCGCTGTCCGGAAGGTGGCAGGAGGTGATCTCGGGATTTCGATCGGCGGGCCGGAGCGGGCCATTTATGTACACTCAAGAGAAAGAGTAGGTCGTTTCATGTACATCGAAGGAGGTTCGGTCATGTCTCTCACGCATATCGACATCGATGACGACGCTCTGGACACGGCCAAGCGCTTGGGTGGCCATCGGACCAAGACGGCAGCGGTTGCGCAGGCACTGGAGGAGTACAACAAGCGGTTGGCGCGGGCAGCTGCCTACGACAAATACTTCGAGCTTGCCCAGGACTGGGACCTGGAAGGGGCCGAGGCCGCGCATCGTGCAGACAAGGGAGCCTTCTCGCATTGAGTGGCTATCTGCTGGATTCCTCTGCGCTCTGGCGCATGCTGCGGGACAAGGATCTCCACGCTGTGTGGCGGGAGTCGGCTACGGATGGCGACGTCCGCTCCTGCTATCCGCAGCGCGCGGAGTTTCTGAGGTCGGCGCGTGGACCAAAGGAGTACGTCGCGTACGAGGCCATGTTCACCGACCTCTACGACGACGTTCCCCTTCCCAAGTCGGCAGCTCGGTGGGTCAGTAGCCTGCATAGGCGTGCTGTCGAGAACGGTGCGCATCAAGCTCTGTCGGCCGTCGATCTCATGGTCTGCGCGACTGCGGCCCATCACGGACTCACGGTTCTTCACGACGACAACGACTTCGTGACCGCAGCTCGCTTCGCGGTTGAGCTTCGTCAGCGCAATGTGCACGACGGTCCTGTCTGAGACAGCCGTTGTGGCCGTGGTCGGTCAGGCGTGGAACCGCGCCGACCCCGGCAACCGTCACCCCGGGCATGACCTCCGTACTCGTACTCGGTATCGACCCGCACTCCGTCCCCGTCCCCGGCATGGACGGGGGCGTCCTGCGTGCCGCGCTCGACGAGGAGTTGGCCCGCTTCGGTGAGTACGGCGTCGATGCGGTGATGACGCTGGTCGCGCTGGACGGGACGGCCGAGGCCGTGATGGTCGCGGCGCTGAGTGCGCGGGCGTGGGACGTCGTCGTCATCGGGGGTGGGATCCGCAAGCCGGAGCCGCTGCTGACCTTCTTCGAGCAGGTCGTGAACCTGGTGCGGCGGCACGCTCCGGGGGCCGCCCTCGCGTTCAACACCAGTGGCGGGGACAGCGTCGAAGCGGCGAAGCGGTGGTGGTGAGCCGGGCTGGTGGGCCGGGGCCGGGACGGTACGACGGCCGAGGGCGGCATCCCTGACCCTTCAGGGGTGCCGCCCTCGTGCGTCGGGTCCGTGCTGTCCGTACGGTCCGTATGGTCAGACCCCGGCCGGTTCCTTCAGTGGGCCGCCGTCCGCCGGGCCCGGGTCCGTGCCGTTGCCGGGGAGCAGCGGCGAAGTGGCATCCGAGGCCGTCTCCTCGGTGTTCACGTTGAACTCCGCGAGCAGGGTGCGGCTGAAGCCGAAGAAGTACGTCGCCACGAAGCCCGCGAGGTACCCGGCCAGCAGCCCGCCCGCGTAGATCGCGATCGAGGTGGGCAGCGTGTGGTCGCCCTTGAGCAGCGGGAACAGGGCCCAGCCGGACGGGCCGATCGCCGTCGAACCGACCGTGGTGCCCAGCTGGTTGAAGAGGCCGATGAAGCCGCCGCCGAACGCGCCGCCGATGCACGCCGTGATGAACGGGCGGCCCAGCGGGAGCGAGACACCGTAGATCAGCGGCTCGCCCACGCCCAGGAAGCCCGCCGGGAGCGCGGACTTGATGGTCCGGCGGATCGATACGTTCTTCGGGAGGCGGAGGTAGACCGCGATGGCCGAACCGACCTGGCCCGCGCCCGCCATGGCGAGGATGGGGAGCAGCACGGTGTAGCCCTGCTGCTCGATCAGGGTGGTGTGGATGGGGATCAGGGCCTGGTGCAGACCCAGCATCACCAGCGGGAGGAAGAGCCCGCCGAGGATGAAGCCCGCGCCCGCGCCGCCGTGTGCCAGCAGCCAGGTGGCGAAGTCGCCGATGGCGGTGGAGATCTCACCGGCCACGAACATCAGGCCGAAGAGGGTGACCAGGCCGGAGACCAGCACCGTGATCGTCGGCGTGAGCAGGACGTCCAGGGACTGCGGTACGACCTTGCGGCACCACTTCTCCACGTACACCGCGAGGACCGCCGCGCCCAGGGCGCCCAGCACGCCGCCCTGGCCGGGGGAGAGCTTCTCGCCGAAGGCGGACACGTTCGTCACGCCCGCGTAGACGATGATCGCCGCGACCGCGCCGCCCAGGATGGGGGTGCCGCCGAACTCCTTCGCCGTGTTGTAGCCGACGAACACCGTGATCAGCGACATGAAGCCGGAGGCGATCGCGGCGAGCGCCGGGGTGATGCCGGGCAGCCAGCCCGCGTTGACCAGCAGGCCGTTGATCCCGGCGATGATGCCGCAGCCGATGAGAGCGGGGATCAGCGGGACGAAGATGTTCGCGATCTTGCGCAGGAAGAGCTTGAACGGCGTCGCGTTCTTCGCCTTGCGGGCGGCCCTGATGGCGGCGCCCTGGGCGGCGAGTTCGTCGGCCGTGTGAGCGGTGGGGGTGGCGGCGCTGGGGGGAGTCGCGGCCGGGGCGGTCGTGGCGGCGGCTTGTGCGGTGGCGGCTTGTGCGGTGGCGGTGCGGCCCTCCGCGACCAGTGCCTCGAACTCCGGCGTGACCCGGGCGACCGTGCCGGGGCCCAGCACGATCTGGTACGTGTCGTCATCGACCACACCCATGACGGCGGGCAGAGCCTTCAGCGCCTCTTCCTGCACGAGCGAACGGTCGGCGAGGCCGAGCCGGAGCCGGGTCATGCAGTGGACGGCGGAGGTGACGTTCTGCGCGCCGCCTACGAGAGGCAGGATCGCGGCAGCGGTGGCGCGGTTCTTGTCTTCGGGTGTGCTCATGGTGCGTGGTGCCTTTGGTTCTGGTTCAGGTGGTGCGGGGGTTCCAGATTCAACTGGTGCGGGGGGTGGAACTGAGTGCGGCGCGCAGGTGACCCTTGTTCTCTTCGAGGAGTCGTGTCGCGGTGGGGGCGTCCACGGAGCCCAGGACGATGAGGATGGCGGTCTTCACTTCCCCCTCGGCGGCGGTCAGCGCGGCCTCGATCTCCGTGTCGTCGGCGCCCGTGGCGAGCGCGACGATGCGGCGGGAGCGGGCCTGGAGCTTCTCGTTGGAGGCCCGGACGTCGACCATGAGGTTCCCGTACGTCTTGCCCAGCCGGATCATGGTGATCGTCGAGAGCATGTTGAGCACGAGCTTCTGCGAGGTGCCCGCCTTGAGGCGGGTCGAGCCGGTGAGCAGCTCGGGGCCGACGACGACCTCGATGGGGTGCTCGGCGGCGGCGCCCAGCGCGCTGTCCGCGTTGCAGGACAGGCCGATGGTGAGGGCGCCGAGGGCGCGGGCGTGCTCGACCGCGCCGATCGCGTACGGGGTGCGGCCGGAGGCGGAGATGCCGACGACGGTGTCGTCCGCGGTGAGCTGCAGGGCGTCCAGGTCCTGGGCGGCGAGTTCCTTGGAGTCCTCGGCGCCCTCGACCGCCCTGACCATGGCGGTCGGGCCGCCCGCGATGAGGCCGACGACCTCGGACGGGTCGGTGTTGAAGGTGGGCGGGCACTCGCTGGCGTCCAGCACGCCCATCCGGCCCGCGGTGCCCGCGCCCGCGTAGACGAGCCGGCCGCCGCGGGCCATGCGGGCGGCCGTGGCGTCGATCGCGGCGGCGATCTCCGGGAGGCGCGCGGCGACGGCGGCCGGGACGCTGGTGTCCTCGCCGTTCATCAGCCGGGCGATCTCCTCGGTGGGCAGCTGGTCGATCTCGGCCAGCTCGGGCCGGAACGCCTCGGTGGTGAGGGTGGCCAGCTGGGCGCGGAGCGCGCCGTAGGTGCCGGAGTCGGAGGCGGAGGCGGGGGTGGTGGAGGTCATGATGTGTGCGGCTCTTTCTGGTTCAGCGGTTCAGCAGGAGCGGTTCGGCAGGGGCAGTGCGGCTTGGGGCGGTTCGGCAGGAGCGACGGTGCTTGCGCGGTGGGTGCGTGCGCGGCGGTGTATGCGCGGTGGTGCGTGCGCGGTGGTCCCTGCGCGGCGGTCAGCGGTTGCTGCGCGGGGTGTGGCGGTGGGCGAGTGCCTCGTACGAGGCGGACAGCGCAGGGGCCGCCCGGTCGTACGTCCGCTGCATGACCCCGATGAACAGGCAGTCCACGACCAGCAGTTGGCTGGTACGGGAGGACATCGCGGCGGGCCGCAGTTCGCTCTCGCGGGCCGTGGACGTGGTGAGTATGTGGTCGGCGTACTGCGAGACGCGGGCGTCCGGGCGGCCGGTGATCGCGATGGTCGTCGCGCCGTGCTCGAAGGCGGTGTGCAGCGGCTCTATGACGTCACCGGTGGAGCCCGAGTGGCTGATCGCGATCGCCACGTCGCCGGAGCGGAGCTGTACGGCGTTGGTGACGGCGAGGTGCGGGTCGGAGTGCGCGTGCGCGATCAGGCCGATGCGCAGCAGCTTCTGGGCGAGGTCCTGGCCGACCAGGGACGAGGCGCCGACGCCGTAGATGTCGATCCGGCGGGCGGCGGACAGCGCGGTGACCGCGGCGCCGAGCTGGACGGTGTCGAGCGCGGCGGCGGTGTCGGCGAGGGTCTGCTGCTCGTCGTAGGCGAGCTTGGCGACGACGTCCGCGATCGGGTCGTCGACGGCGATGTCGGCGGTGACCGCGGGGGCCCGCCCCGACTGCTGCTGGGCGGCGAGCCCGGCGAGCGCGAGGCGCAGGTCGCGGTAGCCGGGGTAGCCGAGGATGCGGGCGGTACGGACGACGGTGGCCTCGCTGGTGCCGGTGAGCTCGGCGAGACCGGTGACTGTGAGGGCCGCGCAGCCCGCCGGGTCGCCCGCCACGGCCTCGGCGACCAGCTGCATCGAGCGGGTCATGGACGGCGCGAGGGTGCGGACCTTGGCCGCCAGGGCAGCGGGGGCGGGTGGGGCGGAAGTGTCGGTGAAAATTTCCTTCACATTGTTGGTCACCTCTGAAAGATATTTTCGGTCCCGGGTGTCGTCAACCCCCCCTCGGTATCGCCGATCCCCTCTCCCGCGCGACCGGGGCCCTTCCGTGCGAGCGGGGACAATGGAGCCATGGATCCCGTGACTCCCCTGGAACAGTCCCTGCACGAAGCGCGCGCCAAGGTGCTCGCCGACCTCGCCCGGCGCGATGTGGCGGAAGCGGACGTCGTGTCGCTGGTGGAGGACGCGGTGGCGCACCGGCGCTGGTGGGTCGAGCAGTGGCCGGACGGCGTGGAGTTCGTCGCCGGACTGGTCGCCCAGGACGTCCAGGACGCGCTCCTGGAGGAGCACGGCCGCTGGCCGCTCTGTCCTGTTTGCGAAGAACCTCACGCCTTGGAGGTCGAGCCCGAACTGGGCCCCGACCCGCACTGGGTGTGCGCGAAGGAAGCCGTGATCGTGGCCCCGGTGGGCTCGCTCTCATGACGCTGTACATCGACCCGCCGACCTGGCCGGGCCACGGCCGGATGTGGTCGCACCTGGTCAGCGACGTCTCGTACGAGGAACTGCACACGTTCGCGGCCGGCCTGGGCTGCCCGCCGCGCGCCTTCGAACGGGACCACTACGACCTGCCGTCGCACCGGTACGCGGACGCGGTGGCGGCGGGAGCGGTCGAGATCGGCTCGAAGGAACTGGTACGGAGGCTGACGGGGGCGGGACTGCGACGGCCGAAGGGGCGGCCGGCGGCGTAGGGCCCGCGCTGTTCGCCCGGTCCGGATCGGCCTGGTCCGCTTCGGATCAGTCCGGATCAGCCCGGGAAGGCGGCGGTGTCCAGCAGGCAGCCGAACGGCTCCGGCAGTTTGATCTGCTCCCCGAACGGGACGCGCTCGCTGTGCTTGTACGCCCCGTTGAGTGGCGTGGTGAACAGCGTGGCCGTCGGGCCGTGCTCGTCGAACCGGTCGATCAGGAGGTACGTGGGGACGGGCGCGTGGGCGTAGGACCAGAGCTTCTTGGTCCGGTCGTCCTTGGCATTGCTCTTCGAGGTGATCTCGACGACCAGGAGCGCTTCGGCCGCGTCGACGGGGTCGCTGGTGTCCGGATCGGCCGCATCGATCAGCGCGGTCGGCATGACGACGAGATCCGGCACGTAGAGCTTGTCCAGCGGGGCGATGTGGATGCCGAGGGTCTGATAGATCTCCAGTTCCTCGGGCAGAGTGCGGTACAGCAGGCGCTGCACCTTTGCAGCGATGCCGTTGTGATGTGCGTGCGGCGGCGGTACCACGACGATCTGCCCTCCGTCGATCTCGGCGCGCCACCCCTCGGGCACGTCCAGCTCCCGCCAGGCCCGCAGTAGGTCGTCCCAGGGACGACGGTGCGGCATCCGGTCGTTCTCGGCCATCGCGGCGGTCATCGCGACTCCCTTCTCCGGTGGGCCTGACGGGGCGAGCGTAGATCGACTGCACTGCAGCACAGTGCCGTTGTTCTCAGCGTCCCACGGACGAGTGAACGACGCACCGACCCCGCCCCCGTCCGGTCAGACGGAGTCCGCCGTGACCGGCTCGGCAGCCAGGTCCGACGACCGGGCCACCACCAGCGACCCCGACTTCTTCTGGAGCCGCAGGGACACCGCCACCGCCACGATCGCCACCGCCGTCATCGCCGCGCCCGCCCAGGCCGTCGCCGCGTAGCCGAGGCCCGCGCTGATCACCACGCCGCCCAGCCAGGGGCCGCCCGTGTTGCCCAGGTTGAAGGCGGCCGTCGTGGTCGCACCGGCCAGGGTGGGGGCCGCGCCCGCCACGTTGAACATCCGGGCGTTCAGCGCCGGGGCCGTGTAGAAGGCCGACGTGCCCAGCAGGAACGAGAGGATCACCACGGCGGCCGAGTAGTGGGCCAGCAGCGTGAGGGCCACCAGGAACGTCGTCGACGCGGCGATCCCGGTCAGCAGCACACCGAAGAGGTGCGCGTCCGCGACCCGGCCGCCGATCGTCGTACCGACCAGGGCGCCGATCCCGAAGAGCGCGAGGACCATCGGCACCCAGCTGTCGGCCAGGCCCGCCACATCCGTCAGCAGCGGTGCCAGATAGCTGAAGGCGCAGAAGACCCCGCCCGCGGCGAGCGCGGTGATCACGATGGAGAGCCAGACCTGACGGTCCCGGTAGATGGCCAGTTCGCTGCGGAGCCGGGGCCGTTCCGCCGGGAGCGGGATCTTCGGGATCAGCGTGGCCACCCCGGCGAGCGCGACCGCGGAGGCCACGCCGACCGCCCAGAACGCCGAGCGCCAGCCGAAGCTCTCGCCGAGGAACGCTCCTGCGGGGACCCCGAGGACGTTGGCGACCGACAGGCCGCCGATCATCACCGCCATCGCGCGGGCGCGGGCGTTCACCGGCACCATCGCGATGGCCACCGCCGCGCCGACGGCCCAGAAGCCCGCGCAGGCGAACGCGCTGACCACCCGGGAGACGAGGAGCATCGCGTAGTTGGGGGACAGCGCACCGGCCACCTGACCGAGGCCGAAGACCGTGATGAGGGCGATCAGGGTGGTGCGCCGGGGCAGCCGCAGCGTCGCCACGGCGAGCAGCGGGGCGCCCACCACCATGCCGATCGCGAAGGCCGAGATCAGCAGCCCGGCCCGGGGGATGGACACGTTCATGTCGTCGGCTATGTCCGGCAGCAGCCCGGACAGCATGAATTCGCTGGTGCCCAGGGCGAAGACCGCCAGGCCCAGGATGCGGACGGCGAGGGGCAGGCGGGCGCGTTCATTCGTATCGGACACGCCAGGTGGCAACAGCCGGGTGGCAGACGACATTCCCGGGCGGCCGGGTGGTGCGTGGTCACGCTGTGCATGCGACGGGGGAGTTGGGGGAGGAGAGAGTCATGACGGTGAGCACAGACGCCCAGGAGGCGGACGGCGGGCCGGTGCACGGCTCGTACGTCATGGACACCCGGCGCGAGAAGGTCGGCGAGGTCATCGGGCGCGACGGCGCTTTCGTACGCCTCCGCCCGCCGGCGGGCGGTCCGGAGTGGATCTGCCCGGCGGCTTTCCTGCGGGTGACTACTGCGCGTGAGCAACTCGTCGCACGGAACGCGCTGGCGAACGCGCGCAGCCGGGGCGAGGTCTGCCGCTGAGGGTGGGCCGGACCGCCCCGCCGCCCGGCTCTCAGAGGGTGAGCAGCTCCAGTTCCGTGGCCAGGTTCTGGCGCGCCCGCGTCTCCCACACCGCCCGCCCGTGGGCCGTACGGAACAGGGCGGGCAGCCCGAGCAGTTCGCGCAGCACCGCAGCGCGCCCTTCGCGGAACGCCTCGTCGGGGACGAACGCGTACTCCTCCCGGACGGCAGCCGCGTAGGCCGCGTACGCCGCGGGGGCCGTGCCCAGGATGGCCAGGTCCGCGTCGCAGAGCACCTCGCCGTTGGTGTCGCCGGGCTGCGGATCGTGGCCCACGGTCAGCCTGACCAGCCGGGCCACCTCCTCCGTACGGTCCACCGGGACCGCCGCCTCGGCGAGCGCCCGCTCGGCCAGCTGCGCGCTGCGCTCCTCGTTCTCCGAACGGTCGGGGCGGTACACGGCGTCGTGGAACCAGGCGGCGAGCCGTACGACGGCCGGGTCGGCGGCGTGGTCGGCGAGGGTGTCGATGTGGTCGAGGACCGCGGTGAGGTGGGCGGTGGTGTGGTACTTGCGGTGCGGTTCGGCCCAGCGGGCGAGGAGGTT
This sequence comes from Streptomyces sp. NBC_01267, assembly GCF_036241575.1. NCBI lineage: Bacteria > Bacillati > Actinomycetota > Actinomycetes > Kitasatosporales > Streptomycetaceae > Streptomyces > Streptomyces sp. NBC_01267. Next base: position 3,447,073 of record NZ_CP108455.1, on the reverse strand, counting down.
CTCGGCGTACGGGGCCGGGTCGGGGGTGGTGGCGCCGTCGCGGGCTGCGGTGAGGGTGTGGTGCCAGTGGGTGCGGAGGTCTTCGGGCATCTGGCCATTGTGAGGGTGCGGGTTGCGGTGCGGGTGCGGGTGCCGGTGCGGGTGTGCTGGTGCGGTGCGGGCCGTTGCCGGGGCTCCGCCCCGGACCCCGCTCCTCAATCGCTGGAGGGGCTTGAGCGGCTCGCCCGGCCGGGCAGAACGAAATCGCCGGAGGGGCTTGATTTCCAAGCCCCTCCGGTAGAGCGGTCAGGCCTGGGCCTTGAACCCCCGCAGCCGCAGGCTGTTGCCCACCACGAAGACCGACGAGAAGGCCATCGCCGCCCCCGCGATCATCGGGTTCAGCAGCCCCGCCGCCGCCAGTGGAAGCGCCGCGACGTTGTACGCGAAGGCCCAGAACAGGTTCGACCGGATCGTGCCCAGGGTCCGCCGCGCCAGCCTGATCGCGTCGGCCGCCGCCCGCAGGTCGCCGCGGACCAGGGTCAGGTCGCCCGCCTCGATCGCGGCGTCCGTGCCGGTTCCCATGGCCAGGCCCAGGTCGGCCTGGGCGAGAGCCGCCGCGTCGTTGACGCCGTCGCCGACCATCGCGACCGCCCGGCCCTCGGCCTGGAGCCGCTTGACCACGTCGACCTTGTCCTGCGGGAGGACTTCCGCGTACACCTCGTCGATGCCGACCTGGGCCGCCACGGACTCGGCCACCGCCTTGTTGTCACCGGTCAGGAGGATCGGGGTGAGCCCCAGGGCGCGCAGCCGCTGTACGGCCTCCGCACTGGTCTCCTTCACCGCGTCGGCGACTTCGAGTACCGCCCGCGCCTCGCCGTCCCAGGCCACCGCGATAGCCGTACGCCCTGCGGCCTCGGCTTCCGCCTTGAGCTGTGCCAGCTCCGCGGGCAGCGTGATCGCCCACTCGCCGAGCAGCTTCTCCCGGCCCACCAGTACCGCGTGGCCGTCCACCACGCCCTGCACGCCGAGCCCGGCGAGGTTGACGAAGTCCTCGGGGGTGGGCAGCGCGCCGACCCGCTCGGTCGCACCGGCTGCCACCGCCTGGGCGATCGGGTGCTCGGACGCGTGCTCCAGGGCGCCTGCCAGCCGCAGGACCTCCGCCTCGTCGGTGGAGGCGGCCGGGTGCACGGCGAGCAGGGTCATCCGGCCCGTCGTCACGGTGCCCGTCTTGTCGAGCACGATGGTGTCCACGCGGTGCGTCGACTCCAGTACCTCAGGGCCCTTGATCAGGATGCCGAGCTGCGCCCCGCGTCCCGTACCGACCATCAGCGCGGTCGGCGTGGCCAGGCCCAGGGCGCACGGGCAGGCGATGATCAGTACGGCCACGGCTGCGGTGAAGGCGGCCGTCGGGTCGCCGGTGACCAGCAGCCAGCCGGCCAGCGTGGCCAGCGCGAGGGCAATGACGACCGGCACGAAGACCGCCGAGATGCGGTCGGCGAGCCGCTGGGCCGCCGCCTTGCCGTTCTGGGCGTCCTCGACGAGCCGGGCCATTCGGGACAGCTGGGTGTCGGCCCCGACGCGGGTCGCCTCGACGACCAGGCGTCCGCCCGCGTTGAGGGTGGCGCCGGTGACCGGGTCGCCCGGGGCGACCTCCACGGGTACGGACTCGCCGGTGAGCATCGAGGCGTCCACGGCGGACGAACCCTCGATCACCCGGCCGTCGGTGGCGATCTTCTCGCCGGGGCGGACCAGGAAGTGGTCACCGGGCTTCAGATCGGCGACGGGGATCCGGACCTCGGCCGGGCCGCGCAGGACCGTGACCTCCTTGGCGCCCAGTTCCAGCAGCGCCCGGAGCGCGGCGCCCGCCTTGCGCTTGGAGCGGGCCTCGAAGTACCGGCCGGCCAGGATGAACGTCGTCACGCCCGCGGCGGCTTCGAGGTAGATGTTGCCCGCGCCGTCGCTGCGCCCGATGGTCAGCTCGAACGGGTGGGTCATGCCGGTCATCCCGGCCGTACCGAAGAACAGGGCCCACAGCGACCAGCCGAAAGCGGCGAGCGTGCCGACCGAGATGAGCGTGTCCATGGTGGCGGCGCCGTGCCGCAGATTGGTCCAGGCGGCGCGGTGGAAGGGCAGCGCGCCCCAGACGACGACCGGCGCGGCGAGGGTGAGGGACAGCCACTGCCAGTTGTCGAACTGCAGCGCGGGGATCATCGCGAGCAGCACGACCGGCAGGCTGAGCAGCGCGGAGACCAGCAGACGCTGCCGGAGCGCGGCCAGCTTGGGATCGGCGGCCCCGGCCCCTTCGGCTCCCTCGGGACCCGACTCCGTACCCCGGTCGGTTACCGGTGCGGGTGCCGGGGGCTCCGGTTCGGCGGCCGTGTAGCCGGTCTTCTCGACCGTGGCGATCAGGTCGGAGACGTCCACGCCCTCCCCGAAGGAGACGCGTGCCTTCTCCGTCGCATAGTTGACGGTGGCCTCGACCCCGTCCATGCGGTTGAGTTTCTTCTCGATACGGGCCGCGCACGAGGCGCAGGTCATCCCCCCGATGGCGAGCTCGACCTGGGTTCCTGTCGGTGCCGACACGGTCTCCTCCTCGGGATCCTGGAGTCATACCCATGGGGGGTATCTCTTCCTTCATGTATACCCCCCAAGGGTATGGGATGCAAGGGACGCCCGTTGACAGTGCAAGCTGCGGAGACAGGAATCAGGACCGTAGGCTGTCTATTGGACTAGACCTATGGCTCACGAAGATGGGGATTTGATGAGCAACCGTGCAGTTCTGGAGGTGATCGCGCTCTCCGCCGAGGACGCGGTCGCCGCCCAGACCGGTGGTGCCGACCGCCTTGAGCTGGTCACCGACATGGCAGCCGATGGGCTGACACCGACCCGCGAGACGTTCGCGGCGATCCGCGCGGCCGTCGACATCCCGCTGCGCGTGATGCTGCGCCTGGCGGACGGGTTCGCCGCCGGGGACATCGACGCGCTCGTGGAGCAGGTGCGGACGCTGCGCGGCGAGGGCGCCGACCAGTTCGTACTCGGCTTCCTGGACGCCGACGGCAACCCCGACCTGGTCGCGGTCGAGCGGCTCGTCGCGGAGTTCGAAGGCTGCCCGTGGACCTTCCACCGGGCCATCGACCGCGCGGCCGACCGCGACGCGCTCCGCAAGGAACTCGCCGCGCTGCCCGGCCTCGACACCTACCTCACGGCGGGCTCCCCGTCCGGGGTGTCCGACGGGATGCCCACGCTGCTCGCGGAGGCGGCGCGCGCGGGAGAGCCCGGGTACGAGGCGCGGATGCTGGTGGGCGGCGGGCTCCGGCTCGGCCACCTGCCGGAGCTGCGGGCGGCCGGGATCGACGCGTTCCACATCGGCGGGGCGGCCCGGCCGTCCGGGTGGTCACTGCCGGTCGACGCGGACGCGGTACGGGAGTGGCGGACGGCGCTGGACGCCTGAGGCCCGCCCGGCAGTACAGCCCCTGAGGCTGCTGGGTGACCTCTGAGGCTGCCGCACCTTCCGGCCCGGCCGGGCCGGAAGGTGGCCGCAGTTCTTCAGACGGTCCGTACGCGGGCGGGGTTCACAGCGCGGGCGGGGTTCACAGCCTTGGGGTTCACAGCGCTGAGGTTCATAGCGCTGGGACTCACAGTGCGCCGAGCTGTTCCGGCAGTTCCGTCGCGTGCGTCACGATCAGGCCGGACACCGCCCGGGTAAGGGCGACGTACAGGCGGCGCAGGCCGGTCCGTTCGTCGGGTTCGCCGTCGACCACGGCGGACGGCTCGTCCAGTACCACGTAGTCGTACTCCAGGCCCTTGGCGAGCGACGCGGGCACCAGGGTCAGCCGGGACTCGGCGCTGGTCTCCTCACCGGGGTCGAGATACGCGAGCCCCGCCGCCGTCAGCGCCTCCGCCAGCGCGGGGATGCGCGCGTCGGCGGCGATCAGGCCGGTCGAGCCCTCGTGGCGCAGCGAGTCCCGGCAGGCGGTGACGGCCGCCGCGTCCAGGTCCGCCGTCGGCCACACCTCCAGCGAGCCGGGGTTCTCCCGTACGGAGGAGACCGGCGCCAGCCCCGGCGACATGTGCGGCAGCAGCCGGGACGCGTACGCGATGACCTCGCGCGGCACGCGGAAACCGGCCGTCAGCTCCTCCACGTGCGCGTCGCCCTTGCCCAGATGCCGCAGCGCCTCGTCCCAACTCGACGTCGCCCAGGGCGTGGTGCCCTGCGCGAGGTCGCCGAGGACCGTCGCCGAACCGGTCGTGCAGCGGCGGCCCACCGCGCGGTACTGCATGGGGGAGAGGTCCTGGGCCTCGTCGAGCACGACATGGCCCAGCGAGTGCGTACGGGTGACCAGGTCGGTCGCCTCGTCGATCAGTACGGCGTCCGCGAGCGACCACTTGGCGGACTTCACCGACCGGGCGGGCTTCACCCAGAGGATCGTCTTCTGTTCCTCGTCGGTCAGGATGCCCTCCGCGTGCGCGGCCAGGAACTCCGCGTCGGAGAGCAGCCGCAGCACCAGCTTGGCCGGATCGACCTGCGGCCAGGCCGACTTGACGACGGCCTTCACGGCGGGGTTGCGGGCCACCGCGTTCTGCACCCGGTCGTCGGGGGCCTCTCCCGCCTCCTCCATCCGTACGAGCACGGCGTGCGCGATGCGCTGCGGGAGGGCGTCGTGGGCGGCGCCGTACCGGATGTCGCGGGCCAGCAACTCGCGCACCATCTCTTCGAGTTCGTACGCCGGTACGCGCCAGCGGCGGGAACCCCGGACGACCACGGCGGGCTCGGTCGGCACGGTCACGTGCGAGCGCAGGGCCCGGCGCAGCACCTCCGCCATCCGGGCGTCGCCCTTGATCACGGCGGCGTCGGCGGCGTCCGCCCCCTTGACCTCGACGGCCGTCACGAGGCTGTCGACCGTCGCCTGCTTGACGTCCAACTCACCCAGCGCGGGCAGCACTTGCTCGATGTAGTGCAGGAATGACTTGTTCGGCCCGATGACCAGGGTGCCGGTGCGGGCGAGCCGCTCGCGGTGCGCGTACAGCAGATACGCGACCCGGTGCAGGCCGACGGCGGTCTTCCCGGTGCCGGGCCCGCCCTGCACGCAGACGGTGCCGCCGAGGTCCGACCGTACGATCTCGTCCTGCTCCGGCTGGATCGTCGCCACGATGTCCCGCATCGGTCCGACGCGGGGCCGCTCGATCTCGGCCTGGAGCAGCTTGCTGGTCTGCTGGTCGCCGACGGCCGGGGAGGTGAGGTGCTCGTCCTCGTACGCCGTGAGGTCACCGGCGGTGTAGCCGAAACGGCGCCGCAGCCCGATGTCCATGGGGTTCTTGGCCGATGCCCGGTAGAAGGGCTGGGAGACCGGCGCGCGCCAGTCGATCACCATCGGGTCGCCGTCGGCGTCGTGCACATGGCGCCGGCCGATGTAGAAGCGCTCCCCCTCGGCTCCTTCGGCGAGGTCGGCGCCGGGGGTGTGCAGGTAGTCGAGCCGCCCGAAGAAGAGCGGGGTGTGGGCGAGATCGGCGAGCGCCTTGATGCGTTCATCCATCTGCGCGGAGAGGACCGCCGCGTTGACCCAGTTCGCCGTGACGTCGCGGATGTCGAGCCCTTCGACGTCCTCGCGCATCGCCCGCAGGGCCGCGCGCGAACCGGTGAGGTGGGCGCGTTCGCGTGCGAGCGGATCGTCGGGGGCGCCGTCGCGGGGGGCCGGTGCGTGCGTGAGTGCGCTGTCGTGCGGATCGTCGGGGGTGTCCTGCGGGACGTGCGTGGGCACGGTGTTGCCTCCGGGCGGGTACGGCTGATCACGGCGTGGCAGCCTCCGGTTCCGGCCGGACGGCGACGCTCCCTGGGGGAGGCGGGGAAGGGGCGATTGTAGTCACCGGGCAGGGGTGGGGGCGAACGGATTTCGCCGGAGCCCCGCCGTCCGGAACGGCGTGCGGAACGCCGTCCGGAACGCCGTCCGGAACGGCGTGCGGGTCAGGAGGCCGGTGCGGCCAGGTAGTCGCCGTACTCCAGGTCTTCGAGCAGGGTCGGGTTGGTGGGCGACCAGCCGAGCAGCTCCTGTGTGTGAGCGCTGGAGACGGGCGCGTCGAAGCCGTAGACCGTGGCCATGAACGGGCTGACGTAGTGCCCGGCGGCCTCGTCGGGGGTCAGCGAGACCGTCGGCAGGTCCAGGCCCCGGGCGATCGTCTGCGCGATGCTCTTCATGGTGACGCCGCTCTCGGCCACTCCGTGCAGCACGCTGCCCGCCGGAGCCTGCTCCACTGCCAGGCGGAACAGGACCGCTGCGTCGAGCCGGTGGACCGCGGGCCACCGGTTGGTGCCGTCGCCGACGTAGGCCGAGACGCCGGTCTTCCGTGCGGTGGCGATCAGCATGGGGATGAAGCCGTGGTCCTGGGGGCCGTGCACGGTGGGAGCGAGGCGGACCACGCTCGCGCGAACTCCCCGGGCGGCGAAGTCCAGGCCGGCTCGCTCGCCCGCGATACGGAAGGCCGCGATCCCGGCCGTGTCGGGCTCGTCGTTCTCGGTGGTCTCCCGGCCGGCGGGCATGACCAGCGTGCCCGAGGTGATGACGAGCGGCTTGCCCGAGTGTTCCAACGGCCGTCCGAGGGCCTCGATCGCGGTCCGGTCGCGCCGCATCATGTCGTCGAGGTCGGAGAAGTCGCCGCCGTACGCCATGTGCAGGACGCCGTCGGCGGCCTCGGCGCCACGGCGCAGGCTGTCGTGGTCGTCCAGGGAGCCGCGGTGCGGTGTGGCGCCCAGCGACTCCAGCCGGGCGGCGGCGGCATCCGAGCGCGCCAGCCCGGTGACGTGGTGGCCTGCCGCGACGAGCTCGGCGACGACGGCGGGGCCGGTCTGGCCGGAACCGCCGGTGACGAAGATCTGCATGAACGCTCTCCCTGTGGATGTGTGCACCGGGGTGGCCGAACGGGTCCGGTGACGGGTGAGGCGGTAACGGCCTGCCTTTCGAGGGCGGCGGCGCAGCGACGCGTCGCATGCGCGCCCTGGCAGCCACCGTCCCGGTAGCGCCAGTCACTGACGTTACGTAGCGCCAGTGACTGGCGTCAAGTAGTGCCAGTCACTGGCGTGTGCGGTATCTTCGAGGGATGCCGAGAAGCGGAGCAGAAGCGCGCAGCCGCCTCAAGCAGGCGGCTCTGGAGCTGTACCAGGAGCGCGGGTTCGACCGGACCACCACGGCCGAGATCGCCGCTCGGGCAGGCGTCAACGAGCGCACCTTCTTCCGGCACTTCCCGGACAAGCGCGAGGTGCTCTTCGACGGCGAGGCCGACCTGCGCGCCGCGCTGACGCAGGAGATCGCCGACGCCCCCGACGGCCTGCAGCCACTCGGTGTTCTGCTGTGCGCCTTCCGGAAAGCCGGACGCGTCCTTGAGGACAACCGCCCGTTCGCCGAGCCGCGGCTGGCGGTCATCGCCAGGACTCCGGTGCTCCGGGAGCGTGATCTGGCCAAGGGCGCGGCCCTCACCGAAGCCGTGGCGGAGGCGCTACGTCTGCGCCACGTCCCCGACCGGCTGGCCGACCTGGCCGCACGCACCGGCTGGGCCACCTTCCACCACGCGGCGCAAGCCTGGATCGCCGACTCCGCGCGGAGCCTGGACGCACATGTCCTCCAGGCCTTCGACGATCTGCACACCCTCTCCGCGCCCGTCCCGCCGGCGCAGGAGCAGCCCGAAAGCTGACACCGCCGCGCCCCGGCGGCCGGGGCGCGGCGGTGCGGGTGGAGGCGTGGTCAGAGCGTGAGCAGGATCCTGCCGTGGGTGTGGCGTGCGGCTTGCAGCGCCACGGCGTCACGGATCTGCTCGACCGGGAAGGTCGCGGCGATGGGCACGGTGATCCGGCCGGCGAGGATCGCCCCGGTGATCCGGTCCAGGTCGGCCGGCCCGGCGTCGCTGCCCCCGGTCGCGCGCACGCCGCCGGGAGGGTTCGGGCCCGCGGCGATCGTGGAGATCCGCTCGGGCGGTACGCCGAGGGCGAGCGCGGCCCCGGCGGTCTCCGTGCCGAACAGGTCCGTCGCGGCGGTCACGCCGTCGGGAACCAGCGCCCGCACCCGGTCCGCGAGCCCCGGGCCGTACGTCACGGGCTCGGCGCCCAACTGCCGCAGGAAATCGAACGTGCCCTCCGAGGCGGTCCCGATCACTCTGGCGCCGGCGAGCTTCGCGAGCTGTACGGCGAACACGCCCACACCCCCGGCGGCGCCGCCGATCAGGACGGTGTCACCGGCCCGCAGGCCGATCGCCTGGAGAGCGGCGGCGGCGGTCAGTCCGGTCACCGGAAGCGTGGCAGCCACCTCGTCGCTGATGCCGTCCGGTGTGCGGTACAGCGCGTCGGGCGCCTGGGCCGGAGCCCCCACGACCAGGAAGTCGGCGGCGGCCTTCGCCATCGCTCCTCCGTAGACGCGATCACCCACGGCGAAGCCGTCGGCGCCGGGCCCGGCCTCGTCGACGACACCGGCGAATTCGTACCCGAAGCCGGCCGGCGCGGTGACGCCGAACATCGCCGCCGCCTCGGGCGACGAGGAGACGATCCAGTCCATCGGGTTCAGACCGGCGACCGACACGCGGACGCGCACTTCGCCCGGTCCGGCGTGCGGTTCCGGAACGTCCCGCAGCTCCAGCACCTCGGGGTCTCCGAACGTCTGATAGATGACGGCTCGACTCATGGGCGTACCTCCAGATGGACACACGGAACCGTGACGGCACTTGGTCCCATCACCGTACATGAGTGACGGGACCAAGTGCCGTAGGCTTTCCTCATGGCCCGCTGGCAACCCAACGCATCAGAGCGACTCGTTGTCGCCGCCGTCGAACTGTTCGAGGAGCGGGGCTACGAGCGCACGACGGTGATCGAGATCGCGGAGCGTGCGGGGCTGACGAAGAGCACCTTCTTCCGGCACTTCCAGGACAAGCGGGAAGTGCTCTTCGGCGGGCAAGCGGTGACCGGGCTGCTCGTCGAGGGGATCGTCGCGGCGCCCGCGAGCGCCACACCGTTCGAAGCCGTGATGCATGCCCTGGACACGGTCGGGAGGGAAGCCTTCACACCCGAGCGGCGTGAATTCACCGCCCGCAGGGGGGCGGTGATCGCCGCCAGTCCGGAACTGCGGGAACGCGAAGCGCTGAAGGGCCTCGGTCTTGTCGCGGCGATGACCGACGCGCTCAAGCGGCGCGGCGTTCCCGACCTGACGGCGTGCGTGGCCGCGGAACTGAGCGCGCTCGCTCTGAAGATCGCCCATGAGCGCTGGAGCGGCACCACGGACGGCGACGGCTTCGGTGAAGTCGCGCGGCAGGCGTTCGGTGATCTGCGGGCGGCCGGCGCCTTGTGCTGACGCGAGCGGAGCCGGTGTGGTGAACCGGGACGGCCCTCGACTCGGCCCGATGGCTGTCTACTTGTCGAAAACAAGCAGAATGTGGTCATCGTCCAGGTACTTGATATCGACCTCGCAGCCTTTCTGTACCTTCGGAAAGCGAACAGCGGAAATGGTGTCCCTGCCTTCCACGTGCCTGGTTGCACCGTCCTCCCGCCATGAAAGCCGGTATCTTATTTCGATGCTCCCGCTGTCATTCGAGCCGACGTGACGGACATCCTCCACCAGGGCCTTGATGTCCCGCCCCTGTGACATGATTTTTTGGGTGCGCTTGAAAAGGTGAACGATATAGGCGATGGGGGACGCGATGATAATGACGGATAGAGCGATAACGAAATTCATGAACGCATTCCTCGCGTGAACAGTTCCGTACTGGGAACCGGTGCCATGACTCGGACGGCCGCGGAACCGGGGCGCGGACGGCTTCCGGGTCCGCGCGGTCGGCTGTCGGGTCCGTGCAGCCGAGTGTCGGAGTCCCATGGGTGGACAGGGCGTGGCTCCTGTCCTCAGGTACCGGTCGGCCCATCCTCCCGTAGGGGATCGCATGGACCTTGAGTCGTAGGCGACGGCCCTTTACGTTCCGACCCCAGCCGGACGTTTCCGGAGGGCCGGAAAATCATCATGGAGCCATGACCACAGCAGCCAGCACTCAGGCCCGTACCGACGCCGCCCACCCCGTCCGCAGCACGATCCGCGCGGTCAAGGCGTTCGCCTCCGCCGTGTTCAGCGTCGTCATCCTCGGCGAGCACGACAGCGACGGGCATGTGGTGACGCGCACGCGTTGACAGGGATACGTGACGCGCACGCGCTGACAGGCACAGGCTGACGCGCACGCGCACGTGCTCACACACGCGCACGGTGACGTGCACGCTCCGGCCGGTACGCCTCACGCAGCCCCGTCCCCCGACCCGCTCAGCAGATCGTCCGCGTCCACGATCCGGTACGCGTACCCCTGCTCGGCCAGGAACCGCTGGCGGTGCGCCGCGAAGTCCTGGTCGATCGTGTCCCTCGCCACCACCGAGTAGAAACGGGCCTCGTGCCCGTCCGCCTTCGGGCGCAGCACGCGTCCCAGCCGCTGTGCCTCCTCCTGGCGTGAGCCGAAGGTTCCCGAGACCTGGATCGCGACCGTCGCCTCGGGCAGGTCGATGGAGAAGTTCGCGACCTTCGAGACGACGAGCACGCTGATCTCGCCCTCGCGGAACGCGCCGAAGAGCTTCTCGCGCTGCGCGTTCGACGTCTCGCCCTTGATGACCGGCGCGTTCAGATGCTCGCCCAGTTCGTCGAGCTGGTCGATGTACTGGCCGATGACCAGGGTCTGCTCCCCCTGGTGCTTACGGACCAGCGCCTCCGTGACCTTCCGCTTGGTCGCGGTCGTCGCGCAGAAACGGTACTTCTCCTCCGCCTCGGCGGTGGCGTACGCGAGCCGCTCGGTGTCCGTCAGATTGACCCGGACCTCGACACAGTCGGCGGGCGCGATGTATCCCTGCGCCTCGATCTCCTTCCACGGCGCGTCGAACCGCTTGGGCCCGATCAGCGAGAAGACGTCCGACTCGCGGCCGTCCTCCCGTACGAGCGTCGCGGTGAGCCCGAGCCGGCGGCGGGCCTGGAGGTCGGCGGTGAACTTGAAGACGGGGGCGGGCAGCAGATGCACCTCGTCGTAGATGACCAGACCCCAGTCGCGCGAGTCGAAGAGCTCCAGGTGCGGGTAGACGCCCTTCCTGCGGGTCGTCAGCACCTGGTACGTCGCGATCGTGACCGGGCGGATCTCCTTCTTCGTACCGCTGTACTCACCGATCTCGTCCTCCGTGAGGGAGGTCCGCTTCACCAGCTCGTGCTTCCACTGGCGGGCCGAGACGGTGTTGGTGACCAGGATCAGCGTGGTCGCCTTGGCCTCGGCCATCGCACCGGCGCCGACCAGCGTCTTCCCCGCGCCACAGGGCAGGACGACGACGCCGGAGCCGCCGTGCCAGAAGTTCTCGACGGCCTGCTTCTGGTACGGGCGCAGGGTCCAGCCGTCCTCGGCCAGATCGATCTGGTGCGCCTCGCCGTCGACGTACCCGGCCAGGTCCTCGGCGGGCCAGCCCAGCTTCAGCAGCGTCTGCTTGATCTGCCCCCGCTCGGAGGGATGCACGGCGACCGTGTCCGGGTCGAGCCGCGCACCGACCAGCGGCGCGACCTTCTTCGAGCGCAGGATCTCCTCCAGGACCGGCCGGTCGGTCGAGGTGAGGACCAGCCCGTGCACCGGGTGCTTGGAGAGGGTGAGGCGGCCGTAGCGGGCCATGGTCTCGGCGACGTCCACGAGCAGCGCGTGCGGCACGGGATAGCGGGAGAACTCGACGAGCGCGTCCACGACCTGCTCGGCGTCGTGCCCGGCGGCACGGGCGTTCCACAGACCGAGCGGGGTCAGCCGGTAGGTATGGATGTGCTCCGGCGCACGCTCCAGCTCCGCGAACGGCGCGATGGCCCGGCGGCAGGCGTCGGCCTGCTCGTGGTCCACCTCCAAGAGCAAGGTTTTGTCGCTTTGGACGATGAGCGGTCCATTCACGCGGTGAGTCCCTTCGCGCAGTGAGGCCTTTCCGTACGGGCCAAACCACCAGTGTCGCGCATCCGGGCGCGGGTACACGCTGACTCATGGACTCCGAACCGCGACTGCAACGACGGACATGGGGCTCGACCGTGATGCGCGTGCTCGTGCTGCTGGCCGGCTTCTTCTGCATGGTGGGGTTCGCGGTGGCGCTGGCGAAGGTGACGCTTGAGCCTTCTGCCGCCTCGGTGGACCTCACGCACACCAATCTGAAGCCCGGCGATTCGATCCGGACGTACGTCGACCAACCGGCGTTCCGCGACACGGTCAAGCAGATCGGCGGCAATCTGTTGCTCGGCGTGCCGTTCGGTGTGCTGCTGCCGGTGCTGATTCCCAAGGCGCGCGGGCTGCTGCGGGTGGTGCTGGTGACTGCCTTCGTGATGTTCCTCGTCGAGACGGCGCAGGGGCTCTTCATCACCGGGCGGGCCTTCGACATCGACGACGTGATCCTGAACACGACGGGTGCGCTGATCGGTTACCTGCTGCTGGGGCGGCGGCTGGGACGTGCGCTGCACCCGCGGCGTACGCACTGGTGGCAGCGGTCGGGCGGGGTGGCTGCGGCTGGGCCGCCGGTGGCTGAGTCGAAGCCGAAGCCGAAGCCGTCGCCGACGCCGAGCCCGAAGCCGAGGTCGAGGCCGAAACGGGGTCCGAGTCCGAAGTCGAAACTGAAGGCGGTGCTGGCGGGGAGGCTGAAGTCCCAGTCGAAGAAATCCCAGTCGAAGAAATCCCAGTCAAAGTCTGTGGCCAGGAAGACTGCGGCCAAGAAAGCCTCGGCTGCGAAGGGTGCGGCCAAGAAGAGCCCGGCCAAGAAGACCCCGGCCAAGAAGACCCCGGCCAAGAAGACCGCAGCCAAGCCTGCTGCCGGGACCTCCTCGCGTTGACGGGGTGCGGGCCGGGTGGAGGTCCCCCGCCGGTCCGCACTCCGTGTTCGTGGGGTCTGCCGTGACGGCTACCGCGGTTACTGCGGCTTGAAGGAGCGGATCTGGTAGCTCCCCTGGAGGTTGCCGCCGTGGCCGGCCGGGGTGGATCCGACCCGGTGGTTGTAGTTGGTGTTCGTGTAGTACTGAATGCGGTGGCCTGTCCCGTTCCACAGGGAGCGGACCTTCTCGCCCTTCTGGATGAACGAGCAGTCGTCGGCGGTGTTCGCCTTCTGCCGGGTCGTCCAATGGCAGTAGTGCCCGCTGCCGTTCCAACCGCTGTAGATGCAGAAGTTCCCCGGGCGGCAGTTGTAGGAAGCGCTCGGGCTGTGGACGGTGGGGGACCGGACCTCCGCGGTCGCGGTGGGTCCGGTGCAGAGGCTGACGGCCGCGGCGATCGAGACGAGGCCGAGCGTGGCGATGCGGTTCATGGAGAAACCCCTTTTCCGTGATCCTGATCACCAGCAGCGTGGCATGCCGACAACTTGCCCGGAAAGGGGCGAATCGGGAGCGAATCAGGGGCGCCCGAAGCGCGCGCCCGGGGCCCGAAGCGCGTGTCCCGGACCCGGAACGCATCGCCGTACCCCGGCGTGATCTCGGCGGGCCGGGCCCTCGCCTCTGCCCCACCCTCACCTCCAACCCCAGCCCCGCCTCCGCTCAGGCCGGGTCGTCCGTCAGCTCCGCGACCCCCGTGATGCGGTGCAGCGGATACGTGCGGACGTCGTCCGCCGTGTGGTCGTACGCCGTCACGAAGCCGCCCTCCACCCGGACCGGTGCGATGACCCGCCTGCTCGCCGCGCCGTCGGCGTTGACGTAGCCGATCCAGAGCGCCGCGCCCGTCATGGCCGCGGCCTGCACCGTGGCGAGGGTCTCGGCGGACGGGGTGCGCGGCAGGTTGCCGTACTCCGGCACCGGTTCGTGGACCACCGTGGCGGCCGTGTCACCGGCCCTGATCGCTCGCAGCGCCGCGCCGAGCAGCGTGTCGTCGGGGACCGGCGGACCCTCGGGGACCGGCGCGGGGGCGGTCCGGGGCGGGGTGCGGTAGGCGTCCTGGCGGGTGATCAGGACGTCGCCCTCGGCGGACTCCGCGGCCGGGGCGAAGCCCATCGAGCGCAGCCCGTCGAGGAGCGTGACCGGGTCGGCCGCGGAGGCCAGCACCGTGGGGGCGAGCCGGCGTAGTCGCAGCGACTGGGAGCGGGTGTCCGCCAGGATCTCGCTCAGGACGGCGTCGTCGTCGCAGCGCACGTACGAGGACGCTGCCCCGACCCGCAGATGGCCGTGTTTACGGGCCACGTCGTCGATGAGGTACGTGAGCGGCTGCGGCACCGGCGTACGGCTGTGCGCCGCGAGGAAGGCGTGCAGGTCGGAGGCCGTCTGCCCGGCGTCGAGCGCGCGGCGTACGGAGCCCTGGGTGAAGCGGTAGACGGTGGCGCCGCCCTTGGACTCGACGTCCGCCGCGACGTCGAGCAGTTCGGCGAGCGGGCGCTCCAGCGGGCCGGGTGCGACGGCGGTGAGGTCGGCCTGGAGGAGTACGTGGTCGAGGGGCTCGGGGATGAGCGTGGCGATCGCGGCGGCGGCGCGCTCGCGGGAAGCGGCCACCTCCGCGGCGGTGGGGGCGGGCCGGGCGCCGATGCCCGGCCCGGACGCTGCGGACTCGCCCAGCAGGGCCCTGCCGTGCGTGGACAGGGCGCCGCGGCCGGTGACGCCCAGCAGTTCCGCCTCGTTCAGCGTCCACCGGGCGATGCGGGAGCGCAGGTCGCCGACGGCGGTCGCGCCGTACGTGTGGCGGGCCGACGGGATGTCCGCCGCCGTGCCCGCGCCCCGGCCCGCCGCCGCACCGCCGGATTGCGCGCCGGAGGCCGTACCGCGCACCGGGCGCTCCCAGCGGAGCCGGGCCAGCAGGGACTCCGGGTCGGGCGCGGTGCCTTCGGGGAGCGTGGCCATCAGGGCCAGGGTTCTGCGGCGCACCTCGGGAGCTGCCGAGCGGTCCAGGTCGGTGCCCAGGGTCGACAGGGCGCGGCCCTTGGCGTCCAGGCCGCCGATGAGCCCGGGGGTGCGGGTGGCGGTGAGCCAGCTGGTGGCCAGGACCGACCACCGTTCCTGGGCGGGGGATTCGAGCCAGGCGTCGTACGCGGGGGTGGCCGCGAAGCGTTCGTCGTCCCCCGCGGACTTCGAGGAGCGGGACGGGCTGCTGCCGCCGTCCGCCGCCAACAGGCCTGCGGCGTAAGCGAGTTCGACCCAGAAGGCGGCCAGTTGTTCGGTCGTGTCCAGTGCGGTGGCGGTCCGCTTCAGATCGCGGACGCTGAGGCCGCCGGAGCGCATGACGGTGGGGCCGCCCTCGTTCCAGTCCTTGAACAGGTCCTCGATGGTGGAGAGCGCCATGAACGCCTGGCCCGCCGCCGCTGCGTCCACAGCCTGTGGACCGTACTCCCGCGTCGGCGCGACGGCGGGCGGTACCGGCTCGGCGTGGCGGTGCGCGCGCCCGGCGCGCAGATGCAGCGCGGCCTCCCGGGGGAGTACCACCGTGCGCGCGCTGGCGGGCAGCAGCAGCCCGTGGTCGCGCAGCCAGCGCACCGGCGGGGTGGGATCGGCGGCCACCTCTCCGTACGGCGGCCCCCAGACCAGCCTGCTCAGTACGTTCAGCGACTCCACGGGCGCCTCGTCGAGCAGCGCCGACATCCGCGTCCGGTCGGTGAACAACGAGGTCAGCGCGGCGACCGCGGACACCGAGTCATGGGTCCCGGCAAGCCCGGCCGCGGTGACGATCTCCTGCACGCGGCCCGGCGACATGCCGACCGTCGCCTCCGCCACGGTCGGCCCGAGACCGGTCGGGGAGGGGTGCGCCGGGGACGGCGCGAGGAGCTCGCGGGCGGTGCGCACCAGCCGGAGCCGGTCGTCCGCGCCCCAGATCAGGGCCTGTTCGCGCAGTACGTCCACCGCGCCGGGCAGCGCGGACGCCACCGCGGGGTCGCACTCGTCACCGCCCATGAGGGCGAGGAGCGTGGTGTACGGCGCGGGGTCCGGCGCGACGGCCAGCGCCTCCGCCGTCTGGAGCGTGAACCGGTCGAGATGTTCGAGCGCCCGGACCACCGAGGCGCGGGTGCCCGCCCGGGTGGCGAGCTGGCCCAGATCGCCCGGCACCGGCGCCAACAGGTCGGGCCGTGCCCGCAGCAGACCCGCCAGGGACGCGTCGTCGCGGATGCGCAGGGCCTCGGCGAGGGTGCGCGGTGGCGTGCTGCGTGTTCGTTCCGGCACGTGCGCCTCCCGTAGTACTGACTAGTGCTGACCGGTCCCCATCCGGCCCACGTTACTGAGATTTGCGTGGAGATGACGCACCGCCCCACTCGGGGCCCGCCGACTTCGGCCCGCTCCGGGGTGTGCGGGAGCGTCGGAGCGGCGCGGAACAGCCGTGCGGGGAGGGCGTGATGAGCGACGCCGCGCGGTGGGGGCGCTACCGTCGGGGCAGAGCGGCTTGAAGGGGAGCGAACTCCGTGGGGATCGAGAGCGATCAGCTCGTCTACGACTATCTGAGCCGGGTCGGCGACCTGGCCCAGCGGCAACTGCCCTCCGCGGAGCGGATGCGGCTGGTGTCCTCGCTGCGCAGCGAGATCGACCGGCAGCGGGCCTCGGCCGACGCGGGGACTCCGGCCGGCGTGCGCCGCATCCTGGGCAGACTCGGCACGCCCGCCGAACAGGTGGCCGCGGCGGCGGGAGGCACGCCACTGGATACCGGGCGCGCCGAGCCGGAGCAGGCCGTACGGGAACGGACCTGCCGGATCCCGCGCCCCCGCAGGACGGAGAAGGCCGAGCCGCCGCCCGCCCGCTCGACCGCCGCGTCCCCGCCGCACCTCGCGGGCGAGGACGAACTCGGTACGGGTGGCGGCGAGCCCGACTGGTGGCGCATCCAGCCGGGCCCCTTCGGCGCCGGTGACGCCGTGCACGGTTTCACGGGCGGGGTGGAGATCCCGGAGATACTGAAGCCGCCGCCCGAGGACGAGGACGCGAACGGGGCTGCTGACGAAGACGGCGCCGACGGACCGGACGGGGAGGGCGCGGAGCCCGTCGAGGCGGCGCCCCGCGGCCGGGCGCTGCTGGGCCGCCGCCGGGCAGCCGGGGGCGGCGACGCGACCGGCGACGAGGGCGACGCGGGCGGCGGGGACGGAGCGGCCGGTGGGCGCGCCGCGTATCTGCGTACCTTCACGGGGGTCTTCTCCAGCCCGGTCCTGCTGCTCGCCGCGGTCCTGCTCGTCGTCGGCGCGGTGCTCGGCTCGCTGCTGGTGCTCGGCGCGGGCTGGATCATCGCGTACATGTCGCGCAGGCTCACCCGCGCCGAGGCGAAATGGGCGGTGCTCGGGCTCCCGGGCACGGTCGCGCTGGGCGGCATCGTCTGGCTGTGGGGGCGGTCCAGCGGGCACTGGGGTTCGGCGATCCCGGAGCACGGGATGGGCGGCGCGATCTCCGGGGTGTGGCCGGTCGCCCTGCGGGCCGCCGCCGGTGCCTCCGCGCTCTACCTGGTCTGGCGGTCGCGGAGGCGGGCGTAGGGAGGCGTCGCTACCTGGCGAGGTCGGCCCGGAGTTCGTCGAGGATCTTGCCGGCGGCGGTGTATCCGATGCCCTGGAACCACAACTGGTCGTCCACGGCGAAGGACTTGCCGTTCTTCACCGCGGTCAGGTTCTTCCACAGACCGCTGCTCGTGGTCTGCGTCTCCTTGGCCTTCGCCGGGTCGCCGTACGTGGCGTGGAAGAGGACGTCGGCGTTCGCCAGGTCGATCCTCTCCGGGCTGACGTCGTACGAGAAGCCGTCCTTGGCCTTGTCGACGACGGCCGGGCGGCCGACGCCGAGGTCGGTGAGGATCGTGCCGATGTAGTTCTTCCTGCCGTAGATGCGGATGTCGGCGCCCTCGACGAACCGCACCGTGTCGACGTCGGTGGCGGCGGCCTTCGCGGGTCCGCCCAGCGCCGCGACGACCTGCTTCGTGTGCGCGGTGTACGCGGCGACGACCTTCCTCGCCTCGGCCTGCCTGCCGAGCGCGTCGGCGTGCACCTGGAAGTTGGCCTTCCAGGGGTAGCCGGTGCTCTCCGTCATCACGGTCGGCGCGATGGCGCTGAGCTGCTGGTACTTGTCGCCGTGCCGGATCTTGCTGGTGAGGATCAGATCGGGCTTGAGCGCGGCGATGGCCTCCAGGTCCGGCGACAGCATCGCGCCGACGTCCTTGATGCCCGCGACCTTGTCCCTGGGCAGGTAGTCGAGGAACCCGGACTTCACGTCGGCGTGCGTGGAGCCGACCGGCCGCACGCCGAGGGTGATGGCGGAGTCCAGCTCGGCGGTGTCCAGGACGACGACCCGGCGGGGGTGGTCGGGGACCTTCACCCGGCCCATGGCGGTGTCCATGGTGTGGGTGCTGGTGCCCGCCGTACCTGCTGAGCCGCCGGAGCCCCCGGTACCGCCGGACCCGCACGCGGCGAGGACCAGGCCACCGGCCAGGACGAGGGCGACCGCGGTGGCGCTGCGGGGGCGGAACGTGCGGGTGCGCGTGCGCGTCATGAGGCAGACCTTTCGACGACGGTGCGAGGACAGTGCGACGACGGTTCAGCGACGGTGCGGGAGCAGCTCAGCGGTGGTGCAGCAGCGGTTCGGCGGCGGTGCGGGGGCAGGGAGTTGTTACCCGGCCGGGACCGCGGGGACCCCCGGGTCCCCGGCCGTCGTACCCGCGTACGGTGCGCCCGGCACGACCAGCGGGGACCCCGTGACCGGGTCCGGGATCACCACCGAGTCCAGTCCGAACACCTCCCGTACGAGCTCCGCGGTGACGATCTCCTTCGGGTGCCCCTCGGCGACGATCCGGCCGCTCTTCATCGCCACCAGGTGGTCCGCGTACCGGGCCGCCTGGTTGAGGTCGTGCAGCACCGCCACGACCGTCCTGCCGCGCTCGTGGTTGAGCTGGCGGACCAGGTCGAGCACCTCCACCTGGTGGGCGATGTCGAGGTACGTGGTGGGCTCGTCGAGCAGCAGCAGGTCCGTCTCCTGGGCGAGCGCCATCGCGATCCAGACCCGCTGGCGCTGCCCGCCGGACAGCTCGTCGACGGACCGTTCGGCCAGTGCGGCGGTGTCCGTGCGCTCCATGGCGTCGGTGACCGCCCGCTCGTCCTCCTCGGACCACTGCTGCCACCAGTGCTGGTGCGGCTGCCGGCCGCGTGCCACCAGGTCGGCGACGGTGATCGCCTCGGGCGCGGACGGGGACTGCGGGAGCAGCCCTATCGCCTGGGCGATCTTCCTGGTGGGGATGCGGGCCAGCTCGGCGCCGTCCAGCAGTACGGCGCCGCTGCGCGGCTTCAGCAGCCGTCCCAGCGCCCGCAGAGTGGTGGACTTGCCGCAGGCGTTGGGGCCGACGATGACGGTCACCCGCCCGTCGGGCACGGCCAGGTCGAGTTCCTGGACGACGGTGCGGTCGTCGTAGGCGAGCGTCAGCTCACGGGCCGTCAGCCTGGTGGTCATGCGGTGCCTCCACTACGGCCGCGGGAACCGTGGTTCTTCGCGATCAGCCAGATCAGGTACGGGGCGCCGACCGCCGCCGTGAGGACGCCCACCGGCAGTTCGGTGGGCGCCAGGAGCTTGCGGGCGAGCAGGTCGGCGAGGACGACGACGAACGCGCCCGTCAGCGCCGAGGAGAGCAGCGGGATCTGCGCGGTCCTGGTCATCCGGCGGGCGATCTGCGGGGCGAGCAGCGCGACGAAGTCGACGGGCCCGGCAGCCCCGGTCGCCACCGACGCCAGCACCACGCCGATCAGGACGAGACCGAGCCGTACCCGGCCGAGCCGGACGCCGAGCGCGGTCGCCGTGTCGTCGTCCATGGAGACCGTGCGCTGGGCGTACGCGGCCCACAGGACGGCCGGTACGAGCGCGAGCAGCACCCAGCCGAGCAGAGTGGCCTGGTCCCAGCCGCGGCCGTTCAGGGAGCCCGTCAGCCAGATCTGGGCCTGCTGGGCGACCAGGTAGTCGCCCTTGGTCAGGAAGAGCTGGGTGACCGAGCCGAGGGCGATGGCGAAGCCGATGCCGATGAGTACGAACCGGGTGGCGTGCAGCCCGCCGCGCCAGGCGAAGGCGTACACCAGGGCCGCCGCGACGATCCCGCCGATGACGGAGAGGTAGGGCAGTACGGCCGTCGACGTCACCCCGAGGGACATCGCGCCCACGGTGAGCGCGCCCGCGCCCTTGCTGATGCCGATGATGTCGGGGCTGGCCAGCGGGTTGCGCGCGACGGTCTGGATGAGCGCCCCGGCCACCCCGAACGCGGCGCCGACGAGCAGCCCGACGACCATGCGCGGCAGCCGCAGCGTGCCGACGACGAGTTCGTCCGGCGAGGGGCTCCCGACGATCACCTTGACCACCTCGGCGGGCGACACGAAGCTCTCGCCGACGCAGAGGTACGCGACACAGGTGGCGGCCAGTACGAGGGCGAGTGCCACGGCGACGGCTGCGGCGCGCCGGTGCAGCAGGAACGTTCCCCGGCCGATCCGTACGACGGAGTAACCGGCGGGCCGGATGCGCCCGGTCCGGCCGGCCGCGGGCGCTGCCGCCGTCGTGGCTGTGGGTGCGGTTGTCACGCCGGGACCGCCTTCCGGCGTACGAGGGCGACCAGGAACGGCACCCCGATGAGGGCCGTCATCACCCCGGCCGGGACCTCGCCCGGCGGGAAGATCACCCGGCCGATGACGTCGGAGACCAGCAGCATCACCGGTCCGATGAGTGCCGCCATCGGCAGCACCCAGCGGTGGTCGCTGCCCACGAGCGCGCGGGCGATGTGCGGCACGGCGAGGCCGATGAAGGCGATCGGCCCGGCGGCGGCGACCCCGACGCCGGTCAGTACGGTCGCGCCGATGCCCCCGACGATCCGTACCGTGGCGACCTTCTGGCCGAGCCCCTTCGCCATGTCGTCGCCGAGCGCCAGTGCGTCCAGACCGCGGGCGACCGAGGCCACCAGCACCACGCCCACCAGCAGGAACGGCCAGATCTGACCGACGATGTCGGTCTCCCGGCCGCTGATCGAACCGACCTGCCAGAAGCGGAACTCGTCGAGCGCGGAGGCCTTCGTGGTGAGGACCCCCTGCACCACGGAGACCAGCAGCGCGTTGATCGCGGCGCCGCCGAGCGCGAGTTTCACCGGGGTCGCGCCGCCGCGCCCGCGGGAGGCGATGGCGTACACCGCGACGGACGCGAGCGCCGCGCCCGCGAAGGCGAACCAGACGTACCCGGTGAGCGTGTGGATCCCGGCGAAGGCGATGGCCAGCACCACGCCCACCGAGGCGCCCTGGCTGATGCCGAGGATGCCCGGGTCGGCGATGGGGTTGCGGGTGATGCCCTGGAGCACCGTGCCGGCGAGGGCGAGCGCGACGCCGACCATGAGGCCGATCAGCGTGCGCGGGACCCGCAGCTGGCGGACGACCTCGGCCGTGTTGCTGTGCCCGCCGTGCAGCAGTGCGTCGATCACGGCGGAGGGTGCGATGGCCCGTGCCCCGACCGCGAGGCTGAGCAGGACCGCGAGCAGCAGGGCCACGACGGCGGCGGCCGTCCAGGCGATGCGGCGGCGGGCCACGGGAGTTGACATCTGACCCATTCCGAAGGTTGGTAAGGCTTGGCTAAGCCTAATCGGAGCCGCTTCGGACGGACCGGCCAGGTGGCGGACGCGGGAGAGGGAGGATGGAGGGCATGGCTTCCCCAGCGCTGACGGTCGGCTTCGACCTCGACATGACCCTGATCGACTCCCGGCCCGGCATCAAGGCCGCCTACCAGGCGCTTTCCGCCGAGACCGGTACGTACATCGACGCCGACCTGGCGGTGACCCGGCTCGGCCCGCCGCTGGAGCTGGAGCTGGCGGAGTGGTTCCCCGAGGACCGGATCGAGGCCGTGCGCGACCACTACCGTGAGATCTACCCCACACACGCGATAGAGCCGTCCACGGCGATGGCGGGCGCCGCCGAGGCGGTGGCCGCGGTGCGCCGGCTCGGCGGCCGGGCGATCGTCGTCACGGCCAAGAACCAGCCGGACGCCGTACGCCACCTCGTGCACCTCGGCATCGAGCCGGACGCCGTGGTCGGCTGGCTCTGGGCGGAGGCCAAGGCGGAGGCGCTGAAGGAGCACGGCGCGTCGGTGTACGTCGGCGACCACGTCGGCGACGTACGCGGGGCGCTCACCGCGGGCGCGCTCTCCGTCGCCGTACCCACGGGCCCGATCGGCGCGGACGAACTGCGGGCGGCCGGGGCCGACGTGGTCCTGACCGACCTGACCGAGTTCCCGGCCTGGCTGGAGAGCTACGCGGCGGGGCTCGCCGCGCAGGCCTGAGCCGTAGCCGTGAGAACCGCTACGTAGCCGGAGTGGCCGCGGGCGCCTGGGCGGCAGCCGCCCGGCGGGAGAGCGCGGCGCGGGCCCGGCGGCGCTGGTCTGCGATGGACCGCAGCACTCCGGCCGCCGCCACCAGGAACCCGACGCCCATCAGCATGCACACCGCGTAGGCGATGGACGGGAACGGACGGGTCCCCAGGAAGAGTGGGGCCACCGTGACCAGGGTGGCCACGGCGCCGACGAAGAAGATGATCGCGCCGACCTGGACCAGCCGGTCACCGGCACGGGCGTCGGTCGATTGGGTTTCATTGCTCACCCCGCCAGGGTAGTTCCCTGCGCGGAGGAACTAGCCAGTGACGTCTTGTCACCGGTCCCAGGACCATTAGCCTGAGTCCTGGCGGGTCGAGTGACCCGCTGTAGTGCTATCCAGAGCCGTTTTCTACGACTACGGGGACGAGGACAGACGGTGCCCACCGGCAAGGTCAAATGGTTCAATTCGGAAAAAGGCTTCGGCTTTCTTTCCCGCGACGACGGCGGCGATGTCTTCGTCCATTCGTCGGTGCTCCCGGCCGGAGTGGATGCACTCAAGCCGGGCCAGCGTGTGGAGTTCGGTGTCGTCGCGGGCCAGCGCGGTGACCAGGCCCTGACTGTGACCGTCATCGACCCGACGCCGTCGGTGGCCGCGGCGCAGCGGCGCAAGCCGGACGAACTGGCGTCCATCGTCCAGGACTTGACGACGCTGCTGGAGAACATCACGCCCAGCCTGGAGCGGGGCCGGTACCCCGACAAGGCGGCGGGGGCGAAGATCGCGGGTCTGCTGCGGGCGGTCGCCGACCAGCTGGACGTCTGACCGGACGAGCCTGCGGTCACCCGGTGGGCCGGGTCGGGAGAGGTCTCCCGACCCGGCCCACCGCTCCGTTCACGCCATTTCCCGCAGGCCCGCAGGCCCGCAGGCCCGCCGTACGCGCGTCCGCCGCGCCCCGCCGCGTCCGCCCGGTGCGCACCGCTCAGCGCCCGCCGCTCACGGCCGGGGCCAGGGCTGGCCGATGATCGTCTCGATGCTGGAGTTGAAGCGTTCCAGCGCCGCCGCGAAGTCGGCGGCCTCCTCCGGCGTCCAGTCGGCGAGTACCCGTTGCAGGTTGTTCACCGCGTCCTCGCGGTCGGCGGCCAGCTTCCGGGCGCCCTCGTCCGTCATGCGGAACTTCCGGGCGAGCCCGCCCTCCGGGTCCGGGATGCGCTCGACCAGGCCGGCCCGGGTCATGGCGGCGGTCTGCCGGTTGAGGGTCGAGGTGTCCAGGTCCAGGGCGTCGACGAGCTGTCCGATGGACAGCGGTCCGTCGAGCTCGATCCTGCAGAGCAGGATGTAGGCGCTCCGGTCGAGCTGCGTCGTCTGGGCCATGGCCATGTACCGGTACCTGGCCAGCAGGGTCATTTCCCGCTCGATGTTCTCGGTCGCCTGACGCACGCGGCTTGTCCTCTCCGACGTTCTGATCTGCCCCTCGGCATGTATAGCACGCGCAATGTGCATCATGCATGAGGTGTGTAGAATGCATATCGTTGTCATCGACCCCCTGGGCCGAGCCTGAATCCAGATCCGTCTGAACCCAGGGCCGGAGCCCGAGTCCGAGTCCACGAGGAGAACCCGTGACCACCCCCGTTCCGGTGCCGCAGCAGCACACGAGACCCGGTGCCGTCGTCGCCGTACTGGCGGGCGCCGGCATCGTCGCCGCGCTGATGCAGACCCTGGTCGTCCCGCTCATCGCGAAGTTTCCCGAGCTGCTCGGCACCACGCCGGGCAACGCCTCCTGGGTCGTCACCGCGACGCTGCTCGCCGGTGCCGTCGCCACCCCGGTCACCGGGCGGCTGGGAGACCTGTACGGCAAGCGACGGCTGATGCTGGTCTGCATCGGGCTGCTCGTGGCGGGCTCGGTGATCTGCGCGCTGGCGGGCTCGCTGGCCCCGATGGTCATCGGCCGGGCGCTCCAGGGCACCAGCATGGGCATCATCCCGCTCGGCATCAGCATGATGCGTGACCTGCTGCCGCCGGAGAAGGTCGGCTCGTCGGTCGCGCTGATGAGTTCCTCGCTCGGCATCGGCGGCGCACTCGGCCTGCCGATCGCCGCGGCCATCGCGCAGAACACCGACTGGCACACGCTGTTCTGGGGCTCGGCGGTGCTGAGCATCCTCCTGGGCATCCTGATCGTCCTGTTCGTCCCCGCGGCGCCGGTCCGTACCGAGGGCCGGTTCGACTACATCGGAGCCGTCGGGCTCTGCGCGGGCCTGGTCGCCCTGCTGATCGGCGTCTCCAAGGGCAGTGACTGGGGCTGGACCAGCGGCAGCACGCTGGGGCTGTTCGCCGCCGCGGTGGTCGTCCTGCTCGTCTGGGGCCTCTTCGAGCTGCGCACCGGGCACCCGCTCGTCGACCTCCGTACCACCGCGAAGCGCCAGGTCCTGCTGACCAACGTGGCGTCCGTCGTGGTCGGCTTCGCGATGTACGCGCAGTCGCTCGTCTCGCCGCAGCTGCTCCAGCTCCCCGAGGCCACCGGGTACGGCCTCGGCCAGTCGATGGTCGCCGCAGGGCTCTGGATGGCCCCGGCCGGGCTGGTGATGATGGCCGTGTCCCCGCTCGGCGCCAAGCTCTCGGCGGCCCGCGGCCCCAAGATCTCGCTCCTCGTCGGCTCCGTGATCATCGCCGTCGGCTACGCCCTCGCGCTCGCCCTGATGGGCTCCGCCTGGGGCCTGGTGGTCTTCTCGTGCGTGATCAGCGTCGGGGTGGCCTTCGCCTACGGAGCCATGCCCGCCCTGATCATGGGCGCGGTACCGCTCTCCCAGACGGCCGCGGCCAACGGCTTCAACTCGCTGTCGCGGGCGGTCGGTACGGCGGTGTCCGCAGCGGTGATGGGCGTCGTGCTGGCCCAGATGACCGTCTCGATGGGCAGCTTCTCGGTGCCGTCCGAGAAGGGCTTCCGTACGACGTTCGTCATCGGCGCCGCGGTGGCGCTGGTGGCCGCGCTGGTGGTGCTGGCGATCCCCGGCCGCAGCAGGAAGAACGTGGCGGCAGCCACGGAACCGGTGCTGGCCGAGAGCGTGTAGCTTTCCCGCGGCGGTATGTCCGACAGGACCTCGCCGTGACCGCCGACGGCCCCCGCTCCGTACACCTGCCGGCCGGCAGGCGGGGAGCGGGGGCCGTCGGCCGATTCCTGATCCGGCCCGGTCCGGGCCCGCCTCTCAGGCGAAGGTCAGCGCGTCCGGTCCCAGCGCGGGGACCAGGCCCTCCGCCGCCGCGCGGGTCAGCAGACCGCGCACCGCCGCGTACCCGTCCTCGCCGAGGTCCGCCGTGAACTCGTTGACGTACAGCCCGATGTGCTGGTCGGCCACCGCCGGGTCCATCTCCTGGGCGTGCCCGAGCACGTAGGGACGCGAGACCTCCGGGTCGTCCCAGGCCTGCCGTACCGACGCCCGTACCGACTCCGCCAGTTCGCGCAGCCGGGTCGCGCCCAGCGAACGCTTCGCGATGATCGCGCCGAGCGGGATCGGCAGGCCGGTCGTCGACTCCCAGTGCTGCCCCATGTCGGCCAGCGAGTGCAGCCCGTACTCCTGGTACGTGAACCGCGCCTCGTGGATGACCAGACCCGCGTCCACCTTGCCGTCGCGCACGGCCGGCATGATCTCGTTGAACGGCATGACGACGATCTCGCCGACCCCGCCGGGCACCACGTCGGCCGCCCACAGCCGGAAGAGCAGATACGCCGTCGAGCGCTCGCTCGGCACGGCGACGGTCCTGCCGGTGAGGTCGACACCGGCTTCCCTGGTGAGGACCAGCGGCCCGCAGCCCCGGCCGAGTGCCCCGCCGCACGGCAGCAGCGCGTACTCGTCGAGCACCCACGGCAGCACCGCGTACGACACCTTCAGGACGTCGAACTCACCGCGCTCCGCCATCCCGTTGGTGATGTCGATGTCCGCGAAGGTCACATCGAGCGCGGGCGCGCCGGGCACCCGGCCGTGCGCCCAGGCGTCGAAGACGAAGGTGTCGTTGGGGCAGGGCGAGAACGCGATCTGCAGCGGCTGCTCGGTCATATGGTGTCGGTCCAACCTTCCAGTACGGGCGGGAGCTTCGCGAAAGCCCCGGTGAGCGCGGCCAGCGCGTCCCCGATGCGCCAGGCGTCCCGGTCGCGGGGGCCGACGGCGTTGGAGACCGCGCGGATCTCCAGCACCGGGAGCCCGGCCTGGACGGCGGCCTCGGCGACCCCGAAGCCCTCCATCGCCTCGGCGACGGCGCCGGGGTGCGCGGCCAGCAGAGCGGCTGCCCGTCCGGCGGTGCCGGTGACGGTGGAGACGGTCAGTACGGTGCCGGTCGTCGCGGCCGTGGCGTCGGCCACGGCCCGCACCAGCGAGGCCGGCGGGCGGTGTTCCACCGTGCCGAAGCCCAGACCGGTGACCGGGACGAAACCCTCGGGCGTCTCGGCGCCCAGGTCGGCGGCCACGATCGCGTCCGCGACCAGCAGTGCGCCGGGCGGTGCGTGGAATCCGCCGCCGATGCCCGCCGAGACCACCAGGTCGTACGGGGCACGGGCGAGCGCCGTCGCCGCTCCGGCCGCCGCGGCGGCCGGGCCGACCCCGGCCGCGATCACCTCGTACTCCCCGGAGCTTCCGGGAGTGTCCCCGAACGCGCGCGTGACCGCGTCCCGCTCGGCGGGAACCGCGGTCACGACCAGTACACGCAAGGCGTCAGTCGTTCTTCTTGAAGGTGAACGACCACAGGCCGTAGACCTTGGTGGTGCCGTCGCCCTCGGCGATGGCGACGGTCGAGGTGTTGCCCTTGGCGCCGTACTGGGCGTTGAAGAACACGTTGCCCGGGATGGTGGTGTAGGTCTTCTTGCTCACGCCGGTCAGCTGCTGACCGTTCAGCAGGAGCGTCCAGCCCTTGTCGGCGATCTTCGGGTCGACGCCGATGCGCACGGTCGCCTCCGGGTCCACCTTGATGGTCGGAGTGTGCTTCTTCTTTTCGGCGCAGGACTTCGACGCGGCCATGTCCAGCGCCTTGCCGTCGTTGTAGCAAGCGGCGGCGGTGTTCACCGACTTGGTGCCGACCGTCACGGTCGCGAGGGGCGTCGGCTTGTCGCAGGCGGACAGGACGAGGAGTCCGGCGGACACGGCAGCGACGGCGGCTGCGGTGCGGCGGCCCTTACCGGTAAGAAGCGCAACGGTCATGGGGCGAAGGCTATCGTCCGGCGCAGGTCACGCCACGCGGGGGTGCGGCGAGCCGCGTCGCGCGGCCGTGAGGAGCCCTCGAACGGTCGTGATCGCCCCCACCGCGACCAGCGTGGCGCCCACCGAAACCCCCAGTACGCCGTTGAGCGGCACCACCATCGCGATGGCGCCGCCCACCACCCAGGCCATCTGGAGCAGCGTCTCCGACCGGGCGAACGCCGAGGTCCGTACGGACTCCGGCACATCCCGCTGGATCATCGCGTCCAGCGACAGCTTGGCCAGCGCCTGCGCGAACCCGGCGACCGCCGCCACCACCGCGACCAGTACGGAGCTGAAGAAGACCGCCGTCAGCACCGCCGTGGCCAGCACCACCCCGAGCAGGCTCGCGATCATGATCTCCGGACCACGCGAACGGAGCAGCGCGCCGACCGCGGTTCCCAGCGCGTTGCCCGTACCGGCCGAGACCCCGACGATCGTCATGGACACGGCCACACTGAGGCCGGGCATCGGCTGGTCCCGCAGCAGAAAGGCCAGGAAGAAGATCAGGAAGCCGGAGAGCGAGCGCAGCGCGGCGTTCGCCACGAGTCCGTTCAGTACGGAGGGGCCGACGGTGCGCAGCGACGGCTTGCGCTCGTCACGCTCCACCAGCCGCGCCTTGCCCTCGCCCTTCGCGGAGTCCACCTTGCGCGGCAGGGTGAACGCCAGGAACGCGCCGAACAGGAAGACGACGGACGCCCCGTAGAGCGGCCAGGGGGGCCCGATGCGGTGCAGCCCCGCACCGATGGGCGCCCCGATGCCGGTCGCCAGCAGCCCCCCGAGCGTCACCCGGGAATTGGCCCGGACCAGTGAGAACCGGGGTGGCAGCAGCCGGGGGACCACCGCGCTGCGCACCACTCCGTACGCCTTCGACGCCACCAGTACGCCCAGCGCGGCCGGATAGAGCTCCAGCCCGCCGGAGGCCACCGCACCCGACATCACCAGCGCCAGCACCGTCCTGGCCGCCATCGCCGCAGCCATCGCCGCCCTGCGGCCGTGCGGCAGCCGGTCGAGCAGCGGGCCGATCACCGGGGCGAGCACCGCGAAGGGCGCCATGGTGACCGCGAGATAGAGCGCGACCCGGCCGCGGGCCTCGTCCGTGGGCACCGAGAAGAAAACCGTCGAGGCGAGCGCAACCGTGATCATCACGTCACCCGCGCTGTTCACGGCGTGCAGTTCGATCAGCTTGCCGAGCCCCGACTCACCCGCTCCATGGGCGTGCGTCGCCCGTCTGATCCCTTTTGCGGTACCGGTAAACGGACGTTGGAGGGCATGCCCGACAGCCCGGCCCGCCCTGCGCACCGGGCTGAATCCGTCGGACGGCCTTGCGGTGGTCACCCCGTCATAGTGCCCCAAGCCCGTACGACCCGAACCGGGATTCGGACGCGCAGGTGGGACGAGAGCCGGAGAGGGGGTAGCGTGCACGGAGGCTGCCGACCACTCCCGGGCGGGCCCGCGACGCCTGTCACCGCACCTCGCTGCGTTGTCGGAGCCGCCCAGTGACTTCGGTCGTGGGCGATCCTCCGCCTTGCGACGGACGGTGCCGGACGCCGCGGGCTCCTCCGCCCGGGAGCGGTCGGCAGCCACCAGCGCGCCACCGGCGGTTGTCCTTGGCTGTGCGCCTCTCCGTTATCCCGCAGAATGGGTAGGAGAAGGTGCGCCCCCGGGCATGTCGGGCGCGGACGTTGACGCGGTCCCCTGGTCCGCTCCGCCCGTAGCTCGTACGCGATGTTCGTCCGGCGCACCCGTGAGACGGCGTAGGAGAGAAGCGAGACCTGTGAGTGCTGCGACGACGCGAAGCCGTACCCCCGACCGCCTGTGCGCCGAGGCGGTAGACCTCGCCCGCGAGGCCGCCGAGGAAGCCGCCTTCCCCGGGGTGGTCGGTGAGCATGTCTCCGTGGTGGCGGAGGGCGACCGGGTCGTCACCCACTACTTCGAGTGCAAGGAACCCGGCTACCGGGGCTGGCGCTGGGCGGTGACGGTCGCCCGTGCGTCCCGGGCGAAGCTCGTCACGCTCGACGAGACGGTCCTGCTGCCCGGCCCCGACTCGCTGCTGGCCCCCGAGTGGGTGCCGTGGAGCGAGCGGCTGCGCCCCGGCGACATGGGCCCCGGCGATCTGCTGCCCACCGAGGCCGAGGACCTGCGCCTGGAGCCGGGCTACTCCGGCGAGGACGCGCCCCCGCCGAACTCCGTGGTCTCCGAGGAACTGGCCGAGCGGGTCGACGCGGAGGACGCCGAGGTCACCGACCGCACGGCGGTCCCGGCCCGTGGCACGCTCACCGCGGTCGCCGAGGAACTGGGCATGCGTCGTGCGCGGGTCCTGTCCCGCTACGGGCTGCACCTGGCGGCCGACCGCTGGGACGAGGAGTACGGCGCGAAGACCCCGATGGCGCAGGCAGCGCCCGCGTCCTGCGTGACGTGCGCCTTCCTGGTGCCGCTCGCCGGTTCGCTGAAGCAGGCCTTCGGGGTGTGCACGAACGAATTCGGTCCCGCGGACGGGCATGTCGTGTCGCTGGCGTACGGGTGCGGTGGGCACTCGGAGGCGGCGGTCATGCCGAAGCCGCTGCGGCCCGCGCCGCTGGTGCTGGACTCGACGGCCGCGGATCCCTTCACGCTGCGGCCGGACCCCGAGGGCGGGTCGGTGCCGGTGGAGGCGTCCGGGGTGGAGGACCTGGGGCACTCCTGAGGGAGCGGCGGGGCGGGGGTGTTCCACGGGGGTGAGCCCCCGGGCCTCCCTGTCCTCAAGCGCCGGACGGGCTGGATTTTCCCCGGCATGTCCTGCCCGGCCGGCTCGTCTCAGCCCCTCCGGCATCCCTGGCCCCCCGCTCATCTCAGCCCCTCCGGCGTTTTGAGGAGCGGGCCCGGGGCGGAGCCCCGGTTACCGGAAGGGGCGGGCTGGGGAACGCCCGCCGCAGGCGACCCGCACCCCCGTCACGCGGTACGTTCACCCCCGGCCCCCGCCCCACCCCGCCCCACACGAGGAGCACGAGCCGTGATCGTGAAAGCGACGGACGCAGCCGACCCCTTCGGGACGGCCCGGCTACGGCGCGGTGTGCTCGACGCCTGGTCCGCCACTCCCGCCCGGTTCCGTGAGGACGCCAACGCCGAGGAAGACCTCGCCCTGGGCGGCTACCGCGACCGCCTCGTCGTCGAGCTCGCCCAGAACGCCGCCGACGCGGCGGCCCGCGCGAGCGTACCGGGACGGTTCCGGCTCACGCTGCGGCCGGGCGCGGGCGACGAGCCAGCCGTTCTCGTCGCCGCCAACACCGGCGCCCCGCTGGACGCACCCGGCGTCGAGTCGCTGAGCACGCTCCGCGCCTCCGCCAAGCGCACCGACGCCGACACGGAGGGCGCGGTGGGCCGCTTCGGTGTCGGCTTCGCGGCCGTCCTCGCGGTGAGCGACGAGCCCGCCGTCGTCGGCAGGCACGGCGGCGTGCGGTGGTCCCTCGCGGAGGCCCGCGAGCTGGCCGCCGAGGCCGCACGGTCCGCAGCCGCCCCGGGTACGGACACCGAGGCGGCCCGCGCCGCCGAGGGCCTCGCCGACGAACTGCGCCGCCGCGACGGACACGTACCGCTGCTCCGCCTCCCGCTGCCCGCCGAGGGCACCGCCCCCGACGGCTACGACACCGTCGTCATCCTGCCGCTGCGGGACGGCGGCGCGGAGGACCTGGCCCAGCGGCTGATCGCCGCGATCGACGACGCGCTGCTGCTGACGCTCCCCGGGCTGGCCGAGATCGTGGTCGAGACCCCGGACGGCACCCGCACGCTGACCCGTTCGGCGCACGGCCCGTACGTCCACATCACGGATACGGCCGATGTCACCGAGACGGCCGACGAAGGCGTGGCCGACCGGGCGGCGGACGCGGGCACCGACGCGGGTCCCGCCCCCCACCGCTGGCGCACCGTCGCCCATCACGGCCCGCTGGAGCGGTCGCTCCTCGAAGGGCGTCCCGTCGAGGAACGGCTGCGCCCGCACTGGTCGGTGACCTGGGCCGTCCCGGTGGACGCCGAGGGCGCGCCGGTACGGCCCCGTACCGCCCCCGTCGTGCACGCGCCCACCCCGACCGATGAGCCGCTGGGCGTGCCCGCGCTGCTGATCGCCTCGCTGCCGCTGGACACCGCCCGGCGCCATCCCGCCCCGGGACCGCTGACCGACTTCCTGGTGCAGCGCGCGGCCGACGCGTACGCGGAACTGCTCGGCGACTGGGAGCCGGTGTCCGTCGCCACCATCGACCTGGTGCCGGGACCGCTGGGCAAGGGCGAGCTGGACGGTGCGCTGCGGGCCGCGATCCTGGAGCGGCTGGCGCGCGTGGCGTTCCTCGCACCGGCAGCGCCCGTCGCACCGGCAGCCGGATCCGCCGAGTTCGCCGAGCCCCGGGACGGGGACGCGGCGGGCGAGGGCCCGGGCCGCGGGCCCAGGGCCCTGCGGCCCTTCGAGGCCGAGGTCGTCGAGGGCGCGGGCGCCGACACCGTACGGGTACTGGCCGAGGTGCTGCCCACCCTGCTGCCCGCCGGTCTGGAACGCCGCGCCGAGCTGCGCACGCTGGGCGTCGGCCGGCTGCCGCTCGGCGACGCGATCGACCGCATCGGCGGCGCCGAACGCGAACCGTCCTGGTGGCGGCGGCTGTACGAGACCCTCGCGGGCGTCGACCCGGACCGGCTGTCCGGGCTGCCCGTGCCGCTCGCCTCGGGGCGTACGGCCGTCGGCCCCCGGCAGGTCCTGCTGCCGCTGGCCGACACCCCGGCCGACCTCGCCCGGCTCGGCCTCAAAGTCGCGCACCCGGACGCCGCGCATCCGCTCCTGGAGAAGCTGGGGGCCCTGCCCGCCACGCCGCGCGCGGTACTGACGACCCCCCAGGTGCGGGCCGCCGTCGCGGCCTCCCTGGACGACGGCGAGGCCTGGGACAGCGACGCGCTCGACCCGGACGAGCTGGCCGAGGTCGTCCTGGCCCTCGTCCGGGAGGCGGACCTGGAGCCCGGGGACGAACCGTGGCTGGCCGCGCTCGCCCTGCCCGACGAGGACGGCGAGTCCGCCCCGGCCGGTGAACTGGTCCTGCCCGGCAGCCCGTTCGCGCAGCTCATGCGCGAGGGCGAACTGGCCCTCTGCGACAGCGAACTGGCCGACCGCTGGGGCGAACAGCCGCTGACCGCCTGCGGGGTGCTGGCCACCTTCGCCCTCGTACGCACCACGGATGTCGTCCTCGATCCCGACGAACTCGACCCGCGCGAGGGCGACTTCGCGGAACCGGACGACGCCGGGCTGCTGGACGCCGTGGACGTCTGGTGCGAGGACGTGCTCGACCAGCTGCCGGAGACCCCGGTGCCGCCGGTCGCGACGGAGCTGGTCGCGGTACGGGACCTGGACCTGGTCGACGACGACAAGTGGCCGCAGGCCCTCGCCCTGCTCGCCCGGCCGCCGCTGCGGGACGCGCTGACCCAGCCGGTGCGGGTGCTGCTGCCGGACGGGACGACGGCCTCCGTACGTCCGTACACCGCCTGGTGGCTGCGCGATCACCCGGTGCTCGACGGCCGTCGTCCGGCGGGGCTGCGGTCGGCGGGCGGCGATCCGCTGCTGGCCGGGCTGTACGACGAGGTGGACGCGACCGGCTTCGACGACGAGCAGGTGCTGCGCGCCCTCGGCGTGCGGACCTCGGTGGCCGCCCTGCTCGACGAGCCCGGCGGCGCGGCCGAGCTGCTGAACCGGCTCGCCGACCCGGACCGTGAGGTGTCGTCCCGTCAGCTGCACGCGCTGTACGGGGAGTTGGCCCTGCTCGATCCCGAACAGGTCACCCTCCCGGACGAGTTGCGGGCCGTGGTGGACGGAGAAGTACGGGTGGTGGACGCGGCCGATGCGCTGGTCGCCGACGCGCCCGACCTGCTCCCGCTGACGTCCGGGGCCCCGCTGCTCCCGGTCGCCCCGGCGCGCGCCGCGGAGCTGGCCGAGCTGCTCCAGATCAGGCGGCTGAGCGAGACGGTGGACGCCGAGGTGACCACGGCGGGCGAGGAGCACCCGGTGCCGGAAGCGGTCCGTACGCTGCTCGGCCCCGGCACCCCGGCGACGTACCTGGAACACGAGGAACTCCTCGCGGGCGGCGTCGAACTGGACTGGCACCGGACCCGCGACGGGGTGCTCCACGCAGCCACCCTGGAGGGCGTGGCCGCGGGCCTCGCCTGGGCGGCCGGACAGTGGCCGCGCCGGTTCGAGGTCGCGGCGCTGCTGGAGGACCCGTCACGTACGGAGGAGCTGGCACGCGACCGCTGGTTCGATTGAGAACGACCGGCGTACGGCGTGGTTCACCACACGGTTTCGAAATCTTCACACCTGGTACAACCATTCACGCGCGTCGCAGGTCTGGTCTGTGAAGCCACCAGGCTTCGCAGACCACATGGGCCACGCGGATGGACGAAACCTCCGCGGGTCCCCTTCTCCACATGGGGAACAAAAACATGCGTATACGTGCCACTGTCGTTGCCGTCTCCGGCGCCCTGGCCCTCTCCGCTCTCGCCTTCCCGGCCTCCGCGCAGGCGGACGAAACCCCCGTCGCCCGGCTCGCGGCCTCGCCGTTCGGAGCGAAGGCGAAGATCAGCCGCGCCGTAGCCGACACGAAGATCACCAGCGTCGTCGTGAACGGCGGCAAGGACATCACCCTCGGCACCACGGTCCCGAAGACCATCACGGCGACCGTCACCGCCACCGACGACTCGGGCATCCAGGACGCCATCGTCTACCTCTGGCACGGCGCCGACATCGACCACGTCGACGGGTACCTCGGCCCGGACGTGTCCGACGACACGGCCCAGATCGCCAAGTGCACCAAGGTCAACGCCACCACCTCGACCTGCAAGATCACCTTCAAGGTCGACCCGCACTACGACCTGTACAAGAACGACCTCGCCGGAACGTGGAAGGTCGCCGCGGCGGCGCTCGCCAAGGACTACGACTCGGTCGACAACGACAAGTTCAGGACGATGCACGTCCAGCGCGTCTCGACGCTGAACGTCAACGCCGCACCGGAGCCGGTGAAGAAGGGCAAGACGATCACGGTGACGGGCAAGCTCGCCCGCGCCAACTGGGAGACGTACAAGTACCAGGGCTACACCGGCCAGCCGGTCAAGCTGCAGTTCCGCAAGAAGAACAGCAACACGTACACCACGGTCAAGACGATCAAGACGAACAGCACCGGCAACCTGAAGACGACCGTCAAGGCGGTCGAGGACGGCTACTGGCGCTACAACTTCGCGGGTACGACCACCACTCCGGCGGTCGTCGCCACCGGTGACTTCGTCGACGTGAAGTAACAAGCACTGCCGCGAGCGGCCCGTGTCCCGGGGTGGATCCACCACTCCGGGACACGGGCCCCGTTGCGCCCGGACCCTGCCGGGTGTCAGCCCGGGTACCGCCGGTCGACCCACCGCCAGGCCACCTCGACGCAGAGCGAGGCGACGGCCGCGACACCCACCGCCGTCCACGGCATGGTCGTGCCCTCCAGCTTCAGCGCGAAGAAACGCTGGAGCGCGGGGACCACCAGGACCAGGACGAAGGCCCCGCCCATGGCCAGCACCAGGCAGACCCGCCACCAGGTGTAGGGGCGGGCGATGATCGCCAGGACCCACATCGAGACCAGGAAGAGCGTCAGCGTCGCCACGCTCGTCTCCGCGGTCAGGGCGTCGGCCCCGGTGTAGTAGCTCCGCGCGATCATGTAGACCACGAAGGTGGCGACGGCCGCGATGATGCCGCAGGGGATCGAGTACCGCAGCACCCGCCGTACGAAGTGCGGTTTCGCCCGTTCCCTGTTGGGGGCCAGGGCCAGGAAGAAGGCCGGGACGCCGATGGTCAGGGTCGACAGCATCGTCAAGTGCCGTGGCAGGAACGGGTACTCGATCTGGAAGCAGGCCACCAGGATCGCCAGCAGCACCGAATAGACGGTCTTCACCAGGAAGAGCGTGGCCACCCGGGTGATGTTCCCGATGACCCGTCGGCCCTCCGCGACCACCGAGGGCAGCGTCGCGAAGCTGTTGTTGAGCAGCACGATCTGGGCGACGGCCCGGGTCGCCTCCGAACCCGAGCCCATGCTCACGCCGATGTCGGCGTCCTTCAGGGCCAGTACGTCGTTGACGCCGTCACCCGTCATCGCCACCGTGTGCCCGCGCGACTGGAGAGCGGCGACCATGTCCCGCTTCTGCTGCGGGGTGACCCGGCCGAAGACCGAGTTGTTCTCCAGCGACTGCGCCATCGCCTCCTGGTCGGTGGGCAGGCGGCGGGCATCGATCGTGTTCTGCGCACCGGGCATGCCCAGCTTCGCGGCGACCGCGCCGACCGAGACCGCGTTGTCGCCGGAGATCACCTTGGCGGCGACGTTCTGCTCCGCGAAGTACGCCAGGGTGTCAGCGGCTTCGGGCCGCAGCCGCTGCTCCAGCACCACCAGCGCCGCCGGACGGGCGCCCGCGGCCACCTCTTCGTCGTCCAGACCGCCCGCGGCCCGCGCGAGCAACAGCACCCGCAGGCCCTCCTGGTTGAGCTGCTCGATCTCCTGGAGCGCCGGGTCGTGCTCGGGCAGCAGCACATCGGGCGCGCCGAGCAGCCAGGTGGAGGTCTCCCCGTCGCTCTCGCCGAACGCGGCACCGCTGTACTTGCGCGCCGACGAGAAGGGCAGCGCCTGGGTGCAGCGCCAGCCGGCGGTGTCCGGGTAGGAGTCGATGATCGCCTGGAGACTGGCGTTGGGCCGCGGGTCGGACGCCCCCAGCGCGCCGAGCACCCGCCCGATGTACGCCTCGTCCGCGCCGCCCAGCATCCGCAGCCCGGTGACGTTCATCCCGCCCTCGGTGAGCGTGCCCGTCTTGTCCAGGCAGACCACGTCGACCCGGGCGAGGCCCTCGATCGCGGGGAGTTCCTGGACGAGGCACTGCTGGCGGGCCAGCCGGATCACGCCGATCGCGAAGGCGACCGAGGTGAGCAGCACGAGCCCTTCGGGGATCATCGGGATGATGCCGCCGATGGTGCGGGCGATGGAGTCCTTGATGTCGTGCCGTTCGTGCACGAGCGCGCTGACGACGAGACCCGCCGCTGTCGGGACCATCATCCACGTCACGTACTTGAGGATCGTGGAGATGCCGCTGCGCAGCTCGGAGTGGACGAGGGTGAAGCGGGACGCCTCCTCGGCGAGCTGCGCCGCGTACGCCTCACGGCCGACCCGGGTGGCGGTGAACGCCCCGCCGCCCGCGACCACGAAGCTGCCGGACATCATCGGGTCGCCCGGCTTCTTGTGCACCGGGTCGGCCTCCCCGGTGAGCAGCGACTCGTCGATTTCGAGACCGTCGGCCTCGACGGTCTCGCCGTCGACCACGACCTTGTCGCCCGGACCCAGTTCGATGAGGTCGCCGAGGACGAGTTCGGAGGTGGAGATCTCGCCGGGCACCCCGTCCCGCCGTACGGTCGGTTTGGCCTCGCCGATGACGGCGAGCCCGTCCAGGGTCTTCTTGGCGCGGTACTCCTGGAAGATGCCGATGCCGGTGTTGGCGATGATCACGAAGCCGAAGAGGCTGTCCTGGATCGGCGCGACGAACATCATGATCACCCAGAGCACGCCGATGATCGCGTTGAACCGGGTGAAGACGTTCGCCCGGACGATCTCGGCGGTGGACCGGCTGGAGCGCACGGGTACGTCGTTGACCTCGCCCCGGGCCACACGTTCGGCCACTTCGGCGGTGGTCAGCCCGGTGGCGCGGGCGGGCTCCGGCAGCTCGACGGGGTGGACGGGGTCGAGTTCGGACCCTGCGTCGATATACGGCCCATGCGTCATGGATCCGACGTTAAGGCCCGAAGTGCCCCTTCACCCGGCGAGCGGACGGAAGATCAGACCTCGGGAGGAGACGGATCGTCCTGCCGTTGTACAGACCCGCAGCCGGGTCCAGCCCCTTACGCGGACGCGGCCCCTCCGGCGGCTGTGGATCCGCCGCCGGACGCCGGACCACTGCCGGATGCCGGTCCGCTGCCGGTCGTGGGCCCGCCACCGTCCGTGGAACCGCCGCCACCGGCCGCGGCCCGCTTGAGTGCGGCGTCCCGGCCCCGTACGTACCAGATACCGATCAGCCCGAGACCGGCCCCGGCCGCGCAGGTCCAGAGCCACCACAGGTGCCCGTGGTCGTCGAACCAGCCGTAGAAGGGGAGCTGTACCAGGAAGAGGACGAACCAGAGGATCGTGCCGCCGGTGATCGTGGCGACGACGGGCCCCTCAAGGGGCTCGGGTGCCTCGTGTGTTGGTGTCCACTTCGCCATGGCCGACAGTCTATGCGGGGGTGCGGAGGGGGGACGGATAAAGGCCGTCGGGCCAGGTGGCCCAAGGCTCTACGCGCGGAGATAGCGATCTTCGACTTATGTATTCATACTGAAACGGCTTTCGAATGTCTTGTTCCATTCGTGCAAACGTCCAAATCTGGCCGTTTTTCATCGCCCCATGACAACTGAGGTCACGCGCATGTCCCCCTCGGCCACCGCTCCGGTCGACGCCGTCCCGCCGCCTCCCGGTGGTCAGCCGCAGAGTGCCTTCGACCGTTTCTTCAAGATCTCCGAGCGTGGCTCCAGCGTCGCCCGTGAGGTCCGCGGTGGTTTCGCCACCTTCTTCGCGATGGCCTACATCATCGTGCTGAACCCGATCATCCTGGGCAGCGCGAAGGACCTGTACGGGCACCACCTCGACAGTGGCCAGCTGGTCACCGCCACCGTGCTGACCGCGGCCTTCTCCACTCTCCTGATGGGTGTCATCGGCAATGTGCCGATCGCGCTGGCGGCCGGGCTCGGTGTCAACACCGTCGTCGCGCTCCAGCTCGCGCCCCGGATGAGCTGGCCCGACGCGATGGGCCTGGTCGTGCTGGCCGGCATCGTCGTGATGCTGCTCGTCGCCACCGGGCTGCGGGAGCGCGTGATGAACGCCGTTCCGCTCAGTCTGCGCAAGGGCATCGCCATCGGCATCGGCTTCTTCATCATGCTGATCGGCCTCGTCGACTCGGGCTTCGTCTCCCGCATTCCGGACAAGGCGAACACCACGGTGCCCCTCCAGCTCGGCTCCGACGGCCATCTCCACGGCTGGCCGATCCTGATCTTCGTGATCGGCGCGCTGCTCACGCTCGCGCTGATCATCCGCAAGGTGTCGGGCGCGATCCTGATCTCCATCGTCACCATGACGATCGTGGCGCTGATCGTCAACGCGGTCACCACGGTGCCCAGCTGGGGCCTGACGACGCCGAAGTGGCCGGGCAACCCGGTCGCCTCCCCGGACTTCGGGCTGCTCGGCAAGGTCAGCCTGTTCGGCGGCTTCGACAAGGTCGGGATACTGACCGGCATCCTCTTCGTCTTCACCGTGCTGCTGTCCTGCTTCTTCGACGCGATGGGCACCATCCTCGGTGTCGGCGACGAGGCGAAGCTGATGGACAAGGACGGCAAGTTCCCCGGTATCAACAGGGTGCTGTTCGTCGACGGCGTCGCGGTCGCGGCGGGCGGTGCCACCTCGGCCTCGGCCGGTACCTGCTTCGTGGAGTCCACGGCCGGTGTCGGTGAAGGCGCCCGCACGGGACTGGCGAGCATCGTCACCGGGCTGCTCTTCACGGTGGCGCTGTTCCTCACCCCGGTGGCGACCATGGTGCCCTCGCAGGCGGCGACCCCGGCACTGCTGGCGGTCGGCTTCCTGATCCTGGCGGGCTCCATCAGGGACATCGACTGGACGGACTTCACGCTCGCCGTCCCGGCGTTCCTGGCCATGGTGATGATGCCGTTCACCTACTCGATCACCAACGGCATCGGCATCGGCTTCATCGCCTTCACCGTGCTGCGGATCGCGGCCGGACGCTGGCGCGAGGTGCCGGTCGCGATGTACATCGTGTCGGCGGTCTTCGTCTTCTACTACGCGATGCCCGCGCTGGGGCTCACGTAGAGAGCGGGGCCTCATACAGCCCCCGCTCTCCACCCCGCGGGTCGCCGTCACGTGCGCCCGTAGAACTTCTCTGTCTCGTCGACGGCCGCCTGGAAGCGCTCGTCGAAGTCGTCGCGAATGAGCGTCCGGACCACATAGTCCTGGACGCTCATTCCGCGTTTGGCCGCATGATTCCGGAGCCGGTCGAGCAGCTCACCGTCTATGCGCAGGCTGAGCACGGTCGATCCCATGCCGAACAGGGTCGCGGCACACCGCGGCGCCGCGCGTCACTTTCCTGCCTCGTCTCACTCATATGGGTGACATCGCTCACCGGGAGGCATACCCGGTTGGTCTTTAGCATAGGTAATGAGTTACGCTAACAAACATGCCTGCCCTTCTGCCCGACGACAAGGCTGCGGCCGTCGACTCACTGCGCTCCACGGTGATGCGCCTGAGCCGCCGCCTCAAGCACCAGCGCGTCGACGAGTCACTGAGCCCCACCGAGATGTCGGTGCTCGCGACCCTCGCACGCTGCGGCTCCGCCACCCCGGGGGAGCTGGCCCGCAAGGAGCATGTGCAGCCGCCGTCCATGACCCGCATCGTGGCGCTCCTGGAGGCCAAGGGGCTGGTCAGGCTGGAGCCGCATCCCGACGACCGCCGGCAGAAGGTGGTCAGTCAGACCGAAGAGGCCCAGGCGATGCTCGTGGAGAGCAGGCGCAGGCGCAACGTCTGGCTGGCCGAGCTGGCCGAGGGCCTGGACGAGGAGGAGTGGGCGAAGGTGCTCGCTGCCGCCCCCGTCCTGGAGAAGCTCGCCCAGCTGTAACACCGCAGCACCTGCTGCAACACCGCACCACCAGCTGTAACTCCGCAGCACCTGCTGCAACACCGCACCACCTGCGTGCAACTCCGCACCACCCGCTCGCTGTAGCACCGCACCACCCGTAAGCCCTTTTTGACCCTGTTGATCTTGTCTACGCCCAGGAGGCGACCACTGTTGAGTTCGGGACCCGGAGCAGACTCCGCCCCCGCACCGCAAGAAACCTCTACCCGGACCTCGATGTTCAGCTCGCTGAAGATCCGTAACTACCGGCTCTTCGCCACCGGTGCGGTCGTCTCCAACACCGGTACCTGGATGGCGCGCATCACCCAGGACTGGCTGGTCCTGAGCATCACCGGTTCCTCCGCAGCCGTCGGTATCACCACGGCCATGCAGTTTCTGCCGATGCTGCTGTTCGGCCTGTACGGCGGCGTCATAGCCGACCGCTTCCCGAAGCGGACCCTGCTCTTCTTCACCCAGGGCGCGATGAGCCTGGGCGGTCTCTTCCTCGCCGTACTGACCCTCACCGGTCACGTCGAGGTGTGGCACGTCTACGTCACCGCCTTCTTCACCGGACTCGTCACGGTCGTGGACAACCCGACCCGTCAGTCCTTCGTCTCCGAGATGGTCGGCCCGGACCAGGTCCGTAACGCCGTCAGTCTCAACTCGGCGAACTTCCAGTCCGCCCGCCTCATCGGCCCCGCCGTCGCGAGTGGTCTCACCGCGGCCGTCGGCCCCGGCTGGGCGTTCCTCGCCAACGGCCTCTCATTCCTCGCCCCGCTCACCGGCCTGATGCTGATGCGCACGAGCGAGCTGCACCACACCAAACTCAAGGCCCGGGGCAAGGGGCAGCTGCGCGACGGCCTGAACTACGTCTCCAAGCACCCCGACCTGATCTGGCCGATCGTCCTGGTCGGCTTCGTCGGCACCTTCGGCTTCAACTTCCCGATCTGGCTCAGCGCCTTCGCCAACGACACCTTCCACGGTGGCGTCGGCATGTACGGCCTGTTCAACACCCTGATGGCGGTCGGCTCCCTGGTCGGCGCCCTGCTCGCGGCCCGGCGCGGAACGTCGCGGCTACGGGTGCTCGTCGGCGCCGCGATCGGCTTCGGCCTGCTCCAGG
Organism: Streptomyces sp. NBC_01267; assembly: GCF_036241575.1. Classification (NCBI taxonomy): domain Bacteria; kingdom Bacillati; phylum Actinomycetota; class Actinomycetes; order Kitasatosporales; family Streptomycetaceae; genus Streptomyces; species Streptomyces sp. NBC_01267. Next base: position 3,405,796 of record NZ_CP108455.1, on the reverse strand, counting down.
TGGTGGCCGCGTGGATGCCGTCCGTCTGGATCTTCACCCCGCTGATCGTGGTGATCGGCATCCTCGGCCTCACCACGAACGTCACCGCCAACTCGACGGTCCAGATGGGCACCGAACCGGAGATGCGGGGCCGGGTGATGAGCCTCTTCATGATGGTCTTCACCGGCGGTACGCCCCTGGGCGGCCCGCTCTTCGGCTGGCTCACCGATACCTACGGGGTCCGGATCAGCTTCACCCTCGGCGGTGGGATCTGTGCGCTGGCGGCGATGGGCGTCGGCCTGATGCTGGCCCGCGCGGCCAACCTCCGCCTGGAAGTGGACCTCAGGCGCGGACGCCGCCACGTCGCGTTCGTACCGCGCGAGCAGCTGGCCACGGCGGCGTAGGACGTCAGTACGGTGCCGGGCGTCCGATCCGGTCGCAGGCGTCCGGTCAGTCGCGGGGGAAGTCGTCGGTCTCCAGGGTGAGACCGACGACGGTCGCCGTCAGGTCGACGGGATAACCGAAGTCGAACGTCACCAGGCCGTGGTAGCCGTCGTCCTTCGGGAGGGTGTGCAGGTGCCACTTGCCGGTGCAGGGGTCGGCGATGAGATACACGGGGACACCGGCGGTGGCGTACGTCGCCGGCTTCGGGCCGTAGTCGTTGGCCGCGGTGTTCTTGGAGACCACTTCGGCGACGAACTCGATGTCCTGGTAGCGCCAGCGGCCTTTCTCGTCCTTCTCGGCGCTGTCGCAGAGTTTGGCCACATCCGGAGCGAACCCATTCAGATGCCCGGGGAAGTCGATACGGACATCCGAGGTCACCTGGACGCCCATGCCGAATTCGTCCTCCAGCGCTCGCACGATCCTGCGGATGATCTGCCAGTGTGCGTCCGGCTGCGGCGACGTGAAGATGGGCCTTGACCCCGGATGTTGAACACGTCTATGCGGCTTGGGTCAGGGTAGTTGCTGCTGCTTGGACGGCGTTCTCGTAGGCAATCGGAGACCGCTGACCGAGGCGGGAATGCCGGCGCCGGGTGTTGTAGCGGGTCAGCCAGCGGAAGGCGTCGAGCCTGGCCTCACGCTCGCTCGACCAGGCTTTGCGGCCTTTGAGCGTCTCCCTCTTGAAGGCGGCGTTGAAGCTTTCCGCGGCAGCGTTGTCGGCGCTGGACCCGATCGCGCCCATGCTCTGCCGGACCCCAGCTGACCTGCAGAGTTCCGCGAAGGCCCTGCTCGAATATTGAGATCCGTGGTCGGTGTGCATGATCACTCCGGTCAAGTTTCCGCGGGTCCGCTCGGCGGCCGTGAGGGCGTCGATGACGAGTTCTGTCCGCATGTGGTCAGCGATCGCCCACCCGGCGAGCCGACGTGAGGCGAGGTCGATGACGGTCGCGAGGTAGAGCGGCTTCGCGCCGCTGACCGGCAGGTATGTGATGTCGCCGACGTACTTTCTGTTGACTGCGGCCGCGGTGAAGTCACGGCCGATCAGGTCTGGCGCCTTCGCTGCGGTCTGGTCCGCGACGGTGGTGCGGTGCCGGCGGCGCAGACGGACTCCCTCGAGCCCGATGGACCGCATGATCCTCGCGACGCGCTTGTGGTTGACCACCGGGCCGCCCTCGTCGCGGAGTTCTGCGGTGATCCTGGGGGCTCCGTAGGTGCCGTCGGAGTCTTGGTGGACCTTGCGTATCCGGGCCGCGATCCCGGCTTCGACGGTCTGGCGGGCCGCTCTCGCGGATGCGGTGCGGCGCCAATAGTAGAAGCTCGAGCGGGCCAGGCCGAGGATGTCGCAGAGCCGCTTCACGCCGTGTCGGCGCTGGTGATCGTCAACGAACTGGTAGCGGTTCACCAGCGCGTCTCCGTCGCGAAATACCGGGCCGCCTTGCGGAGAATGTCCCGTTCTTCCTCGAGCTCACGGATCCTCTTGCGAGCGGCGGCCAGCTCCGCCTGAACAGCGTCGCCGCCGGTCTGCGAAGCGGCCGGCGGTGCGGAGTGGGCGCCGGGCCGGCGCCCGTCGGCGGCCCGGATCCAGTTCCGCAGCGTCTCGGTGTTCACCCCGAGATCACCGGCGACGGACTTGATCGTCGCTCCCGGCCTCGATCGGTACAACGCGACCGCATCCGCTTTGAACTCGGCGGGGTAATGCTTCATCCCCACGGGGACTCCGTTCTCCTGGACCATCAAGATCCAAGTGTCTCCGGTGTCCAAAACCCAGGGTCAAGGCCCGATGTTCCCCTCGACGATCTCGACCCTGATTCCCTCGGGGGTCGGCTCAAGCCACTCGAACATCATGTCCAGAGTGCGCTCGTCGCTCGTCCCGGCCATCTCGATCCTGTCGTCGACGACGGTCATCGTGGCGCTCTCCCCGCTGCCGCAAGGCTGCGGGCAGTCGCGCGGTACAACGATATGCGCGGAGGCATAGTCACGCCGGGCCGTAGCGGCAGTGGGTCAGAGGTCAGACCCGCCGGGCCAGGATCTGGCCCGGCCAGTCGCCCTCGCTGAAGGCTTCGGTCCGGGTGAAGCCGTTGCGCTCGTAGTACGCGACGAGCGCGCCCCCGCTGCCCGCGTAGCAGTCGACCCGCAGCAGGGAGACGCCCTGCCGGACCGTCTCCGCCGCGGCGTGTTCGAGGAGGGCGCTGCCCACACCCCGGCCCGCGAAGCGGCGGTCGTTGACCAGGAAGTGCACATACACCTCGGGCTCGTCGGCCGGCGCGATCGACGGGCCCGGTGCCGAGGTGAGGATCACGGCCCCGGCCACGGCGCCGTCGATGTCGGCGATCCACAGCGTGCCCCGGTCGAGGTACCCCTGGACCTGCTGCACCGCCTTGGGCCGGGCGGATATCGGCCCGGTGCCCCACTGGCCGTCGCGGCCGTGGGCGACCAGCCAGGCGACCGCCCCGTCCAGCATCGCGAACACCGCGGGGACGTCGTCCGCCCCGCCCTCCCTGATTCTCACCTGGCTGCTCTCCATCCGGACGACACTAGCGTGATGAGACTGTTCGCCGCAGTGCTGCCGCCGGAGCAGGCCGTCAGCCAACTCGCCCTCGTCGTAGAGCCGTTGCACGCCCTTCCGGGGGCCGCCGGGCTCCGCTGGACGGACCGTCCCGGCTGGCACTTCACGCTCGCGTTCCTGGGGGAGGTCGACGACGCCCTGGTCCCCGCCGTCGAGGACCGTCTCGCGCAGGCCGCCCGGGACCACCGTCCCTTCGGGCTCGGCCTGGCCGGTGGCGGGTGCTTCGGGCGGCGGTCGCTGTGGGCGGGGGCCACCGGGGAGGTGGCCGCGATGGCCCGGCTCGCCGCCGCCGCGGAGAGGGCGGCGCGGGACGCGGGGGTCCGTACGGAAGATCCGCACCCCTACGTGCCGCATCTCACCCTCGCCCGCAACGATGCCCGCACCGACCTGCGGCCGTACGCGGAAGCGCTGGACGGGTTCACGAGTACCCCCTGGACCGTGCGGGAGCTGGCTCTCGTACGCAGCGGGGGCAGCCCCCGGTACCAGGTGGTCGCTGCCTGGCCGCTCGGGCCGGGCAAGTAACCTCGCAGCGTGGACCCGAAAACCAGGAACCGGATCATGGCCGGTGCACTCGTGCTGCTGTTCGTCGTCGTCGCCGTGGCGGCTGCCGTCGGTCAGTGACGGCAGCCGCACCGGGGAACCGCCGGGCGGTGATGCACCGGACGGGATCCATCAGGTGGTGATCCACCGCGTGGCGAGCCGGCGCATGGGAAACCAGCGCCTGGGAATCCACCGCATGGGAATCCGCCGCATGGCGAACTACCAGGCGAACGCCTCGGGCGACGGCCCCGGCCCCGGGAAGATCTCGTCGAGCCCGGACAGTACGGCCTCGGGCAGCTCCAGCTCGACCGCGCGCAGCGCCGACTCCAGCTGCTCCTGCGTACGCGGGCCGACGATCGGTCCCGTCACACCCGGACGCGTCAGCAGCCACGCCAGCCCGGCCTCGCCCGGCTGAAGGCCGTGCTTGTCGAGCAGGTCCTCGTACGCCTGGATCTGCGCCCGCACCGTCGGGTTCGCCAGCGCCTCCGCCGATCGCCCCGTCGTGCTGCGCGCGGAGCCGCCCTCGCGCTCCTTGCGGAGCGCGCCGCCGAGCAGCCCGCCGTGCAGCGGGGACCAGGGGATGACCCCGAGGCCGTACTCCTGCGCGGCCGGGATGACCTCCATCTCGGCGCGGCGCTCCATCAGGTTGTAGATGCACTGCTCGCTGACCAGCCCGACCGAACCGCGCCGGGCGGCCAGCTCATTGGCCTGCGCGATCTTGTATCCGGCGAAGTTCGACGAGCCCGCGTAGAGGATCTTGCCCTGCTGGATCAGGACGTCGATCGCCTGCCAGATCTCCTCGAACGGGGTGTTCCGGTCGACGTGGTGGAACTGGTACAGGTCGATGTGGTCCGTCTGGAGCCGCTTCAGCGAGGCCTCGACGGACCGGCGGATGTTGACCGCCGAGAGCTTGTCGTGGTTGGGCCAGGCGTCGCCCTCGGCGGCCATGTTCCCGTACATCTTGGTGGCGAGCACGACCTTGTCGCGCCGCTCACCGCCCTTCGCGAACCAGGTGCCGATGATCTCCTCGGTGCGGCCCTTGTTCTCGCCCCAGCCGTAGACATTGGCGGTGTCGAAGAAGTTGACGCCCGCGGCGAGCGCGGAGTCCATGATCGTGTGACTGTCGGCCTCGGTGGTCTGCGGGCCGAAGTTCATCGTCCCGAGGACCAGTCGGCTGACCTTGAGTCCGGTGCGTCCAAGCTGCGTGTACTCCATGAGGTCCTAGCCAACCCCTTGGAGTGCGCTCGAATCAAGGATGCGCGGGCCATCCGGGGCGCGGTGCGGGAGACGGCCGCCAGCGGAGGGGAAATCCTGAGTCCTCGTCGCCGGCGCTTCTCATGTCGAACAGCCCCCTGGATCAGGGCAGACGGGGTATCAGCGACAGCCATACAGCCATTTCCTCCCGCAGCGGATCAGCCTGGTCGAGATACGCGTCCAGGCCCTTGAGCCCGGTCAGCAGGTTCTTGATCCGGCGCAGACCCAACATGTCGGCCGGGGACGCCGGCCGCCAGCCGACGGCCGCGGAGGCCACCTCGGCAGGAGACCGGCCGATGGTGTGGAGCACGGTCCGTACGAGGTCGGCGGGGTCCCGGTCCCCGCCGGTCGGGCCCGTCCCGAATGTACGGATCATCGCGGCCCGCAGGTACACGGCATCTGTCAGCGCGGCCTGTGCATCGCCTGTGGCAGCTTCCGCCTTCCGGGTCGCTGCCAGCAGGGCGAGGCGGGCCCAGCGGAGCCGGGTCGCGGCGGCTAGGTCGTTCTGACGCATTCTCCCGCTGCCCAGTTCTCTCAATGTCTCCCAGACCTGAGCGCCGACAGCCTGGGGTTCCGACCTTGAGGCCATGGCTTCCATCTCGCCCAGGGGCCGCGCGGAGAGGTCGCCGTCGGGCCAGGAGGCGTTGTCGCCCCAGCCCATCATCTCGGTCACTGGCCCTCGAATCATCCGGCCGCAATACTCGATGCCTGTCGCAGTACTAAGTCGCTGCCGCCCACTCGGCACTATGCACGAGGGTGGGGCCCTCTACCGTATCGGCGCCAGCGGTAAGGATGGCCCAGCGAAGCTCATCACAGGCGAAGAAGGATTCTCCCCAAGTGTCGACCTCGATCCGTACTTTGAGGTCTCCGGAGTGCGTCAGATCCCACCAGGACCACCCCCTGGTCTCAGATTCAGGATCGAACTGGAACAGCCACTCCTGGAGTCTCCAGGGCCCTCCGCCAATGGTCGCGGAATAACGGTCCGCCCCCTGGGTTGCGAATGAGTATTCGTCAGCATGGGCGACCTCCCCGCTGACGGCTGCAAACCATTCAGTGATTGTATCTACAGGTAGTTCATCTTCGTCGAATGACTCAGATTCCGCTACTCCCAGTGCGGCGCCCAATATGGACCGCAGTCGCGGTTCATATTCTTCGGAAGGGGCGCCCAAGGAAACGTCGAACACGCAGAGTGTGGAAGGTGCTGTGTCCGTGGGTGGCCTTCTGGCGAGACGCAGTTTCTCCAGTCCGATGTCTTCAATTTCATGCATCAATTGAGAAGGCGCCTATCTGGTTGTCCCCTTGAGGCGTGCCAACGCTATCTGGAGGATGGCGAGTTCACCATCGCTGGCACAAGGCAAGTGCGCGACCCGCACCGCATCCCGTTCGCCGGCGTCAGCCCGCGGCAGGAGCCGCGGCCTCCAGTTCGTCGATGTTGCCGGACATCAGCGCGCGTACGTGGTCGGTGATGTGTTCGGCGGGCCAGTCCCACCAGGCCAGGGCGAGGAGTCGGGCGATGTCCGGGTCGCTGAAGCGGTGGCGGATGAGGCGGGCCGGGTTGCCTCCGACGATGCCGTAGTCGGGGACGTCGTCGACGACGACCGCGCCGGAGGCGATGATCGCGCCGTGGCCGATCCGGACTCCGGGCATGACCGTGGTGCGGTACCCGAACCAGACGTCGTTGCCGACGACGGTGTCTCCCCGGCCCGGCAGGCCGGTGAGCAGGTCGAAGTGGTCGCCCCAGGAGCCGCCCATGATGGGGAAGGGGAAGGTCGACGGGCCGTCCATCCGGTGGTTCGCGCCGTTCATGATGAACCGCACTCCTTCGCCCAGTGCGCAGTACTTGCCGATGACCAGGCGCTCCGGGCCGTAGTGGTACAGCACGTTGCGGGTCTCGAACGCGGTCGGGTCGTCGGGGTCGTCGTAGTACGAGAAGTCCCCCACCTCGACCAGCGGGGACGTCACCAGGGGCTTGAGGAGCACCACTCGTGGCTGGCCGGGCATCGGGTGGATGGTGTTCGGGTCGGGAGCGGGCATGGGTCCTTCTCTCGGTGCGTGCGGCGCGTATGGCGTGTATGGCGTGTGCGGTGCGTGCGGTGCATGCGGTGCGTGCGGTGCATGCGGTGCGTGCGGTGCGTGCGGTGCATGCGGTGCGTGTTGCGGTACTTCGGCTCTTGGGGTGGGGGCACGGGGTGCCGTGAGGCTCGTAACCGGTGTGTGCTGTAAGGGAGGTCGCCCGCGCGTCGGGGCAGTGCCCACGCTCACACGAGGTGCACGCCAGGCCGCCCGTCCGGGCGTGCCCGGTACCGCCCGCCCACGCCCCACGCCTGGTGCAGCGCGTCGGCGAAGGCGCCCGCCAGCTTGTGCTCGCCGCTCGCGTTCGGGTGTGTGCCGTCGTACGTGTCCTGGTGGATGTCGTACGACTCCGGGCGCGAGGCCAGCAGCAGCGGTGATGCCGGGGTGTCGAGGTCCGCGACCGTTTTCGCCAGCAGCACGTTGAACCGGGCCACCTCCGCCGCGAAGGGTGCGTCCGTCTCGGCCCGGACGTTCGGGATCACCGGGAGGATCACGGCCTGCACCCGGGGGTTGGCCGCGCGGGCCTCCGCCAGGAAGGTGCGGACGTTGCGGGCGGTCTGGTCGGCGTCCGTGTAGAAGCCGAGGTCTATCAGGCCCAGCGAGATCAGCAGCAGGTCGGCGCGGTGGGTCCGTACCGTCTCGCGGATCACCGGGGCCATGTGCTGCCAGCCCTCGCCCCAGCCCGCCAGATGGCGACGTGCCTCGGCCGGGAAGGCGGGGTCGGCGTAGGCGGTGCTCGACTCGTAGAGCTCGGTGCGGGGGCCGACCGTCTCGTATCCGACGCCGGGGGACGCGCCCAGGTGCTGCCACATGCGGTAGCGCCAGGTGTAGTCGCCGGCGCGGCCTATGGTCATCGAATCACCGACGAACATCATCCTCGGACGCATCCCGTCATCATCGCCGATGCCCTGCGGATGGCAGTCTTGGGGGCATGCGTTCGCTTCCGTACGTCGCCGGGGCCGCGGCCACCGTCCTGTTCGCCGTTCTGCCTGCCACGCCCGCTGCCGCCGACGGCGGGGGCGGGGCTGGGGGCGGGGGCGGGTTCACGATCAAGGACCCCCGGATCGCCGAGTCCAGCGGGCTGGCCGCCAGCCGTCTGCACCCCGGTATCTACTGGACGCACAACGACAGCGGCGACGGGCCGTACGTCTACGCGGTCGACTCGAGGACCGGGCAGACGGTCGCCACCGTGACCATGAGCGGGGTCGGCGCGCCCCGCGACGTGGAGGCGATCTCCATCGGGCCGGACGGTGACATCTACGTCGGGGACATCGGCGACAACCTCGACGGGTCCTGGGACCACGTCTGGATCTACCGATTCCCCGAGCCGAAGCAGTTGCGGAACGAGACGGTCCGGGCGACCCAGTTCACCGTGAAGTACGCCGACGGGCCGCGCAACGCCGAGGCGCTGATGGTGCACCCGAAGACCGGCCGGGTCTACATCGCGTCGAAGAACCAGACCAAGGGCGGGCTGTACGTGGGGCCCGAGAAGCTCTCCACGACCAGCACCAACGTCTTCCGGCGGATCGACAAGGTGCCGTGGGTGACCGACGGCGCGTTCTCCCCGGACGGGAAGCAGTTGACGCTGCGCGGGTACCTCGGGGCGGAGACGTACGACTGGAAGGCCTCCGGCGGGCTCGGTAAGGAGCACGTACTGAACGTGCCGTTCCAGGGACAGGCCGAGTCGGTGACGTACACGCTGGACGGCAAGGCGCTGATGATGGGTTCGGAGGGGGCGCAGAGCAAGGTGCTGCGGTTCCCGGTGGACACCCCGGGCACGACCGAGGACGGGGCCAGGGCGCCCGGCCGGAAGGGGAGTTCGCAGCGGGTCGCGGGGGACAGCGACGACTCGGGGCACTCCGGCATCACCTGGGGCGGCGCGGCGGTGCTGATCGCGCTGTTCGTGGTGTTCCTGGGGGTACGGAGGCGGTCGGGGAAGAGGTGAAGGACGCGGGTTCGTTTCCGCGGCCCCCGGTCAGGTAAGTACGTCCTACGGCGTCCAGTGCGCCGGCCTGACCAGCGACGGAGGCAGTTTCGTCGTCGCGTCGCCCCGTGCCGCGTTCAGCTGGGGCTGGGTGAGGAAGAAGCAGCCGGTGAGGTCCGCGCCGGTGAGGTCCGTGTCGCGGAGGTCCGCTCCGATGAAGTCGGCGGTGCGCAGGTCCGCGCCGGTGAGGTCCGCGGCTATCAGACAGGCCCCGCGGAGGTCGGCGCCCCTGAGGTCCGCGCCCCGGAGCCGGGCGCCCATCAGGTCGGCGCCCCTGCGATTCTTCTTCTTGCGGCCGGTGGGTCCGGCTCCGGCGCGTACGAGTTCGCTGGTGCGCAGGAGGAGCACGTTGACCTCCGCGCGGTGCGCCGCCACGTCCAGGTCCGCGAGTGCCTCGGGTGTGCCGTGGGTGAGGGCTTCGGTGGCGTCGAGGAGGCGGCGGAGCTCCGGGTGGAGGGGGCGGGCCGGGTCCAGGGTCAGCGCCTCGGTCAAGTACCAGAGCAGTTCGTGGAGTTGGCGGACGACGGGGAACGTGTCGAACATCTGCTGGGCGGTCTCCGGGGCCTGCCGCCAGTCCTGGCCGCCGAAGGTGACCTGCGAGACCTGCTGGCCCGCGCCGAAGCAGTCGTACACCGTGCAGCCCGGGAAGCCCTGGTCGCGCAGCCGGGTGTGGATCCCGCAGCGGAAGTCGGTCCGGAGATGGGTACAGGGCCGGCCGGCGCGCTTGTCGGCCGCGAAGTCGGCGGACGCGGCGAAGGGGAGCGCTACGCAGCACAGCCCGAAGCAGTTCGCGCAGTCGCCCTGCAGGGTGAGTTGTCGGGGCGGGGACGGGGGCTGGGGCACGGGGACGGGGCCTCCGGGGTGTGGGCGCGCGGGACCGGTTGCTCCGGGCTGCCCATGGTAAAGGCCCCAGGCCCTTCGGTTTCGGTGACCCGGACGGAGCTCTCGTCGGTGGCCTGGCCGATGGTCCCATCGGTGGTCCCGTCGGCGGCCCTGCCGCCGGTGGTCCTGTCCCCAGCGACAGGACCACCGCACCCTTCCTGCGCCGCCTGCGCCCCGGCCCGCGTCATGTCCTACGTCACGGTGATGGCCTGCACCGGACAGGCGCGGGCGGCCTCCTTGACCATCGGGTCGGCGGTGCCGTCCTCGTTGCCCGGCAGGAGTTCGCTGAAGCCGTCGTCGTCCTGGGTGAAGACCTTCGGCGCTGTCAGCGCGCACTGACCGGCGCCGATGCACACATCTGTGTCGATATTGATTTCTGTCACAACAGGCGCCTCTCGACGGGGAGTTGGATCATTCGAGTTGAATGGGGAAGTCGGGGAAGTGGGGGAAGTGGGGACTGGCGGGGCAGCAGGGGCAGCAGGGGCGACCGGGGAAGTAGGGATGGCCGGGTCGGCGGAGTCACCACGTCACGGGCAGTTCGAGCATGCCCTGGAGCGTGTCGCCCGGCTTGAACGGGATCTCGTCGGCCGGGGCCGCCAGCCGCAGCTCCGGCAGCCGGTGGAAGAGGGTGCGCAGCGCGATCTCGATCTCGGCCCGCGCGAGGTTCTGGCCGAGGCACTGGTGGACGCCGAATCCGAAGGCGACGTGGTGCCGGGCCTCCCGGGACAGGTCCAGTTCGTCCGGTGACGGGTAGGTGGAACCGTCGCGGTTGATCACCGAGGTGGAGAGGACCACCCCGTCACCGGCCCGGATCGTTTCCCCGCCCACCTCGATGTCCTCCGTCGCCAGCCGCGCCATGCCGTCGGCGATGGACAGGAAGCGCAGCAGCTCCTCCACGGCGGTCGGCATCAGGGTGTCGGAGGAACGCAACAGGGCGAGCTGGTCCGGGTGTTGGAGGAGGGTGAAGGTACCCAGCGAGATCATGTTCGCGGTCGTCTCGTGCCCGGCGACGAGCAGGATCACGGCCATCTGGACGAGTTCCTCGCGGTCGACGGCACCGGTTTCGAGCCGCTGGGCTATCAGTTCGTCGAGCAGCCCTTCGCCCCGGTCGGTGCGTTTGCGCTCGATCAGCGACCGGAAGTAGTCGTTGAGCGCGTCCCGGGCGGCCTCCACCTCGGTGACCCCGGGGCCGCGCAGCAGTTTGCGGGACTGGGCCTCGAAGAACTCGTGGTCGGCGTACGGGACGCCGAGCAGCGCGCAGATCACCATCGAGGGAACCGGCAGGGCGAAGGCGCTGACCAGATCGGCGGACGGCCCCCGCTCGATCATCGCGTCCAGCAGCCGGTCGACGGTCTCCTGGATCTGGGGCCGCAGTGCGGCGGTCCGCTTGACGCTGAAGCTCGGGATGAGCATCCGGCGCTGGGTGTGGTGCTCGGGGTCGTCCATGCCGATCAGCGCGACCCGTTGATCGGAGCTCCTGGCCACCCGCTCGGTGATCCGGGGGAACGCCGGGTTCTCCCGGTCGGACGACAGCCGCCGGTCGACCAGCAGCGCACGCGCCTCGGCGTGCCCGGTGACCAGCCACACCCGGCGGCCGTCGAAGAGGGTGGCGGCCGTCAGCGGCTGTTGCCCGTCGTCCGGGAGCCGGTATCCGGTCGGCGGGTGGTAGGGACAGGTACGGTCCTGCGGGAACGAGACGGCGGTCTCGGTGTCTGCCATGGCGGGCCTCACAAACAGATGTGGAGGGTGTCCTACCGGTCCCCTCCACTAGATGCCTCCGGCACCTAATGCTGCTACGCCATGTTCGGCCAACTAGGTTGATTCGTACTCAGGTCGGGCGGCTGGATCTGTACCTGGGCCGGGCCCGCACCCGTGTCAGGCCGGGGCCCGCACCCGTACTCGCATCAGGCCGAACTTGTACCTGTGCCCGTATCAGGCCCGATATCCGTACCCGTACCCGTATCAGGGCCGGGTGGCTGTCCGGGGTCGCCCACCCGTTGCGTAATCTCGCGGCATGACTGTCCTGGCGGCCGAGCCCGCGGCCTTTTCCACCGAACGCCTCGATCTGCTGCCGCTGCGCGTGGCGTACGCCGGGGAGATGGCCGAGGTGCTCGCCGACCCCGCCCTCCACGCGTTCATCGGCGGCGACCCGGCGACCGTGGACGAGCTGCGCGCCCGGTACGTACGGCAGGTCGCCGGTTCCCCCGACCCTGCGGTGACCTGGTGGAACTGGGTGATCCGGCTGCGTACGGAAGGGTGCCTGGCCGGGACCGTGCAGGCGACGGTCGAGCCGCCGGTCGCGGAGATCGCCTGGGTGGTGGGGACACCGTGGCAGGGCCGTGGCATCGCCAAGGAGGCCGCGGCGGGGCTGGTCGCGCACCTCGGGTCGGTACCCGGTGTGCGGGACGTGATCGCGCACATCCACCCGGACCACGCGGCGTCCGCCGCTGTGGCCGGGGCGGTCGGTCTCCGGCCGACGGGGGAGTGGCAGGACGGGGAGGTGCGGTGGCAGTCGTCGTTGCCCGTGTCACTGCCTGCATCGCCGACCGGGTCGTCGTCCCCGTACCCGCTGTAACCGCCACCGGCCCGTGCGGTCGGTCGCCTGCCAGCCGTGTTCGAGGAGGTCGAAGGCGGCCCGCACGGCCTGTTGGGCATCGGACCGGCCCCGGGCCAGGCTCGGTGCTTCGAGGGCGAAGCAGGCCAGGGCCGCGCAGGCCGGGGCTGACGGGAGCGGTGCTGGGCGCTGCTGCTTTTGCCGCGGCGCTGCGCGTCAGGGAGGTCCCGCTGTGCGCCGGGCCGGTACGGCCGAAGCAGGCGGGGGAGCCGGTCGGGGCTCCGGCCGACTCGAAGCCCGGTTCGCCGGTCAGTCGTCGTACGGGTCATCGAGCCACATCGGCTGTCGCAACTCCTCCAGCACGGGCGCCGGGAAGCGTGGGCCCGGGACGTAGTACCGGGCCTTCGTGTTCCCCACCGGCAGGAGCAATTCGGCCTCCACGAGCGCGCGGATGTCCCGGACGGACTGCTGATTGCTGAGATTCTCCGCGCGCTGATAGCGGGCCCGGCGGACGCGTCCAGCCAGAGCGGCGTCGTGCAGCGCCGTGACCTGGCGTTCGTCGACGCCGTTGTGTTCCCCGAATTCGGCGAGCTGGATCCAGCAGCGGGTGGACCGGTCGATGCGGTGCTGCACCGTCTGGGTCTGCTGGTGGTACGCGAGCAGGTTGAACCGGATCCAGAGGGCGGTGTCGCGCCCAGGGGACCACTCGCGGCCTCCCACCTGCTTGAGAACTTTGTAGTACTCCCAGGTGTTGCCCGGCGCGCCCAGCCAGGACTCGATCGAGGAGAACTCCGGGGCCAGGACCCCGCCGCGTGCGATGACCAGGGTCTGCAGGGAGCGTGACATCCGGCCGTTGCCGTCGGACCACGGGTGGATCTTGGCCAGGTTCAGATGGGCCATCGCGGCCCGGACCAGGGTGTGGGCTTCCAGGTCGCCCTCGTTGAGCCACGTGATCAACTCATGTGTCAGCGACGGGAGTTCGTCGGCGTCCGGGGCGACGTACGCCGCCTGTGCCGGCTGGCCGGGTTCGTTGATCCAGACTCCGCCCTTGCGCCACCGGCCCGCGGTCATGCCCGGATGGTGATGGCCCTGGAGCATCCAGTGCAAGCTGTTGAGCAGCGACTTCTCGTAGCGGAAGTCGGGGGTGTCGTGCAATGACTGCACGTAGGTCATGGCGTGCTGGTAGGCGAGCGTCTCCGCCCGGTTCTCCGCGGAGACGGCGACTTCCTGTTCGCCGTCCAGCAGGTCTTCGACATCGACGGAGTCGACCGTGTAGCCCTCGATGCTGTTCGATCCGGCAATGGCCTGCGCGGTGAGGGTCTTGCGCAGGTCGGCCGTCCACTTGGTCGGCGTGCGCTGTACCTGGTGCCGGAGGCTCTCCCGCATCGCGTCGACATGCGCGAGGACGTCGCGGTCCTGAGGCGTGAGTGCAGGAGTCTCGTAGAGCATGATTCGACAATACCCAATGGGTGTCATGGTGCCGCTTCCCCGCTTCCCCGCGTATCCCTGTGCGCTCCTGGGGTGCACAAGCGTTTACCCTGGGGTGAACGTCTGTGCACCCCAGTCGCGGTGCGCAGCTCCCACGCCAGCCGCAAGCCCGACGGAGAGCCATGTCCCCAGCGATACCCGGACCCGCAGAGCCGACAGCGCTCGCGGGATCCGACGAACCCGGCAGAGCCGCCCACCCCCGCATGTTCGTCGGCGTTCTCGCCTTCTGCGGTGTGGTCGTCGCCGTCATGCAGACGCTCGTCGTGCCGCTGCTGCCGCACGTGCCCGCGCTCACCGGGTCCACCCCCGCCGCCGCCAGCTGGCTGGTCACCGTCACGCTGCTCACCGGCGCCGTCTGTACGCCGGTGCTCGGGCGGGTCGGGGACATGTACGGGAAGCGGCGGGTGCTCGTCGCCGCGCTCGGGGTGCTCGTCGTCGGGTCCGTGCTCTGCGCGGTCAGCTCCCAGATCGGGGTGCTCATCGCCGGGCGCGCGCTCCAGGGGGCCGCGCTCGCCGTCGTACCGCTGGGCATCAGCATCATGCGGGACGAGCTGCCGCCCGCCCGGGTGCTGTCGTCCGTCGCGCTGATGAGTTCGACGCTGGGGATCGGTGCGGCCGTCGGGCTGCCCATCGCCGCGTTCGTCATCGAGCACTACAACTGGCACACCATGTTCTGGGCCTCGGCCGGGCTGGGCGTGCTGGACATCGTGCTGGTACTGATCTTCGTGCCGGAGTCCCCGCTGCGCACGCGTGGCCGGTTCGACGCGCTGGGAGCGCTCGGGCTGAGCGGGGCGCTGGTCTGTCTGCTGCTGGCCACCACCCAGGGCGGCGAGTGGGGCTGGGGTTCCGCCCGGGTCATCGGGCTGTTCGTCGCCGCCGTCGTGATCGGGCTCGTCTGGGGCCGTTACGAGCTGGGCGTCTCCTCGCCCATGGTCGACCTGCGGGTCTCGGCGCGGCCCGCGGTGCTGTTCGCCAACCTGGCCGCGCTGTTCATCGGCTTCGCCTTCTACGCCAACTCCCTGTCCACCGCCCAGATGGTGCAGGAACCCAAGGACACCGGGTACGGCCTCGGCGCCTCGATCGTGGTCGGCGGGCTGTGCCTGCTGCCCGGCGGGCTCTCCATGGTGGCGCTGTCGCCGGTCTCCGCGCGGCTCTCCGCCAGGTACGGCCCGAAGTTCACCCTCGCGCTCGCCTCGGGCGTCCTGGCCGTGGGGTATCTGGTGCGCTTCTTCACCAGCCACAGCCTGTGGCTGATCATCGTGGGCGCCACCGTGGTGGCCTCCGGCACCGCCCTCGCGTACTCCGCGCTGCCCTCGCTGGTGATGCGCGCGGTCCCGGTCAGCGAGACCGGGGCGGCCAACGGGCTCAACACCCTGATGCGCTCGGTCGGACAGGCCTTCTGCTCCGCCGTGGTCGCCGCCGTCCTGGCCAACGTCACCTTACAGGTCGGAGGCCGCACCGCGCCCACCCTGCACGCGTACCTGCTGGTCTTCCTGATCGCGGGGGCCGTCGCACTCGCCGCGCTGGCCGTCACACTGTGCATTCCGGGCAAGACGTCCGCCGCGGCCGGTAGCGTCGGGGAGCGGGGTACGAAGGTGCTTGTTCGGGAGGACGCATGACCGTCGGCGGTACGGATACGGATACGGGCGCGGACACGGGTACGGATGCTGGGGCCGGTACGGATACGGCGACCGCTGCGGGTACAGGTACAGGTACAGGTACAGGTACGGGTACGGGCCCGAGCGGCCGGGACGCCATCCTGTTCGCCGCCCGGCGGGCGTTCACCCAGCGCCCGTACGCCGAGGTGACCATGCGCGGGATCGCCGCCGACGCCGGGGTCAGTGCCTCGCTGATCGTCAAGCGGTTCGGGACGAAGGAGCAACTGTTCAACAAGGTCGCCGACTTCGGGGCGGCGGCCGACACACTCTTCGACGCGCCCCTGGACGAACTGGGCCGCCACCTGGTGCTCACTCTCGTACGGAGCCGGCGCGCCCAGCAGGCCGACCCGCTGCTGCGCGTCGTGTTCTCCCTCGGCAACCGTGACGAGCGCTCCCTGCTCAAGGAGCGCTTCCGCGAGCAGGTCACCTCCCGGCTGGCCGCCCGCCTCACCGGCGAGGACCACGAACTGCGCGCGGAACTGATCGCCGGCCAACTGCTGGGCATCGGTGCGGCGCTCAGCCTGCACCGGCCCGGCGCCGGTGAACTGGCCACGCCCGAACGGCTGGCCGAGCTCTGCGGGCCTTCGCTCCAGCGGTTGATCGACGGGTGAGCGGACGGCCTTCCCGTACGGGAGAGGCCGTACGGGAGACGCGCTGACCGCAGGGTGCCGCGTTCTGATCAGAGGGTGGCGCGCCAGGCCCCTCGGGCGAGCCGTGTCCGCCCGTCGGGGGTGATCAGGACGTGGGCACCGCGTGCAGGAAGCTCGCCGTGCTGAAGCCAGTAGGAGCGGATCTTGTCGAGGACGTCCCAGAGGTGGCGGGAACCGCTCTGGTGAATGACCGGGGTACCGCCGTCACGGCTGGTGGCACGAGCCCACGAACCGTCCGGGTGAGCGAGCCAGGCCGTACACCGCTCCCCGTCTTCCTCGTATCCGTGGACGACACCGGGCACCTCGATCCCCAGCATCGACGACAGGTCCCACGCCTGTTCCACATCCACCACCGGATACCGGCCCGCGGTGACGAACTCTCCTTCCTGCGTGCGGGCTGCGTCGCCGAGGCCAACCGGCAGGGCGTGGTAGTCGGCACTGTGCCGGGCGTCCATGAAACCCGCCCGGTCCCATTCGACCCGCCCCCTGGCGGTGCCATCGGCCTGTTTCTCCGCAGTGACGATGAGCGTCGTACCGGCGATGGTCGTCACCAGTCGTCCGCCCGGCTTGAGCGCTGTCAGCCAGCTCGTGGGTACGGGCCGGACGCCCACGGTGGCCACGATCCGGTCGTAGGCGTCCGGCAGTTCGCTGCTCGCGTCCAGGGCGTGCAGCCGGGGGTGCAGTCCAACCTCGGCGAGACGCTGCCCAGCTGCCTCGGTGAGGTAGGCGTCCACGTCGATGCTGCTGACCCGGCGTTCTCCCAGGCGCATACAGGCGAGGGCAGTGCCGTATCCCGAGCCGGTGCCGACATCCAGGAGAGTGTCGTCGTCGCCGAACCGGGCGTGCTGGAACATGCGCACCAGTAGCGACGGGAGCGTTGCTGAGGAAGTCGGTCGGCCCACGGGCCGGTCGCCGGGCTGCGCGTGGTCCGCGTGAGCGGTTCCGACGCGGGTGACGAGTGACGTGTCCGTGTACGCGGCGGCCCGCCACCCCTCCTCGGTGTCAGCCCCTGCGCGTAACGACCAACCATCCTCTCCCGCCCACCAGTTCGGAACGAAAAGATGCCGTGGGAGCGCCGCGACAGGTGTCCGCCAGCGTGACCCGGCGTGGGTGACGCTGTCCGCCAGGACTGCGGCAAGGGGTTTCCAGTTCACCGGTGCTTCTCCTGGAACTTCGGGTTGCAAGCAGGGGTGTTGGCGGGACTGCAATCGCCGCCGTCGTTGGGCGGGCACGCGTGGGTAGCCGCTTTGGGCACGGCGGACCGCGCTTCGGCCCACCGGGGGCCGGCCAGGACCTCACGCAGACGTGTCGTGCGTACGTTCCCTGTGGGCAGGTGCCGGGACAGGATGCAGCCGTACACATCACCGTCCGGGGACACTGCGACGCGCTCGTGGAAGCACCGCCCGCACAGCTCACTCACGTGGGGAATGGTGGCGGAATCCGATGCCGCGCGTCCAACTGCGCGTACCCGGTCCACTCGGATGTTCTGCACGCCGAGCGCCCGTAGTTGGGCTTCGGCTTCGGCGACGCGCTGCCCGTCACCGAGGTCGACCAGGCCGACACGCAGCGGGATGCCCCGGCGCAGTACCTCGGTGATGTTGGCCAGGGTGCGGGCATGGCTGCCCCTGCCTCCGGTGATCGTGTCGTGCTGCTCCGGGTCGTCGCTGTAGTAGCTGGTCGCGACACGAACACCGGCCTGGTCCAAGGCAGTCCACAGAGAGGGCCGGACATGCGCGAGGTTCGAGTAGACCTCGACGACCAGACCATGCCCGAGCGCGCGGTCGACGAGGGAGAACAAGGACGGGGAGAGAGTCGGCTCACCGCCGATGAACTGGACGGCGGGGATACCGGCAGCGGCGATGTCGTCCACGACGTCAAGCCAGTCGGCGCGAGTCATCGTGCCGTGGCCGGCCTTCGGTCCGGACAAGGTGCAGCAGTGCGAGCATTCCAACTGGCAGCGGCCTGTCAGCTCGCACTCGACGGAAAGAATTCCGTCAGCGGGAGAAGTGTTCAATCCGGGACTGTCGATGGTGATGGTCATGCCGAGCCTTTCGATGTGAGACCGGTGGGGTGCGAAGAAGCTCTTCGCTTTTCCTCCTTGGCGGTGTCTCTTCCTGATGCGTTGCGGTGGGAGAGCCGCCCCGGCCGGGTCTTACGGGACTCCGGCCGGGGCGGGTGTTGTCGGGTGCGACCCTTGAACCCGATTCGGTCGCCATGGGGTGTGGTGCTGGGTTATACGGCCAGGTCGTGTACGCGGCACGTGAGGAGCGGGACAGCCAGGAGGCAGGAGAGCACTGTCAGGGCGGCGAGGCGGTTCTTCGGCTCACGCATCGCTACTCCGGATGAGCTGGTGATCGCAGGGGCAGGGCCGGGGCGCACTCGGGCGCATCCGTCTGCCCTGCAACTCCGTACTGCTGACGCCTGTGCACCCGTCATGGCTCGTCTCGAAGAGCCGGGCGTGCATGCACGGTTCGCATGCCAGCAGGGTTCGCGGGCCGAGCACCGCGTCCAACTCCTCCTCAAGTACGGCCTTCAGCAGGTCCGCGTCGGTGAGGTAGCGCAGCGGCTCAAGCGGGACCTTCCACCACAGGCCCGGCCCCTCGGTACGTTCCACCGAAGGTACGAACACGTACGAGGCGGTACCCAGGACCGTCACGGACGACCCTGCCTGGTGCTGCCATGTATCGGCCGTGCGGGGCTTGATGAGCCAGTACAGCTTCTGTGCGTAGCCGTCCTGGATCACCGCGCCGCAGTTCTCGCCGAGTTGGTCGACGACGGTGGCTCCGATGCTGCACGGGGCGCGGACGGCGTCCCAGGAGCGTCCGGCGGCCACCAGCTCGCCCACGGTCCCCTGTGGAGGCTTCCACGGTGCGACGCAGTCACTCACCGCACGCCTCCAGGTTCTCCAGGTACGTGCACAGGGCCAGCACCGACCGGGACAGGCGCTGGGCCTCCGCGAGCAGCACGGGTGCGCGATGCCCGGTGGTGTGGTTCAGGCGGCGACGGGCCTCACCGATTCCGGCCTGCGCGGCGGCCCGCCATACGTCGTCCACGGGACGTCCGGCGGCCAGTGCGCGGACCTCGGGGATGAGCAGGGCGAGGAATCCGCGCAGCATCATGACCAGGGTGAGGAGATCATCCGTCGAGGGCGCCTCTTCCAGGGCGAGAAGCCGATCCGCTACGGCCCGCATCGTTTCGAGATCCACGGGCCTGGGATCCTCTGCCTCTGACCACTGTGAGCCGGTGGCGACTGGCCCCTCGATGGTTTGTTGCGTGTCGGTAGTCGTTTGCACGGTGCCTCCGGTCGTCGGCGTCTTCCCTTCGGGTATCCAGATTCGGTCTGGGGGATCAATATGCCTATGACCAGCGGGTGTTACCGACTCGGCAATGCACTCGTTTCTCTATCGATACGCTATCCATCCCCCATAAGATCGCCTCGGAGCCGACCTATGGACGTCATCTCGCCTGGCCCGCTTGCTCTGGAAGTCCTTGAACGTGAGGAAGTCGGGCGAGCTCTCGCAGAGCACGACTTCGCCACGGCGTTCGCCCTGTTCAAAAAGTGGGGCGGACTGTCGCAGAACAAGATCGCGTCGGCGTGTCAGCTCACGCCCGGCAAGGTCTCGAACATCATTAGCGGGCAGCAACAGGTCACTGCATTCACGGTGATTTGTCGTATCTCCGACGGGCTTTGTATCCCCGGCCCCATGCTCGGTCTCGCTCGTCGGCCGTGGGAGGCGAAACCCGACGAGCAACAGCAGGCCGTAGAGCCGGAGAGACGTACGCCGACAGGAGAGACCCCGTGGAACCCCGACCGCACGGTTGAGCTTGCGGCAGACGTGACCAGGAGTGATCTCGTGATGGATCGGCGCGCGGCAACTCGCGCACTTGCAGGGGCAGCCGTGACCGGATCCGGGCTGCTCAACTCGCTCGAAGGCTGGATGCAGCCAGCTGCAGCTGTCGTACCACGATTGCGCCGAGGTCGACTTGGCGAGAATGACATAGAGCAACTGGAACGCACCACGCGTCATTTCCGGTCATGGGACCACCAGTACGGCGGAGGATTGCGAAGCAAAGCAGTGGTTGGACAGCTGAATGAAGTTGCGTCGAATCTCGAAGAGCAGCAGCGGCCGGATGTCGAACGCCGCCTCTATCGGGTGATGGCGCAGCTTTCGGGAACTGCCGCGACGATGGCTTGGGACTTGGGGCAGCAGCGGCAGGCACAGCAGTACTACGTGCTTGCCTTGCGGTCTGCGCACGCTGGCGGCGACACCGTATTCGGGGCGAATGTGCTTGCCGGCATGGCACGGCAGATGTTGTATCGCGATCGGCCGCAGGATGCCCTCGATCTTGTGCGACTTGCGCAGGACGGGGCACGACATGAGCTTGGTCCGCGGGTACGTGCCATGCTCCATACCCGCGAGGCATGGTGCTACGCGGCGCAGGGGCGCCCTGGAGCATTCCATCGGGCAACGGGACAGGCTGTCGATGCACTCGCTGACGCTGACGACGGTGAAGAGCCCTACTGGATCCACTACTTCGATCGTGCAGAGCTCGCGGGTGTGACGGGCGGAAGGCTGCTCGACATGGCACGCACGGACCCCCGGGCACATGCGGAGACAGCTGCCGCAGAGATCAGGCAGGCGCTCGCTGCACGTGGTGTCGAGGCCAGCCGGTCACACGCGCTCGACTGGATCGGGCTTGCTGAGTGCTCGTTTCTCGCAGGGGATGTGTCAGATGCGGCTGACTACACGTACCGCGCTGTCGAGGCAGCCTCGCTCACCCGTTCCGGTCGGGTGCGTAGAAAACTCGGCTCGCTCTATCCCTATACCGTGGGCCGTAGTTCGTCGCCGTCGGTGCGAGGGGCGCGCGATAGTATCCGCGATCTGCTGGCGAGCTGATCGGAGAGTGCACGTGACAACCACCCTTGCCGTCACTGGGCATATGGACATCACAGCCGAAAGTGTCCCGCTCGTGCGTAACGCGCTTCGTGAGGTGCTGGAGTCGCATGCGGCTGACCGGCTGGTCGGGGTGTCGTGCATCGCTGCCGGAGCCGACAGCTTGTTCGCCGAGATGGTGATCGAGGTCGGCGGTCGGCTCGTGGCGGTGATTCCGTCGAGGAACTACCGGGCGACCAAGGTGCACGGCGAGCACGCCCAGGTATTCGATCGTCTGGTCGAGGCTGCCGCCGAAGTCGTTGTGCTGCCCTACGACACTGCGGACCGGAAGGCGTACGAGGCTGCGAACTCCGTCCTTCTGGAGCGCGCCGATCGGCTCGTCGCCGTGTGGGACGGAATGCCCCCGTCGGGCAAGGGCGGAGGCACCGCCGACACGGTGCTCGAAGCGCGCAAGGCCGGACTCGCCGTCGATGTGGTCTGGCCCACGGGTGCCGCACGGCGAGGCTGAGGTTCCCCACCGCACGCGAAGTAGCCCCCTACCGCGCGAGGTAGGGGGCTACTTGGGAGGACAGGGTGTCGGCGAGAGGCCCCGAGGCCTCAGAGCTGCCCGATCACGTAGTCGACGCAGGCCGTCAGCGCCTGGACGTCCGTCGGGTCGATCGCCGGGAACATCGCTACCCGGAGCTGGTTGCGGCCCAGCTTGCGGTACGGCTCGGTGTCCACGATGCCGTTGGCGCGCAGCGCCTTGGCGACCGCCGTGGCGTCGATCTCGTCCGCGAAGTCGATCGTGCCGATGACCTGCGAGCGCTTCGCCGGGTCCGTCACGAAGGGGGTCGCGTACTTCGAGTCCTCGGCCCAGCCGTACAGGTGGCCGGACGAGGCGGCCGTGCGGCCGGTGGTGAAGTCCAGGCCGCCCTGGGTGTTCATCCAGGTCAGCTGCTCGTTCAGCAGGAACAGCGTGGCGAGGGCCGGGGTGTTGTACGTCTGGTTCTTGAGGGAGTTGTCGATCGCCGTCGGCAGGCTGAAGAACTCCGGGATGTGCCGTCCCGAGGCGTGGACGCGCGCCGCGCGCTCCAGGGCCGCCGGGGAGAACACGCCGATCCACAGGCCGCCGTCGGAGGCGAAGGACTTCTGCGGGGCGAAGTAGTAGACGTCCGTCTCGGTGATGTCGACCGGCAGGCCGCCCGCGCCCGAGGTGGCGTCCACCAGGACGAGAGCGCCTTCGTCGGCGCCCGCGACCCGCTTGACGGGGGCCGCGACGCCCGTCGACGTCTCGTTGTGCGTGAGCGCGTAGACGTCCACGCCCGCCTCGGCCTTCGGGTCCGGGTGGGTGCCCGGGTCGGAGGCGATCACGGTCGGGTCGGCCAGCCACGGGGCGAGCTTCGACGCCTTCGCGAACTTGGACGAGAACTCACCGAAGTTGAGGTGCTGCGACTTGGACTCGATGAGTCCGTGCGTCGCGACGTCCCAGAAGGCGGTGGAGCCGCCGTTGCCCAGGATCACCTCGTAGCCCTCGGGGAGCTGGAAGAGGTCGCGTACGCCTTGCCGTACCGCGCCGACCAGGTTCTTCACCGGGGCCTGGCGGTGGGACGTACCCATGAGGGAAGTGCCGGTCGCGGCGAGGGCGTCCAGCGCCTCCGTGCGCACCTTGGAGGGGCCCGCGCCGAAACGGCCGTCGGCGGGCTTGATGTCAGCGGGAATCCGGATCTCAGCCACGAGCCGGAGCGTAGCCGGTTCCGGGCGGTAACGGACAGCAGGTCCGCCCGGTGAGACGGACGGACCTGCTGGGCGAACGGGTGTACGGGTGTACGGGCAGAGGCCCCCGGGGGGACCTGCCCGGCAGCCGCTCAGCCGCCGAGCTTCACCGGAAGTTCGTACAGGTCGTTCTGGGTGACGACCGGCTTGTTGCGCAGTTCCGTCGCGGGAACCGCCAGCCGCAGTTCGGGGAAGCGGTCGAACAGGGCGGGCAGCGCGACACCGGCCTCCAGGCGGGACAGCGCGGCGCCGGGGCAGACGTGCGGGCCGTGGCCGAAGGAGATGTGCCGGTTGGGGGTGCGGGTGACGTCGAAGTCACCGGCCGTCGGTCCGTGCGCCTCTTCGTCGCGGCCGATCGCGCCGAACGAGACGATCAGGCCCTCGCCCTTGGGCAGGACCGCGTCGCCGACCTCGATGTCCTCGGCGGCGAAACGGATCAGGACGTGCGAGGTCGGGGTGGACCAGCGCAGCGTCTCCTCGATGACGTTCTCCCACGGCACCTCGCCGCCGAGCACCAGCTTGCGCTGCTCGGGGTGGGCCTGCAGGGCGACCACCGCGTTCACGATCAGGCTGATCGTCGTCTCGTGGCCGGCCGCGATCATCAGCTGGAGGGTGTTGGTGATCTCCTCCGTGGTGAGCTGGTCACCGTCCTCCGAGGCCGCGATCAGCGCACTGGTCAGGTCGTCGCCCGGGTTCTCCCGCTTCGACTCGACGATCTTCGCGAAGAGCGTGCCGAGGTCCGCCATCATCTGCGGGACCTCCTCCGGCGGCGTCTGCGTCGAGAAGAACTTCTCGAAGAGGGTCTTCAGCCGCGGGTGGTCCGCCGCGTCCACGCCCATCAGCTCGCTGACCACGTTCATCGGCAGCGGGTACGCGAACTCCGCCTTCAGGTCGACGGTCTCGCCGGCGGGGATCTCGGCCAGCCGGTCCAGCATGCCGGTGGTGAGCTTCTCGATGCCCGCGCGCAGCCGCTCCACCCGGCGTACGGTCAGCGCCTGCGCGACCAGCGTACGGAGCCTGCGGTGCTCGCTGCCGTCGACCGTCAGCATCGAACGGCCCGGGTTGGCCAGCCCGATCAGCGGCCAGTCCAGCGGGATCTCGCCGCGCTGCCAGGCACCCCACACGTTGATGTCCTTCACCAGCCGGGCATCGGTGAGGAGTTGCCTGGCCTCCGCGTGACGCGTCACCGCGTAACAGGCCACCCCGCCGGGCAGCACGACCCTGGCGAGCGGGCCCGCCGCGCGCAGGGCGGCGCTCTCCCCGTCCAGGTCCTGGACGAACGGGTCCAGGGCGATGCTCTCGGTGGGTGTTCCGTGGTCGACCGGGCAGGTCATCTGTGGCTCCTGGGTCTTTCGTTGGGGCCGGGCCGGGACGGTCTTCGCGTCACAGCGCCGGTACCGGGGTGAAGGTGACGGGCAGGGTGGACAGACCGCGCAGCCACGGCGAGGGGCGCCGCGTGAGGCTCTCCTCGGGTGCCGCGAGGTCGACGTCGGGGAGGCGGTCGAGGATGACCTCGATGCCCGTACGCGCGATGACCTCCGCGATCTCCTGGGCCGGGAACGGGCAGCGGTGCTCGCCGTGGCCGAAGGAGAAGAAGGCGTTGTTGCCCCCGGTGAGGGCCGAACCGTCGGTGCGTACCTGCGGATCGGCGTTGGCGGCGGCGATGCCGAGCAGCAGCATGTCGCCGGACTGGATGTGCCGGCCGCCGAGCGTGGTGTCGCGGGAGGCCCAGCGGCCCGCGACGTTCTGGGTGGGGGTGTCCTCCCAGAGGACCTCGTTCATGGCCTCGGCGACGCTGTGCCGGCCGCCGGACAGCGACGCGGCGAACCGGTCGTCGGTCAGCATCAGCCGCAGCGAGTTGCCGATCCAGTCGGCGGTGGGCTGGTGGCCCGCGGCCATCATGACCATCAGGTCCTGGGCGATCTCCTCGGCGGTGAAGCCCGCGTTGTTGCCCAGCATGTGCGAGGCGACGTCCTCGGCGGGCTGCTCCTGCCGCGAGATGAGCAGGTTCACCATCGACTGCGCGAGGTGCTGCTGCCCGGCGAGGGCGTGCTCCCGGCCGTCGATCATGTCGTTCAACGCCTTGACCAGGGCCGGGCCCTCGTCGTCCGTGAAGCCGTAGATCCGGGCGAGCACCCGGACCGGCAGCATCATCGCGTACCGGCCGATGATCTCCGTCTCTCCGGCGCCGCAGAAGGAGTTGACCAGTTCGTCGGCGAACTGCTCGGAGATCCGGCGCAGTTCGAACGGGTCGACCGACTCCAGCGCGTCGCCGATCATCGCGGCGCGCTCGCGGTGCCGCTCGCCCACGGTGTAGAGGATCGACGGCTGCTTACGGCCGATCATCGGCAGCAGCGGCCAGTCGTCGGGGATGCGGTCCCACTGGCTCCACAGGTCGGAGTCCCGGCTGAAGAGCACCGGGTCGGCGGTGACCTGGTGCAGCTCGCGGTAGTCGAGCACCAGCCAGGCCGGTACGTCGCCGTCGAGGATCACCGGCGCGACCGGGCCGTGGTCGCGGCGCATCTCCCGGTAGAGCTGGGTGGGATCCGTCTGGAAACGCGGGCCGCTCAGCGGGGTGGGCGGGGTTTCGGTGGTCATGTGGTGCTCGGCTCCCGGGCGGAGGACGCGGCAGATGCGGAGGATGACGTGGCAGATGCGGAGGACGCGGCAGAGGAGGCGGACGCGTCGGACGTGGTGGCTGTGTCGGACGTGGCGGAAGCGGCGGACGCGGTGGACAGGGCGTGGAGGTGCTGGAGGAGCGTGATCAGTACGTACTTGCTCGACGTACGGTCCCGCGCGTCGCAGTCGATCAGCGGGATCTCCGGGGAGAGGTCCAGCGCCTCCCTGAGCTGCTCCAGGGAGTGCACCGGGCCGCCGAAGTCGTTGCAGGCGACGATGAACGGGGTGCCGTGGTGCTCCAGGCGGTCGATCGCGTACCAGGAGTCGGCGAGCCTGCGGGTGTCGACGAGGACGACCGCGCCGAGCGTGCCGGAGAACAGCCGGTCCCAGAGGAACCAGAAGCGCTCCTGGCCCGGTGCGCCGAAGAGGTACAGGATCGTGCGCTCGTCGATGGTGATGCGGCCGAAGTCGAAGGCGACGGTGGTGGAGGTCTTGGCCTGCACACCGCTGAGATCGTCGACGGCCGCCCCCGCCTGCGTCATCGTCTCCTCGGTGTTCAGCGGACGGATCTCGCTGACGGACCTGACCATGGTGGTCTTCCCTGCGCCGAACCCGCCGACGATGACGATCTTGAGACCGTTGTCGGCGGTGCCGGCCAGGGCGTTCGGGTTAGAGGTTGCGGAGTCCAACGAGCACCTGCTCCAGGATGTGAGGGTCGGGAAGGCTGTCGGCGCCGCGTGCCGTGCGCGGATGGCGGGCGCTGATCCGGCCGGTGTCGAGCAGGTCGCAGAGCAGGATCCGGGTGATGGACACGGGCAGCTTCAGCTCCGCCGCGATCTCGACGACGGCCGTGGGACGGCCGCACATCCGCAGGATCGAGACGTGCTCGGACTGCATGCCCGGCGTCGGGTCGCACTCGCTGACCACCAGGGTCACCAGGTCGAACACGGTGGCGTCCGACCTGGTGCGCCCGCCGGTGACGGTGTAGAGGCGGTCCGGGTCGTCGTCGCGTCCCGGCCTGGCCCTGCTCAACGGGGGGTTCATGCGCGGGGCTCCGCGCTGAGGTGTTCGCCCAGCTGCTCGACCAGCTCGCTCATGTTGTGCCCGATGAGGCCGACGTCGGCCGACTCGTCGGCGATCACCGAGAGATGCGCGCCGTCGCCCGCCTCCACGATGAACAGCACGCCGCCGTAGAACTCGGCCATCGCGGTGCGTACGCCGCCGCTGCCGTCGCCGAACTCCATGGAGGCGCCGTGCGACAGGCTCTGGATACCGGCCGAGATGGCGGCGAGCTGGTCGGCCTGGTCGACGGAGAGACCGGGCGTACGGCAGAGCTTGAGGCCGTCACGGGAGAGGACCAGGGCGTGCCGGGTGCCGGGAGTGCGCTCAAGGAGGCTCTCCAGCAGCCAGTTGAGCCGCTCGTCGGTGGTGGTCGTGCTCATGAGGTGCTGCCTTCCGGGTTCGGGGATTCGCCACGTACGGCCTGGCGGAAGGTGCTGAACCTGGCGGCGGATGTCGTGGGTGTGGTGGTGGTACGCGGCTGGGTGGAGCCGGGGATCTGGGTTCCTGCCGGGTGCGCCGCGGCCATGGTCCGGCCGCGCTGCCGCTTGGGGAGACCGCTCTCGCCCAACTCGGCGGTGGCGTGATCGGGTTCGGGCTCCGGGGTTCCGGCGGGCTTGGTGACCTCGGTGACGTCTACGGCGTCTGAGGCTTCTGCGGTGTCTGCGGCGTCCGCGGCTTCTGCGGCTTCTGCAGAGGTGGCGGACGCCGTGGTTCCGGCGGCCGTGTCCGTGCCCCGTACCGGCAGGGGCTCCGCCTCCGTACGGGACCGGGTCTCCGGAGCTGCCGTGGCGGCAGGCGCGGGAGCTGGTGCCGCCGCGCCCGGTGCCGTACCCCGGGACTGGCGGGAGATCAGTTCCTGCGGGAGCAGCACCAGGACGCCGGTGCCGCCGCGCGCGGACGGGCGGAAGGACACGGTCAGCCCGTGCTTGCGGGCCAGCCGCCCCACCACGGCGAGGCCGAGGCGGGTGCCGGAGAGCCCGGCGAGGTCGGTCTGCTGGGTGGTCTCCGCGGTCACGGCCCGCTCGGCGCGGCGCAGCTGGACGTCGCTCATGACCAGGCCGCTGTCCTCGATGGTGAGGATCACCCCGGCCGGTACCTCCTCGACGTACACGTGCACTTCGGCCGTGGGCGGCGAGAAGTTCGCCGCGTTGTCGAGGAGTTCGGCGAGCGCGTGCATGACGCCCTCGGCCGCGTGGCCGGCGATGGAGACCTCACTGGTCGAGTGCAGCCGTACGCGCTGGTACCCGGCGATCCGGCCCATCGCGCCGCGCAGGATCGACTCCATGACGATGGGCTTGGCCCAGCGGCGCCCGGAACGGGCCCCGGTCAGTACGGCGATGGAGTCGGCGAGCCGTCCCGCCTGGGCGGTGCGGTGGTCGAGGTGCAGCAGGTCGCCCAGTACGTCCTCGTCGGTGTGCCGGTGCTCCATCTCGCGCAGGTCGGCGAGCATGCCGGTGGCGAGGGCCTGCATGCGGCCCGCGGCGTTGGCGGCTGCCGACATGGCGGCGGCGCGGACCGATTCGGCGCGGGCGGTGCGGGCGGCCAGCTCGACGGTCTTCGCGTCGAACTGCGCGGTGAGCCCGGCGGCAGTGGCCTCGCGCTGGGCCGTGAGTTCGGCGACCTTCGCCCGGTGCTCGGCGGTGAGCTGCGCGGTCCGCTGCTCGAAGTCGGTGGCGAGCTGGGCGGCGCGCAGTCCGGACTGGGCGGACTCCTCGGTCAGTTGGCCGATGCGCGCACCGAGCCTGCGCGAGGTGAGGGTGGCGAGCCGTACGGCGTGCACGGCGGTGGTGACGGCGGTGCTGAACAGCAGGGCGGCCACCGCCGAGCACCAGCCGAGAGGGGTACGTATCTGGTCCGGGGCGGCGGACACCGCCCAGACGCACAGCAGGCCCGAAATGATCACGGAGATCAGCAGAGCCAGCGCGGTCGGGCGGAGCGGGGGGCGCTCTGTCATCTGGCGGAGTCCTCATGGACGGATGGGGCAGAAGGGGGGAAGGTGAAAGCGGCAAGTAGTGGCAAGTGGTGCGGGCGTGACGGAATGGGATGAACGGGATGCATAGGTTGCCGGGCAACGCTTGTCAACTATAGGAGGGTTGGTGATTGGTTTGGGAAGTTCCTGGTGTGGAATTTGTTGACTCGGGTACGCATTTTGCGCAGGGGTGCGGAGAGACCATGAGCGGGCAGCCGGACAGAGGCGAGCTGGCGCACGCGTTGCGTCGCGCGGCACGCGGTGACGTCGAATTCGGGACCGCCGCACGGGCCCTGACGACCATGGACGCCTCCAACTACCGCCGGGTCCCGCTGGGCGTCGTCGCGCCCCGGGACGCCGAGGACGTGGCCGCGGTGCTCACCGTCTGCCGGCTGCACGGCGTACCCGTCGTCCCGCGCGGCGGCGGCACCTCGATCGCCGGACAGGCCACCGGCACCGGTGTCGTACTCGACTTCACCCGGCACATGCGGTCGATCCTCTCGGTGGACCCGGAGGCCAGGACCGCGGTCGTGCAGCCGGGCGTGGTCCTCGACGACCTCCGGGCGGCGGCGGGCGCGCACGGTCTGACCTTCGGCCCCGACCCGTCCACGCACAGCCGCTGCACGCTCGGCGGGATGATCGGCAACAACTCCTGCGGCGCGCACTCCGTGGCCTGGGGCACCACCGCCGACAACGTCCACCGGCTGACCACCACCGGGTTCTGGGGCGACACCCACCACCTCGCCCGGGGCTGGGCCGGAGCACCGGCCGGGCTGCGCGAACTGGTCGACGGCCACCTCGCGCTGCTGCGCACCGGCTACCCCACCGGGCTGCCGCGCCGTATCTCCGGATACGCCGTCGACGCCCTGCTCCCCGAGAACGGCACCGATCTGGCCCGCGCCTTCTGCGGCAGCGAGGGCACCCTCGGCGTGCTGACCGAGGCGACCGTACGGCTGGTCGAGGCGCCCCGCGCCCGCGCGCTCGCCGTACTCGGCTACGCCGACGAGGGCGACGCCGCCGACGCGGCTGCCGGACTCCTCCCGTACCGCCCGCTGACCGTCGAGGGCATGGCCGCCGACCTGGTGCGCGAGCCCGCCGGACTGCCGCGCGGCGGCGCCTGGCTCTTCGTGGAGACCGGCGGCGACAGCCCGGCCGAGGCCCGCGCGCGGGCGGCCGAACTGGTACGGGCGGCGGGCGCCCTGGACGGGCTGGTCGTCGACGACCCGGCCGGGCAGCGCGCCCTGTGGCGCATCCGCGAGGACGCCAGCGGCACCGCGACCCGGATGCGGGACGGCAGCGAGGCCTGGCCCGGCTGGGAGGACTGCGCCGTACCGCCCGCCCGGCTCGGCGCGTACCTGCGCGACTTCCGCGCCCTGCTCGGCGCCCACGGCCTGCACGGCACCCCGTACGGGCACTTCGGTGACGGCTGCATCCATGTCCGCATCGACTTCGACCTGTTGACCGCGGGCGGCGTCGCCCGCTTCCGTACCTTCTCCGGGGAACTGGCGGACCTGGTCGTCGCCCACGGCGGCTCCCTCTCCGGCGAACACGGCGACGGACAGGCCCGCGCCGAACTGCTCCCGAAGATGTACGGCGACGAACTGGTCGCCCTCTTCGGCCGGTTCAAGGACATCTGGGACCCGGACGGCCTGCTGAACCCGGGCATGCTCGCCCGCCCGCACCGCCTCGACGAGAACCTCCGCTTCGCGGTGCTGCCGCGCGAACCGGTGGACGTGGAGTTCGGCTACCCGCACGACAACGGCGACTTCTCCGCCGCCGTACGCCGCTGCGTGGGCGTCGCCAAGTGCCGTACGGAGGGGACGTCCGGCGCCGATGTCATGTGCCCGTCGTTCCGCGCGACCGGCGACGAACAGCACTCCACGCGCGGGCGCGCCCGGCTGCTGCACGAAATGCTCGCGGGCGAGATCGTCACCGACGGCTGGCGCTCGACGGAGGTGCGCGACGCCCTCGACCTCTGCCTCTCCTGCAAGGGCTGCCGCAGCGACTGCCCGGTCGGCGTCGACATGGCCACGTACAAGGCGGAATTCCTGCACCACCACTACGCGGGCCGGATCCGCCCCGCCGCCCACTACTCGATGGGCCGGCTGCCACGCTGGCTGCGCGCCGCCGCCCCGTACGCCCGCGCCCTCAACGCCCTGGCGCGGGTCCGGCCGCTGGCGGCGCTCGCCAAACGGCTCGGCGGGATCGCCCCCGAACGGGACATTCCGGAGCTCGCCCCGCAGACCTTCCGCCGCTGGTTCGGCACCCGGGCACAGCCGCCCGCGCAGGTCGTCCTGTGGCCCGACACGTTCACCGACCACCTCTCGCCCTCGGTGGGCCGGGCGGCGGTCCGGGTCCTGGAATCGGCCGGGCTCGGCATCGCGCTGCCGCCGGAGGGCGTGTGCTGCGGCCTGACCTACGTCTCGACGGGCCAGCTCGACCGCGCCCGTACGGTCCTGCGCCGCACCCTCGACCGGGTGGAGCCGCTGCTCGACGCGGGCCTGCCGGTCGTCGTACTGGAACCGAGCTGCGCCGCCGCGCTCCGGACCGACCTCCCGGAACTGCTGGCCGACGACCCGCGCGCGGCGCGGCTGGCGGACGCGGTACGGACCTTCGCGCAGGCGCTGGAGGAGTACGCACCACACTGGCAGCCACCGCGTCTCGACCGCCCGGTGGCGGGCCAGACCCACTGCCACCAGCACGCGGTCCTCGGCGACGCGGCGGAACGGCGCCTGCGCGCGAAGGCGGGCCTGACGGGCGAGCTGAGCGGGGGGTGCTGCGGGCTGGCGGGGAACTTCGGGTTCGAGCGGGGGCGGGACCGGCGGCGAGGGGACGGGGCGGATTCGGGCTCGGGTCCGGGGATGGGGCACTACGAGGTGTCGGTGGCCTGCGCGGAGGAACAGCTGCTGCCGTCGGTACGGGCGGCAGCGGAGGGGACGGAACTCCTGGCGGACGGCTTCTCGTGCCGTACCCAGCTGGCCCAGCTGGAGGGACGGACGGCACGGCACCTGGCGGAGGTACTGGCGGAGGGGCTGCCCGGTGGTCCCCTCCGCTGATGTCGTGCGTCAGGCGCGGCCGAGATTACCTAAGGGCTGTCCCGTAATTCCTGGCGGGCGCACGACGACAGCTACGGCACCTCGCGGCGTTGTCGGAACGCCCGAATACATCCAGTATTCGGGCGCCCCTCCGCCTTGCGATGCACCGCATCTGACGCCGTGCGCTGATCCACCAGGAATTACGGGACAGCCCTTAGTGCGGTGTAGTGCGCAGTAGTGCGCACTCATGTGATGTGGGGGCGTGCGTGCGTCGACGCCCCGGCACGGACGGTTCGACGGGTCTGCTGGGCCGGGAGCCCGCCCCCTGTCCCGGCCAGTGGTCGGTAAGTGAGGGATCCGGCAAACGCCCCTTACTGTAGACAGCATGGATCCGATAGCCCCCGCCGACGCCAAGGCGCTCGATACCGCTCTGACCACCTCAGCTGACACGGTCGCCGAGCAGCCTGCCGCCGAAGGGCTGCGCGGGAGGTTCGGGCCGCTGGGTCTGGTGCTGGCCGGGGGAATATCGGTGCAGTTCGGGGCGGCCATCGCCGTCTGGCTGATGCCGCGGGCCGGAGCGGTCGGCGTCGTCTCCCTGCGGCTGACCGTCTCCGCGATCGTGCTGCTCATCGCCTGCCGCCCCAAGGTGCGCGGGCTCTCGCGCTCCGACTGGGGCACGGTCCTCGTCTTCGGCATCGCGATGGCCGGCATGAACGGCCTCTTCTACCAGGCGGCGGACCGTATCCCGCTCGGCACGGCGGTGACCCTGGAGGTCCTGGGCCCGCTCGCCCTGTCGGTCGTGGCCTCGCGCCGGCTGGTGAACTTCCTCTGGGCCGGGCTGGCGCTCTGCGGGGTGGCGCTGCTCAGCGGCGGCGGCTTCGGCGGGCTGGACCCGGTGGGAGCGGCCTTCGCGCTCGGCGCGGGCGGGATGTGGGCCGCGTACATCATCTTCAGCGCCCGCACCGGCGCCCGCTTCCCGCGCGCGGACGGTCTGGCCCTGGCGATGACGGTCGGCGCGCTGCTGATCCTGCCGCTGGGCATCATCGACGCGGGCTCGAAACTGCTGGTGCCGAGCACGCTGGGGCTGGGGGCGGCGGTCGCGCTGCTGTCGTCCGTACTCCCGTACACGCTGGAACTGCTCGCACTGCGACGGCTGCCCGCGTCGACCTTCGCCGTACTGATGAGCCTGGAACCCGCGATCGCGGCCACCGCGGGCTTCTTCGTCCTGCACCAGGAGCTGTCCGCCGTCGACGCGCTGGCGATCGCGCTGGTGATCGTGGCGAGCATGGGCGCGGTACGGACGCAGATCTCCGGCAAGTAGACGCGCCCTTCGTCACCGGCGCACCGGCTGGTACGCGGCGCGGAGCCGACCGCCGCATACCGGTCAGCGCCGCCGGTGGACGGGTCCTAGAAGATCGTGATCTGCCGGACGTAGAGCCGGTTGTGCCGCACGACCACCAGGTACTCGAACATGCCGCCCGTGATGTACGCCGTAGCACCCTTGGGGTTGTCTCCCTGGTACGTCGTGCCGTCGAGATAGAGGGCCTCGGCGGCACGGACCAGTTCGTCCGCCCGCTCCCCGATGCGGGCCACGACGGCGGGGTCCACACCGCCGACGAGGTACTCCTCGCTGGGGTCGTACTCCCAAGCCCAGGTCAAGAGTCCAGCTCCCCGTACACGGCGCGGAGGATGTCACCGGACTCCCGGACATGGCGGCGGGAGGTCTCGGGGTCGGCGGAGACCTGGGCGAGGTACTCGGCCCGGTGGAAACGCTGTGCGGTCGCGGGGTGCCGCTCGATCTCGATCACGACGGCCCAGCGCAACAGAAAGCCGCGCAGCGGGTCGATGCTGCTCTGTCGCACGGCCTCGGCGAGCGCCTTGTCCTTCTCCCGCTCCATCTCCGGCATCCGCGCGGGCGCAACGACGGCCAGTGCCTCCCGGAGTGCGTCGGGGGTGCGGTCCGGGCGGGGAATCAGTTCTCCGCCGGAATGTTCTGGCTGTGCGCTCACGGTGTCCTCCTCGGATGCCCAGCCAGCGTAGCTGTGACCGGAGTGCCTTGTGTGGGTTCCGGGCTTCGGCCGTTCTCGCGAGCGGTCCGGCTACCGCGTCGTGAAGGCGCCGCCGTTGACGTGGATGGTCTGGCCGGTGATGTGCCGGGCGCCGGGGGAGGCGAGGAAGTAGGCGGTCTCGGTGATGTCGTCCAGCGTGCCCGGCCGCTTGTCGTGGGTTTCCTGGACGAGCGCCTGGTGGCGTTCGTCGGTCATCTGCCCGCGGAAGAAGTTGGTGCCCACGATGTAGCCCGCCGAGATGACGTTGCTGGTGATGCCGCGCGGGCCGAGCTCGGAGGAGAGCGAGGCGTTCCAGGCGGCGAGGGCGGCCTTGGACGCCCCGTAGGAGCCGCCTCGCCGTTCGGCTCCGATCGAGCCGATGCTGAGGATCGAGCTGCCAGGGGTGAGCTTGTCCTGGACCGAGGCGGTGGTCAGGACCGCGCCGAGGAGGTTCTGGGCCAGGTTGGCGTGCCACTGGGCGAGCAGCGATTCCAGCGGCGGGGCGTCGGTGGGTGCGTCCTCGGGCAGGCCACCCGCCGCGTTGACGACCACGTCGACCGTGTCGCCGAGCCGCGCGCTCAGGGCCGCGACCTGTGCGGGGTGGGTGGCGTCGCAGACGACGCCGTGCACACCGAGTTCTTCGGCGGTCTGCTCGACGGTGTCGGCATGGCGACCGGTGACGAAGACCTCGGCCCGGTCGGCGGCGAACCTCGCCGCGAGGGCGCGGCCGATGCCGCTGGTGCCTCCGGTGACGAGCACGATGCGGGTCATGGTTCCTCCTGGATGCACTACGTTTAGGTCTAAACGTAGTGTAGAGGGAAGGGAGTTGGCGCCGTGGTCGATATCGCACCAGTGACGGGGGACGCCGCCGTCGCCTACCCCGCTGCCGATATCGCGGCGGCCTGGCGACGGGAACGGCCCGGCACGCCGACCGATTCGATCGAGGTCGTGACGCCCATCTGGCGCCTGGCGAAGCTCTTCGCGGATGACCGCAACCGGGTCCTGCGCGCCGCCGGGATCGACGGGGCCACCCTCGACCTGTTGTCCGTCATCCGCCGTTCCGGGCCGCCGTACACCCTCAGCACCCGCCAGATCGCACAGCGGACGCTGGTGACCGCCGGCGCCATCTCGCAGCGCGTCGCCCGAGCCGAGCGGAGCGGATTCGTACGGCGAGGACCGGGGGCTACCGGGCGCCGAACCGTCCTGGTGTCGTTGACGGCCGAAGGCCAAGCGCTCATCGAGTCGTCCGTGGACGCGGTGCTCGGCCGCGAATCCACCCTCGTCGCAGGTCTGTCGAAGTCCGAACGTGCTCTGCTCATCGGGCTGTTGGAGAGGCTTACGACTGGCGTCAGGAGCCGCACGGACGCCGAGGTCTGAGCAGGACACCCGGTGTCCGGGCTTCTTGCCCCGGCTCATACTCGGACTTCGGATGTTGGACGACTACCGGGACATGAACCGCTGAGTGCAGTCGAGTCGGCTGCACCGGCCGGCGGAGGGCCCTGTCAGCAGGCTGGCCGGCATCGCCGTACCGCTCTTCGGCGGGCGCGGCGCCGTACGGCAAAAACAATGCAAGCACGCTTGATTGTTTTTCGGCGCACTGCCATGCTCCGGGGCACGAAGCCGTGTCCCGGAGGGAGCGTTCCGTGTCCGATGCAGGTGTCGTGCTCGATGATCTGGGCAGTGAGTCCGCCGAACTGGACGCCATTGTCGGTGAGTTGGGCGACGAGACGTGGGCGCGGCCGACCCCCGCGACCGGCTGGACCATTGCTCATCAGATCGCTCATCTCGCCTGGACGGACCGGGCCGCGTTGCTCGCCGTGACCGATGCGGGGGCGTTCGCCGGGGAGGTCGAGAAGGCGCTCGCCGCGCCGGACGCGTTCGTGGACGAGGGGGCGGCGGAGGGAGCGGTGCTCGAACCCACTGTGCTGCTCGACCGTTGGCGTGCCGGGCGCGAAGGGCTTCGGCGGGCGTTGCGGGCCGCGCCGGGCGGGGTGCGGTTTCCCTGGTACGGGCCGCCGATGAGTGCCGCGTCGATGGCCACCGGTCGGCTGATGGAGACCTGGGCGCACGGTCAGGACGTGGCGGACGCGCTCGGTGTGCGGCGGCAGCCGACCGCGCGGCTGCGGCATGTGGCGCGGATCGGCGTGCGGGCGCGGGACCTCGCCTTCGCGGTACGGGAACTTCCGGTACCCGACGAGGAGTTCCGCATCGAATTGACCGCACCTGGTGGTGAGTTGTGGTCGTACGGTTCCGTCGACGCCGTCCAGCGGGTGACCGGGCCTGCGCTCGACTTCTGCCTTCTCGTCACCCAGCGTGCGCACCGTGACGATCTGTCCCTGCGGGTGGAGGGCGCCGACGCCGATCTGTGGCTGGGTATCGCGCAGGCCTTCGCCGGGCCGCCGGGCCCCGGGCGCGCGCCGCAACAGGGACGTGGAGGTGTCGGGAGTGCGCCGCAGCAGGAGGCCGCCGACCGCACGCCGCGACAAGGGACCGCCGGGTGAGGCCGCTCCGGATAGGCAACGCCTCCGGTTTCTACGGAGACCGTTTCGACGCGATGCGGGAGATGCTCACCGGCGGGCAGCTCGACGTCCTGACCGGCGACTACCTCGCCGAGCTGACCATGCTCATCCTCGGCCGCGACCGCCTGAAGAACCCCGCCCTCGGCTACGCCAAGACCTTCCTGCGTCAGCTGGAGGAGAACCTGGGCGAGGCGCACGACCGGGGCGTGCGGATCGTGGTCAACGCGGGAGGTCTCAACCCGGCCGGTCTCGCCGACGCCGTAAGGGAGTTGAGTACGCGGGTGGGGGTGCCCACGCGCGTCGCGCACGTGGAGGGTGATGCGCTGCCGTTGCCCGAAGGCGCGCTCACCGCCAACGCCTACCTCGGCGGTGCCGGGATCGCGGAGTGCCTGCGGGCCGGTGCGGAGGTGGTGGTGACGGGGCGCGTCACGGACGCGGCGCTGGTCACCGGCCCCGCCGCCTGGCACTTCGGCTGGGGCCCCGACGACCTGGACCGGCTGGCCGGGGCGGTGGTCGCCGGGCATGTGCTGGAGTGCGGCACCCAGGCGACCGGCGGCAACTACTCCTTCTTCACCGGGCACGACGTACGGCATCCGGGCTTCCCGCTGGCCGAGCTGTACGAGGACGGCTCGTCGGTCGTGACCAAGCACCCCGGCACGGGCGGCGTCGTCGACGTAGGAACGGTCACCGCGCAGCTGCTGTACGAGACGGGCGGCGCCCGGTACGCGGGACCCGACGTCACGGCGCGGCTCGACACCGTACGGCTGACCCAGGACGGACCCGACCGGGTGCGGATCGACGGCACAGGGGGCGGGGGTGAAGGGGCCGGTGGTGCAGGGGGCGACGGTGCGCTGAGCGAAGGTGCAGCGGGCAGCGGCATACGCGGTGAAGCGCCCCCGCCGACGCTCAAGGCCGGCGTGACCCGGATCGGGGGCTGGCGGAACGAAGTGGTGTTCGTCCTGACCGGCCTCGACATCGACGCCAAGGCCGCGCTGGTGCGCGAGCAGGTGACGGATGCGTTCGGCAAGTCCCGTCCGGAAGAGGTGTGTTGGGAGCTGTCCCGGACGGACCGGCCCGATGCGGCGACCGAGGAGTGCGCGAGTGCGCTGCTGCGGCTCGTGGTGCGGGACGGGTCGGCGGAGGCCGTGGGGCGGGGGGTGACCGGGGCCGCGATCGAGCTGGCGCTCGGGAGCTACCCCGGGTTCCATGTGACGGCCCCGCCGGGGAAGGGCGCGCCGTACGGGGTCTTCGACGCGGTGTACGTGGACCGGGCGGAGGTGCGGCAGGTGGCCGTACTGCCGGACGGGCGGCGGGTGACGGTACCCGACCCGCCGGTGACCCGCCCGTTGGAACCGGTGCCGGATCCCCTGGTGCCCAGGCCGCCCGCCCCACCGGTGACCCGCCCGCTGGAGCCGGTGGCCGATCCTGCCCTGCCCGACCCACCGCCCGCGAACACCCCCGTACGCCGCGCCCCGCTCGGCCGCGTCGCCGGAGCACGCAGCGGCGACAAGGGCGGGGACGCGAACGTCGGCGTTTGGGTGCGTACCGACGACGCCTGGCGCTGGCTGGCGCACACCCTGACCGTGGAGCGGTTCAAGGAACTGCTCCCGGAGACGGGCCGGTTGACCGTCACCCGCCACCCCCTGCCGAATCTGCGCGCCCTGAACTTCGTGGTCGAGGGGCTGCTGGGCGAGGGCGTCGCCGCGCAGGCCCGCTTCGACCCGCAGGCCAAGGCCCTGGGCGAGTGGCTGCGCTCCCGTGAACTGGACATCCCGGAAGCCCTGCTTCTGGACATACCGGAAGCCCTGTTGGCGGGGCAGGAAGAGGCGGCCCGATGACGACGCTGCGTACCGCGATCGACCCCACCTCCACCGAGTACACCGCCCACCGCGAAGCCATGCTCGCCAAGATCGCCGCGCTGGAGGCCGAACACACCAAGTCCCTGGCCGGGGGCGGCGAGAAGTACGTCGCCCGGCACCGCAAGCGCGGCAAACTCCTCGCCCGCGAACGCATCGAGCTGCTCATCGACGAGGACACCCCCTTCCTGGAGCTGTCCCCGCTGGCCGCCTGGGGCACCGACTACCCGCTCGGTGCGTCCATGGTCACCGGCATCGGCACCGTCGAGGGCGTCGAGTGCCTGATCACCGCCAACGACCCCACCGTGCGGGGCGGCGCGAGCAACGCCTGGACGCTCAAGAAGGCCTTCCGGGCCAACGAGATCGCGTACGCCAACCGCCTCCCGTGCATCAGCCTGGTCGAGTCCGGCGGCGCCGATCTGCCGTCCCAGAAGGAGATCTTCATCCCCGGCGGCGCGCTCTTCCGGGACCTCACCCGGCTCTCCGCCGCCGGAATCCCCACCATCGCCGTCGTCTTCGGCAATTCCACGGCGGGCGGCGCGTACGTCCCCGGCATGTCCGACCACGTCATCATGATCAAGGAACGGTCCAAGGTCTTCCTCGGCGGTCCGCCGCTGGTCAAGATGGCGACCGGCGAGGAGTCCGACGACGAGTCGCTCGGCGGCGCCGAGATGCACGCCCGGGTCTCCGGCCTCGCCGACTACCTCGCGCACGACGAACCGGACGCCCTGCGTCAGGCCCGCCGGGTCGTCGCCCGCCTCAACTGGCGCAAGGCGCAAGCCGATCCGCCGGGACCGGCTGTCCCGCCGAAGCACGACGAGGACGAACTCCTCGGCATCGTCCCCGGCGACCTGAAGACCCCCTTCGACCCGCTGGAGGTCATCGCCCGCATCACCGACGGCTCGGACTTCGACGCGTTCAAGCCGCTCTACGGCCCGAGCCTCGTCACCGGCTGGGCCGAGCTGCACGGCTACCCCGTCGGCATCCTCGCCAACGCGCAGGGCGTGCTGTTCTCCGAGGAGTCGCAGAAGGCCGCCCAGTTCGTCCAGCTGGCCAACCAGCGCGACATCCCGCTGCTCTTCCTGCACAACACCACCGGCTACATGGTCGGCAAGGAGTACGAGCAGGGCGGCATCATCAAACACGGCGCGATGATGATCAACGCCGTCTCCAACTCGAAGGTCCCGCACCTCTCCGTCCTGATGGGCGCCTCGTACGGCGCGGGCCACTACGGCATGTGCGGGAGGGCCTACGACCCCCGGTTCCTCTTCGCCTGGCCCAGCGCCAAGTCCGCCGTGATGGGCCCGCAGCAGCTCGCGGGCGTGCTGTCGATCGTCGCCCGCGCCTCCGCGCAGGCCAAGGGGCAGCCGTACGACGACGAGGCGGACGCCGCGCTGCGCGCCATGGTCGAGCAGCAGATCGAGTCGGAGTCGCTGCCGATGTTCCTGTCCGGGCGGCTGTACGACGACGGGGTCATCGACCCGCGCGACACCAGGACCGTCCTCGGACTGTGCCTGTCCGCCATCCACAACGCACCGGTCGAGGGCGCCCGCGGCGGCTTCGGCATCTTCCGGATGTGAGCACGAGATGTTGAGGACGAGATGTTGAGGACGAGATGTTGAGGACGAACGTGATCACCTCCCTCCTGGTCGCCAACCGCGGCGAGATCGCCTGCCGCATCTTCCGCACCTGCCGTGAGCTGGGCATCTCCACGGTCGCCGTCCACTCGGACGCCGACGCGGACGCCCTGCACGTACGGGAGGCCGACACCGCCGTACGGCTGCCGGGCACCGCCCCCGCCGACACGTATCTGCGCGGCGACCTCCTCGTGGCGGCGGCCCGCGCGGCCGGGGCCGACGCCGTCCACCCCGGCTACGGCTTCCTCTCCGAGAACGCCGCCTTCGCCCGCGCCGTCACCGACGCCGGTCTGACCTGGATCGGCCCGTCCGCCGAGGCCATCGAGTCGATGGCCTCCAAGACCCGCGCCAAGAAGCTGATGGCCGACGCCGGGGTCCCGCTGCTCGCCCCCGTCGACCCGGACACCGCGACCGCAGCCGACCTGCCGCTCCTCCTCAAGGCAGCGGCGGGCGGGGGTGGGCGCGGCATGCGCGTCGTACGGGAACTGAGCTGCCTGGAAGGCGAGTTGGAGGCAGCTGTCGCCGAGGCGCGGTCGGCCTTCGGGGACGGTGAGGTCTTCGCCGAGCCGTACGTGGAGCGCGGGCGGCACGTCGAGGTGCAGGTCATGGCCGACGCGTACGGCACGGTCTGGACGCTCGGCACCCGTGACTGCTCCCTCCAGCGCCGCCACCAGAAGGTCATCGAGGAGGCCCC
Organism: Streptomyces sp. NBC_01267; assembly: GCF_036241575.1. NCBI lineage: Bacteria > Bacillati > Actinomycetota > Actinomycetes > Kitasatosporales > Streptomycetaceae > Streptomyces > Streptomyces sp. NBC_01267. Next base: position 3,365,638 of record NZ_CP108455.1, on the reverse strand, counting down.
CGCGCCCGGCCTGTCCGACGCGCTGCGCCGTACTCTCCGCGAGGCCGCCACCGCGGCGGCCCGTGCGGTCGACTACCAGGGCGCGGGCACCGTGGAGTTCCTGGTGGCGGAGGGCGGCGACCGGGCGTACTTCCTGGAGATGAACACCCGCCTCCAGGTCGAACACCCCGTCACCGAGGCGGTGTTCGGCCTCGACCTGGTCGCGCTCCAGATCCGTACCGCGGAGGGCGCACCGCTCCCGCCCGACGGCCCGCCGCCCCCGAACGGCCATGCCGTCGAGGCCCGGCTGTACGCGGAGGACCCGGCCCACGACTGGGCCCCGCAGACCGGCGTCCTGCACCGGCTCCGCCTACCGGACCTACCGGTAGGCGGGGCGCCTGCCCTGCGTCTCGACACCGGCTACACCGACGGCGACACGGTGTCCGTCCACTACGACCCGATGCTCGCCAAGGTCATCGCCCACGCGCCCACCCGCGCCGAAGCCGTCCGCAAGCTCGCCCACGCCCTCGACCGGGCGCACGTGCACGGCCCGGCCACCAACCGTGACCTGCTCGTACGGTCCCTGCGCCACCCGGACTTCACCGCGGCCCGCATCGACACCGGCTTCTACGACCGCCATCTGCCCGAGCTCACCACCCCCGCCCCCGACCCGCTCGCCGCCCTCGCCGCGGCCCTCGCCGACGCGGCCCGCGCGCGGATCGGCGGCTGGCGGAACGTCCCGTCCCAGCCGCAGACCAAGACGTACCGCTCGGAGCCGGACGGCGCCACGCACGAGATCCGCTACCGGGTCACCCGCGACGGGCTGCACGCCGAGGGCTTCCCGGATGTGCGGCTGCACCGCGCGGCGCCCGACCGTGTGGCGCTCGAAGTCGACGGCGTACTGAGGAAGTTCGACGTCGCGGTGTACGGCGACCGGACCCACGTCGGCCCGCACACCTTCACCCGGCTGCCCCGCTTCCCCGACCTCACGACCCGTACCGCCCCGGGATCGCTGCTGGCCCCGATGCCCGGCACCGTCGTCCGTGTCGCGGAAGGGCTCGCGGTCGGGGCCGAGGTCGCCGCCGGGCAGCCGCTGATCTGGCTGGAGGCGATGAAGATGGAGCACCGCATCACGGCTCCCGCCTCCGGCACGCTCACCGCACTCCACGCCGCCCCCGGCCGCCAGGTCGAGGTCGGCGCGCTGCTCGCCGTCGTACGCGAACCGGCAGAAGACGCCCTGCCCGACGCCTAGCTCGACGGCCGATGCAACACCCCTGCCCGTCGCTCAGTCCGCTGTCCAGTCCGCCGTTCAGGAGGAACCGAAGCCATGAGCACCGCCCGCAACAGCACCGCCGGCAAGAGCACCGCAGGCAAGAGCACCGCCCGCAAGAGCACTGTCCTCGAAACCGAAGAGCACCAGGCGCTGCGCGCCGCCGTCGCCGCACTCGGCAAGCGGCACGCGGGCGGCACCCACCGTGACTACGACCGGCAGGCCCTGTGGACCGAGGCCGCCAAGCTCGGCTACCTCGGTGTGAGCCTCCCCGAGGAGTACGGCGGCGGAGGCGGCGGCATCACCGAACTCTCCATCGTGCTGGAGGAGTTGGGGGCCGCCGGCTGCCCGCTGCTGATGATGGTCGTCTCGCCCGCCATCTGCGGCACGGTCATCGCCCGCTTCGGGACCGAGGCACAGAAGCAGAAGTGGTTGCCCGGCCTCGCCGACGGCAGCCTCACCCTGGCCTTCGGCATCACCGAACCCGACGCCGGGTCCAACTCGCACCGCATCACCACCACCGCCCGCCGCGACGGCGAGGACTGGCTGCTCACCGGGCGGAAGGTCTTCATATCCGGGGTGGACATGGCCGACGCGACGCTCATCGTCGGCCGCACCGAGGACGCCAGGACCGGGCGTCTCAAGCCCTGCCTCTTCCTCGTGCCGCGCGACGCCCCCGGCTTCGGGCGGACGCAGATCGACATGGAGATCCAGGCCCCGGAGAAGCAGTTCGAACTGGTTCTGGACGACGTACGGGTGCCCGCCGACGCCTTGGTCGGCAACGAGGACGCCGGGCTGCTCCAGCTCTTCGCCGGGCTCAACCCCGAACGCATCATGACCGCCGCCTTCGCGATCGGCATGGGCCGCTACGCGCTCGCCAAGGCCGTCGACTACGCGAAGACCCGGCAGGTCTGGAAGGAGCCCATCGGCTCCCACCAGGCCATCGCGCACCCGCTCGCACAGGCCCACATCGAGCTGGAGACGGCCAAGCTGATGATGCAGAAGGCGGCGGCCCTGTGCGACGCGGGCGACGACCTCGGCGCGGGGGAGGCCGCCAACATGGCCAAGTTCGCGGCGGGCGAGGCCTGCGTGAAGGCCGTGGACCAGTCCGTACACACCCTCGGCGGCAACGGCCTCACCCGGGAGTACGGCCTCGCCGCGCTCATCACCGCGTCCCGCGTCGCGCGGATCGCGCCGGTCAGCCGGGAGATGATCCTGAACTTCATCTCCCACCAGACGCTGGGCCTGCCCAAGTCGTACTGACAGCCGCTCCGAGGTAGTGCGAGATCGAGAGAGGTAGTGCGAGATCGAGAGAGGAAGCGCGCATGCCGACGTCCGAACCGAAGGCCGTCAGGACCGCCCACGAGCGGGGAATCACCACCCTGACCCTGGACTCGCCGAAGAACCGCAACGCGCTCTCCGCGCGTCTCGTCGCCGAACTCGGGGAGGCGCTGGAGACGGCCCGCTCGGACGATTCGGTACGCGCGGTGCTGCTCGCCCACACCGGGAACACCTTCTGCGCGGGCGCGGACCTGAAGGCACCGGCGGACCCCGGGGCGTTCGTGGCGCTGATGCGGGCGGTCGTCGCCCACCCGAAGCCGGTCGTCGCCCGCGTCACCGGCCACGTCCGGGCGGGCGGGCTCGGCCTGCTCGGCTCGTGCGACATCGCACTGGCCGGACCTGCGGCCGACTTCGCGTTCACCGAGTCCCGGCTCGGCCTGGCCCCCGCCGTCATCTCGATGCCGCTGCTCCCGCGCATGGACCCGCGCGCGGCGGGCCGCTACTACCTCACCGGGGAACGTTTCGACGCGGGGGAAGCGGCCCGTACCGGACTGGTCACCGCGGTCGCCGACGATGTCGACGAGGTGCTGGCCGCCGTACTCGACGGGCTCCGCAGAGCCTCCCCGCAGGGCCTGGCCGCATCGAAGTCCCTGGTCACCGCTACGGTGCTGGAGAACTTCGACCGCAATACGGAAGACCTGACCGCCCGCTCGGCGGCCCTCTTCGCCTCGGCGGAGGCCCGGGAGGGTGTGCAGGCCTTCCTCGAACGACGGGATCCCGCATGGGTGTGGTGAGCAGAGGCCCCGACGGCGGCCCCCGGCAGAACGGCAGCGGCGGACAGGCCGGCACCGGCCCTCACCTCCGAGGCCCCAAACAGGACCGCAGCCGCGCCACCCGGCAGCGGCTCCTGGAGGCCGCCGTGTCCTGCCTGGCCGAACACGGCTGGGCAGGCTCCACGGTGTCCGCCGTCGCCGAACGCGCGGGCGTCTCACGCGGCGCGGCCCAGCACCACTTCCCCACCCGCGAGGACCTGTTCACGGCGGCGGTCGAGTACGTGGCCGAGGAACGCTCCACGGCCCTGCGCACCCTCCCCCCGCAGGACCGCCGGACGGTGGTGGCCGCCCTGGTCGACCTGTACACCGGCCCGCTGTTCCGCGCGGCGCTGCACCTGTGGGTCGCGGCGTCCAACGAGCCGCAGCTGCACGCCCGGGTCACGGAACTGGAGGCCCGGGTGGGCCGCGAGTCGCACCGCATCGCGGTGGAACTGCTCCGCGCGGACGAGTCCGTGCCGGGGGTACGCGAGACGGTGCAGGGCCTGCTCGACATGGCCCGGGGCCTGGGCCTCGCCAACCTGCTGACGGACGACGCGGGGCGGCGGCAGCGCGTGGTGGCGCAGTGGGGAGAGCTGCTGGAGGGCGCGCTGGGGTGAGCGGGACCCACCCCGGCGCGCCCTCCGCCCACCCCGCTCACTTCACCCCACCCACCCCACCCGCTCACCTCACCCCGCGAGGTCGGCGAGGTCCTTGATGTCCGCGAACCCCTCGATCTCCCGGGGGTTCCGCGACCCGGGTCCCACGTACCGCGCCGACGGCCGCACCAGCCGCCCCGTCCGCTTCTGCTCCAGGATGTGCGCGCTCCAGCCCGCCGTACGCGCGCAGGTGAACATCGACGTGAACATGTGCGCCGGGACCTCCGCGAAGTCCAGCATGATCGCCGCCCAGAACTCCACGTTCGTGGCCAGCACCCGGTCCGGGCGCCGCGCGTGGAGTTCCTCCAGCGCCGCCTTCTCCAGTGCCTCCGCGACCTCGAACCGCGGCGCGCCCAGCTCCTTGGCCGTACGGCGCAGCACCCGGGCGCGGGGGTCCTCGGCGCGGTAGACGCGGTGGCCGAAGCCCATCAGCCGCTCACCGTTGTCCAGGGCCCGCCTGACGTACGCGTGGGCGTCGCCCGTCCGCTCGATCTCCTCGATCATGCCGAGGACGCGCGAGGGCGCCCCGCCGTGCAGCGGCCCGGACATGGCGCCCACGGCCCCCGACAGCGCGGCGGCGACGTCCGCGCCGGTCGACGCGATGACCCGGGCGGTGAAGGTCGAGGCGTTCATCCCGTGCTCGGCGGCGGACGTCCAGTAGGCGTCAACTGCCTTGACGTGCTTGGGATCGGGCTCCCCGCGCCACCGGATCATGAACCGCTCGACGACGGTGTCGGCCTTGTCGATCTCGCTCTGCGGAACCATCGGGCTGCCCTGCCCGCGGGCCGACTGGGCGACGTACGAGAGCGCCATGACGGCGGCCCGCGCCAGGTTGTCGCGGGCGGTCGCCTCGTCGATGTCGAGCAGCGGCTTCAGCCCCCAGACCGGCGCGAGCATCGCCAGCGCGGACTGCACGTCCACCCGGACGTCACCGGAGTGGACGGGGATCGGGAAGGGCTCGGCGGGCGGCAGCCCCGGGCTGAACGCACCGTCGACGAGCAGGCCCCACACGTTCTCGTAGGAGACGTGGCCCACCAGGTCCTCGATGTCGACACCGCGGTACCGGAGCGAGCCGCCCTCCTTGTCAGGTTCGGCGATCTCGGTCTCGAACGCGACGACCCCTTCGAGCCCGGGGACGAAGGCGGGTGCGGGGGCGGCAGCGGAGTCGGTAACGGGGTCGGACATCGGGCGGCTCCTCGTGACGGGGACGATGTACGGAGAGACGAGTCTGCTGGCTCCCGCCGGTGGGGGGAAGCGTGACATCCGGCACACCCCCCGCTTGGGGCAGGATGGCCCCGTGCCGAAACCTGATCTGGACCCCGCCGCGATGCGCGAGCAGTACCGCACCACCGTCCTCGCGGAGAAGGACCTCGCCGCCGGGCCGATGGAGCAGTTCACCCGCTGGTTCGCCGAGGCCGTCGCCGGTGGCCTGCACGAGCCGAACGCGATGGTGGTCTCGACGGCGACCCCGCAGGGCAGCCCCTCGGCCCGTACGGTCCTGCTCAAGCGGTACGACCAGGACGGCTTCGTCTTCTTCACCAACTACGACTCCCGCAAGGGCCGCGAACTGGCGGTGAACCCGCGGGTGTCGCTGCTCTTCCCCTGGCACCAGATCGCCCGCCAGGTCATCGTCACGGGCACGGCGTCCCGGGTCTCCCGCGCGGAGACGGCAGCGTACTTCCGCACCCGCCCGCACGGCTCCCAGCTCGGCGCCTGGGCCAGCGCCCAGTCCGCGGTGATCTCCTCGCGCGAGGAACTGACGGATCAGTACGAGGAGTTGGCGTCCCGCTACCCCCTGGGTACGGAGGTCCCGGTGCCGGAGGACTGGGGCGGCATCCGGGTGGTCCCGTTCGCGGTCGAGTTCTGGCAGGGCCACGAGAACCGGCTGCACGACCGGCTGCGGTACGTGAGCGAGGACACGGGGTGGCGGGTGGAACGGCTCTGCCCGTGAGCGCCCGGCGTCAGGGTGTCCGGCGGTCCGCGCGGTCCGCGCGGCCCCGGCGGCGTACGGTCGGCACCCGCCGTACGGTCGGCACACCCCGGCCGCGTACGGAACGCAGAAACCCGCGGGCTCTGGTCCCTCCGGAGAGGGGCCGGCCGGACTAACCGGCGAGCCCGCGGGTCGGTGACTGCTTGGGATTGCGGCCGGCGGTCTGCCGGCACTGCACAGAGTGCGACGACGGGCCGTCAGCCCGCAGCCACCTCGCAAGTCCGAGAAGAAATCACTTCCGGAACACCTCCCTTCTAGCGTGCGGCTTACGTTAGGCACCGCCGCGGCGGCCATCAAGCGATTTATTTCGGGTGGCTTTCGCTGGCGTCGACAACGATCGCGGAGGCTGGTCCATGGGGCCAGGACAGACCGGGCCGAGGTTCAGTCGCCGCGTGGACGCCAGGTCCGCGCTTGGCGGACGGCGACAGTTGTCGCCCAGAGCCACATGAGGATGCCGATGATGAAGACAACTCCCACGGATGCCCACAGGAGTTCACGGGTGATGTAGGACTCTCCCGTGGCGTTCACGGGAGCGGCCAGCCCCGCTGCGACGACGCTTCCCGCAAGCCCGGCCAGGGCCAGTGGCGCCAGAACAGACCATGCTGCGCTGGTGCGGAAGACACGCAGACCTCCGGTGAGAACGGACAGCGGTGCCAGGGCGCGTCCCTGGCGGAGGAACTCGGCCATGGCGCTCAAGCCTGCGGTCACGGTGAGGACGGCGATGCCGATGATGCCGAGCAGGGTGCTCCAGCGGCCCTGGTCACGGTTGGGGATACCTGCCGTGAGCTGGTCTTCCCCAGGGGCTCCCACGCGGGCGCCGCGTGGAAAGACTTTGTAGGACAGCTTTTTCACTGCGGGGACGGACAGAGTTCGGCCGTTTTCACTCACGACGGCCAGGGTGCTCTCTTCGGCGGAGGCGGCTGCCCTCTTGGCGAGTTCCCGGTCGGTAGTACGGCGTATCTCCAGGAGAAGTGCGCCGTGGGGAGTCCAGCGGATCAGTTCCTGCAGCCGCGGGTCCTGAGGCACACCGCCGAGGCGTTGGGCGTTCTTGGGACATTCGATGCGGATGGAGGCGAGTGCGTCGCAGTCTCCGTACAGGGTCATGGGCTTGGTGCTGTTGGGGCCCTGTGCCGGGGGTTCGAGCAGGAGAGCTTGGGTGTTCGGCAGACGCTGGAGGAACGTCTGCATGTCGGCGGTGTCCGTCCTGCCTCGGATCCCGACGGACAGAGCAGTGCGGCCGATGCGATCCAGGGTGTGCTGGGCTTCGGTGCTCTGGGAGGCGAACAGGCCCTGCCAGGCGACGGCCTGCATGAGCACGATCAGTGCGACGACGATGCCGGTGACCAGGCGGGCGGTTGCTTGGGGATATGTGCTGGTGCGTCGGCCGGCGACGAGGGTGCCGGGCAGGCCGCGGGTCTGCCCTGCGCGTGTGAGCAGGCGGCCGGCCGCGGCGGTGAGGGCGGCGACGGCGGCAGGCAGGGTAAGGATGGTGCCGGCGATGCCGGCCCAGCTGATCAGGGTGCGCCAGATGGAATCGGTTCCCACGAGGTCGGGGCCTCGGACTGCGAGCAGGATCATGATCGGGCACAGGCCGGCCAGGCGCGGTAGCCACCGGGAGTGGCTTGGGCCAAGGGGGCGGGTGCCGCTATTGGCCTGGCGCTGAGCGAGGTCGGCTGCCACGACTGCGCCCAGCACGAGGAGGAGGGCGGCGACCGGCGCCGCGGCCATCCACACACCGGTCCGGCGCAGGTAGGCGGCGGAGACGATGTAGTGCGCGTACGGAATGGTGAGGTCGGTGAGCAGGGCTGTGCCGAGGGCCGCGGCGCCGAGCGAAATGCCGGTCAGCGCGGGCAGGGCGGCTTCGCCGATGGCGACCAGGGCGCGGTCGATGCGTTGGCCGCCGAGGGCGGTGACCAGGGCGGTTCGCCGGTCACGGGCATGGGCGCCGGTGCGGACCGCGACGAAAAGCAGCAGCAGGGCGGGCAGAACGAGCATGGAGAGGATGGCGGACTGGAACATCCACTCCGGCTTGTCGTCCTCGCGCCCCGATCCGGGCTCGGCGCCTGGTGCCGGACGCCCCTGGGCGCGGGGGCCGAAGCCAGTAACGATGTCGCTGGGTCCGGCGGCGCTCAACGCCTCCCGAGGGCGGACATAGGCGAGCCGCTCGGTCGGCTCGTCCAGGCCTTCGGCCGTGATGGTGCCGGCCATGGTTCCGTATCGGTCGTCAATGCCTTCGGCGGCTCCGGCCTTGCGAAGAGCCGGGGACAGTACGGCCTGGCCCGGCTCGGGCCAGTGCTGAAGACCCGGCGGTAGCGGTGCGTTGCCGCGGTACGGGCTGAGGTAGACGACACTGAAACGCCGCTGCCCTTCCAGGGTGTCGGAGGCCACCAGCCATTTCGTCGCGTCGGCTGCGTGGGCGGCCTTGTCGTCGATGACAGGGGTGCGGGCCAGGCGTTGTTCTTCCTTGGCGGCGTAGGTTCCGTGCACCGCGACCAGGCTGCCCAGGCCGAGGGCGAGTGCCACGGCGGCAAGTAGCAGGCCGGCGAAGCGGACACCGCCGGCTTCGGCCCGGCGGCCTGCGGTGCGTCCGATGGCCAACAGATGCCGATACAGACTCCGGGGTTGGGTGACCATCAAATCCCTGCCTGAGAAGTGGTGTTCTGCAGGACTCCCGCTGTCAGGTGCAGGGTCTTGTCGGCGCGGGCCGCGATGGCTGGGTCGTGAGTGACCACCAGCAGTCCGCACGCGTAGCGGCGAGGCAGAGCGAACAGCAGGTCGGCCGTGCGGTCACGGGTCTCGGCGTCCAGGGCCCCGGTCGGCTCGTCGGCCAGGACGAGGGCGGGTTCGTTGATCAGAGCCCGAGCCACCGCTGTGCGCTGCCGTTCTCCGCCCGACAGCTCCTGGCTCGTCCGGGCCGCCGGGACACCCAGGTCCTCAAGAAGGCTTGCGGCCCTCCCCCGGCGATCCGTGCGCTTGCCGCGGGCCAGCAAGGAGGCAAGGACTACGTTGTCGACGGGGCTGAGCTCAGGTAGAAGCTCCCCGAACTGGAAGACCATGCCGATCGACTGCGCCCGCACTCGGGCGAGTTGCGAGCTTCGCAGCTGAGTGATGTCCGTGCCAGTGACGCGCACCGAACCCCGGTCCGGCTTGATGAGGCCCAGAACGCAGGACAGGAGCGTGCTCTTTCCGGAGCCGCTCGGGCCGGTCACGGCAACCGACTCGCCGGAATGCAGGGAAAGCGACAGCCCCTCGAACAGGGTCCGTTCGCCGATCGCGTGACTCAGTTCCTCGATGTCCAGCACAGTCGCCGCTGCGGCGTCACTTTCCTTCTCCACTCGCCTTGTTCCTCACTGTCGCCCGATCCTGCCCCGGAAATGACGGCAAGCGGTGGGGCGTTCCGGACCGCCCCACCGCATTAGACGCTTTCAGCAGCCGTCAGTTGCCTCAGCGGCCGTCACCAGGACGGTCGTCCGGGCCGCACTGGTCCGGCTTGAGCTGAATATTGACGCAGGCGGTCACTTTGCGGACGTAGTTGGTCGTGTCCATGCTGCTGCTCGCGGTGTTGCCGTTGCCGCTGTTGTTGTCCAGGCGCAGGCCCGTGTTGTAACGACGGTCGTAAAGGGTGTAGACGGAATGGCTGTCCCCCTTTGTGTCCTTCACCGCAACGGCGCCGTTGGTGCCATGGCTCCAGGCGGACGCCCCATTGGTCGACGAGTCGAGGCTCTCGCCCGCACCGGCGGCGAACGCGGCACCGGCACCCGAGAGTGCGAGCACAGCGGCACCCCCTACGGCGATCTTGCTCATGGAGTTACGGATAGACATAAATCCTCCCCTTTTTGACTGATTCATCCCCATGAATCAAGCGAACGTGTGTTCGAGTTCGTGATCACTCCGTAAAGCTTTCATGTCGTATGCGTGACCACAAACTCATTCCCCGTCACATCCGGAACCCCAGGCGCTTTATTCAGTCACGTAAGGTGTTAGGGCTGTCCGATATTACCGATTCGGTGAGACCTGGGGGATGCCCCCGCTCAACCGCCGGACTCCAGTCGTTACGGTAAGTGAATGGTGATAAATGGCACGTTTAGCGGCCGCGATCACAATTCGATACGAGATCTGGTGTCCGGTTTGCAACCGGGCGTCAAATTTTCCATTTGCTGCACCAGTGCGGCGGCCATCAACCGAATCATTTTCGGGCGAGTCCCACGCTCCGAGTTTCCAGGCAAGGAGCAGCCAGGTGATCACTCAAGGAGCGAAGGTCACAGCGCGATGCGAGGAGTGCGGCAGCGTGCTGATACGCGACACCGGCCAGTACATCGACCACGGGCAGTTGTGGTGGAGCACCGAAGGGGCCTGTGAGGCCTGCCCCAACAGGTGGTGCGAGCAGGACACGGGCGGAGCGAAACCCGAGGAGATCCGGAACGCCCTGCTGGCGGAACATGGGCCCGCCCAACTCCGTCTCGCGGAAGGCGAATCGAACCTCGTCCCCGTCCTGCGGGCCCTGCGCGAAGTGCTGCATCTGCCCCTGCATCAGGCACGTGCGACGGCCACCATGCTCAAGGAGGCAGGCCTGGTCGGCACGCTGGTCGAGATGGAGTTCATCGCTGCTGGGCTGGGGCGTCGGTCAGTAGTGGCAACGATCGAGAGATGCGGCACACGGTCCGGCAGCTGAATCCGCTGGGCTCCGGTTCGCGCGCGGTCTGGCATCCGCGTCAGGGCGGGTAATCGGTGGCGCCCTCCGAGCGGGTGGCGCGCGCCACAGTGTCGGCCGGTCTCTGTCGGTGCGCCTTGCTGAGCAGGCCTTGAGCACGCACGAGTCCCGGGTCCGCCGTTGTTACGAGGCGCCCGTCAGTCGGTCGGAACTGGTCAGATTCGCTCAGTCGGCCGGCTTCTCCCACACCGAGATGTGCTGGGTGCTGTCCTCCGTGAAGGGTTCGCGTGCCCAGCCGCCCCAGCGTTCGCGCAGGCGCAGCCCCGCGAGCTGGGCCATGAGGTCCAGCTCGGCGGGCCAGACGTAGCGGAAGGGCGTCGAATGGGCCTCGCCTCGACCGTCCTCCGTGATGTCGATGTAGTGGCAGGTCGCGTCCTGCGTGACCGTGTCGTAGACGGTGTAGGCCCACCCGGTCGGGCTCGTGTGGAACGGGACGATGTTCTGCCCGGCCGGGATCTTGCGCAGCTCCGGGACCATGACCTCGATGACGAAGCAGCCGCCCGGCGCGAGGTGCCGTGCGGCGTTGCGGAAGCAGGCGACCTGGCCCTCCTGGTCGGCCACATTCATGATCGTGTTGAAGACCAGGTACGCAAGAGCGAAGGGCCCGTCCGCCTCCGTGTCCACCGTCGTGGTGGTGAAGTCGCCGATCGAGACGCCGATGTCCCTGCCCTCCGGCTTGGCGTGCAAACGGGCCACCATCGCCCTGGACATGTCGATGCCATGGACCGGAACGCCCCGTCGCGCGAGCGGCACGGCAATGCGCCCCGTGCCGATCGCCAACTCCAGCGCCCGGCCACCATCAGCGAGTTCGGACAGAAACCCCACGGTCCTGTCGATGGCATCCGGTTGGAACTCGGAGCCCGTGGACTGGTCGTACCGGTCAGCTACTGCTTCTCCGAAGTACCCGTCTCCATCAGTCACCGGCGGACGATATCCCGGTGCCGGGCCCTGGTGCTGATATTTTCGCGGCCGAGAGCAACAACTGGCCCCCCGGAGGCGGCCGTTGACATGGACGGGGGCCTCACCGGCCGGGAAGCTGCACCGCGAGGGCATGGTGGAAGACGTTGCGCGGGTCCCAGCGCGCCTTCACCCGCTGTAGGCGCGGGTAGTTGTCCTTGTAGTAGAGGGTGGTCCAGGGCACCCCCGAGGTGTTCCACGCGGGGTCGGCCAGGTCGGTGTCCGGGTAGTTGATGTACGACCCGTCGCAGTTCCTGCCGGACACGGGTACGCCTCCGGTGTCCTGGTACACGTCACGGTAGAAGTCCCGTACCCAGGTGAGGTTGGCCGCGTCGTCGGCCTCGTCGGTCCAGATGGTGTGGAAGTCGGCCTTCATGACCGCGTCGCGCTGGGCCACCGCGGTCGCCCCCGGCCGGACCGTGTTCACCTGGCCTCCGTACCCGAACAGTTCCAGGGAACCGGCCATCAGGCGCGTACGGGACGCGAGTTCACCCGTTTCCGAACGCGTACGGCTGCGTTCGTGCGCGTACCGGGCGTACGGGATTCTGACCTGGGCCGACCGTCCTCACGGGGTCCGGGTCAGGGCGCGCAGGGCGTCGACCCGTTGGTGTACGTGGTGCGCTTCCGCCGATGCGGCCGGTTCGGGTGGGGTCGGTGTACCGGGGCGGCAGGTGCGGCAGAGGCCGTCGGGGAGTGCTTCGGGGCGGCCGGGGGTGCCGCACTTGGTGCATTCCACGAGGAGGCGGGGCGGTGTGGCTGTGGTGGTGTTGGTGGTGGGCCGGTGTGGTGGTTTCTTGTCCGTGAGCCTGCGGCGGACGAAGCCCCGGGGCGAGATGATCGGTTCGGCGGGGAGTCCTGTGGTGAGGGCCTGGACGAGGTGGGCGGGGGTGGCGCCGCGCTCCAGCCACTCCTGCGCGAGGTCTTCCAGGGTTGCGCAGTCGGCTGCCGAGAGGGCTAACCGGGGGTCGGTGCAGCCGAGTTGGGACAGTGCGTCGTACGCGGGCGAGGGGCGGTCGGGGTGTGGTGCCGGGTCCGGTGCCGGGTCTGATGCAGGGTCTGGTTCCGGCTGCTGCGGTACGGCGGGCGGGGCGGGCGCGGGGCTCGCCGATACCTGCGTCTCGGCCGGGGATCGGCCGTCCTCGGCGGCAAGGAAGGTGGTCCACCACTCGTTGTCGCGTGCGGTCCGCGACCAGAACGTCCGGAAGACCCAGCGGACTTGGTCGCCGTCCCCGGCCAGGCGGCGGATGCGCCGCAGGTATCCGGCGACGGACAGCGCCGTGAGGGCCGTGCTGACAGCTTGCTGCCCGTAGCGCGGGAGTTGCCGGGCGAGGGTCTTGACCGTCATCGCCGCGCCCTCGGGCAGCCGGTCGATGAACGCGGCGATGTACCGCTCACGCTCGGGCAGAAGAAGGAAGTCGTCCGTACGGCGGGGAGCCTGGTCCGGGGCGGAGCGTTTGCCGTAGCCGGGAGCCGCCATCGGATGGGCGGTGGAGGGTACGGATGATGCGGATGCGGGCGCGCGCAGGGCGGCGCTAAAATTCTCGGTAGCCACGGGATCGCTCTTTCGATCTTGGGGTGAGACCCCGGCTTGGTGCTGAGAACACCGCGTCGGGGTCGCTTAGTTGTCGTTGTCGGAACGGTAAGCAGCCACGCCCGCGCGCCGCAAGTTGGTCCCAATTAGTCGTACTTACGCGACGCAGCGGGGTTGGGAGGGGTGGGGAGGACTTCCCTAACCCCCACCCACCTACCAGACTTGGGAAGAAGCTCGACCCTCGGATCCCGCGTCCCGGCTCTCGAATCCCGAGCCCCGAGCTTCGGGCGCACCGACCCCGTACGTACCCCCGAACGAGTGACCGGCCGCTTCACGTGAGGCCCCCGGCCCTCGACTCCCGAGTCTCAAGTCCCGAGTTCCGGGCGCGCGGTCGCAGGTCCGGGCTGAACACGGCGATATCGGCGGCGTTGCGCCGTGGCAGCAACGGTCACGGCCTACTCGCCCGGGTCCCAGGCGCTGAGCTGGTCGAAGAGGCGTCGGTCGCCGTCGAGTTGCAGGGCGTTGAACGGGATACGGTCGTGCAGGATGAGGACCAGCTCGCTGGCCGTGCCCCGGGCGGAGGCGTTGGCCGCGTCCGGGCCCTGGCCGGCAGCGGTGGCCGATATGGTGCCGAGCCCGGGGAGACGGATGGTCCGTGCGCCGTCGGCGGAGAGCAAGAGGCGCCAGGAGCGGCCCTCGGAGGCGTGGAAGTCGATGGCAGCGGGCTTGTGCGGCCAGGCACTCGTCGTTGCGACGCAGGTGGACAGGAACTCGTCGACACCGTCGAGCGCCACCTGGGCCGGCAGCGGCTGCGGGGCACCCACGGTGATCTGGGCGTCGTACGTGTGCACCGCGAACTGCTGGAGCTGGTGCCGAGCTACGGCACCGGAGGTATGCGGCGACTGCGAGGTCTCCCACCACGTCCAGCAACCGCGATCCGGGCCGGCCTTCCGCAGTGCGTCCACCAGTTGCTCCGTGGACTCCGCCAGCCAGGCCAGCAGGGCCTCGCGCTCCCGAGGCGCAGCCGGGGCGCCCTCCGCTGCGGACTTGGCCGGAGCAGGTCCTGCGGCGACGGTGGCGGCCCAGTCGCGGCGCCCCTCGCCGATGTGCTGCGCCAGATCGAACAGCGTCCACTCGGGGCAGGTCGGCACCTGTACATCGAGGCTGGGCGCGGAGGCGACCGCGGCGCGGAAGGCGGCCGACCGTTCGTCTATCAGTCGCAGCAGGTCAGGAAGCTCAAGATTCTTTTCCACACCGGGTTTCTACACCGTGCTCCGATCAACCGGAATCGGTTTTTCACGGCCGACGCTGCGGACGCGCAGCACGGCCGCGAGGCACTCGGGTGACGCGGTGTCCTACTCGGACCGAGCGAGCTTCGGCAACGAGGGCACCGCCGCAACGAGGCGTGCGGTAGTGGTGGAGAGGTGCCCGAAACCGTCGTAATACGGAGTGTGCGTGGGGCTGCCGCCGGACGATGAGTGATGTGTGGGGGCCTGCACGCCCCCGCTGCCGCAGTTCACCGATGGCGATGACCGGGGGAATCTTGCTGAAACTGGACGCTCCGAACGGCAGCGTGGCCGAGTCCGCTATCTCCAACCACGATTACCCGGAGTCCTCTTCAGGGCGTACCGGCCCGGGGTGGAGCTGGATGTGGGTTCCGTTTCCCTTCAACTCCCAATTTGTGCAGGCACGGTTCGACAGCAGGGTGTACCGGCGGTACCAGACGGCACACACCGACCTCCGGGCCTTCATCGGTGAGAACCTCGTGGGGAACGACGAGCGCTGGTCAAAGGCCGCCGTTGCCGCCCTCCGGGACGTCACCGCGCAGGAATTCGTCCTGGTCTGCTCGCACGTCTGGGCGTTCGCCTCGTTCGAGGTCCGCGCGGGCGGGAGCGCGGAGGCGGGAACGGCCTTCTACAACGGGTGGGTGGGTGCGGTGAACGCCGATCCGCGGGCCTCGTACGCGCTGATGACCTCCGGGAAACCTACGCTCATGGTGTGGGGGTGAGCGGGGTGCCCGACGGTCACCGTCGGCCCGGTCCGGGGGATGCGGACTACGTACGGCTTCGCCTCGATGCGGGCACGAGGGCATAGGCTTGTCGGCCATGGAAGAGACTCCGCACGAGGTCGGCGCATGGCGTCAGGGACGGAATCCGCAGCGCCGGAAGGTCGGGGTGCTCGGCTGGGCGTTGCTGGTGTTGTTGCTGGTGGCCCTGTTCACCCTGTGGCCGCGCTGAGCCGATCCGTTCGCCGGGAGGCAGCGGGCCCGGACTTGGCCTGAGATCGCTTTTCCCCGCAACGATTTCCGAAAGTCGAGTGTGGGCCGCGTCACGTTCGCGTTGAATGATCTGACGTGCGGTACATGCGGTTCACGCGGAGGACGCTTCCTGTTGGGGGTGCCGGATGAGTGGTTCCCGGATCGAGACGAGCAGTGCGCTGGGGCCCGACGAGCCGGAGCACGATGCGGGCTCCGTGGGCGCCTCGGCGGTGCCGGGTCCCGCCCCGGGAGTCTCTGACGAGTCCGGCCGCCCCGGCGCCGATCTGCTCGCCGCGCTGCTCGACGGGATGGACGCCGCGCTCTGCGCGTTCGGCGCGGACGGGGTGATCACCCACTGGAACCGTGAGGCCGAGCGGATCCTCGGCTGGTCCGCCGGCGAGGCCGTCGGGCGGGCCGGTTTCGCGGGCTGGGCGGTGCGGACCGCCGACGCCGACGAGGTGCACGGCCGGCTGATGGCGGTGATGGACCGGCCGGGTCGGCAGGTCCACGAGTTCGCGCTGCTGCGCAAGGACGGCGGGCGGGTGCTCGTACGGACCCAGTCCGCCGGGGTGCGCGGCGCGGACGGGACACCGGCCGGGGTGTACTGCGCGTTCAGCGAGGTCCATACGCAGATCGATCTGGAGCGGGCGATCGCGCTCAGCGAGGCGATGTTCGACGACGCCTCGTGGGGGGTGGTCCTGGTCGACGCCGATCTGCGGCCCACCGTCGTCAACGCCCATGCGGCGCGGGCGCTCTCCACCGGGCGCACCACGCTGCTCGGCCGTCCGCTGGGCGAGTTGATCGTGCAGGGCGTCGAGGAGTTGGAGGGTGCGCTCCAGCACGTACTCGCGGAGGGGGCGCTGCCCGCGCCCGCCGAGATGTGGGTGACCGTACGGACCGCGGAAGGTGAGCGGCGGCGCTGCTGGCGCAGCGGGTTTCTGCGGCTGGCCTCACCGCTCGCGGAAGAACCGGTTCCGCTGGGGGTGGGCTGGCTCTTCCGGGACGTCACCGCGGCCAAGCAGGCCGAGCAGGAGGCGGACCAACTGCGCTTCCGCGGCAATCAGTTGACCCGGGCCTCGCGATCGGCCGCCGAGTGCGAGGACCCGATGGAGGCGGCGACGGCGTATCTGGACTTCGCGCTCGCCGGGTTCGCCGACCATGCGCTGATCGATCTTGCTCCCCTGGGTGGGGAGAAGGCGGACAGCTCGGGTGCTTCGGGCGGGCGGTTGGTGCGGGTGGCCGAGACGCCGTCCGGGGGCGCGCCGGGCCCGTGCCTGCCGGGCGCGGGCGCCCTTCCGGTGCGGTATGCGGCCGGGCATCCGGCACGCCAGGCGGTGGACCGGGTGGGCGCGGTACGGGCCAGTGCGGCGGCGGCTTCCCCGGCGGCGGAGTGGGCGGTGGAGCGGCGGTGGCCACGGGACACCGCGCACGCGCTGTGCGTGGTGCTGCGGAGCCGGGGGAGGACGCTGGGGGTGGTGACGTTCCTGCGCGGAGCGAGCCGTAGCGCGTTCGAGCGGCCCGACGCGGTGTACGCGGAGAGCGTGGCGGTACGGGTGGCTTCGGCGGTCGACCTGGCGCAGGCACTGGCAGCGGGCGGCGGGGAGCGGGACGGACGGTAGGGCGCGAGGGGGAAAGGGGGAGAGGGGGGGGCACGGACAGGGCGGCCCGCCGCGCCCGCCGTGCCCTCGGTGTCAGTGCCGGTAGAAGATCCGGTCGCCGTACTCCGTCATCACCCGGCGGTTCCACTCGTGGCCACCGTCCACGTTTCCGGACCGCAGCAGCGGCGGCTCGATGCCGCGCCGGGCCAGCTCGCCCGCTGCGGACGCCATCATCGCCTGCATCAGCGCGCTGGTGACCACGGTCGAGGCGGGCGCGAACGGTGCCTCGACGCCCTCGGCGGTCAGCTCCGCGTCACCCACCGCGATCCGGCTGTCCAGCACGATGTCGCAGTGGTCCTTCAGGAAGGTGCCCGAGGAGTGCAGGGACGTGGTCTCCTTCGCGTACGCGACCGAGGTCACGCCGATGACCTTCATGCCCAGGGCGCGGGCGTGCGTCGCCATCTCCACCGGGAGGGTGTTCCGCCCGGAGAGCGAGATGATCACGAGTACGTCCCCCGACTGCGCCGGGCCGGAGTCGAGCACGGCGCCCGCGAGGCCGCCGACGCGTTCCAGGGCCGAGCCGAGCGTGGCCGGCATGACGTCGACGCCGAGGGTGCCGGGTACGGCGAGGATGTTCATCAGAGCGAGACCGCCCGCGCGGTAGACGACGTCCTGCGCGGCGAGCGACGAGTGGCCCGCGCCGAAGGCGAAGAGCCGGCCGCCCGCCTCCACGGTGTCGGCGATGGCGGCACCGGCCGCCGCCACGTTCTCCGACTCCTCGTCCCGGACCTGCCGCAGCAGGCCGATCGCGGCATCGAAGAACTCCCCGGCAAGGCTGCTGCTTCCGCTGCTCTCGCTGCTCATGCCGATCACGGTGCGGTCCGGACCAGTGTGGTGTCAATACCGCTTCGGCACGCGCGGCCCGGTTGTCGGAGGTATGCGTCAGAATTGGATGAGGGCCAAAGCAGTAGCGGAACATAGGGGCACGTATGAGTGGGCTGATCGACACTACGGAGATGTACCTCCGCACCATCCTCGAACTGGAGGAGGAAGGTGTGGTTCCCATGCGGGCCCGGATCGCGGAGCGGCTCGACCAGAGCGGCCCCACGGTGAGCCAGACCGTGGCGCGTATGGAGCGCGACGGCCTGGTGGCCGTAGCCAGCGACCGGCATCTGGAGCTGACCGAGGAGGGGCGCAGGCTGGCGACGCGCGTCATGCGCAAGCACCGGCTGGCCGAATGTCTCCTCGTCGACGTGATCGGCCTGGAGTGGGAGCAGGTCCACGCCGAGGCGTGCCGCTGGGAGCACGTGATGAGCGAGGCGGTGGAGAAGCGGGTGCTGGAACTGCTCCGCCACCCGACGGAGTCTCCGTACGGGAATCCGATTCCGGGCCTGGAGGAGCTGGGCGAGAAGGCCGAGGCGGATCCCTTCCTGAACGAGGGCATGGTGAGCCTGGCGGAGCTGGACCCGGGTGCGGACGGGAAGAACGTGGTCGTACGGCGGATCGGTGAGCCCATCCAGACGGACGCCCAGCTGATGTACACGCTGCGTCGCGCGGGTGTGCAGCCCGGCTCGGTGGTGAGCGTCACGGAGTCGCCCGGCGGGGTGCTGGTCGGGAGCGGCGGGGAGGCCGCGGAGCTCAACCCCGAGGTGGCTTCGCACGTGTTCGTGGCCAAGCAGTAGTCCGCTTCGTGGCCTAGCAGTAGTCCGGGCAGTAGTCCGCGCGGTAGTCCGCGAGGGCCGGAGCCGCTTTGCGCGGCAACCTTCTGCAACCCCTGTGCAATGGCGCAGGAACGGCCCCGGCTGTGGGCAACCCGTGCAAGGCTGAGGCTTGTGACCTGACGGCTGCCGGTACGACTCGGCTCGCCCGTCCGGTCGGGGAGGGAGCAGGTGGATGCGTCCGTCGCACACGCACCGCGTCTCACAAGGGGAGGGCCCCGGCGCTCTGGAGCGCCGGGGCCTGACCTCCCCTTGTCCCGACCTGGAGCCCCGAGCTCTCAAGGTCGGTCGTGCCGGACCCTCATCCCCGAGTGGTCCGCCCCCGCAGAAAATCTCCCCTGGCCAGCAACCCTCAATCCTTGCGGGGTGTCACTCGAAGGTGGGGTGTTGCGCGAGGAAACCGTGTTTTCGAATGCGGGTTCGATAGTCTGCGGTGTGGCGACAGCGAGCACAGGATCGACCGCAGGGGCGAGCAGAACGGCCACTGAACGGAACGGTCACTGAACGGCCTGCGGCACTTGCGGGGCCGGATCCACTCGGGGGACTGAAGGGGGTGTCAGATCACATGGTGCGTCGCATCGACGTGACCGGACCGGACGGCGTGCGCCTTGCTGCCTGGGAGTTCGCCGACCCGCCCAAGGAGCCCGGCAGTGACGCCGAGCGCGCTCCCGGCGTCTTACTGCTGCACGGCCTGATGGGCCGCGCCTCGCACTGGGCGTCCACGGCGCGCTGGCTCTCCGAACGCCACCGCGCGATAGCCCTCGACCAGCGGGGTCACGGCCGCAGCGACAAGCCCGCCGACGGTCCGTACACCCGCGATGCGTACGTCGCCGACGCCGAGGCGGCGATCGAGCAGCTGGGCCTGGCGCCCGTGACTCTCATCGGCCACGCGATGGGTGCGCTCACCGCCTGGCAGCTCGCCGCCAAGCGCCCCGACCTGGTCCGGGCCGTGATCATCTGCGACATGCGGGCCTCGGCCCTGGGGACGGCCACCCAGCGCGAGTGGGAGGACTGGTTCGCGTCCTGGCCGGTCCCCTTCGCGACGCTCGCCGACGTCCGGAAGTGGTTCGGCGAGGACGACCCCTGGGTGGAGCGCCCGAATCCGGCCAGGGGCGAGTTCTTCGCCGAGGTCATGGCCGAGCAGGCCGACGGCTGGCGCCCCGTGTTCTCCTCCCGGCAGATGCTGAAGTCCCGCGAGACCTGGGTCTTCGAAGCGCACTGGGAGGAGCTGGCCCAGGTCCGGTGCCCGGCCCTGGTGGTCCGTGGCCTGGACGGTGAGCTGGGCCGCGCGGAGTCCCAGGAGATGGTCCGGGTGCTGACCCGCGGTGAGTACGCGGAGGTGGCGGACGCGGCCCATCTGGTCCACTACGACCAGCCCGACGCCTGGCGCGCCGCGATAGAGCCGTTCCTGGACGCGGTGGCCGTGAAGTAGTCCCGGGGCGACCGTGACCGACGGACCGACGGACCGACGGACCGACCGGCCGACGGACCGACCGGCCGACGGACCGACCGACCCCCGGTGCCGTCAGCCCTTGCTGACGGCCGTCAGGATCTCCGGGAGCCGGGTGGCCGCCTGCGGTGCGGCCACCCGCAGGCCGGCCCAGGCGGCCAGCGCGCCGTACCCGGTGCCCACCGGCAGCAGGATCCACAGCAACGGCTCGTTGCCCGTGGTGTGCAGCGTGATCAGCAGGACGATCACCGGGGAGCAGAGCAGCGACGCCGAGACCATGCCGCCGAAGATGGAGATCCAGGCGAGGCCCGCCTGGCCGGGGGCCACGTTCTTGTGGGCGTTGTCCTGGGGGATCGAGTACGGGAAGCGCGCCGAGGTCACGGCGCCCGTCGCCAGCATCGCACCGAGCAGCGCGAAGGCCAGGCCCATCGCCTCCGGCAGCGCCCGCCAGTCGCCGAGCAGCCCGGCCGTGACGACGGTGACCAGGGCGGTGTACGGGAGGGTGACCACCAGCAACGCCAGCGCCCGCGAACGCAGTTCGGTGTAGGCGTCCTGCGGGGTGGAGATCGTCTGCGCGACCATCCAGAACGCCGAGGTGTCCTGGCCGAACTGGTTGTACATCTGGATGCCGAGCATCCCCGACGCGAAGCAGGAGAAGTAGATCGACCCGCTGCCCTGGACCGCGTTGAGGACCGGGACGATCAGCCCGATCGCGAGCGATGCGATCCAGGCGGCCTTGGTCTTCGGGTCGCGCCAGATGTAGCGCAGGGTACGCAGCATCACGGTGCCGGTACGCCCCTCCGGGAGGAAGCGGGAGAGGCCCGCCGCCGACTCCTTGCGGCTCGGTTCGCCCGCCGCGATCGTCGAGCCGTCCGGGGACGTCATCAGCCGGACCAGGGTGCGCTGCCAGGCGAGGAGGAGCACCACCAGGGCCGCGGCGGCGATGAGGAGTTGGGCGGCGGCCTGCCCGTACGAGCCGCGGCCCGCCGAGTCCACCGCGCCGATCGCGGACGCCGGTGGCAGCCACCGCACCACGTCCCCGGCCGGGTCGAGCGCGGAGAGCCCGCCCGCCCTGCCGAGCCGCTGGACGCCGAAGTTGACCGCCTGGATGCCCACCGCGATGACCAGGCCGCTCAGTACGGCCAGATCGCGGCCCTTGCGCGAGGTGAGCAGCCGGACGTTGGCCGCCGCGACCGTCCGGGCCAGCGCCACACAGACCAGCACCGTGAGGGGCACCGCGACCACCGCCACCACCGCGCCCGCCGGGCCCGTCGCCACCGCGACGGCCGAGCCCAGGACGAGGCAGAGCGTGAACAGCGGGCCGATGCCCACGAGTGAGGTGACGAGCAGCGCCCGTACCAGCGGTTCGGGGCGCAGCGGCAGCATCACCAGACGGCTGGGGTCCAGCGTCTCGTCGCCGCCGGGGAAGAAGAGCGGCATCGCCGACCAGCCCACCGCCAGGACGGTGACGAGGATGACGGTCAGGGTGCCCGCGTGGGCGTTGCCGTGCAGGGCGATCAGCCCGAGGAGCAGCAGCACGGCGAGGAACAGTGCGAGCACCACCGAGGCGAGGTACGCGGCCCGGCGGCCCGACGACTGGCGCAGGCCGTTGCGCAGCAGCGACAGCTTGAGCCGGACGAAGACGGCGGTGAGGGGTTCGGCGGGTTGCTGGACGGTCGGCCCGGCGGGCGCGACCGGGGCCGCGGTCATCGGGGGCCACCGCCCAGCCAGTCGAGGCTGTCCCCGGTGTTCCTGCCGTGCGCGCCGACCAGTTCCAGGAAGGCCTGCTGGAGCGAGGGGGCGGCCCCGCGCACCTCGGCGAGCGGACCCTGTGCGCGGATGCGGCCCGCCGCCATCACCGCCACCCAGTCGCAGAGCGACTCGACCAGCTCCATCACATGGCTGGAGAAGACGACGGTCGCACCGGAGTGCGTGTAGCGCTCCAGGACGGTGCGGATCGTCTGGGCGGACACCGGGTCGACACCCTCGAACGGCTCGTCCAGGAAGAGCACTTCGGGGTTGTGGAGCAGCGCGGCGGCCAGCCCGATCTTCTTGCGCATCCCGGTCGAGTAGTCGACGACCAGCTTGTGCTGGGCGCCCGCCAGGTCCAGTACGTCCAGCAGCTGGGTCGCCCGTTTGTCGACCTCGGCGCCGGGCAGCCCGCGCAACCGCCCGCTGTACGCGAGGAGTTCACGTCCGGAGAGGCGCTCGAACAGCCGCAGCCCCTCGGGCAGTACGCCGATCCGGGACTTGACCGCGACCGGGTCCTGCCAGACGTCGTGACCCGCCACCTCGATGGTGCCCTGATCGGGCCGGAGCAGCCCGGTCACCATGGACAGGGTGGTGGTCTTGCCCGCGCCGTTCGGCCCGACCAGACCGATGAACTGGCCTGCGGGCAGTTCGAGATCGATCCCGGCGACCGCGATCTGTTCCCCGAACCGCTTCCACAGTCCCTCTACCCGTACGGCTGCCTGGTCCGGCATGGTGCAGCGCCTCTCGGAGTCCCAGCTCTTGGGGCCACCCTACGGGCGGACGCTGCACGACCCGGCGTTCCCGGGCGGTCGGACCCGTTGCGGGAGGGCAGGTCCTACGCGCGGCGGTCCCGTGTCTCCTGGCCGCAGGCGTACGCGAGCGGGCCGGTCAGCTCGTCCGCGTCCGGCAGCCAGCGGTTGGCGGCCGTCGGGCGGCGCACCCACTGCACCGCGCCGCCCGCCCCGACCCGGGTCGGCGGCGCCGCCAGGAAGCCGCCCTCGCCCCGCACCGTGAGGTCGATCGCCGCCGGGTCCCAGCCCAACCTCCGTACCAGGAACGGCACTTTGGCGCCGGTGCCGGGAAGTACGAAGAACTGCATCCGGCGGTCGGGCGTGCGGGTGACCGGACCGAGCGTCACCTCCATGCGTTCCATCCGCGCCAACGCCAGGAATCCGGCCGTCTCGGGGACGTCGACGGCGTCGAAGGCCCGCCCGGTCGGCAGCAGTACGGAGGCCGTCGGCTGCTCGGACCACTGGGCGCGGGCGACGACGGCGCTGCCGGTCGCCTGCGCCGCCCAGTCGGGGCGCGTGGGGTGCGCGCCGGGCGCGGAACACCCCGTATCGGCGCAGGAGCACCGTTCGACACCCTCTTTCGCCACCAGCCAGGTGCCGGAGAGCACGTCCCAGTGCCGTTGTTCGGCGTACCGTACGGCGGTGTCCAGCAGCGTTTCTCCGCGCTGCCCGGGGATCTGTGCGGCTTCCGTGCCCGTGGTGGTGTCATTCACGTTCAGCTCAACTCCCGCTGTCACCCGGGGTTACGGGCGCACCGCACCCGTCGCGGGGGCGGGCTCCCGGCATATGGGGCGCATGGAGGCACGAACGGGGGCGCGTACGCGAATGCACCCCGCGAGCGGGTATCCATGCCGATGTCCATCTGCGGGGGTGCACGGAGAATGCCGGGATTACTCCCGCTTTTCAGCGCATTCTCCCGACATTTGCCGGGCAGTGATCAGCCTGACCGCATCATTGATCGCCGCACGTCTCAGGGGGTACTCATGGCCGCCAGGCCTCTCGTCGCCCGCCAGCCGAACGAACGGCTGCAGACACTCATCCAGGAAGCGGGCTGCTCGAACGCGGGCCTCGCCCGCCGCGTCAACATGGTCGGCGCGGAACGCGGTATCGATCTCCGTTACGACAAGACGTCCGTCGCGCGATGGCTGCGCGGGCAGCAGCCCCGTGGCCGGGCACCGGGCGTCATCGCCGAAGCGCTGGGCCGCAAGCTCACCCGTACGGTCACGATCGACGAGATCGGCATGGCCGACGGCAAGAACCTCGCGTCCGGCGTCGGGCTCCACTTCGCGCCGACGGTGATCGGTGCGATCGAGCAGGTCTGCGAGTTGTGGCGCAGCGACGTGGGGCGCCGGGACTTCCTCTCGGGTTCCACGGTCGCCGCTTCGGCGCTGGTCGAGCCGAGCCGCGACTGGCTGATCACCGGCGCGGACCCACAGGTGGCGCGGGCCGCCGGGGCGCGGGTCGGCAGGTCGGACGTCGAGGCGGTGCGGGCCACGACCGCCGCGCTCACCGAACTCGACCACCGTTTCGGCAGCGGACATGTGCGCCCGATCGTCGTCCACTACCTGAACAGTGTGGTGTCCGGGCTGCTGGCCGGTTCGTACCGGGACGGGGTGGGCCGGGAGTTGTTCGGCGCGGTCGCCCGGCTGACCGAACTCGCCGGGTACATGGCGGTCGACACGGGCCAGCCCGGACTTGCCCAGCGCTACTACATCCAGGCCCTGCGGCTGGCCCAGGCGGCGGGCGACCGCGGTTACGGGGGATATGTGCTGGCCGCCTCGATGAGCCATCTCGCGGCCCAGCTGGGCAACCCGCGCGAGATCGCCCAACTGGCGCGGGCCGCCCAGGAGGGCGCGCGCGGGCGGGTCACGTCCCGTGTGGAGTCGATGTTCTACGCGGCGGAGGCGCGCGGTCACGCGCTGATGGGTGACGCCCGTACGACCCAGGCGGTGGCGGCCCAGGCGCTCGCCGCGATGGACCGCGCCGAGTCCGGCAAGGAATCCGGCGACGACCCGGAGTGGATCACCCACTTCGATCCCGCGTACCTGGCCGACGAACTGGCCCACTGCCACCGCGATCTCGGCCAGGGCGCGGCGGGTGTCCGGCGTGCGGAGGAGGCTCTGGCCGGCCTCCCGGTGACCAAGACCCGCCGCAGGGCGATCGGCCTGGTGCTGCTGGCGACGGCGCACGTCCAGGAACGAGAGGTGGAGGAGGCCTGCCGGACGGGGACGCGGGCGGTGGAGCTGCTGAGCACGGTGCGCTCGCACCGGGGGGCGGACTATCTGGACGATCTGCGGGAGCGGCTGGAACCGTTCGGGGAGGAGAAGTCGGTGCGGGAACTGGGGGCGCGGATGGAGATCCAGGCGGCGTAGCGGTTGTCCGGGACCGCGCCGGGAACGGGGGCGGGAACGGGGGCGGTGGGCGGCCATCGACCGGACAGGTCCTGGACCCGGCCGGTGGCCGTCGTCGATCTCCGGGTGACCACCTGGTGGGGGCGGGAGGGAACAAGCCACGCGAAGCGCCCGCCCGCCTCCACCGCCCCCATATCAGCGCCCCGCACGGCCCATGTGTTACATCCCACACCCCGGTCCGGCGCCCCGTGGCAGACGCGTCGGTTCACCCGGTAGCGTGAACCGACGATTCCGTAGGTCCACGTGCAGTAGGAGTCCCGGTGACGCAGAACGGACAGGGCGACGAGCCGCAGCTTCCCGCTGTACGGCGCGCGCACGAAGGTGTCGTACTGCCCTCGGACGGAAGTGGGCCGTGGGTGCCCGAGGTTGCCGGTGAGCACACGGTGCCCGCCGGTGGGCAGCCGTGGGGTCAGCCCTGGGGGCCGCAGGACGCGCAGGCGCTGCCGCCGCAGCAGATACCGGCGCAACAGCCGCAGTCCCAGCCGTACATGCAGTCGCCCCACCAGCCTCAGGCGCTGTCCCAGCCCCACCAGCCTCAGGCGCTGCCGCAGGCGCAGCAGCCGCAGCAGCACCTCCCGCAGCAGCCGCAGCCGCAGCCGCAGCCGCAGCAGCCGCAGCCGCAGCCGCAGCAGCACCTGCCGTACCAGGCCCCTCAGGCCCCCCAGGCGCAGCCGATGCCGCAGATGCAGCACCCGATGCACCCGCAGGCGCAGCCGCAATCGCCTTCGTACGCCCAGCCGTTGCCTCCCGAGGCCGTTCCCGGAATGGGCATGGGGCTGGGGCTGGGGGACAGCGACGCCACCCAGTTCATCGCGCCCATCTCCGTACCGCCCGAGAGCCCGGCGGAATCGACGCAGTTCCTCGGCCACCACCCGCAGCCCGGCGCGGCCCCCGGTTCGGACGCCGACGCGACGCAGTTCCTGCCGCCCGTCCCGGCCGCGCCCGCCGCCGCTCCGTACGACATCAGGCCGGGCGCCCCCGAGGACCGCGTGCCGCCCGCCGAGTTCGACAGCCTCTTCCGTTCGGACGCCGCGTCCGGCCCGCAAGCGGCGGGTGAGACACAGCAGTTGCCGGTCTTCGACGCGCAGCAGCCGTACGGGAACGACCGCCCGGGGAACGGCCCGGCAGGGCACGGCCCGGGGAACGGCCGGGGGAACGCCCCGTACGGCAACGGTGCGTACGGGCAGCAGCCCCCGCCTCCGCCGCAGCAGCAGTACGCCCCGCAGCCCCCGCCGCCCGGCTCCCGCGCCGCCGCCGGCGCGGACCGGCGCAGGTCCTCCCGGGTGCCCCTCATCGCCGCGGCCGTCGTCGGTATCGCCGTCGTGGGGCTGGGAGTGGGCGCACTGCTCAGTGGCGGCGGTTCGGACACCAAGGACGACAAGCAGCCCGCGGCCTCCACCGAGACCGCGGCGTCGAAGCCCGCGCAGGCCGCCGAGGACCCCGCGAAGGCGCAGGCGGTCGCGCTCGACAAGCTCCTCGCCGACAGCAACAGCAGCCGCTCCGCGGTGATCGCGGCGGTCGCCCACATCAACTCCTGCCAGAACCTGGACCAGGCGGAGCAGGACCTGAGCGGCGCGGCGAAGCAGCGGCACTCGCTGGTGACCCGGCTGGGCGCCCTCTCGGTCGACCAGCTGCCGGACCACGCGCAGTTGACGTCCTCCCTCACCACGGCGTGGAACGCGTCGGCCACCGCGGACGAGCAGTACGCCGCGTGGGCCCGCAACGTCGCGGACAAGGGCAAGAAGGGCTGCAAGCACGGCCGCGCCAAGCGGACCGAGGCGGCGGGCCGGGGCGACGCGGCCAGTGGTCAGGCGACCGCGGCGAAGAAGCAGGCGTCTGGTCTGTGGAACACCATCGCGGAGAAGTACAGCCTGACGACGCGCAGGGTCGACCAGCTCTGACGGTGCCAGGGCCGGCGGAAAGGCCGTAACCCGGCGGGACAGCCGTCACCTTCAGGGACAGCCGTCACCTTCAGGGACAGCCGTCACCCGCCGGGGGACAGGACCGCCCCCGCCGGGCCGGGCCGTCACCCGGTGAGTGAGGCTTTCTCCAGCGTCGGCCCCACATCCACCGCGCCCTTGCGCAGCGCCACCAGCCGCCCCTCGCGCACCACTTGGTACGTCACCTCGCGGTTGACGAGCCGCGGGAAGTCCCGGGACGCCAGCATGTCCTGGACGCCCCAGCGCAGCGTCGGGGTGAGCCCGCCCGTGCGGACGGCGAGTCCGCCGTCCAGCGCCCGGGTGAGGTCGTCGGCCGTGACGCGGTTCCTGTCGAGCGACTCGACGGCCTGCTTCAGCGCGGTGTACGCGATCCAGGTGGTCTGCACGCCCGCGTCGGCCGGGTCGAGGCTGTTGTCCCCGAAGGCGTACTCCGTGATCACGTCCCGCATCGGCTGCCAGCGCGCGTCCGTGGACTCCGGGTACCAGCCGGTGACGTACGCCCCTTCGTAGGGGCCGTTCTTGCCGCCCGTGCTGTCGACGACGCCCTGCCCGATGCTGCCGAGCACCGAGGCGATCCTGACCTGCTGGCCGGGGCGCTCCAGCCGCCGGAAGGAGTCGAAGAAGGTTTCCGTACGGCCGCCGAGCGCCGCCGTCACGCACCCCTTGGCCGCCTGTTCGGCCGCTCCCGCCCGGCCGAGCCGCGCGGGCTCGTCGGGCCCGGCGCCCACCGCCCGCAGCGCCGCGGCGGCCTGGGCGCCGTACTCGCCCGCGTTCTCGGTGGCCCGGATGTCGGCCGCCGGGGCCTTGCCGGTCTCGGCCAGGCCGGTGTCGAGGAGGACGGGGAGCTCGTCGCCGTCGACGGTCTCGGGGCGGACCAGCGCGACCCGTTCGCAGTCCCGGGCGAGCTGTTTGCCGTTGCCGGCCAGCAGCGCCGCCTGGCCGCCGTTGACCGGGTAGGAGAGCGCCGAGCGGAACTCCTCCGTGGAGACGCCGTAGCCGCCGAGGTACGGGATGCCCGCCGCTTCGAGCACCGGCATGAACGACTGCCCGTAGAGGCTGTACGAGCCGACGACCGCGACCGCGCCCTCGGTGACCGCCCGCCGGGCGCAGGTCCCGGCGGCGATCAGCTCGTTGCGGTCGTTGCAGGTGATGATCCTCAGCCGGTGCCCGTCGATGCCGCCCCGGGCGTTGACCGCGCGGGCGTACGCCCGCGCCAGGGCGGGCATTCCCGGCATGTTCGTCCCGCTGGTGCCCTCGGGTGCCCAGGTCATGACGGTGAGGGGCTCCCGGGAGCCGCCCGAACCGCCCGGCAGTACCCCGCAGCCGGTGAGCGAGGGGACCACGACGGCGGTGCTGAGTGCGAGGACGGTGAGGAAACGTCGCCAACCGGTCATGGACCGGAACACTTCCGCCCCAGGGGTAACGCGATGGTGGTCGGGCCTCGACACAGGGTGACGGCAGGGTGAATTGCGGGGGTCCGGCAGGCGCCCCGCGCCAGGAACGTACGATCGAAATCGTGCAAGGTTCCCCGAACGCTTCCCGCCGCGGCCGTAGCTCCACCACCATGGGCGGCATGCCGCTCACCGACATGCCGTGGTGGCGCTGGCGCGCCAATGTGCGCTCTGCGCTGCATATGCTCTCCGACCCCGTCTTCCACCAGGAGTTCTGGCTGACCGGCCGTGAGGAGTACGGGGACGTCACCGACGCCGTGTACCGGCTGGTCGAGGACACCTGGCTCGACAACTGGTCCGCCGAGAAGTACGTCGGGACCGTCTTCCGCGATTCCGGCGAGGCCGCCCTGGTCGATGTGGCCGTGCTGCGGGTGCTCCGCATCATGCACCAGGTGGGCGCGGACGCCCAGGTGTCGGTCTACATGGAGCACCACGGCTGGCCGGAGGCGGTACGGGCCGCGCGCGAGGCGCACGTCAGGCTGGCCGCGGCCGACGGTGACGACCCGGACGTACCGCCCCGCACCCTCGAAGTGCTCCGCATCGTGACCGGCGCCGCCTGACGGCGGACAGGTTGTGGCACCCTACTGGGCATGACCGACCAGTACGTCCTCACCCTTTCCTGCCCGGACAAGCAGGGCATCGTGCATGCCGTGTCGAGCTCCTTGTTCATCACCGGGTGCAACATCGAGGACAGCCAGCAGTTCGGGGACCGCGACACCGGTCTCTTCTTCATGCGCGTGCACTTCGCGGCCGAGCAGCCGGTGACGGTGGAGAAGCTGCGGGCCGGCTTCGCCGCCGTCGGCGACACCTTCGGGATGGACTGGCAGATCCACCGCGCCGAGGAGCGGATGCGGATCGTCCTGATGGTCAGCAAGTTCGGCCACTGCCTGAACGACCTGATGTTCCGCTCCCGTACGGGTGCGCTGCCGGTGGAGATCGCCGCGGTCGTCTCCAACCACCCGGACTTCGCCGAGCTGGTCGGTTCGTACGGGATTCCCTTCCACCACATCCCGGTGACGAAGGACAACAAGGCCGAGGCCGAGGCCGAACTGCTGGAGATCGTCCGCAGGGAGGACGTCGAGCTGGTGGTGCTCGCCCGCTACATGCAGGTCGTCTCCGACGATCTCTGCAAGGCGCTGAACGGCCGGATCATCAACATCCACCACTCCTTCCTGCCGAGCTTCAAGGGCGCGAAGCCGTACCACCAGGCGCACGCCCGGGGCGTGAAGGTGATCGGCGCGACCGCGCACTATGTGACGGCGGACCTCGACGAGGGCCCGATCATCGAGCAGGAGGTCCAGCGGGTGGGCCACCAGGTCACCCCGGACCAACTGGTGGCGATCGGGCGCGATGTGGAGTGCCAGGCGCTGGCGCGGGCGGTGAAGTGGCATGCGGAGCACCGGATCCTGCTCAACGGCAGCCGTACGGTGGTCTTCGCGTAACCCCCGGGCGCGCCCGGCGATCCCGGGCCTTTCGCGAAAGGCCCGGGGCCCGGGGGGCGGAGCGCGCGGCTACATCCGGCTCAGCGAAGCCGCCGCGAAGAGTACGTCGCGGATCGCCTCCCGGTCTCCCTCCTGACCGGCCACCGCCTCCTCGGGCTTCACGTGTCCTGCCGCCAGCTGGCAGAACTCCACGCCGTCCAGCGCCACATGTGCCACCGCGTGGTCCGGTGAGCCCGGCGCCGGGGAGTCCAGGGCGATGTACCACTCGCCGCCCCCGATGCCCTCGATCTCCAGCCGCAGCGAACGGCCCGGTGTGCCCGCGACCGGTTCGCGGGGCGGGCCCGCCAGGCCGGTGCTGCGGCGGCCCGCCAGGGTGACCGGGAGCATCCGGGCCGCCAGGTCGATCATCCGGTAGAGGTGCGCGGAGGTCGGCGGGTCGTACGGATAGTCCACCGCGTTCGCGATGTCGTCCGCGTGCACCCAGCACTCGAAGGCCCGGTCGAGGAGCGAGTCGCCCAGCGGGAGGGCGAAGCCCCCGTACGGTACGGCGAATTCGGTGGCCCGGGGGCCCGCGAAGGAAGCCGCGCGGATCAGCGAGTGGGACTGCGCGCGCCACGGCTCCCGGATCGTCCGGGTCGCGGGCTCGGTGAGCGTGCGCCAGTACCGGGCGGTGCGCTCCGCCGGGGAGCGCGGCGCGTCGTCGCCGAGGGCGCCGTTCAGGCCGTCGTCGAGTCCGAGCGCCGTGGACACCAGGCCGTCCACGGCGAGCAGGTGACCGATGACTCCGGCCACCGTCGTCCGCCGGGAGGTCGGGTGCTCCTCCTCGAACCACTTCAGCCGGACCGGGGCGTGCCACTCCGCGTCGCCGAAGTCGTTCAGCAGGGCGTCGAGCCTGGCGGTCTCCGTCTCGTAGGGCGCGGCCCACTCCGGTACCGGGATACGGGCGGGCCTTCGGCCCAGGCAGCCCTGAAGGACCCGGGAACGCAGCAGCGGGTCGAGGTCCAGGCTCCGCTCGGTGTGCAGCAGCGCCACCGCGTCCCGCAGCCGCAGCGCCTCTTCGGCGCAGGGCGCGCACTCGGGGAGATGGGCCTCGACGGACTCCGTCTCCTCCGGCGAGCAGGCCGACAGCGCCCAGGCCCCGAGCAGCGAACGCAGCACCTTGTGCGAGAGCTCCACCGGCGGCGTGGGCAGGAACGCGAGGTCGTCGGCGGCCCCGCGTGGTCCCGGTATCCGCGAGGGGAGTTCCTCGTCGGGGCGTCCGGACCGCTCCTCGGCCGGCCCGGTCACAGCGCACGGCCGTATCCGGGCGGTGGCGCCCCGTCCGCCGGGCGGGTGTTGGCCGTGGAGAGCAGCTGGAGTCCCAGCCGCAGCCGTCTGCGCGCCTCGTCCTCGGTCACGCCGAGGTCGGCGGCGGTCTGCCGGTAGTCCCTGCGCTGGAAGTACGCGAGTTCCAGCGCCTTCCGCAGCGGCGCGGGCATGGAGGTGACGATGTAGTCCGCGCGGGCTGCGGCGGATGCTCTGCGCACTTTCTGCTCCAGCTCCTCCGTGGTGCCTTCGCCGCTGGTGGCGAGTGACGCCGTCTCCGCCAGCCGCAGTTGCTGAACGGCCTGCCGGTGCGCGAGTGCGGCGACCCAGGACCGCATCGGTCCGTGCTTGGGCTCGTACTCGTCGGGGTGCTCCCAGATGTGGACGAAGACCTCGCGGGTGATCCGGTCGGCGGCCTCGTCGTCGTCGAGCACGCGGTGGGCCAGGCTGTGTACGAGGGACGCGAACCGGTCGTAGAGCTCTCCGAGCGCGGCGGCCTCGCCCCGTGCGAGTCGCTGCTGCATCCTGCGGTCCCAGCGGGGTGGTGCGTCCTTCGGCATTAGGCCCCCAAACATCTGCCCCTCGTCGCTCCGACAGTAGTCGGACGGGCAGTGGAGTGCGCCTCTTTGCACCAAGTGCGGCCTCTGGGCGGCCCGAGGTGGTAAAGGGGCCGACAGCGACAGCTTTTGGCCAGACCTGGGCGGTCAAATATGATCTTTCTGTCCGAAACCTTCCGCGTGTTCCCTGTGCGCACGGTGTTTCATGAGGGGGTGGTGGGGCAGCCGCGAGGTGGAACGGAAACTTCCGGATCTTCCGGACCGACAGCTGAAAGGTCCAGTCCCGTGATGCTGAACGTGAGGGAAGCCGAACACGGTGTATGGCTCGTGCTGCGCATATCGGGCGAAATGGATCTGGTCAGCTCGCCCGCTGTCCGCCAGCGCGTGCACGACGCGGTCGCGGTCGGCTGCCACGACGTGGTGCTCGACCTCTCGGACGTGGTGTTCTGCGACTCCAGCGGCGTCAGTGTCCTGATCGCGGCCCGCCGGCTGATGCGCTCCTGTCAGGGACGGCTGCGGCTGATCCTGCCGTCCGACGGTTCGGTGGGCGGCATGTCCGGCCGGGGCGGCGCCGCACACGTCAACAAAGTGCTGGCCGCGCTGGGCGTGCGCCGCCTCTTCGACGTGTACGCGGACGTGTACGAGGCCACGGCGGAGGACGACGCCCACCCGATCTCGGCCTGACCCCGCACCGGACAACGGCCGTCAGCTGTCGGCCAGCCCCCGCACCGGACGGCAGCCGTCAGCTGTACCGCTCCCGCAGCTTGTACTTGAGCACCTTCCGCAGCGCGTCGTTGCGCGGCAGCGCGTCCACCACCTCCAGCTGCTCCGGCAGCTTGTACACCGAGAGCCCCTGGCCGCGCAGGAACGCCGAGACCTCGGCCAGCGTCAACTCCCCGGCGCCGGGCGCCCGCTCGACCACCGCGCAGACCCGCTCCCCGCGCTCCGGGTCCGGTAGCCCGATCACCGCCGCGTCCCCCACCCCCGGGTGTTCATGGAGCAGATCCTCGATCTCCTTGGCGGAGATGTTCTCGCCCTTGCGGATGATGATGTCCTTCACGCGCCCGGTGAGCACGAGGTGGCCGCTCTCCGTGAGGTGCCCGACGTCGCCGGTGATCAGGAACCCGTCCGCGTCGAAGGTGTCCGCCGCCAGGGCCGGGTCCGCGTACCCCTGGCAGACCGCCTCCCCGTGCAGCCGCACGTCCCCGTCCACCCTGGCCGGTACCGGCTTGCCCGCCTCGTCCACGATGCGGATCTCCATCCCGGCAGGCGGACGGCCCTCCGTCGTGGCCAGGTTCTCCGCCGTGTCGTCGGGCGCCCCCATGGTGATCATGGGGACCTCGGTCATGCCGTACCCGTGGGTGAGCTGGACGCCCATCTCGCGTACGACCGCGTGGTAGATCTCCGGCGGTTTCGGCGCCCCGCCCCCGGCCAGCAGCCGCAGGGTGGGGATCAGCTTCCGGTCCGGGTCCTTGCGCTGCTCGGTGAGGAACATCGAGTAGAACGCGGTGGACCCGCCCGCGACCGTGACCCCGTGCCTGCGGTAGCCCTCCAGCGCCGCGGGCATCGCGAAGTGCTCGAACATCACGGCGGGGAAGCCGTAGAGGAGCAGCATCACCGTGTAGTCGGGGCCCGCGATGTGCGCGAAGGGGAAGGCCATCGAGCCGACGTCGGACGCCGACAGCTGGAGCGCGTGGGCCAGGCAGGAGCCGCCCGCGATCAGTGAACGGTCGGTGTGCAGCACGCCCTTGGGGTCGGACGTGGTGCCCGAGGTCCAGTAGATCCACCGCACCGCCGTACCGTCGGTGGGCGGCGGCGGGAGGACGGCGGGGTCGCCGTCCGGCAGGTCGTCGTACGCCTCGAACACCCCGCGCGCGCCCAGTC
Source organism: Streptomyces sp. NBC_01267 (assembly GCF_036241575.1). NCBI lineage: Bacteria > Bacillati > Actinomycetota > Actinomycetes > Kitasatosporales > Streptomycetaceae > Streptomyces > Streptomyces sp. NBC_01267. The sequence goes on along the minus strand of NZ_CP108455.1, from coordinate 3,331,895 downwards.
GTTCGGCCATCGCCCCGTGGTCGAAGCCGCGCCAGGTGCCCGGTACGGCGAAGAAGTCGGCCCGCGACTCGCGCAGCGCGAAGCCGACCTCGCGGTCCCGGTAGAAGGGGATCACCGGGGACTGCACCGCGCCGATCCTGGCCAGCGCGAAGGAGAGCAGCGCGGTCTCGATCCGGGTGGGCAGCTGCCAGGTGACGACGCTTCCCGGCCGTACGCCCATGCCGTACAGCCCGGCGGCGACCCGTTCCGAGCGGTCCCGCAGTTCGCCGAAGGTCAGGCGGCGGTCCTCCTGGAGCAGGACCGGCCGGTCCGGGGTGAGCGCGGCCCGGCGCTCGATGAGCTCCCAGAGCGTGCGGGACGCGCCCAGTGCGTGCGCGGTTTCGTCCATGCGGCGAACTCCCTCGCGGCAGACAGTACAACTGACGGGTAGTCAGATCGTGCGGAGAGCGTAGGGCTCTGTGCCTTGTCGGTCCAGAGGGTCGGGGCTAGCCTGGTTTCTGACGGGCCATCAGATATCCGCGCACCGGATGTCCGGCCACCGGATACGCCGGAAGGGACACCATGACCGAACTGCCCCGGATCATCAGCGTCGACGACCATGTGATCGAACCGGCGCATCTCTTCGAGACCTGGCTGCCCGCGAAGTACCGGGACCGCGGGCCGAAGCCGCTGACGGCGGGCATCGGCGAGCTGGCCTATGTGGCGGGGAAGTACCAGATCACCATGGACCCGGCGGGCCCGCCGACCGACTGGTGGATCTACGAGGACCTGAAGTTCCCGTACAAGCGCAACATCGCCGCCGTCGGCTTCGACCGCGACGAGATGACCCTGGAGGGCATCACCCGCGCCGAGATGCGGCGCGGCTGCTGGGACCCGGCCGCGCGGCTGAAGGACATGGACCTCAACCACGTCGAGGCCTCGCTCTGCTTCCCGACCTTCCCGCGCTTCTGCGGCCAGACCTTCGCGGAGGCGCACGACAAGGAGGTCGCGCTCGCCTGCGTCCGCGCCTACAACGACTGGATGGTCGAGGAGTGGTGCGGTGACAGCGGCGGCCGGCTGATCCCGCTCTGCCTGATACCGCTCTGGGACATCGACCTCGCGGTCGCCGAGATCCGGCGAAACGCCGCGCGCGGGGTGCGGGCGGTGACGTTCAGCGAGATCCCCACCTATCTGGGGCTGCCGTCGATCCACTCCGGGTACTGGGACCCGTTCTTCGCGGTCTGCGAGGAGACCGGGACCGTCGTCAACATGCACATCGGCTCGTCCTCGCAGATGCCCGCCGCCTCCCCGGACGCACCGCCCGCGGTGCAGGCCTCGCTGTCGTTCAACAACGCGATGGCGTCGATGATGGACTTCCTGTTCTCCGGGGTGCTGGTGAAGTTCCCGGCGCTCAAGCTGGCGTACAGCGAGGGCCAGATGGGCTGGATCCCGTACGCCCTGGAGCGCGCCGACGACGTCTGGCAGGAGCACCGGGCCTGGGGCGGGGTGAAGGACCTGATCCCCGAGCCGCCGTCGACGTACTACTACCGGCAGATCTTCTGCTGCTTCTTCCGCGACATGCACGGGGTCGCGTCGCTGGACACCGTCGGCCGGGACAACGCCACCTTCGAGACGGACTACCCGCACGTCGACTCGACCTTCCCGAACACCAAGGAGGTCGCCCTGGAGCACGTCAAGGGGCTCGACGACGAGACCGTCTACAAGCTGATGCGCGGCAACGCGATCCGCATGCTGGACCTCGACTTCGACAAGCCGGGCAGGACCGGCCGCTGATGGACCTCACGTCCACGGCGGAGGAGGAGGTCTTCCGCGGGCAGCTGAAGGAGTGGCTGGCCAAGGCCCTCCCGACGCTGCCGCCCGCGCCGGATCCGCTGGACTGGCCGGGACGGCGGGCGTACGACACGGCGTGGCAGCGGATGCTGTACGACGCCGGGTACGCGGGGCTGCACTGGCCCGCCGACGCGGGCGGGCGCGGCGCCACCCCCACCCAGCACCTGATCTTCCTGGAGGAGACGGAGCGGGCCGGGGCGCCGTACGTCGGGGCGAACTTCGTCGGGCTGCTGCACGCGGGCCCGACCGTCGCCGCCGAGGGCACCGCCGAGCAGCGGGCCCGCTGGCTGCCGCCGGTGCTGCGCGGCGACGAGATCTGGTGCCAGGGGTTCAGCGAACCGGACGCGGGCTCCGACCTGGCCTCGCTGCGGACCCGCGCGGTCCGCGACGGCGACCACTACGTGGTCAGCGGGTCCAAGATCTGGACCTCGCACGCCGAGGTCGCGGACTGGTGCGAACTGCTGGTCCGTACCGAGCCGGTCAGCGAGAGCGTCCCCAAGCACCGGGGGATCACCTGGCTGGCGATGCGGATGGACGCGCCCGGCGTGACCGTACGGCCGCTGCGGACCCTCGCCGGATCCACCGAGTTCGCCGAGATGTTCCTCGACGAGGTACGGATCCCGGTGACCGACCGGGTCGGCGAGGAGAACGACGGCTGGCGCGTCACCATGGTGACCCTGTCCTTCGAACGCGGCACCGCCTTCGTCGGCGAAGTGGTCGCCTGCCGCCGCGCGCTGGGCGAACTGGCGCGCGCCGCACGGGAGAACGGCCGCTGGTCCGACACCGTGCTCCGCCGCCGACTGGGCAGGATCGGCGCCGAGTTCGCCGCGTTGTGGCGGCTCACCCAGTGGAACGTGAGCGAGGCCCAGCGCAGCGGCGGGGTGCCGGGTACCGGTGGTTCGGTATTCAAACTCCGTTACTCGCACGCCCGCCAGGAGTTGTACGAGGTGGCTGCCGAGGTGCTGGGACCGGACGCGCTGGACCTCTCGCACCCCTGGAACCAGGACCGGCTGTCCTCGCTCTCGTACACGATCGCCGCCGGTACCTCGCAGATCCAGCAGAACATCGTCGCCGAGCGCATCCTCGGCCTCCCCAAGGGGCGCTGATGGACTTCCGGCTCACCGACGATCAACTGGCCCTGCGCAACGGCTTCCGCGAGCTGCTCGCCGGACGCTTCGACCGGGAGGCACTGCGGGCGGCCGTGGACCGGGGCACCCTGGACCGGGCGCTGTGGCGGGAGCTGGGCGACGCCGGGCTGTTCTCGCTGCGGCTCCCCGAGGCGCGGGGCGGTGTCGGGCTCGGACTGCCCGAGGCCGTACTCGTCTTCGAGGAGGCGGGGCGGGCGCTGCTGCCGGGCCCGCTGGTCGCCACGCACCTCGCGGCCGGCGCGGTGCCGGGCGCCGACACCGGGGAGGCGGTGGTCACCGCGTCGGACGGCGCCCTGGTGGAGTGGCTGGCGGAAGCCGACGACGTGCTGGGCCAGGACCTCGCCCAGGACGCCCGCCCCATCCGGTCGGTGGACCCGCTGACCCCGCTGCACCGGGTGGGCGGGGAACGGACCGCCGGGCCGGACGTGGTCCTGCCGCCGGGCACGAACGTGGTGACCCTGACGCTGCCACCGGACGCGACCGCGCTGACCGCGGCGCTGCTGACGGCGGCGCTCCAGCTCGGCAGCGCCGCCCGCACCACCGAGCTGGCCGTCCAACACGCCCGGCAGCGCGAACAGTTCGGACAGCCCATCGGAGCATTCCAAGCCGTCAAACATCTGTGCGCGCAGATGCTGGTACGGACCGAGATCGCCAGGGCGGCCGTGTACGCGGCTGCCGTCACCGCCGAGGCGGCGGCGGACGAGGCGGACGTGACGGGCGCGTGCGTGCCCGACGCGTACGAGGCGGCCGGTGCGAAGCTGCTCGCCGACGACGCGGCCGTCCGTAACGCCCGGGACTGTCTCCAGGTCCACGGCGGTATGGGATTCACCTGGGAGGCAGATGTTCATCTCCACCTGAAGCGGGCCTGGGTCAGGGCCGGGCAGTGGATCACCGCGGCCGAGGCCGAGGAACTGGTCGCGTCCCGGTTGTGAGGCGCCGGAGGCTCCGCCACCGACGCCGCCGCCGCTGTCCGGCGGGCGGCACGGCGGCCGTCGCGGCGGGGTCACCGAGCGTTGATATCGGGTTGTGTCCTCCGGCGGACTCGTCACGGGCCGGAGTCGGGGCCGCGCTCCGGTACGCTCCGAGTGATGCGAACGACCGTGTTGCGCGGATGTCCCGGTGTTGCCTGTGAGGTGGACACCGGGCGGGGAATGCGTGCCGTTCGCACCGTACGTGGGTGCGAGAAGTGCCCTCGTTCGACTGTCCGCAACAGGCGTCGCACAGTATGCACCACGCCTACTCCTTCGCGCTGGAATATGCCCGAAGCGCTTGTTGCGGTGACTGTACGTCAACCATGCTGTCTCTCAAGGGAATCACGGTCCGTGACTCCTGGGAGGCGCTAGGCGATGTTCCCCCGGTGCTTGAAAAGGGTGGGGGTACCCCCGGCCGGTTCGGATGGTGTGAGCGGTGCAGGTGCTTCAGGTGCAGCTGGAGATCGGACCCGATCCCGCGGAGGTGGGACGGGCCCGTAGATGGGCGCGGTCCAGGCTCGTCGGATGTGGAATAAAGGTCGACGAGCCACTGGCCGAGACGCTCATTCTGTTGATCTCGGAACTGGTCACCAACGCCGTGGTGCACACCGGTTGTCCGGCTGTGCTGCGGATGCTGTTCGGCCCGGCCGACGACACGGGCACGGTACGGGTCGAGGTCGCCGACACCAGCGCCTGCCCGCCCCGGCCGCGGCACGCGGAGGGCGAGGACACCAACGGCCGTGGCCTGGAGCTGGTCGACGGGCTCGCGGACCGCTGGGGCTGGCAGGCCGAGGGGCGCGGCAAGTCCATCTGGTGCGAGGTGGACCGGGGCGTGTGCGAGGCCGCGGGTGGTGCGCCGGGGCGCACGGAAGGCACCTGCGAGCCCAGGTATCAGCCCGTACGCCAGGTCACCCGTCCTGCGTGACGCGCAAAAGGTAATAAGTCGGTCGTAATGGTGCGGAGATGGCGGGCGGTTCTGCCGTCATCCGGAACGCACCTCCAGCCGGTCGCCCGTCACAGGACGGCCACCGGCGCGACCGGTGATCCCGTGCCACCCGCGAAGGGTTCGGGTGTCGCGGTGAGCAGGAAGGCGTACCGCCGCTCTTCTGCACAGGCTGTGGACAACTTTTCGAGATTCCAGTTCTGGCCCTGGAGCATGCCCATCTCCACCAGGTCCAGGGCGTGCACGGGCATCCAGAGATCCTCGATCTCGGGCGGGAACACCTCGAACGTGACGGTGTCGTTGGCGACCGCGGCGACATCCCTGGCGTGGAACCACTCCGGCGTACGGACGGACAGTCCCGGCGACGGATAGGTGTAGCCGTGCTTGTCGCCGCCCAGGTAGAGCTGCATCTGACCGGTCCGTACGAGCACGACGTCCCCGGCGCGCACCTTGACTCCGCCGAACTCCTCCGCCGCCTCCAGATCTTCGGGCGTCACCGCATGACCTCCCTCCAGGCGGTCCACGCCCCGGGCGCGCGCCACGTCCAGCAGTACGCCGCGCGAGACCAGGTGCCGCACGGTCCCGATCCCGCTGAACTCGGCTCCCGCGTGCGCGGTGACGGAGGTCGCGGGGCGGCCGTTGTAGATCTTCCCGGAGTGCGACGCATGGGTGAGCGCGTCCCAGTGGGTCGCCGTCTGGAGGCTCATCGTCACGATGTCGTCGCTGGTGGCGACGGTGCCGGGGCCGAAGAGCTCCTGGTTGATCTGGACCATCGCGTGCAGCGGGTTCACCCGCCCCGGGATCATGCCGGTCTGTACGCCGTCGTGCTCCAGCGGTATCGCGAGGGGGATCCGGCGGCCGGTGCGCACGGTCGCCGCGGCCTCCCGTACGACCTCGTCGGTGATCAGGTTCAGGGTGCCGATCTGGTCCTCGGAGCCCCAACGCCCCCAGTTGTTCACGCGTTTGGCGATGTCGTGGAATTCCGCCGGCAGGGACATCGGGCCTCCAGGGGGCTTGTGCTCGGCTGACTGGCTACCCGTAAAATCTAACGGTCCGTCAGAAACCGCGGGAAGGGGCCGGACATGGGGAACTTCTTGGCAGGCAAAGTCATCGCCGTGACAGGTGCCGGGCGTGGCATCGGCAGGGCGGTCGCATGCGCCGCCGCAGCCGAGGGCGCGAAGGTCGTCGTCAACGACTACGGCGTCTCCATCGAGGGAGGTGAACCCGCCAGCGAGGTCGCCGAGTCCGTCGTCAAGGAGATCGAGGCGGCGGGCGGCGAAGCGGTCGCGGTCGCCGACGACATCTCGACGATGGCGGGCGGTCAGCGGATCGTCGATGTCGCACTGGAGCGGTACGGGCGGATCGACGGCGTCGTGTGCGTCGCCGGGATCCTCCGCGAACGCATGCTCTTCAACATGTCCGAGGAGGAGTGGGACCCGGTGGTCGCCACCCATCTGAAGGGCACGTTCACCGTCTTCCGGGCCGCGTCGGCGGTGATGCGCAAACAGGGCTCGGGCACCCTCATCGGCTTCACCAGCGGCAACCACCAGGGCAGCGTCGCCCAGGCCAACTACAGCGCGGCCAAGGGCGGCATCATCTCGCTGGTCCGCAGTGCGGCGCTCGGCCTCAACAAGTACGGCGTGACCGCGAACGCGGTGGCCCCGGTGGCCCGGACCCGGATGTCCGCGAACGTACCCATGGAGCTGAAGGAGATCGGCGAACCGGAGGATGTGGCCGCCCTGGTGACGTACCTGCTCTCCGACCGGGCGCGCGCGGAGAAGATCACCGGCCAGGTGTACACGATCGCGGGCCCGAAGATCGCGGTCTGGGCCCAGCCGAGGGAGCTGCGGGCCGGTTACGCGGAGGGCGCGCCCTGGACGCCCGAGCGGATCGCGGACTTCCTGCCGGGGACGGTGGGGGTGGACCCGATGCCGATGCTGGCCCAGCTGGAGGAGATGGCGCGGGCGGCGGCGGCGAAGGAGCGGCCCAATGGGTGATCCGGCGGCCGTCCGCCGAGCCGGTCGCCCGCACGCTCCCGTGGAGGAGGCGCACCGTGGACTTCACCCCCGGGCCTGAGGACAGCGCCTTCCGCGCGGAGGCCCGCGCCTGGCTCGAAAGCCACTTCGTGGGCGAGTTCACCGCCGCCGAATCCATCGGCGGACCCGGCACCGAACACGAGGCACCGGAGCTGCGCCGCGCCTGGGAACGCGAACTGGGCGCGGGCGGCTGGGTCGGCATCGGCTGGGACGGCGAAGGCCGGGGCGGCGCCGGTCAGGGCGAAGGCCCGGCCGGTACGGGCCGTGGCCCGTACGGGAACCGGCGCGCCACCCTCACCCAACAGGTCGTCTGGGCCGAGGAGTACGCCAGGATCCGCGCCCCCGGCCGGGTCGGCCACATCGGCGAGAACCTGCTCGCCCCCACCCTCATCGCCTTCGGCGACGACGAACAGCGGGCCCGCTTCCTGCCGCCGATCGCCCGTGGCGAGGCCCTCTGGTGCCAGGGCTACAGCGAGCCGGGCGCCGGTTCCGACCTGGCGGCGGTGCGCACCGCCGCCGTACCGGACGGGGGCGGCGGCTACCGCGTCACCGGCCAGAAGATCTGGACCTCGCTCGCCCGGGAGGCCGACTGGTGCTTCGTACTGGCCCGCACCGAGGCGGGCAGCCGCGGCCACCGGGGGCTGTCGTTCCTGCTGGTCCCGATGGACCAGCCGGGCCGGATCGACGTACGGCCGATCCGCCAGCTCTCCGGCACCAGCGAGTTCAACGAGGTCTTCTTCGACGGTGCGCGGGCGGACTGCGTGGTCGGCGGCGAGGGCAACGGCTGGCGCGTCGCCACCGGCCTGCTCGCGCTGGAGCGCGGGGTCTCCACACTCGTCCAGCAGATCGGCTTCGCCGCCGAACTGGCCGAGGTGGTGCGCACCGCCGTCACGTCCGGGGCCGCCGACGACCCGGTGCTGCGCGACCGGCTGGTACGCCAGTGGGCCGAGCTGCGCACGATGCGCTGGAACGCCCTGCGCACCCTGGGCCGCACCGACGACGTCGGCGCCCCGAGCGTGGCCAAGCTGCTCTGGGGCGGCTGGCACCAGCGTCTCGGCGAGCTGGCCGTACAGGTGCAGGGGGCGGGCGGCGCCGTCGGACCGTACGACTGGGAGCCGGCGAACCCGTACCGACTCGACGCACAGCAGAGCCAGTTCCTCTTCAGCCGGGCCGACACGATCTACGGCGGCTCGGACGAGATCCAGCGCACCATCATCGCCGAGCGGGTGCTCGGCCTACCGAGGGAGCCGAGATGAGGGGTGTCGTCTTCGACGGCAAGCAGGCCCGGGTGGTCGACGACCTGGAGATACGTGACCCGGGGCCCGGCGAGGTCCTGGTGGACATCGCGGCGGCCGGTCTCTGCCACAGCGATCTGTCCGTGATCGACGGGACGATTCCCTTTCCCGCACCGGTCGTTCTCGGCCACGAGGGCGCGGGCGTCGTCGAGGCGGTCGGGGCGGGCGTGAAGCACGTGGCGCCTGGTGACCACGTGTCGCTGTCCACGCTGGCCAACTGCGGCGCGTGCGCGGACTGCGACCGGGGCCGCCCGACGATGTGCCGCAAGGCGATCGGCCGACCGGGGCAGCCGTTCTCGCGCGGTGGCCAACCGCTGTACCAGTTCGCGTCCAACTCGGCCTTCGCCGAACGCACGGTGGTCAAGGCGGTCCAGGCCGTCAAGATCCCCCAGGACATCCCGCTGACCTCGGCCGCCCTGATCGGCTGCGGGGTACTGACGGGTGTGGGGGCGGTACTGAACCGGGCGAAGGTCGACCGCGGCGACTCCGTGGTGGTCATCGGCACCGGCGGCATCGGCCTCAACGTCCTCCAGGGCGCGCGGATCGCGGGCGCGGCGACCGTCGTCGCGGTCGACGCGAACCCCGACAAGGAGGCGGTGGCCCGGCAGTTCGGGGCGACGCACTTCCTGACGTCGGTGGAGGGCGTACGGGAGATCCTGCCCAAGGGCGCCGACCACGCCTTCGAGTGCGTGGGCCGGGTGGAGCTGATCCGCCAGGCCATCGACCTCCTCGACCGGCACGGCCAGGCGATCATGCTGGGTACCCCGCCCGCGACGGCGGAGGCGTCGTTCCTGGTGTCGTCGATGTTCCTGGACAAGTCGATCCTGGGCTGCCGGTACGGGGCCTCGCGCCCGCAGCGGGACATTCCGCTGTACGCCGGGCTGTACCAGCAGGGGCGGCTGCTGCTCGACGAACTGGTGACGGAGACCTACCCGGTGGAGGACTTCGCGAAGGCGGTGGACGACGCGGAGCACGGGCGGGTGGCACGCGGGGTCCTGACGTTCTGATGCTCAGACGTTCTGAAACTCGGACGTTCAGACTCTCTGACTCTCTGACGTTCTGAGCCTCGGACTCTCCGACGTTCGGAAGCTCCGATGTCCGGACCTTCCGGCTACCCGGCCTTCCGGCTATCCGGCTATCCGGATACCCGGCTATCCGGCCTTCTGACTGTCCGGTGATCCGGCTGCTCGTTCGGAGCAGCCGGATTCGGCCGGGTTTCGGCCCGCCACGTGCCTTCCCCGCGTGCTCCGTCCAGTCGCTGCGGCCCCGGCGGCGGTACCCGGGGCTCGCGATCGCGCCTTTCCGGCAACCGTCACACGCACGATGCGTGGCGTTCAGCGGTACGGCCACTCGGTCCTGTGACTCTCGTTCGCGACAAGAGGCCCCAGGAGCCAGGGAGTCAATTCGCATGCCCGCAGCAGACGCAGCACGCTCCGCTCTCACCGGCCGCCGCCGGTTCCTCGCAGGTTCCGCCGTCGCGCTCGGCGCCGCGGCCACCGTCCAACTTCCGTTCTCCGGCGCCGCATCCGCCGCCACCCCGGCCCTCCCCGACGGGCTGTTCCGGCTCGGCATCGCGTCCGGCGACCCGCTGCCGGACGCCGTCGTCCTCTGGACCAGGCTCGCACCCGACCCGTTGAACGGCGGCGGGATGCCGGACGCCCCGGTCACCGTCGAATGGCAGATCGCCGAGGACGAGCGCTTCCGCACCATCGTGCGCCACGGCACCGAGAGCGCCGTACCGGAGCGTGCCCACAGCGTGCACGCCGACGCCAAGGGGCTGAAGCCGGACCACAGATACTGGTACCGGTTCCGCTGCGGCGGCCAGGTCTCGCCCGTCGGCCGCACCCGGACCGCGCCGGATCCGCTCTCCTCCGGCGGCAAGCTCCGCATCGCCCTCGCCTCCTGCCAGAACTGGCAGCAGGGGTACTTCACCCCGTACGCGGACATGCGCGCCCAGGACCCCGACCTGGTCCTCTTCGTCGGCGACTACATCTACGAGTCCACCCCGTCGGCCGCCGCCGTGCGCGTCCACGAGGGCCACGGCGAGCCGTACACCCTGGGCCAGTACCGCAACCGTTACGCCCAGTACCGCACCGACCCCGACCTCCAGGCGATCCACGCGCAGGCGCCCTGGGTGGTGACCTTCGACGACCACGAGGTCGACAACGACTACGCCGGCCAGGTCCCGCAGGATCCGGCCAAGCAGTCGCACGAGGCGTTCGTCGCCCGGATCACCGCCGCCTACCAGGCGTACTACGAGCACATGCCGGTGCGCGCCGCGCAGGTCCCGAACGGGCCGCACGTCCAGATGTACCGGCGCTTCGACTACGGCCGCCTCGTCCGGCTGAACGTCCTGGACACCCGCCAGTTCCGCAGCAACCAGGTCACCACCCAGGCGGGCGCGGAGGACCCGAAGCTCACCATGCTCGGCGCGCGGCAGAAGGAGTGGCTGCTGCAGGGGCTGCACCGCTCACCGGCCCAGTGGAACATCATCGCCTCGCAGATCATGATGGCCGAGACCGACCTGAAGCTCGGGGCGGGCAAGCTCTGGTACTACGACGCCTGGGACGGCTACCAGGTCGAACGCAACGCCCTGATGGCCGAGTTGCAGAAGGTCCACAACCCGGTGGTGCTCTCCGGCGACCGCCATCTGACGATGATCAGCGACCTGAAGAAGGACTTCGCGCACCCGTCGTCGGCGGTGGTCGGCGCGGAGTTCGTCGGTACGTCCATCTCCAGCGGCGGCGACCAGGACCTGGCGGCGTTCCACAAGGAGTGGGACCCGCTGAAGGCCGACAACCCGCACTGGAAGGTCATCGACGCGCACCGCGGCTACCACCTGTTCGACATCGGGCAGTCGTCGGTGGACGCGCAGGTGCGGGTGGTGGACACGGTGCTCAGCCGGAAGGCGAAGGCGAGCACCCTGGCCCGGCTGCAGGTGCGGTCGGGGCGGCCGGGGGTGCAGCTGCTGCGCTGAGCCCGGTGTTACGGTCCCGGCCGGTTCACGGTGCCACGCTCCCGGCCGGGGTGCCGTGTGCCTGGCGGTCCCCGGCCGGGGCGCCGTGTGCCGTACGGAACGTCCGCCGGTACGCGGTCGGCGTCACCCCCAGCGCCGCCTGGAAGTGCTGGCGCAGCGACTGCGCGGTGCCGAACCCCGCGTCCTGTGCCACCTCGTCGACCGACAGGTCCGAGGACTCCAGCAGATACCGGGCACGTTCCACCCGCTGACGGGTCAGCCACTGACCGGGGCTGATGCCCGCCTCCTCCCGGAAGCGGCGGGTGAAGGTGCGGACGGACATCGACTCCCGCGCGGCCAGGTCCCGCAGCCGGATCGGCTCGTGCAGCCGGCCCAGCGCCCAGGCCCGTGCCCCGGTCGTCGTCGCCGACTGCGCGTCCGGCAGCGGGCGTTGGATGTACTGGGCCTGGCCGCCGTCCCGGTGCGGCGGGACGACCGTACGGCGGGCCACGTCGTTGGCGACCGCCGTTCCGTGGTCGCGGCGCACGATGTGCAGACACAGGTCGATGCCCGCGGCCACGCCCGCCGAGGTCAGTACGTCGCCGTCGTCGACGAACAGGACGTCGGGGTCGACGCGCACGGCGGGGAACAGCCGCTGGAAGTGCTCGGCGGACGACCAGTGCGTGGTCGCGGGGCGCCCGTCGAGGTATCCGGCCGCGGCGAGGACGTATCCGCCGGTGCAGATGGAGACGAGCCGGGTGCCGGGCCGGATGTGGGCAAGGGCGGCGGCCAGCTCGCCGGTGAGCCTGCCCTCGGTGTGCACCGGGCCGAGTTCGTACGAGGCGGGGACGACGACGGTGTCGGCGGTGGCGAGCGCCTCGGGTCCGTTCTCGACGCTGATGGAGAAATCGGCGTCGGTACGGACGGTGCCCGGCGGGCGCACGGAGCAGGTGACGACCTCGTAGAGCGGGCGTCCGTCGGAGCCGTGCGGGCGGTCGAAGATGCGGTGCGGGATGCCGAGTTCGAAGGGGAGCAGCCCGTCGAGGGCGAGCACGACGATCCGGTGGGGCCGGGGCATGGGGCTCTCCGTTCCTCCTTGTGAGACAGGACTGGTGGTCCAGACCACTCCTTGATATGCATCAGACACTGTGACTGAAAAGCACCTGACCGACCAGGTCATTCCCGAACTCCCTTCCCCGCTCTCCCCGGCAGGCTTCGACAGTGAGCCGCTGACTCTCTGGAACCGCAACTTCCGCTACTTCTTCACCGCCCGTACCGTGGCCCGCTTCGGCGACGGCATGGTGCCCGTCGCCCTCGCCGCAGGGCTGCTGGACACCGGTCATGGCGCCTCCGCCGTGAGCTTCGCGCTCGGGGCCTGGACGGTGAGCTTCGCCGGGTTCGTCATCGTGGGCGGAGTGCTGGCGGACCGCTTCACCCCCCGCCGGATGATGGTGCTCGCGGATGCGATGCGCCTCGTCGCCACCACGGTGCTCGCGCTGGTCTTCGTGACGGGCGCGCCGCCGCTCTGGCTCGTGTACGGGCTGAGCGCGGTCAACGGCCTGGGCGCCGCGCTCTTCCAGCCGGGCGTCGCGAGCATGCTGCCCAAGGTCGTCCCCGACGTGCAGCGCGGCAACGCACTGCTGCGGGTCGCCGAATCGCTGACGACGATGGCGGGCCCCGCGGTGGCGGGCGCCCTGGCCGGAATGGGCGGCCCCGGCACGGTCTTCGGCCTGAACGCGGCGACCTTCGCGGTCAGCGGCATCTGCCTCTTCCTGATCCGGATGGCCCCGATGGCCCGCAGTCACGGCGAGTCGCTGGTGGCGGAAATCGTGGGTGGCTGGAAGGAGTTCAAGGCACGTACCTGGCTCTGGGGTGTCATCGCCGTCTGGACGGTGTACGGGGTGATGGTCCTGGGCCCGCTGATCCCGCTGGAGGCGGTCGTCGTCACCGGGCGGCACAGCTCCGCGATGTACGGCCTGATGATGACGGTCAACGGCGCGGGCAACGCGGTCGGCGGCCTGATCGCCATGCGCGCCCGCCCCCGCCGCCCGCTCTTCGCCGGTACCTTCGCCCTCTTCGGGATGATCGCCAACCTGCTGGTCCTGGCCTACGACGTACCGCTGGCGCTGCTCTCCCTGGGCTTCTTCATCGGCGGTGTGGCGTCCGCGTTCTGGCTGGTGATGTGGTCGACGACGGTCCAGACCCACGTACCGACGGAGGCCCTGAACCGGCTGCACGCGTACGACGTGGCGGGCTCGATGATCATGCTCGCGGTCGGCCGGGCGCTGGCCGGACCGGTCGCCGACGCGGTCGGTATGAAGCAGGTGCTGGTGACCGGGGTGGTGATCAACGTGCTGGTGTGCGCGGTGCTGTTCGCGGTCCCGGCGATACGGGGGCTGCGGCGCAAGGTGTAGGCACAGGCCGCGGGGCGTGCAGGCCGTACGGAGGGCGCGCACGCCGTCCGGGTCGCTCAGGGCCGTAACGGTCGCGCAGGCCACTCGGACCCGGTGGCCCGATCGTATCGAAGGCTGTCCCCCGGGCCACTCGTACGGCCCGGCCGCCCGCGTGATGCTGGGCCGCGTGACGCAGACAAGCGAACATCTCGCCGCCCCCGAACGGCCACCCCTCGGCCGCCGACCGCGCCTGCACCGCGCCTGGTTCGTCGCCGCGGTGACCTTTGTGACGATCATCGGCGCCGCGGCCTTCGCGTCGCTGCCGGGGCTCCTGATCGATCCGTTGCATCGGGAGTTCCACTGGTCGCGCGGCACGATCGGCTTCGCGGTCTCGGTGAACCTCGCGCTGTACGGGCTCACGGCGCCGTTCGCCGCGGCCCTGATGGACCGCTTCGGGATCCGCCGGGTGGTGGCGGTCGCGCTCACCGTCATCGCGGTCGGCTCGGTGCTGACGGTGTGGATGACGGCCGCCTGGCAGCTGATCCTCTACTGGGGCGTCCTGGTCGGTCTGGGCAGCGGCTCGATGGCGCTGGCGTTCGCGGCGACGGTCACCAACCGTTGGTTCGTCGCCAAGCGGGGCCTGGTCACCGGCGTCCTCACCGCGGCGGGCGCCTCCGGCCAACTGGTCTTCCTACCGTTCCTGTCCTGGCTGGTCGAACACCACGGCTGGCGCCCGGCTGCGGTCACCGTGGCACTGGCGGCGCTCGCGGTGGTGCCGCTGGTCTGGATCCTGCTGCGCGACCACCCCGCGGACGTCGGTCAATCTCCCTACGGTGCAACAGAGTTCGTACCTAAGCCGCCGCCCGCCACGGGTGCGGCCCGCCGTACCCTGGACGTGTTGTTCCGGGCGGCCCGCACAGGGCCGTTCTGGCTGCTGGCCGGTACGTTCGCGATCTGCGGCGCGTCCACCAACGGCCTGGTGAAGACCCACTTCGTCCCGGCCGCCCACGACCACGGCATGCCCGTCACGGCCGCCGCCTCGCTGCTCGCGGTGATCGGCGTCTTCGACATCATGGGCACGATCGCGTCGGGCTGGTTCACCGACCGCTTCGAGTCCCGCCGGCTGCTGGCGGTCTACTACGCGCTGCGCGGCATCTCGCTGCTCTTCCTCCCGATGCTGCTCGCTCCGTCCGTCCACCCGCCGATGGTCTTCTTCATCGTCTTCTACGGCCTCGACTGGGTGGCCACGGTCCCGCCGACCATCGCCCTCTGCCGTGAGCACTACGGCGAGGACAGCGCGATCGTCTTCGGCTGGGTGCTGGCCTCGCACCAGGTGGGCGCGGCACTGGTCGCGTACCTGGGCGGTCTGGCGCGGGACGTCTTCGGCTCGTACGACGTGATCTGGTACGCGTCGGGGGCGCTCTGCGCGGCGGCGGCGCTGATGGCACTGGTGATCAGGCAGCGGCCGGTGATGGCAGTCGCGGCGGGCTGAAACCTAGAGGGGGGGAGCTCCTCAGGCCGAGAAGCGGCTGCCCGGGTTCATGCACCGAGGTTCCAGCGTCGGCCGTCCGGTGCGTACCAGGCGTGCACATGGCCGTCCGGTGCACGAGTGATTCCGTAACGGGACTGGTCGGGCATCCCTTGCTCGGTCCACCACCTCCAGGCAGCTTCGACCTCCTCCCACAGCTCTCCGGGGCCGCCCCAGGTGACGGTCGCGCCTCCGTGTGGCGCTGTCAGCGGTGTGCGCGCCCATGCTCCGTCCGGTGTCTGGAGTTGCAGAGCGGTCCGGCCGTCGTCGTCGATGTGGTAGACGAGTTCGGCGTCAGGCAGGGTGAAACCGAGCAGCAGCCGGAACGGGTAGCAGCCACGGATGTCGGTGGCCGTCACCACGGTCGGTCGCGTTCCGGTCTCCGTCGCGTACGGCGCGCGTTGACGGTTCGGGTAGGTCGTGGGTGCGCTCCGTGCGGGCATGAAGCGCCCGCTCGTGCGGGTGTAGTGCCCGGTTGCCGTGCCGTCCGCTTCGACGGCGAGGCGGACGATCCCCCCGTCGATCCCGAACGCGAGGTCGGTGAGGACGAACCCGCCCGGCTCTGTCTGCTCGATCCACGCATCCGGGATCCGGGGCACCGAGCACGTGGCAATGATCCGGTCGAACCGTCCCCCTCCCGGGAAGCCGCTCTGCCCGTCTCCGACTGCGAGGTGCGGATGGAAGCCCAGCTGTCCGAGACGGGTCCGCGCGAGCTGTACGAAGTCCGGGTCCACGTCGACGGAGTGCACCAGATGGTCAGCGAGGCGGGCAGAGAGCAGGCCCGCGTTGTATCCGGTACCCGTTCCGATTTCCAGGACGCGCTGCCCGTCCTGCACCGACAGGTCGTCCAGCATTCCCGCCATCAGGCTCGGCAGAGTGCTGGACGACGTGGGGATCCCCGTCCACGCCTGGTCATCCACCTTCTCGGCCGAAGCCGGGTCGAGGGCCGTGACGAGCGTGCGGTCGCGGTAGACATCCTCAAGCCCGCCCTCGTGGACGGTGTGCCGCAGGCGCCACACCGTAATGCCCCTGGCATTGGTCTCCTGTTCGTACCAGCGGGGCACGAGAACGTGCCGGGGGACCTTGGAGAACGCCTCGGCCCACTGCGGCGTGCGGATCACGCCGGCCTTGGCCAGTTCGTCGGAGAGCACGGCCAGGTGCGGTCGTGCGATGTCGGCAGCTGACTGATTCACGCGGCTGCTCCTTGCAGTTCGTCGGCGATGGCTTCCGCGATCGGCAGATCCGTGGCGTGCGCGATCCAGTCCCATTGTCCGCACGGATTCGCCTCAAGAAACGTCCACTCCCCGGCGGGCGAGACGACGAAGTCCAAGGCGGCGTAGCGCAGATGAAGCATGTCGAGGAGTCGACGCACCCCGCTCGCGACGTCGGCGGGGGTGTCGGTTGCCGCATAGGTGAGCGACGCGTAGTCGGTGCGCCAGTCCTCGTACGCGGCATCGCTCCCGGCATGGATCTCCGCAGCGAACATGCGGTTCCCGACGACAGTGAGCCGTACTTCGTACGCCTTGTCGGCCCACGCCTGGAAAAGGTGCGCGGTGCTCTCGATGCCCCGCAGGTCCGTCAGGCCGTCCGCGTCCAGGCGCTTCGAGTAGACGGCCTTGAGCTGGTTGCCTTCGATGAACACCGGGGACGCGACGGGCTTGCACACGATCGGGCCCCGTGCCTCGGCCGCGAAGGCCCGTACGGATTCAGGTCGGTTGGTGATGAGGGTCGGAGCGATCCGCAGGCCGGCTTCCCGGGCTGCGGCCAGCTGGACCGGCTTGTACTCGGCGCGGGCCATGGCGGCTGGGTTGCTGACCCAACGGCAGCCCTCCAGAGCGGTGATGACCCCGCCGAGCCCGGCGCGGGCCTGCGCGGCGGCGAAACGCCGTTCAGGCCCGGACATGTCTTCGGGGAAGGAGAATCCTCCCGGCGCCCGGAAGTAGACAGCGTCGATGTCGGCCAGATCCACCGTCCGGCTGTCCGTGGCCAGTTCGCCGTGCCAGGTGGCCGCCTGATCGATCCGGGCCGCCACCCCCAAATGCTGGGGAAAGTCAGCGGTGTCCATGCGGAATACCCGCGCCCCGCGCTCGCCGAGAATCTTGATGACGCGGTCGGTCGGCCAGTCGTCCCGAGCCGCGATGACCAGGATCGCCGACATCAGTCCTTGGCCCCCTCATCCAGCGGGGGCGGGTTCGTGGTGCTGCCGTCGGGAATCGTCGGGGAGTGCGTATTGGCCATGACGGTGACCGGATTGCCGTCGGTGGTGAGCGACATCTGAAGTTCGTCGTCATAGGCGGTCTCGGGTACGACGGTGGCCTGCTGGGCGTCGGGGACTCGGACGAAACGGAGAATCCACGGTCGGCTGCTCACAGGGGAGGGCTCTTCCGCACTGGACGGCAGACGGTCGCCTTCAGGCGCCATGGGAAATGCTTCACGTGGGTGTGCGACTGTGGTCACGATCTCTCTCTTCCTTCGTAGTGGAGCGGGGCCGGGCCGCTCAAGCTCGATTACTCCTGGCCGTAGGCGAGTTGGGTAGTCGCCTTCTCTCTCTCATGCGTTGCGGTCGGAGGCCCGCTCCGGCCGGGTCTTACGGGACTCCGGCCGGGGCGGGTGTTGTCGGGTGCGACCCTTGAACCCGATTCGGTCGCCATGGGGTGTGGTGCGTGGGTTATACGGCCAGGTCGTGAACGCGGAACATGAGGAGCGGGACAGCGACGAGGCAGGAGAGCACCGTCAGGGCGGCGAGGCGGTTCTTCGGCTCACGCATCGCTGTTCCGGGGCGGTTGGTGATCGCAGGGGCAGGGACGGGGCTCACCCGGGCGCATCCGCCTGCCCTGCAACTCCGTACTGCTGACGCCCGTGCACCCGTCATGGTCCGTCCTGAACACCCGGGCCTGCATGCATGGTTCGCAGGCCAGCAGGGTTCGCGGGCCGAGCGCCGCATCCAACTGCTCCTCAAGCGCGGCCTTCAGCTGCTCCGCGTCGGTGAGGTAGCGCAACGGTTCAAGCGGGACCTTCCACCACAGGCCCGGTCCTTCGGTGCGCTCCACGGACGGTACGAATACGTACGAGGCGCTACCCAGTACGGTCACGCACGATCCGGGCCGGTGCTGCCATGTGTCGGCGGTGCCAGGCTTGATGAGCCAGTACAGCTTCTGTGCGTAGCCGTCCTGGATCACCGCGCCGCAGTTCTCGCCGAGTTGGTCGACGACGGTGGCTCCGATGCTGCACGGGGCACGGACGGCGTCCCAGGAGCGTCCGGCGGCCACCAGCTCGCCCACGGTCCCCTGCGGAGGCTTCCACGGTGCGACGCAGTCACTCACCGCACGCCTCCAGGTTCTCCAGGTGCGTGCACAACGCGTCCACCGAGCGCGCCAGGCGCTGCGCATAGCTGAGCACGACGGGCAGCCGGTATCCCTGTGTAGCGCTCAGGCGTCGACGCGCCTCACCGATACCGGCCGCCGTAGTAGCCCGCAGTTCGTCCTCCGGGGGGCGCTGAGAAGCGAGCTCCGAAACTTCAGGGATGAGCAGCATCAGATGCCCACGAAGTTGCAGGCACATGGTGTCGAGTTCTTTCAGAGAAGGGAGTTCTGCGTTCTCACCCAGCAGACGGGCGGTGATGACGCGCATCGTCTCGACATCGACCGGACGTGGGTCTCTGTTCGGCTGCGCCGGTAGAACTGTAGGTTTCTGCATGTCGGTCTGCTCCTCAGATCGGCCACGCCCCCGGGCCGTTCACGCGGCTGCGGGGGTCCTGACTCTCACTGTGCAGACAGAAGAAGGCCGGAACTGTCAGAGTTCACTGACAGTTCCGGCCAGAGGGTGACACTACGTCATAGGCCCAGCCATGAGCCGTAGTTGCCAAAGGTCTCGGGCATGCGGCGACGCGCGGCATGCAGTCCCGCGTACGTCTCACGGACCGTCGGGTGATAGCGAGTCTGCTGTGGAGCGAGTTTCCGCGCCGTCTGCAAGCTCTTGAACGCCGACTCGGTGTGCCCGGTCCACATCTGTGCCCGAGCCACCTCCGCGTAATGGTGCGCGAGTCGTGACGGCGGCCAGCCCTCCGGGACGGTGATCCTGGCCGCTTCTTCGACGGCCTCCGGGTACAGGTCCAGTTCAGCGAGGACGCCCACCCGGTGCACGCTGACATTCGTCGGTCCGAAGGAGAGCCAGTGGACCGTCTCCGCGGGCCCTGTGATCTCCGCGAGGCGCTTGGCTTCACCGAGATGCGCCTGCGCGGTCTCCCGGTCCTTGTCGCGGCCTGCCAGGACCGCAACGCCCAGGTGGAGCTGTCCCATGGCTACGTCCGTCACCCGGCCTGGCTCGGCCTGCTCCAGCGCGGACATGCCGAGCGCGATCAGCCGCTTGCCCGTTCGGTAGTCACTCGCCCGCAGGTAGGCCAGGGCGCGCATGTACTGCCTCAGCCCACTCAGTACCGGGTCCGATGCCCGCCGGGCAGCCCAGTCCATCCGGTCCAGGGCCACCGTGCACAGGTCCGCGAACCCGAGCTTGGTCGTCACGTCGTACGCAGTGCGGTACGTGCTCGCCAGGAGCTGCCACACCCGGTCACTGTCCTGCGTGTGCGCGGCCGTCGTCGCCTCATGGATGAGACTCGGCAGCGCGGCCGCGACCTGCTTGATGTTTGTCTTCCGCACCAGTGCGCACAGCCGCTCGGCGTCCGCCTCAAGCTCTTCCAGGGAACGCGGCGCGATGTCGGGGTCGGCACCGAGGTCGTAGATGTTCAAAGCCTCGCGGATGGGATTGATCAGACCGTCCAGCTGATCCTTTCGCAGCTCGTCCATGTACGGCTGGCCTGTCAGCTCCGTGATGGGGACGGACAGTGCACGGGCCAGCGCCCCCATCACGGATGGGCTGGCGGGCATCGCACCTTGCTCAACCTTGGTGATGGTGCTGTACGAGATGTGGGAGAGGTCGGAGAGTTCTCGCTGGGTCAGCCGACGGACCTTGCGAGCGTGGGCGATGCGTGCACCGGCGTGCTCTTCGACGTGCGGGGGCATACGGATCTCCGTTTCTGGCGGCCACTAGGAACGGTACGCCCGCTTGAGACGGTGCTGCCGGACGAAAGCCCCTGCGAAATAGCCTCGTTGGTCACTTTCGTGCCTGTCCGAACGGGTCTCCCGGACTCTGGTCGGACGGACATCCGTGGGAGGACGTGGTGGCCCGCTCGCTGATCGTGATCGCCGAGGGCCTGCGGTATCCCCATCAGGGGTGAGGCCACTGTGTGAATCTCTGGCGCTGGGCCCCGGAGAGCAGGGGCCACGGCAGCACCCAGGTGGCTGGTCGCCGGGCGGCTTTGCCCGCGTCGTGGGGTTGCTACTGGTCTCTGGGCTCGCTGTACGTGGACGCGAGCTCGACGCCTTGAATTCTGCGGAGCCAGCCGACGAACAGCCGGAGCGCGATTCCGCATCCGGCACACCAGCCCCAGCCCGCGGTGACAAGTGCTTGCAAAATCGGGCGCTCTGCGCGGGGGCCGAAGGCTGAGAGGGGCAGCCCCCTCAGGCCGTGAAGCGGCCGAACTTCCCCTGGTGGAACAGCAGCGGCACACCCTCGCCCGTGCCGCCCAGTGCCTCCACCCGGCCCACCACGATCAGGTGGTCGCCGCCCGTGTGCACGGCGTGGATGCGGCAGTCGATCCAGGCCGGTACGTCCGCGAGCAGCGGTGCGCCCGTCACGGGCGCGGGGGTGTGGACGACGCCCGCGAACTTGTCCGCGCCGCTCACCGCGAAGCCGCGGCACAGTGGGCCCTGGTCCGCGCCCAGGATGTTGACGCAGAAGGTTCCGGCGCGGGCGATGCGCGGCCAGGTCGTCGACGTACGGGCGACCATGAACGCGACCAGTGGCGGGTCCAGGGACAGTGAGGCGAACGACTGGCAGGCGAAGCCGGTCGGGCCGTCGGCGTCGGTGGCCGTGATGACCGTGACGCCGCTGGCGAAGTTGCCCAGTACGCGGCGGAATTCGGCCGGGTCCACCGGCAGCCGCTCGTCGTCCGCGACGGCCCGCAGGTCGGGGCGGGGGAGCGGGTCGACCGGCTGTGCCGTCGTCGGGGCGCCCACGGACCTGAGGTATCGGACGGCGGCGACCGCCATCCCTGCGTGTCCCATCACTCCTCCATTGAAGCTGACGGTGCGTCAGATGGGAACCCCCGGGCGCCCGGACGGCTTGTGGGGGTACCTGTCGGCGTTGCCCTGAGTCTGTGTCATCATCCTTTCACTAACACGTTAGTGAAAGAGGGTGGAGAGAGGGTGGAGATGGTCGCATTCCGGATCGACCGGCACAGCGGGGTCGCCACGTACCTGCAGATCGTCCATCAGGTGAAGACCGCGCTGCGCCTCGGCGCACTGGAGCCGGGGGACCGGCTCCCCACGACCCGGCAGGTGGTGGAGGCCACCGCGATCAACCCCAACACCGTGCTCAAGGCCTACCGCGAGCTGGAGCGGGAAGGGCTCGTCGAGCCACGGCCCGGCAAGGGGACCTTCGTGTCCCGCTCGCTCTCCAGACCGGAGGCCGCGGCGGGCTCCCCGCTCCGCGCGGAGCTTGCCGACTGGCTGGCGCGGGCCCGCGAGGCCGGGCTCGAACGCGAGGACGTGACGGCCCTGGTGGCCGACGCGCTGGACGAGAGCCATCCGCGTACCCAGAACATCCCGCGCTCCCAGGGCACCCCGCGTTCCCAGGACTCCCCGCGCTCGTCGAAGCCGCGCTCATCGAAGCCGGGCTCATCGAAGCCGGACTCGTCGGAGCCGGACTCATTGGAGGAAGAAGAGTGACTGTTCCGACCGCAGACACAGCGGTGCGGGCGCAAGGCCTCGGGCTCAGGTTCGGCAGCGGATGGGCCCTGCGTGACTGCGACTTCGCGGTACCGGCGGGCCGGATCACCGGCCTCGTCGGCCCCAACGGCGCGGGCAAGAGCACCCTGCTGCACCTCGTCTCCGATCTGATGCGCCCCACGACCGGCGAGGTCCGCGTCTTCGGTGCCCTGCCCGGCGCCCCCGGGGCCCGTGACCGTACGGCCTTCCTCGCCCAGGACAAACCGCTCTACGCCGGCTTCACCGTCGCCGACACCCTCCGGATGGGGCGCAAGCTCAACCGTGGCTGGGACGCCGCCCTGGCCGAGAGCGTCGTACGGGCCGGGGACATCTCCCCGCACGCCCGGGTGGGCACCCTCTCGCCGGGGCAGCGCACCCGGATCGCGCTGGCCGTGGTACTCGGCAAGAAGCCCGATCTGCTGCTGCTCGACGAGCCGTTGGCCGACCTCGACCCCGTCGTACGCCACGAGGTCATGGGCCTGCTGATGGCCGAGGTCGCCGAGCGTTCCATCAGCGTCGTCATGTCCTCGCACCTGCTCGCCGAGCTGGAGAACGTCTGCGACCACGTCCTGCTGCTCAAGGGCGGCGGGGTCCGGCTGACCGGTGACGCCCAGGACCTGTGCGACAGCCACACCCTGCTCACCGGCCGCGCCGACGAGGGCGCCGCCGACGGGCTGCCGCCCGAACTGGACCGCGCCACGGTCGTGGAAGTCACCGTCACCGGGCGCCAGGTCACCGCCATGGTCCGCGGCGGCGGTCCCGCCGGAAGCCGCTGGGACACCGCCCGCCCCTCGCTGGAAGAACTCCTGCTCGCCCACCTCCGCGCCCCGGTGCCGCCGCTCCCGGGCCAGGGCGCCGCACCGTCCGTACCCACCACAGAGGAGGCCGAAGCGTGAGGGGCACCCTCTGGCTGGCCTGGCGCCAGCAGCGCATCCAGATAGCCGTCGGCGTGGTCGTCGTCGCGGCCTGCGCGCTCTATGTCGCGCTGCAGCGCGCGGACATGACGTCGTTCATCGACAGTCATCACGTCGCTCTCTGCAAGGGGTGGAACGGCCCCTGCGTCGACAGCCCGTACGTTCTCGAACTGCTCTACACCCACGCCGACCACATCAGGATGCTCGGCTGGATCAGCGCGGCCCTGCCGGTGCTCATCGGCCTCTTCTGGGGTGCGCCCCTGATCGGCCGCGAGCTGGAGAGCGGCACCTACCGGCTGGCGCTCACCCAGGGCGTGGGACCGGTCCGCTGGTTCGTCTCCCGCTTCGGTCTCGCCGCGCTCTGCACGGTGGTGGGCTCGGCCGCGTTCGCCGGGCTCGTCGCCTGGTGGTGGGCGCCGATCTCCAACATGCTCGACGGCCCCTACTGGTACGACAGCGCCATCTTCGACGCCACCGGCCCGGCCGCCGTGGCCGGCGCCCTCTTCGGCCTCGCCGCCGGAACCGCGGCCGGGCTGCTGGTGCGCCGGGTGCTGCCCGCGATGGGGGTGACGCTGGTCGTCGTCCTGGGCGTCCGCGCCGTACTGGACGCGTGCCGCTTCCACCTCGGCTGGCTCACCCCGCTCACCCGGACCAGCCCCGGTATGCAGCCCAAGGCGCTGATCGGCAGCGCCAGGTCCGCCGGGGACTGGGGATACCTCACCCCGTCCGGCAAGCACGAGGGGATCGTCAACTGCGAGTTCTCGGGCGCCGAACTCAAGCGGTGCATGGCTGAACACGGTTATGTCGGCCGCTTCTACAAGGTCTATCCCAGCAGCGACTTCTGGTCCTTGCAGGCGATCGAGTCGGCCGTCTTCCTGGTGCTGGCCGTGGCGCTGATCGCGCTGATCGTCGTGAGGCTGCGCGGCCGGCGCTTCTAGGACGGGTCCCGGGGCCGGCCCGACTCAGCCCCGTCCCCGCCCGCCCGTCTCCGTTTCCCCGTCTCTGCCTCCCCGTCCACCCGTCCATCCGTCCACCCGTCCATCCGTACGCACGTCACACCACACCCGCCGTCACCTCGGAGGTCCGCACCGTGTCGTCCAAAGCCATGCTCAAAAACCGAACCAGCTTGTCCCACAAGGTCCGTTATGCAGTGATGAATCCCGCTCGGGTCGCGCCGTACGTGAAGCGGACCGCGCGGGACAGCTGGCTCCGTATCAAGCACCCGAACCACGTCGACTACTACCGCGCCGTCATGGCCTCCGACACTGCCCGCAACCCGGAGGCGGCCGTCGGCAGCCAGACCCACGACCGGTGGCTGGCGCTCGGCAAGATGCAGTTCGACTACCTCGGCGAGCACGGGCTCACTCCCGCGCACCGGATGCTCGACATCGGCTGCGGCAACCTCCGTGCGGGCTGGCGCTTCATCGATTACCTGGACAGCGGCCACTACTACGGCATCGACATCTCGCCCGACATCCTCATATCCGCCAAGGAGACCCTGACCAGGTACAACCTCCAGGCGAAGCTGCCGCACCTGACCATCACCCAGAACCTGAAGCTGGAATTCCTCCCGGACGCCCACTTCGACGTGGTGCACGCGCACAGCGTCTTCTCGCACTCGCCGCTCGACGTCATCGACGAGTGCTTCTCCCACGTCGGCCGCATCCTGGCACCCGGCGGCTTCTTCGACTTCACCTTCGACCGGACCGAGGGGACCGAACACCAGGTACTGCGGGAGGACTTCTACTACCGCACCGGGACACTGATCGCGCTGGCCGAGAAGCGGGGGCTGCGCGGCCGGTTCATGGACGACTGGGAGACCCGCAAGCACGGCCAGTCGAAGATCCGGGTCAGCAACCCGGAGTAGGACCGACCGGCATGGGGGCGGCGGCCGGGCGGCATACGCGCGCCCGGCCCGCTTTCCACCGGCCGGGCGCCCGCTCCGCCTTCCATCGAGAGGGTGCCCGGTCCGCCTTCTACCGGCCCCGGTACTCCGGCGCCCTCCGCTCCACGAAGCTCGCCACTCCCTCGTTCGCGTCGGCCGTCGTCATGTTGATCTCCTGGGCGGCGGCCTCGGCGGCGAACGCGGTGGCGCGGTCCGACTCCAGTGAGCTGTTCACCAGTTGCTTGGTGAGGGCGAGGGCGCGGGTGGGCCCCTGCGCGAGGCGCTCGGCCCAGGCGTGGGCGGTCTTCAGCAGCTCCTCGTCGGGCACCACCCGGTTGACCAGGCCCATCCGTTCCGCGTCGGCCGCCGGGAGCGAGTCGCCGAAGAACATCAGCTCCTTGGCGCGCTGCGGGCCGACCAGCCGGGGCAACAGATACGCGCCGCCGCCGTCCGGGACCAGCCCGCGGCGGACGAACACCTCGATGAACTTGGCGGATTCCGCGGCCAGTACGAGATCACAGGCCAGCGCGAGGTGGGCGCCGATCCCGGCCGCGGTGCCGTTGACCGCGGCGATCACCGGCTTCTCGCAGTCGAGTACGGCGGCTACGAGGCGCTGCGCGCCCAGCCGGATCGTGCGGGCCACATCGCCGGGGACCCGCTCGCCGGTGGCGGGCGCGCCCCGGAGGTCGGCGCCCGCGCAGAATCCCCTGCCGGTCGCGGTGATGACGACCGCCCGGATGTCCGGGTCGGCGGTGGCCTCCGCCAGCAGGCCGATGATGCGCTCGCGCTGCGACCA
This sequence comes from Streptomyces sp. NBC_01267, assembly GCF_036241575.1. Classification (NCBI taxonomy): domain Bacteria; kingdom Bacillati; phylum Actinomycetota; class Actinomycetes; order Kitasatosporales; family Streptomycetaceae; genus Streptomyces; species Streptomyces sp. NBC_01267. Next base: position 3,306,376 of record NZ_CP108455.1, on the reverse strand, counting down.
GGTGACCGCGTTCATCGCCTCGGGCCGGTTGAGGGTGATGAGGGAGACGGAGTCACGGACGGTGTGCAGGACGGTGTCCGGGACGGAGGTGGGGGCCGAGGTCGGGGCTTCGGGCGTCGTGCTCTCGGAAGTCATCGGGGCCTTTCGGCAGTCGGGCGGCCGGGTCACGGCGCCGGGTCGGGCGGGGCGTAACCGCGTGCGCGGACCAGTTCACGGGTCAGGTCGGTGAAGGCGCGGGCGGCGGCGCTCCGGTAGGCGCCCTCACGTCGCAGCAGCGTGACGGTTCGGGCCGGGAGGGGCGGTTCGAGGGGGACGGGCGTCAGATGGGGGTGGTCGTGGGTGATGGCGTCGGGCAGGACCGTGGCCAGCGGGGTGCGCCGGACGATTTCGGTCAGGGCCTGGATGGAGTTGGCCTCCACCGCGATGTGCGGTCGCACCCGGTGGGCCGCGAAGTAGGCATCGATGTGGCCACGGGTGGCGAAGTCCGCGCTGAGCAGCGCGAGTTGTTGTGCGGTCAGCTCCTGTACGGAGCGGGGCGCGCCGGGTTCGGCAGCGGCGCCCGGCCGGTGGTCGCCCACGACCAGGCTCAGGGTCTCGGTGAACAGTGCCGTCGAGGCGATACCGGCCGGACGGGGGCCGTCGAAGGCGATACCGAGGTCGACCGTGTCGGCCAGCAGCCCGGACTCGATGCGGTCCTGGGTCGTCTCCCGTACGTCCAGCGTGATGCCGGGGTGCCGGGTGTGGAGTTCGGCGACCAGGGGACCCACCAGGTAGGCGGTGAAGGTCGGGGTGACCGCCAGCCGCAGCGTTCCCCGCGAGAGGTCGGCGACATCCAGTACGGCGCGTTCGGCCGCAGCCAGATCCCGCAGGGCGCGGCGCGCGTAGTGCGTGTACGCCCGGCCCGCGTCGGTGAGCCGTACGGTGCGGCCCGTGCGGTCGAGCAGCTGGGCTCCCACGGTCCGCTCCAGCTGCCTGACCTGCTGGGACAGGGTGGGCTGGGAGACGCGCAGGTCTTCCGCCGCGCGGGTGAAGCTGCCGTGCTCGGCGACGGCGAGCAGATAGCGCAGATGACGGAGTTCCGGAGCCATGACCGCAACTATAGATGTCACCAATGGCTGGCATGCGTAGTGCGTCTTGGACGCTATAGGGCCAGCTCATGCATGGTGGATTCCGTCGGCCCCGCAGGACCGGCAGCCACCGAAGGGAGTGACCATGCATGACCTTGCCGAAGGCGTCGCCCGATTCCAGCACGACGTCTTCCCCGCCAAGGCGGAACTCTTCACGCACCTCGCCGGTACCCACCGCCCGACGACCCTGTTCATCAGCTGCTCCGACGCCCGGGTGGTGCCCGAGCTGATCACCCAGAGCGAGCCGGGCGAGCTGTTCGTCATCCGGACCGCGGGCAACCTCGTACCGGCGCACGCCCCCGGCCCGGACGGTGTCGCGGCCAGTATCGAGTACGCCGTCGCCGTCCTGGGGGTGTCCGAGATCGTGGTGTGCGGGCACTCCGCCTGCGGCGCCATGACCGCCCTCGCCGAGCAGCACGACCTCACCGGGCTGCCGGCGGTCGCCGACTGGCTGCGGCACGCCGATGCCTCCCGGGCGCGTGCCACCGCCGCGAACGGCGCGACGGGTGGGACCGGTGGGACCTGTGGGACGGACGTGGCCGCTCTGGTGCGCGAGAACGTACGGGCGCAGCTGGTGAACCTCGCGACCCACCCCTCGGTGGCCCGCGCCCTCGCCGAGCGCACGCTGAGCCTGCACGGCTGGGTCTACGACATCCCGGCCGGGACCGTCGAGGTGCTCGACCCCGCGGGGCCGCCACCTGCCATGGGCGCCACCGATTCCACCGGCTTCACCGATTCCCTGGGCCACCCGGCTGCCCTCGCGGCCTGACCGTTCGCCCGTACCCCCCACCCCGAACCCCCCGCCGCGCCCCGAACCCGGCGCACGGCACCCCTCCGGAAGGAAGTCCCTCCCATGCTGCACGCCCAGCTCGACCCCACCGCCCGCCAGGCCCTGGCCGTGACCGCCGTCGAGGCGAAGGTGCGCAAGGACCTGTCCTGGCAGCAGATCGCCGACGCCGCCGGTCTGTCGGTCGCCTTCGTCACCGCCGCCGTGCTCGGCCAGCACGCCCTGCCCGAGGAGTCCGCGCGCGCCGTCGCCGAGCTGCTGGGCCTGGACGACGATGCGGCGCTGCTGCTCCGTACCGTCCCGATGCGCGGCTCCATCGAGGGCGGCATCCCGACCGACCCGACCATCTACCGCTTCTACGAAATGCTCCAGGTCTACGGCACCACGCTGAAGGCGCTGGTCCACGAGCAGTTCGGCGACGGCATCATCAGCGCGATCAACTTCCGGCTGGACGTGCAGAAGGTCGCCGACCCCGAGGGCGGGGAGCGCGCGGTCATCACCCTGGACGGCAAGTACCTCCCGACGAAGCCCTTCTGAAGGCCGCATCGGTGATTGCCGAGCCGGTGACTGCCGCATCGCGGTGGTCACCGGCGCCCGGCCCCGGCCCCGCCCCTCACGCCCCCTGAAGGAGACCCGATGGACTTCGCACAGCGCACGATCGACCTCGCCCGCCGCAACGTCGAGGAGGGCGGGCGCCCCTTCGCGACCGTCATCGTCAAGGACGGCGAGATCCTGGCCGAGAGCGGCAACAAGGTCGCCCAGACCTCCGACCCCACCGCGCACGCCGAGGTGCTCGCCATCCGCGAGGCGTGCACGAAGCTCGGCACCGAGCACCTGACCGGCACGGTCATCTACGTACTCGCCCACCCGTGCCCGATGTGCCTGGGCGCGCTGTACTACTGCTCCCCGGACGAGGTGGTGTTCCTGACCACCCGCGACGCCTACGAACCGCACTACGTGGACGACCGCAAGTACTTCGAACTGGACACCTTCTACGGTGAGTTCGCCAAGGACTACACCCAGCGCCGCCTGCCGATGCGCCACGAGCCGCGCGAGGCGGCCACTGATGTGTACCGGACGTGGCAGGAGCGCAACGGCGGTGAGCGCCGGGTACCGGGCGCCCCCACCGCCTGACCGCCCACGGCCTGACCGCCCACGGCCTGACCGCCCACCGTCTGACGGCCCGCAGTCCGGCCGCCGATGGGGCGCCGGGTCCCCACGCCCCGGCGCCCCCGCTCGCGTCACCGGAACCGGAACCGTCACCGGAACCGTCACCGGCACACCGCGAGCGCGTCCAGCGCCACCGCCCCCTGCCCGCGTCCCAGCACCATCAGCGGATTCACATCCAGTTCCGCCAGCTGGTCCCCCAGCTCCAGCGCCATCCGCTGCACCCGGAGCACCACCTCCACCAGCGCGTCCACGTCCGCCGGCGGCGCCCCCCGTACCCCGCCCTCCAGCAGCGGGTGGCCGCGCAGTTCGCCGAGCATCGCCCGTGCCTGGTCCTCGCCGAACGGGGGCACCCGCACCGCTGTGTCGCCGAGCAGTTCGACCAGGACGCCGCCCAGGCCGACCGTCACCGTCGGGCCGAACAGGGCGTCCGTGGTGACGCCCACGACCATCTCCACCCCGCGTTCCACCATCTGGCAGACCAGGATGCCATCCAGTTCGATCCCTTCGTACCGGGCGATGTCGGTCAGCTCGCGGTACGCGTCCCGCACCTGGCTGGCCGAGGTCAACCCGACCTTCACCAGGCCGAGTTCGGTCTTGTGGGCCAGCTGCGCCCCCGACGCCTTCATGACGACCGGGTAGCCGACGAGACCGGCCGCCCGTACCGCGGCGGCGGCGCTCGTCACCAGCTGTTCGCGCGGGACGCGGATCCCGTACGCCCGTAGCAGTTGCTTCGCCGCGTGCTCGCTGAGCTGCTGGTTCGGGCGCATCAGGGCCTGCGCCTTGCGGAAGGAGGGGGACGGGGTGCGGGGCGCCTCGTCGAAGGGGGAGGTGTAGTGGGCGGTGAAGCGGTGGTGGTCCAGGTACGCCTTCACCGCGGTGACGCAGTTGCCGAAGGTACGGAAGGTGGCCACCCGGGACGAGCCGAGCAGCGTCGTGCGGTACGCCTCCTCGGTGCCGACCGGCGACCCCCACACCACACACACCAGCTTGTCCGTGGCCTCGGCCGCGTCCACCAGGTCCTGGGCCAGTTTGTCGCTCATCGGCGGGAACGGGCCGGTGATCGGACAGATCAGGACCCCCACCTCCGGGTCGGCGAGAATCGCGTCGATGATCTTCCGGCCGCGCCAGTCGCCCACCGGGTGGCCGCCGTTGTCGACGGGGTTCGCGACGTTCAGGTACTCCGGGATCCAGGTGTGCAGCTCGTCCTGCTTGTCGGCGGACAGCGTCGGCAGCGCGATGCCCGCCGCCGTCGCCAGGTCGGCGAAGTGCGCACCCGTGCCGCCAGAGATCGAGTAGACCACCACGCCTTCGGCCTGCGGCTTCCTGGCACGGGCCAACAGGGCGGAGGTGTCCTGGAGTTCGTCCAGCCCGTTCACCCGGACCACCCCGAACTGCCGCATGGCCGCGTCGACCACCTGGTCCGCGCCGGTGAGCTTGCCGGTGTGGGAAGCGGCCGACCTGGCGCCAAGCTCCGTACGCCCCACCTTGACCGCGACCACCGGCACCCCCGCGCGCGCCGCCCGGTCCGCGGCGAGCAGGAAGGAACGGCCGTCCTTCAGGCCCTCGACGTAGCACGCGATGGCCCCGACCTCGGGGCGCTCGGCGAAGTACGAGATGAAGTCGGAGGTCTCCAGGTCGGCCTCGTTGCCGGTGGGCGCCCAGTGCGAGAGGCGTATGCCCAGCTCCTGCATGGCGAAGACCGGGCGGCCCTGGTGGCCGGACTGGGTGATCAGCGCGACCGCCGGGCCCTCCAGGTCGTCGCGGAACTTCTCGAAGGCGTTGAGATTGGTGTTCGGGCCCAGCAGCCGCAGGCCCGAGCGCTCCACGGCCGCCGTCAGCCGGGTCTGGGCGCTCGCGCCCTCCTCGCCGGTCTCGGCGAACCCGGAGGCGAAGGCCACCGCGAACTTCACCTTGGCCTCGGCCAGTTGCTGGATGACCGGCAGTGGGTCGGCGACCAGCAGGACGGCCAGGTCGACCTGTTCGGGCAGCGCGGCCACGGTGGGCGAGCAGGGGATGCCGAAGACCGACTCGCGCGTCGGATGTACGGGGAACAGCCGGGCGCCCACCCGTTCCGACCAGGCCATCAGCTGGCGGGTGATCCCGGTGTTGGGCCGCCCTTCGGCGTCGGACGCGCCGATGACGGCCACCGACTCGGGCCGGAAGAACCGGTCCAGGTCGGGCACGGACGCGTACAGCGGGCGTCCGCTGACATCCAGGTCGCCTTCCGCTGCTGCCGTGCCGTGGACGGCGACGGGGGGCTGCTCCCCGCAGGCCACCACGCGCGCACGGAAGTCGGTGGTGAGGGTGCCGTGAGTCGATCCAAGCATCGTTTCCGCCCGCTCCTGCTCGATGGCCGAAGAACCTGACACTTAGTCAGGTTACTGAACTGACGGCCCGTCAGGAACAGTGCTGCAAGCAAAGACTGTGGCGGAGGGGGCGGCGTGGCCCGTCCCGCTCGGCCGGGCGAGGCGCCCCGGCTCGTCCCGGTCAGCCGGGTGAGGCGCCCCGGCCCGTCCCGGTCAGCCGGCCGAGGCGGCCCGGCGGTGGCCGCGCAGGGCGTGCACTCCCGCCGCTGCGGTGCCGACGCACAGGGCGGCGGCGCTGAAGCCCAGCGACGCGTGGACGCCGATGGCGGCGCCCAGCAGGCCGACGGTGAAGCCGCTGCCCGCGCGCAGTCCGTTGGCGGACATGCCGTAGACGCCGAGGACCCGGCCGCGGTCGGCGGCGGGGGCGACCAGCTGCACGACGGTCTGGCCGATCGACATCGAGGCCAGGTTGGCGACGCCGCCGACCAGCAGCAGCATCAGGGCCACCGGGTAGCTGGTGGTGAGGGCGAAGAAGAGGCTGGTCACGCCGTACACGGCGGTACTGATGACGGCGGCGGGCACATGGGGTTTGATCCACCCGGTCGCCTCCAGGACGATGCCGCCGACGACTCCGCCCGCACCGTTGGCGAACAGCAGGACCCCGTAGGCGAGTCCGGCACTTCCGGCGCCGAGGTCGTGGGCGAAGATCGGCATCGAGGACTGGAGCGAGGCGCCGACGAAGAAGGAGCCCAGACCGCCCAGGATGATCATGCTGACCAGGGTGCGGTTGGCCGCGATCTGCCGTATGACACGCAGCGATTCCAGTGGTCCCACCCGTGGCCGGCTGTGCCGGTCGCGGGTGTGGCCGGTGAATTTGGTACGGAAGAGGAAGAGCGTCAGCGGCAGGTAGAACGCGACGTTGGCGAAGATGCCGGCGGTGGGGCCGAGCCCCAGCAGCAGCGCGGATCCGACGACCGGGCCGAACAGGACGCCCAGGCTGCGGAAGGTGGCGTTCAGCCGTACCGCGCTGGGCAGTTCGGTGGGGCCGACGAAGTCGTGCAGCATCAACTGCTCGCCCGGACTCCACAGCGAACCGGCCAGGCCGTGCAGGACGAGCAGGACGCACGCCTCCCACATGTGGAGGGAGTCGGTGAGGAACAGGATGCCCCAGGTGACGGAGACCGCCATGAACAGGCCCTGCGCCGCCTGGATGATGCGGCGGCAGTCGTAGCGGTCGGCCAGCGAGCCGAACCACATCGAGAGCAGCAGGAACGGCACCCAGTGGCTGATGACCTGGAACCCGGTCAGCGCCGGGGAGTGGAACGTCTGCCACAGCACCCAGTAGGTGATGACGTGTTCGATGTTGTCGGCCATCATCGAGAGCGCCGCGCCGAACAGGTACGGACGGCAGTCGCGGTTACGCAGCGCGGCGAACCGCTGGGGCGGGCCCGCGGGCGGGGCGGAGTTCAGGGTCTTGTCGGTCAACGCCCCGGTGGGCGGGCCCTCTTCCGGCTCCGCCAGGTGGGTGGAAATGCCGCAGGCGGCACACATCCTCGGTTGTCTCCTCATGAGATTCAGGCTGTGAACGTGTGAGCGAAGGTGTAGCCGCTAGAGTAGACGCACCGTTGCGTGAGGTCTAGGGCGGCTGACTATCCTGGGGTAAAGGGAGGCGCCATGGGAGTTGCGGCAGGATCCGCCCGGGGTGGGGCCGTCGGTACGTCGGGCCGACGCCACCACGGCAATCGGCACGGGCGCAGCGAGATCGCCCGGTTCGCGGTGCTGGAGGCGGCCGACGACCTGCTCGCCGAGAAGGGCTTCGCGGGCGTCACGATGGAGGGCATCGCGGCGCGGGCCGGGGTAGCCAAGCAGACCATCTACCGCTGGTGGCGCACCAAGACCGAGGTCCTGATGGACGCCTTCCTGCAGGATGTGGCGGAGGAGCCGCCTTCGCTCGACCACGGCGATGTCGCGCGCGACCTGAGCGATCACCTGGGCCGGCTGGGCCACTTCCTCGGCGGGACCGATCCCGGGGCCGTCTTCAAGGCGCTGATGGCACAGAGCCAGCACGACCCGGCGTTCGCCGAGGTCTTCCGGGCCAGGTACCTCGACGAGCAGCGCCGCCGCGACCGTGCGCCGCTGGAGCGCGCCGTACTGCGCGGGGAGCTGCCCGCGGACCTCGACGTGGCCGCCGAGACCGACCAGATCGTGGGCCCGCTCTACTACCGCGTCCTGGTCACGGACGAGCCGGTCGGCAAGGACTTCACCGACCGGCTGGTCGAATCCTTCCTGCGCCGCCTGGGCTGACAGGGCGGCTGGCAGGGCGAGTGACGGGGCGGGTGACGGGGCGGCGCCCGTCGGGCCGGGCCGGTAGCGCCGTGCTCACCGCCGGGCGATGGCCGAAGCGATCTTCCGCGCGTCGATGGCCAGCTCGCGGAGCATCCCGCTGATCGGGTTGGTGAACCCGGTGAAGTAGAGCCCCGGCGCCTGCTTCGGCGTGCGGCGCCCGTGCGTGACCGGCCGCCCCCGTCCGTCCAGTACGCCCAAGTGCCCCACCAGCGGCTCCAGTCCGCGCCGGTAGCCGGTCGCCGCTATCACCGCGTCCGGTTGGATCCGGGCGCCGTCGGCCAGGACCACCGTGCCGCCGTCGAAGGAGTCCACGGCCGCGACCGGTTCGACCCGTCCGGTGCGCACCGCGGCGATCAGCCCGACGTCCTGCACGGGGATCGCCCCCTGGCGCACCCGCGAGTACAGACCGGTGTCGGGGCGCGGCAGCCCCTGCGCGGAGAGGTCGGGCACCGCGATCCGGCTCATCAGCCCGGCGGCCCGGTCCACCAGCCGGGTCGGCAGTCTGCGGACCAGGATGCCGGTGTACTGCGCGGGCCACCCGGCCGTCGAGCGCCGGAGGATGTGCGGAACCGTACGGATCGCCAGCCGTACCCGGGCCGCGCCGCCCTCCATCAGGTCGACGGCGATCTCCGCACCGGTGTTCCCCGCGCCGACGACGAGCACGTCCCGGCCCGCGTACGGACCCGCCTCGCGGTACTCGCCCGCGTGCAGCAGCTCCCCGCTGTACGTGTCCGCGCCCGCCCGGTCCGGCAGCGCCGGGGTGTGGTTGTAGCCGGTGGCCACGACCACCGCGCGCCCGTTCAACTGCCGTCCACCGGTGGCGTGCAGCAGCCAGCCGGAGCCCTCGGCGGGGGTGATGCGGGAGACCTCGACCCCCGTGACGATCTCCAGCTCCTGGTGCCGCGCGTACGTCTCCAGGTACCGCACGACGTCCTCGCGCGCCACCCAGCGCCCGAAGGAGCGCGGCATCCGCAGCCCCGGCAGGGACGAGTGCCGCCGGGTGGTGTGTAGGTGCAGCCGGTTGTAGTGGCGGCGCCAGGAGGCCCCGACGGCGTCGGACTTCTCCAGTACGACGGCCCGTACTCCCTGGTCGCGCAGCGCGGCGGCAACGGCCAGGCCACCCGGTCCGGCGCCGATGACGTAGACGGGCCGGGCGTCGTTCGTGTCGTCCATGAATCGGAGCGTAACCGCCCATTCCGTTGATAGGTCACGGTCAAGGTCACAACCGGTTGCGAATCGATCACGCCTGCACGCCCCTTGCGCGCGACACCTTCCATCGGCTGAACTGACGTACCGTCAGAAAGCTGATGGGTACGTTCGGAAGGCGAGTGAGGAAGCCCCGATGCATTCGATCTGGCTCAGCGGCGCCGAATGGCTCGCCGTACTCCGTATCGGACTCGGTCTGTGGTGGCTGGAGAGCTGGCGCCACAAGGACAAGTCGGCCTGGTTCGAACGGGGTACGGGCATCGCCTGGGCGGCGGACGTCGCGGGCAAGCACAAGTGGCCGGTGGTGAAGCGCGGCTTCGAGAAGGTGGTCGCGCCCCGCCCCAAGGTGATGGCGTACGTCGTCGTCTACGCCGAACTCGCCCTGGGGCTAGGCCTGGTGGTCGGCCTCCTGACCCCCGTGGCGCTCGTCGCGGGCCTCCTCCTGAACCTCCTCTACCTGGTGCTGATGATCCACGACTGGGCCGAACAGGGGCAGAACGCGATGATGGCGCTGATCTCCCTGGCCGCCCTCGGCGCGATGGCCTGGCAGACCTGGTCCCTCGACCACGCGATCGGACTCTTCTCATGACCAAGCCCGCGACCCCGTCCGCGACCCAGTCCGCCACGCCTGCCGCGACCCCGCCCGCGCGCCCGGCCGCACGGTTCGACCTCCCCGAACCCGACGCCTTCACCGAGCCCTACTGGGACGCCGCCCGCGAGGGCCACCTGCTGATCCGGCGCTGCGGCGCCTGCGCGAAGCCGCACCACTATCCGCGCGAGTTCTGCCCGCACTGCTGGAGCGAGGACGTCACCTGGGAACGGGCGAGCGGCCGGGCCACCCTCTACACCTGGTCCGTCGTCCACCGCAACGACCTGCCCCCCTTCGGCTCCCGCGTCCCGTACACGGCCGCGGTCGTCGACCTGGCCGAGGGGCCGCGCATGATGACGGAGATCGTCGACTGCCCGGAGGACGACCTGCGGATCGGCATGGCGCTGGACGTCACCTTCCGGGAGCTGACCCCCGGTACGTCCGTACCGGTCTTCCGGAAGGCTGCGACGCCGGACGCCGCGCGGTAGTCGCCGGAACGGCGGTAGGCGAAAAGGCCTGTGCAGGAAGCCACTTGGACCGCCAAAAGGCAACTTCGACATGGCCCGCAAAGGCAGCTACCTTCACCTGGCGTTCGGCGGTCGCCCATGGTCGTACAGGGGTTCCTTCAGGCTGAGCCACCTGTCACGGGACGAGTGGGTCACACCCCACGAATCCTCGCCCATGCGTAGTCCACCGAATCGGGTCCGCACCAGGCACCCCCGACCAGGGAGAGACGCATGCCCCATCTTGCTCTGTACACCTTCGGCGTCCTGAAATCACCCCTCGCCGATCCCGCACGTCTGACGAGGGAGTTCCACGAGAGCGGTGCGGCCGTCTACCGGGAGATCGGCGGGCACCCCGCGTACATCGCTCGTGCTGAAGCGGCAGATCGCAGCCTGGGCGCACGGACGGATTTCGAATCGGACTGGGGTGAGTGGGGAGAGTTCGCTGTTCCGGCCTGGTACGAGAAGGGCCGCACCCCGGAAACCATCGCCCTGGCCGCGACCCTCTCGCTCTGGACCGACCTGCGCCCCGCCTTCGACTCCCTCTACACCGGTCCGCACCGCGCGGCGCTCAGCAGGCGTTCCGACTGGTTCGAGAGGACGGGACACCCGGGTCATGTGCTCTGGTGGGTCGCCGACGGCACGATACCCACCTGGCAGGAGGGGGTTTCCGGGCTGGAACACCTCCACGACCACGGACCCGGGCCGCACGCCTTCACCTTCCACCACTCGTTCGCACCGGACGGAACTCCGACCAGGAGCGAAGGCGGCGGGCCGGGACCGACGCGCGTCGAAGTGCATTGAGCCGCAGATTCTCTAGAGTTGCCAAGAGCCCCGGCAAGGTCACGGCGGCGTAGAGGCAGCAGCCCGTGAGCCACGCCCTGGGTATCCCCGACGACCAGGACCTGTCCGGTCACGGCCGCAGCGATGAGTTCGGCCGATCCGGCGAGTCTCATCACCGTTGTCGACAACACAGGAGGAACACGTGGCTCAGCTACTGAGAGTCCAGAACATCACCGTCTCCAGTGACGGGATCGGTGCCGGTGAGGACCAGACCCTTGAGAGGCCGTTCGGGCATGTCGATCCCGAGAGGCTGTTCTCCTGGGCCGGCGCCACAGCCAGCTGGCCCATGCGCACCGACTCCGGCGGGAGCCGCGGCATCGACGACTACTTCACTCGGGACTTCACCCGCAACATCGGCGCCGAGATCATGGGCCGCAACAAGTTCGGACCCCAGCGCGGGCCCTGGCAGGACCACGACTGGCTCGGCTGGTGGGGCGACGAGCCGCCGTTCCACACCCCGGTGTTCGTCATGACCCACCACGAGCGGCCTTCGTTCTCGCTCTCCGACACCACGTTCCACTTCGTCGACGGCGACCCGGCCACCGTCCTCGAACAGGCGCGGGAGGCGGCGCAGGGCAAGGACGTCCGACTCGGCGGCGGCGTCACCACCATCCGGGAGTTCCTGGACGCCGACCTCGTCGACACCATGCACGTGGCGGTCTCGCCGGTGGAGCTCGGGTCCGGAGTGCACCTCTGGGAGTCACCCGACGAGCTGCTCGACCGGTTCCACCTCGAGGTCGTGGCCAGCCCGAGTGGTATGTCGCACCACCTGTTCTGGCGGAAGTGACGCACGGTCCCACTCGGGGGTGAGCGGGGTCAGCTGCTGGTTGCCGACCCCGCGCATCCACGACGTGGGCGGATCCCGGAGTCGAACATCCGGGAGACATCCGGGAGACATCCGGGAGACATCCGCAAAGCCTGAACACCCGCCCCCTCGGCGGACCCCCACCGCCCCCGCGTGTTCAATAGCCGTATGACCGACATGCGGAACCAGCCGGAGGTGTACGGACTCGGCCTCGGCCTGCGCCCCTGGGACGTGGCCGATGCCGCCGTGCTGCTGCGTGGTGTCACCGACCCCGAGTTCCGGCGCTGGAACACCGTCCGGCGCCCTGTCACCGATCTCGAATCCGCCCGCGCCGCGATCGAGAGGCGGGCCGAGGCCTGGCGCCGCGACGAGCTCGCGCAGTTCGCCGTCCTGGAGGACGGAGCGGTCGTCGGGGGCGTGGGGATCACCCGCATCGACCGTCATATGCGCCGCTCGGGCGTCGGCTACTGGGTGCTGCCGGAGCGCCGCCGCCGGGGCATCGCCACCCGCGCGCTGGAGCTGTGCAGCCGTTGGGCCTTCGAGCAGGAGAACCTCCACCGCATCGAGCTGGGCCACGCCCTGGAGAACGCCGGGTCCTGCCGGGTCGCGGAGCGCTGCGGCTATCTGTACGAGGGAACCCGGCGCGGGGCCATGCACCAGGCCCAGCGGATCGGCACCTACCGCGACCAGCATCTGCATGCCCGGCTGGCCTCGGACGCGTATCCGGAAGTCGACCAGCCGTGCCCACCTCGCCCCGGAGCGTAACGCTCCACCGGTCGAGGACGCAGGAACAGATGACGAAGGGGGTCCGGAAATGGGCGAGGGACGCGCGCTGACGGTCACTGGGTGGGTGCTGGGCGGAATCGGTGTCGTACTTCTGGCCGTCGCCGCCTACTGGGGATTCCGGGGGTACGAGTCGGTCACCATGTCGACCGACTCGATGGCACCGACCTTCCGCAAGGGGGACCGGGTGGCCGTCGAGAAGAGCAACGGCAACGGACTGCACCACGGTGAGATGGTCATCTACCGCACCTCCGACCGCTACGACGGCGCCGACGTACTGCAACGCGTCATCGCGCTCGGCGGCGACCACCTCGTCTTCGACGGGACCCAGCTCCTGCTCAACGGCTCGGCACTGGTCGAGCCGTACCTCGACGGCGGGAACCAGGGCACGTCGCCCGCCTACGACGTACAGGTCCCGAAGGGCCGGATGTTCACCCTCGGCGACAACCGTGCCGACTCGATGGACTCCCGCTTCTTCCTGGCCGACCAGTCGGGAACCCTCTCCGTACGGGTGGTGCGCGGCCGGACCATCGACAACCCCGCCATGACGCTGCTGCTGGGCGGGAGCGCCCTCGGCGGCACGCTCCTCGCCCTCGCGGGCGCCGGGTTCGGACTCGCGGGCCGGGTGGTCCGCCGCCGGCACCTGGCCGCCGTGGTGCCCTACGGCCAGAGCAGCTCCCGCCCCCAGCTGCGCCCCTTCGTACGCCGGTAACGCAGCCGCACATGACGCCGCCGGGCGTCGCCCTGGAAGAACTCGACCTCGACCGGGTCCAGTACGTACCGCGTCCAGGACGGCACCGGCGCCTCCGGCTCGGCCTGCGCCCGCTCCCACGCCGCGGCCGAGGCCCGCTCCAACTCGCCGAGCGAGCCCAGCACCTCACTCATCCGCCCGGTCAGCGCGGCGGCCAGCGCCCCCGTCGACCGCCCGTGCAGATCGGCCTGTCCCTCCGCCGACGGCGCCGCCGTCACCGGCCCGCGCACCCGCACCTGCCGGGCCTGCGCCGCCCAGTAGAACCCGAGCGCGGCAGCGGGCCGCTCGGCGAGCTGGCGCCCCTTCGCGCTGCCGGAGTGCGAGGCGAAGTGCCAGCCGCGCTCGTCCGCCCCGTGCAGCATCAGGGTCCGTACGTCGGGACACCCCTCGGCATCGACGGTGGCGAGCGTCATGGTGTGCGGCTCGGGCTGCCCGGCAGCGGCGGCGGAGCGCAGCCACTCCCGGAAGAGGGGGAGCGGCGCGTCGGGGGCCGAGTCCGGGTCGAACTGCGGAAGTTCGGGCAGGTCCCAGACGCGCAGGGTGTGCAGGAACTCGGTGAAGTCGTCCATACGGACATTGTGGCCATGCCGGGCCCCGGTCACCTCATGGTCTCCTCCGGATCGCGGCAGAGCTGCGCCGTGATCACCCCGTGCAGCAGCTCCGGATCGACGAACGTCCCCTCCACCGGCGGATCGCACCGCCACTGGAGCGGATACGTGTTGCCGTCCGGCGCCGGGATCCCGATGTACTGATCCCGCGCGGACGGCCCGTAACAGGTCACCCCCGGCGGCCAGTCGAACTCGTGCGAGGACCCCGGCGGAATCAGGAAGTACGTCCACCGGCCCCCGGCGATCTCCCGCACGACGGGCCCCGGGAACCCGTCGGTGAGCGTGGCGAGATGGTGCAGTACGGCCTCACCGCGCACACCCCGGACCCGGATGGCATCGAAGTGCACCCCGGTCAGTCGGAGTTGGTGGCCCGTGGCCGGTACCCAATCGGGGAGATTTTCCGTCGTCATGGCTACGAGCATCGGGCCGATTGCGTAGCGTGACCAGAGGAATCCGGTGCACATCGGGACGATGTGGAAAGGCAGGATGATCTTGTGGCAACCAGCAAGCCGAGTGAAGTGAACGCGGCCCAGCCGTCCCCGGCGAGGCGGCACGTAGGGGACCTGATCAGGAACTTCCGCTCCCGGGCGGGCCTGACCCGGCAGGACGTGGGCGAACGCCTGCTCATCTCGGAGTCCCTGGCCGGGGCGTACGAACGGGGCGAGCGCATCCCGACGACGAGCTTCCTGCACGACGCGGACGGGGTACTGGACGCGCGGGGCGCGCTCAAGTCCTGCATCCCGCTGATGGAGGACGAGAAGTACCCGCGCACGTTCGTGGGGTGGGTACGGCTGGAGAAGATCGCGTCCAGCATCAGCGCGTACGAGAACATGTTCTTCCCGGGTCTGTTGCAGACCGAGGAGTACATCCAGGCGCTGTACGAGGAGCGCGTCCCGCAGTTCTCCGAGGCGGAGATCGAGAAGCACGTCGAGGCGCGGCTGGAACGACAGGCGGTGCTGATGCGGGACCCGCTGCCGATCGTCTCGTACGTCATCGAGGAGTCGGTACTTGAGCGGCCGATCGGCGGGCGGACGGTGCTGCGGAACCAGATGCTGCACATGCTGAAGTGCATGCAGACGATGCACCATCTGATGGTGCAGGTGATGCCTACGGCGAGGCCTGCGCATGCGGGCCTGAACGGTCCGATCAAGTTGATCAGCACGCCGGACGGCCGCAATTGGGCCTACGAAGAGGTTCATGCCGGAGGTACGTTGATCTCCAAGCCGCAGCAGGTCAACCAGCTCATCGACCGCTTCGGGAAGCTGCGGGCCCAGGCGCTCACGCCCTGGGAGTCCGCAGAACTGATCGAGAGGATGGCAGATCGGCTATGAGCACCGAACTCACGTGGTTCAAGAGCAGCTACAGCAACAACGAGGGCGGTGACTGCCTCGAAGTCTCCTACGACTGGCGCAAGTCGAGCTACAGCAACAACGAGGGCGGTGCCTGCGTAGAGGTGGCAGCCCACCCCCACGCCATCCACATCCGCGACTCCAAGGTCCCCGACGGCCCGACCTTCACGGTCGCCCCGGCGGCCTGGACGACCTTCGTGGAGCAGCTCCCCGGCTGACCGCATCGAAGCAGGGCGGCGATCTCCGTACCGTCGACGGCGACACACGAGGTACGGAGAAGCCGCCCGTGCGGGACAGCGGGCTACGAGCACCGGCCGACGCGTTCGGCGGCCAGGCAGGTGCGGACGATCGCCACCCGGATCGTCGGTCCGCCGATGCCGCACTTGATCACGTAGAACAGGAAGACGTTGGTCGAGGCGACGGCGAGCGCGTACACGTAGGTGTCGTGCAGGAGTTGCAGGTAGAGAAAAGTGCCGATGGTCAGTACGGCCGTGGCGTAGAAGAGCGAGGTCGGCACCCACTGGGTGAACTGGGACAGGCCGGTGATCTTGCTGTCGTCGGAGGGGACCGTGCTGAGCCCGAGGTGTCGTGAACGGGCGATGACCGCGCGGATGTAGGCCAGGGTCAGGAAGTTCGCGAGCCAGGTCAGGCACTGCCCGATCGCGGAGTTGATCGGCCACCAGCGTGGCTCGACCAGGGTGATCGCCAGCACGAGCATGCACGGCGCGACGGCCATGATCCGCATGATCGTCTCCGTTGCCAGGGCAAGGCGGCTGAGCGCACCGGCTCTCCATCCGATCACGATGGGCGTGAGGCCGGAGAACAGCATCTGGTAGTACTTGGGCGCCGCGATCGCGTAGGAGAGCCCGACGATCCGGGCAGGCAGGTTCGCCCGCCAGTCGGGCACCCGGTAGTCGCTCGCCCGCCAGGAGTCGACGATCGGCAGGCCCGTGGGGTTGTGGCTGGCGTGCTGCACCAGGTCGACCAGTGAGTTTCCCCAGGAGAGGTCCAGGTCCCGCAGGATCCAGGTGAGGACGACGGTGTTCGTCACTGCCCAGATCAGCGCCGACAGCAGGGACCAGAAGAGCAGCCAGTTGGTGAACTGGCTGCGGTGTGCGTCCGGGCGGTCGCCCTGTCGCCTCCGCATCTGCCACAGCCGCCATTCCCGGCCCGGATCCCCGGCCAGCGGGCGCAGCAGCTTGGGCAGCGCCCGCCAACCGGCCTCGACCCGCAGAACGGTCTCGTCCCGCTCGGCGGCCTGCACCATGTCGAGCTCCGTCAGGAAGCCGCTCTTCAGCTCCGCGAAGGAGAATGCCGGCTCGGGTCCGGTCCCGGGTCCGGTGGAGAAGATGAGCAGTCTGCGCGCCGGGTCGGCATCGATCAGATCCTCGATGAAACGCGCGAGCGGCGTGGCGCGCATGTAGAAGATGTCCGGCACCACGCCGTCGGTGCCTGCTCGTCCGCTGCCGAAGAGGATCAGCAGCTGGCCGAGCGAGTAGAGGTCGGCCCGGCCGATCTCGTTGTCCCCGGCCTTCGCTTCCGGCGCGACGTAACAGGACTCGGCACCCGTCGTCCCCGTGATGGTGTGGGTGTAGAGGTAGTTCCGGCCGAGGTCGATGAGTTTGAAGGTGCCGTCGGCGTCGGACACGATGATGTTGGACGGCGAGAGGTCCGCGTGGAGGCCCTTGACCCGACTGTGCTCCGGACTGTCCTCCGCGATGCGCTGGAGCTCCTCCATCGCCTCGAAGAGCAGCAGCCCCTTTGTTCTGAGCCTGTCGAGCCGGAGCGTGGGTACCTGCCCTGCGGATGATTCCTGTTCCGACTCCTCGCGGACGACCTCGGCGAGCGTCTTGCCCTTGATGAAGTCCATCAGGATCCAGCTGTCGAAGCTGGCCCAGACGCGCACCAGGTGCTGTGAAGCGGTGCTCGAAGTGCCGTACGTCTCCGCGTACGTGCGCGTGGCATGCGCGAGGGTGCTGATCCGGGTGAACGGATAGAGGATGAGCTTGAGAGCGAATTCCGGCCGGGTTCCATGAACGGAACTCGCTGTGTTTCCGCGCAGGATCATGGACGTGGTGCCGTGCCGGTGGAACCGTAACTTCCGGTCCAGGGCCCGCCATTCGCGCTCGGCGGGATCCAGGTTCGCGTCGGCCCGTCGGCGGCCGGTGACCGGCTGCGGGCTGTAGACGGCGCTGACGGCTTCCGCGACCGCGTCCTCGGCGATGAGCACGCCGCAGATGCTGCCGCAGTCATGAGTCAGCGCCTGACCACTGCCGCCGGGGGGCGCCGAAGACTGCGGGAGCGAGCGCTGGGCCTCGGACTCCGCGAGGCCGAGCAGGGTCAGCAGGAACAGGCCGACGAACCCGAACAGCGCGTCCGGCCCCGCCTGGCGCCGCCTGCTCGGCGCGAGGTAGCCGAGGCACCAGGGGACCAGGCTCGCGAGGGTCGCCCGTCTGCTGCCGAGTCCGAACCGGCCGTCGAAGGAGACCTCGTCCAGCGATATGTCCTGGAGCAGCCGCCGCCACAACTTGAGGCGGCGGGTCCGCTGCCTAGCGGTCTCCGGCCGGCCGTCCGTGTCCAGCTCCAACAGGGTCCGCAGGGGAGCCAGACGCCGTTCGCTATACCCCGCCAGCTCGCGAAGTGCCGCTACCAGCAGATCCAGCGTCGCGCCTTGGCTCTCCATCCGCGCTCTCCACCACCATCAGTCTCGGCATGGCCCGTATGCTCCCCCGGCGAATCAGCTCGGGTGGCCTGCCTTCGGTGGCGCAGAACGCCGTCTCGTACGCCATCCGCGCGCTCTCCAGGATTTCGTGCTGGTCCAGTTCGTGGCGCTTGAGTTCGGGCATCCAGGGCAGCGGCGCCAGATCGAGGACGTACGGGGTGCCGGCCTCGGGTGCGGTGCGCATCCGGCGCAGCCATTCCTGGTCCCGGTGCTTCTGGCGGATCGCTGCCAGGTAGCCGCTGCCGAGGCCACGGCGCATGCGCTCAAGGTGCAGGTAGGTGTAGCGGTGCAGCAAGGAGAGCCCGGTACCGCTCGGACGCATCGGCCGCGTACTGAGGGACAGGATGTGCGTGCAGCCGTCGTCGACCGCCAGCCGGAACGGCAGCGCCGTGAGCACCCCTCCGTCGACGGCGCGTCGTCCGTCCGGTGTCCGCGCGGTGCCGGGAACGGCGATGGGCAGCCAGGCGGACGCGCGCAGCGCGGACTTGAGGTCCTGTGCGGAGGAGAACTCCCGCAGGACGACGGTCTCCAGGGCATCCACATCGGTGATCGGAACAGCCAGCCTTATCGGAGAGGCGATGACCGCCTCGTAGTCCAGTGGCTTGACGCGTTCCATGATGCGGTCGAAGGAGTAGCCCAGGTCCAGGATCGGGCGGCGGCGCAGAGCGCGGGAGAAGTCGACGAACTGCTTGGTCGTCAGGTCGTCGTAGTAGATCGAGAGCGGATACCAGGTCTCCCCGGCCAGGAAGTAGGCTCCGTTGATGCCGCCGGAGGAGCAGCCGTACACCACGTCGAAGGCGTTCTTGAAGCCGTAGTCCTCAAGTTGGGACAGCATCGCCGCCGACACCACCCCGCGCATGCCGCCGCCCTCGACGGCCAGGGCGACGGTCGCACCGTCGTCGCGCTGCCCCGGTAAGCTCCCGGAATCCCGCCGGGCACGCAGGATCTCCAGAACAGGATGCTCCGGATCCCAGTATTCGAGCGTGCTCTTGGCATCACCGGTCTGCATGGTTCCCCCGCAGGATCAGGTCCTTGGACTCCCGCCACCGCACATCAGCACTCTGGCAGAAACGGCTTCCACCGGCCACGGATTCCCCGAAAATCAGTTCGCAGTAGGGAAATCCGCGAACGAGCGGGAGGTGCCGCCCGGGTACCGCCTCGCCGGTCCCTTCGGTGCGCTGGTCGGTGGGCTGGTCGGTGGGCTGGTCGATACGGATGGTGAGGCCGGGCGTGCCCGCGCCCTGGCCGAGGCGGACCTCAGGAACGGCCCTCCGGCACTGGACCCGCAGGCGGTGGAAACCCAGAGGTACCTGCTGACCGACGCACTGGACGACCTCACCGACGCGACCGACCTCATCGAGCGCCTGGCGGTGGCCGGGTTCGTCCTCAACGCTGCGGCCGAACTGCTCTGCGGCTACCACCGCGCCTGGACCGGCAGCGGAAAGTGGCTGCCGCGCCGTGTGCTGGAGGCGGACGAACCGCGTGGGGGCGCCCTGTTGGACGGTCACTTGCACCTGTGCGAGTCGGGCGACCCCGCGCGCCTCATCGACGCGGCGTCGGAGATCCTCGCCCTGGTCGGTGGTCCGCTCCGCGAGGGCTATCGCCGGGTCTGGCACGGCGACCCCGAGCCGGTGGGCGCGGCGGTCGGGGGCTGACCGGAGGTCGCGACGCCTCTGACGACGACCTTCGCGGAGCAGCTTCCGGCCTGGCTCACGCCACGGTGTACTCGGCGTCGCCGAAGTCGGCGACCACGCGGAGACGCCCGCCGAGTGCCTGGACGTACGTGGTTTACGTGTCGAGCGTGGGCGCGGCCGGTACTGGTCCCGTGGCGTACTGCCTGCGCCGATCGGCGAGGCTGCGGTCGGTCACATCGGTGCTGTCGATGTACTGGTCGATCGCCCCGACAGGCGGCAGCGCCCTGACCCGGGGGTCGTTGACCGTGGCCATCAGGGCATCGGTGAAGCGGTAGCCGTCGATGACCAGGAACGGCCGGGTGTGGAAGTAGCGGGGTTCTGTCTCCAGCGGTTCGGTCAGGCCCAGGTCGTTGTGCATACCTGCGGCGATCTCGTAGGCCGGGGCCAGATGCCGCTCGCGTTCCTGCCAACTGCGCGCCGCCAGCGCGGCGGAGAGGAGCGGCTTGAGCGTCGCAGCGCACGGAAGTTCGGAGAACGCGGTGCCCAGCCATTTGCTGTAGGGCGGATAGACCCGGTTCATCAGCAGACAGAGCTTCATCAGGTCGCGTACCTGTCGGGCGGCCACCACTGCGGAACCCAGGTCGTCACCGACCTCACCGCAGCGCCCGACGAACGGTTCCTCCTGTGACAGGCGCATCCACTGAGAGGCCAGGACGTAGCGCCAGATGTCGTCCGGATACCAGGCGAGTTCCTTACGGTAGGAATCCAGCAGGCCGAGCCCGTCGTGGAAGACCGTGCCCCCGGTCAGCTCGCGCAGGACCTGCGTCGGCGTCGTCAGCCAGCCGGACGGCGACAGGCCGACGGCCGGGTCCTCGCCGAGCTGCTCGGTGAAGAAGGCCTGAAGGTCGTTGACGTGCACCCAGTGCCGGGCCGGTGCGTTGTCGGGAAAGGGGAAGCGGACCGGGTATCCGCGGAACGTCTGCGGCAGCTCGCGGTCCAGCTGGGCATCGAGTGCGTCCGCGTGCGTACGGAAGTCGTCGCTGCTGAGGAACACCTGCATCCTGGGGCCCCAGGCGTGGTCGGTGGAGCGCGCGGTGTCGAAACCCTGCACTTCGGAGCCCCAGCCGAGCAGCGCTGCCGAATACGGCACCCCGCCCAGCGCCGTGCTCAGGATGGGGGCGACGACCTCGGTGTGAAACAGCCGCGCCAGCTCAAGACCGGGCAGGAAGACACGTGTCATGGCCGCCAGCCTGACAGAAGCGTGCGACCCGCAGCCAACCGATATCGAGCGCGTTTGTGACGCTCCAGTGGGCGACCGGGCTGCCGCGCTTCAGGCTGGTCTCGTTGTCAACAGGGCGGAAGCCGAATTCCGGCCCTCGATCCACGCCCACGGGAAGCCGTCCTTGCGTACTGGCTGGCCGTGGCGTGAGGCACCGGCCCAGCTGTCAGGTACGGAGAGCGGCGACCAGCGCAGGCAGTTGATCCAGTTCGCGGTAGGTGCCGAGGCTGTCCATGTAGTCGCGGGCATGGACGATCCGGCCGTCCCGTACCTGGAGGATCAGAAGCCCGGTGGCCGAGAAGGTACGGGCCTCGGGCGCCGAGGTGCTGCAGGAGCCCATGGACCAGCCCTGGGGCCCACGCGACTGCGCGTTCCGGGACCCCTCGGGCAACATGGTGCGCATCTCGCAGGCGCCGAAGGGGTAGCGCGGCGGGCCGTCGGCATCAGTAGGGGCGCATCCGGTCGAGTACCCGCGCCCCGAGCTTGACGATCTGCTCGGCCTTGGGAAGGTCGTTCTCGACGTCCTCTGCCGTGATCTCGGGTGTGTCACGGTCCGGGTACTCGGCCCCGTTCCGCCGACGCCGCATGCGGTCGAAGGGGCGCAGGATCTTGCCCAGCGGCGGCTCGAACTGTGCCAGAGCCGCGTCGCGGATGGCGAGGTGCCCGCCTCTGCTCGTGGCCCTGAGCCCCTGGTTCTCCAGGGTGGCCGACAGCGCTTTACGCGCGGCGTCGTAGACGAGTTGGTAGGCCCCCACCGCATCGTTGGCTGCCGCTGCGCGCGCCGTTTCGAGGTGTCTGACCGCCTGCGCCATGAGGCGGTCCGCCTGCTCGCGGCTGGCCGCGACCTTCTGCAGTTCACCCTTGCTCAGCATGGCGTCGATTTCCGAACGCCCTTGTTCCCACCGCATGTCGGACCCTCCCCGGTCTCACTCCTCGGGGAGAACGAGCGGGACCATGGGCTGGGTACGCACGGTCTCCAGAAAGGGGCCGCCGTCCGTCTCGGCCCAGCTGCGGCGGGACACGCGGTGGATGTTCACCTCACGGCCCAGCCGGGATTCCGCGGACCGCGCGGCGTCGTCCAGGTCGTCTTCGTCGGCGGTGCCGATCACGAGGACGTCGATGTCGCGGGGGACCGGCCCCGGTACGCCTTCGTGGCGTGCGGCCCACGAGCCGTAGATGTACGCCTCGGCCACCCCGGCCACCTCTGCGAGCAGTTCTCCGAGTACGGGCAGCGGGCCGAAGGTGGCGGCCAGCAGATCCGTCAGTGGGCGGGAGACCACCGTGTCGGTGGCAGCCCGCACGAGCCGCATGTTGCCGTACCTGCGCTCCTTGATCAGCCCGGCCGCGCCCAGACGGTCGGCCTCGCGGCTGACCGTGGCCACGGACACCTGCAGCTGGGCGGCCAGTTCGGAGAGGGAGTACTCCTGCTCCGGGTGGAGGTAGAGCAGAGCGAGCAGCTCGCCCTGTGTCTGCGAGCGCAGTAGAGGCAGGAGCAGCGACACCGGCGTTTGCATAAGATGAAGCTTAGCTTGCATGTTATGCAAACGCCCGGAAGGCCTTCCGGCCGAGAACGCCGTGTGGCTTCAGCTGCGCCATGCCCCCGGTACCTGGTGGATCCCCCTCAGGGCTCTGTCAGTGCTCGCGTCTAGGTTCATGGGCGTGACTGAACCCACCTACCTCACCGCGGTCCGCGAGTCGTACGACACCGTCGCCGCCGACTACGTGGCGCGCGTCAAGAATCCCGCCGAGCTCGATCCCGTGTCGCGCGCGATGCTGGCCGCGTTCGCCGAACTCGTGCGGACCGCCGGCCGGGGGCCGGTCGCGGATCTGGGCTGCGGTCCGGGGAAGGTGACTGCGCACCTGGCGGGGCTGGGGGTGACGGCCTTCGGTGTCGACGTGTCACCGAGGATGGTCGAGCTGGCCCGGGAGGCCTACCCGGAACTGCGGTTCGCCGTGGGCTCGATGACCGCGCTGGAGCTGGAGGACGACGGACTCGGCGGCATCCTCGCCTACTACTCCACTCACCACACGCCGCCGGAACTGCTGCCGGTGGTGTTCGCCGAGTTCCACCGCACCCTGGTGCCCGGTGGCCATCTGATGCTGGCCGGCCATGTGGGCAACGACGAGGTCCGGCGGCCCGTGCAGGCCTACGGCGGTCACCCCGTGTCCTACGAGTCCCACCTGCTGCCACCGGCCCGGATCGCCGACCTGCTGGGCCGGGCCGGACTCGCCGTCAGCGCGCAGCTGGTGGAGGCGCCGGAAGAGGGGGCGACGCGGACGTACGCCACCTTCATGGCCCGCAAACCGGAGTCCGTGGCCGGTTGACGGGATCCCTGGCCCGGCGGGGGCCGGAATCCGCGGGCCTTTGAACGGAGGCCGGAATCCGGGGCCCTCTGGCCGGGGGTCGGCCCCCGTAGCCCGCCGACCGGCGTCCGCCTTCCGGCCGCCGCGCAGGGTCACCCCCGCCCCAGTACCACCGTCCCCGACGAGCAGAACCAGCCGCCCGTGCCCGACGCCACCGCGATCTCCGGGAGGCGTCCGCCCGACTTCAGGACCTGGCGGCCCTCGCCCGCCTCGCCGCGGAGCTGGCGTACCGCCTCCACCAGGAGGAACAGCCCGCGCATCCCCGGATGGCAGGCCGAGAGGCCGCCGCCGTCCGTGTTCACCGGGAGGTCGCCGTCGCGCAGCAGGCGGCCCTTCTCGACGAACGCGCCGCCCTCGCCCTTCGCGCAGAAGCCCAGGTCCTCCAGCGTCACCAGCGTCATATAGGTGAACGCGTCGTAGATCTCCGCGAGGTCCACGTCCGCCGGGCGTACCCCCGCGCGTTCGAAGGCCAGCCGACCGCTCACCGCCGCCGGGGAGACCGTGAAGTCGTCCCACTCGGACATCGTGGTGTGCGAGACGTGTTCGCCCGTGCCCAGCACCCACACCGGGGCCTTCGCGCAGTCCGCCACGTACTCCTCGGCGACCAGCAGGACCGCGCAGCCGCCGTCGCTCCTGATGCAGCAGTGCAGCTTGGTGAACGGGTCCGCGATCATCGGGCCCGCCAGGACCTCGTCCACGGTGATCGGGGTGCGGTACATCGCGTCCGGGTTGTGGGCCGCGTTGGCCCGTGCCTGGACGGCCACCGATGCCAGCTGTTCCAGGGTGGTGCCGTACTCGTGCATGTGGCGGCGGGCGGCCATCGCGTACTTGGCGATGAGCGAGTGGCCGTGGGGCACCTCGAACTGGAGCGGGCCGCGCGCGCCGAACGAGAGGTTGGACGTGCGGCGCTTGGCCTTGATGTCGGCGCGGGCGGTCGAACCGTAGACGAGCAGAACCGCGTTGGCGTGGCCCGCGGCGATCGCGTCGGCCGCGTGGGCCGCCATGACCTCCCAGGTGGAGCCGCCGACAGCGGTGGAGTCCACCCAGGTGGGTTTCAGGCCCAGGTACTCGGCGACCTCCACCGGGGCGAGGGTGCCGAGGCCGGCCGAGCCGAAGCCGTCGATCAGGTCGCGGCTCAGTCCCGAGTCGGCGAGCGCGCGGCGCGCGGCCTGGGCGTGCAGGGCGTAGGGGGTGGCGTCGTCGACCTTGCCGCAGTCCGACAAGGAGACACCGGCGACGGCAACTCGGCGCCGTGGCAGGGCAGATATGACAGAGGACATGAATCTGACGGTACATCAGATTTGGTGGGTGGTGCCGGTCCCGCGGGATCCGTGTACCGGCCGCCTCGTGAATCCCGCCACCGGCCGCCCGGCGCATCTCGCGGACCGGCCGCCTGGCACATCTCCTGCACCGGCCGCCCGGCGCATCTCGCGCACCGGCCGCCCGGCGCATCTCGTGTACGGACCCTGTGCATCTGGGACGGCGCGCTCTAGTATGACGCGCCGTCAGATCAGGAGAGGGGCCCGCCCATGGATGCCGCCTTCACCGCGGAGCAGGACGAGATCCGTCGTACCCTGCGCGAACTGCTCACCAAGCGATGCGGTCCGGACGAAGTCAAGGCCGCGGCGGCCACCGCTGCCGGGTACGACCGGGAACTCTGGGGGGCCCTCGCCGAGCAGCTGGGGCTGCCCGGCCTCGCGATCCCCGCGGAGTACGGGGGAGTGGGGTGCGGCACCGCCGAACTCGTGCTCGCCTGCGAGGAGACCGGGCGGGCGCTGCTGCCGTCCCCGCTGTTCGCGACCGCCGCGCTCGCCGCGCCGCTGATCGCCGCACTCGGTACGGAGGAACAGCGCGCCGACCTGCTGCCCCGGCTGGCCTGCGGGGAGCTGACCGCCACCCTGGCCGCACCGCTGGGGGCCGCGCTCGGACTGGTCGGTGCCAACACGGGCGACTGGGCGGGCGGCGGCCGGGCCGGTGGCGTACAGGCGCGGCCCGTGTCCGGCGCGTGGCGGCTGTACGGGCAGGCCGAGCAGGTCATCGACGGCCACAGCGCGGGGCTGCTGCTCGTGGCCGCGCACACCGGGGGGTTCGCCCGGAGCCGGACGCTGCTCTTCCTCGTACGGCCGGACGCCGCCGGGGTGTCCCGCGTACGGCAGACCGCCCTGGACGCGACCCGGCCGCAGGCCAGAATCGAACTTCGGGACGCAGAGGCGGAGTTGCTCGGCGGGAGTGACGAGGCCGATGTGCCGGGGGCGTTGGCACGCACCGGGTGCGTGGCGGCGGCCGTCCTGGCCGCCGAGGCGGTCGGCGCGGCGGACCGGGCGCTGGCGCGGACCGTGGAGTACGTCCAGCAGCGCGAGCAGTTCGGGCGGGCGATCGGTTCGTTCCAGGCGGTGAAGCACCGGCTGGCGGGGCTGTACGTCCAGGTGCAGGCGGCCAGGTCGGCCGCGTACTACGCCTCCTGGGACCCCACGGCGGGCGGGCTGGCGCTGGCACAGGGGCTGGAGGCGCTGCGCAGCGCGGCCTCCGAGGCGATCCAGCTGCACGGCGGGATCGGCTTCACCTGGGAGCACGAGGTGCAGCTGTACTTCAAGCGCGCGGCGTCCGACGAGCTGCTGTTCGGGCCGGTGCACGGGCTGCGCGCGCACGCGGCGGAGAGTGCGGGGCTGTTCACCGGCCCAGAGGCGGTCGCGGTCTGATGCTGCCGGGAAAACGACTGGTCCAGAAAGTCTCGTCCACGCGGACGTTCGCGAAGTTCGCGCCGCATGTCGTGCCGGTCATGGACCGCACGGTGCACCGGCTGACCCGCGGAAAGGTGCTGCTCAGCGCCCAGATGCTGCCGGGGGTGATCCTGACGGCGACGGGTGCGAAGTCGGGGCAGCCGCGGGTGACGCCGCTGGCGTGCATGCCGGAGACGGCCACCGGTACGTGGATCCTCGTCGGGTCGAACTTCGGGCGTCCCGGGCATCCCGCGTGGACGGCGAACCTGCTGGCGCACCCGGAGGCCGAGGTGAACTGGAAGGGGCAGGACATCAAGGTCACAGCGCGGTTGCTGCAGGGGGAGGAGCGGCTGCGGGTGTGGGACCGGGCGCTGGTGTTCTGGCCGCCGTACGCCGCGTACCAGGAGCGGGTGGACCGCGAGATCCGGCTGTTCAGGCTGGAGCGCCGCGGCTGAACGGGGGCTGCGGGGTGCCTCTGCGCTGCGGGGTGTTTCCGTGCCGCGGGGTGTCTCCCGGCAGGTACCCGCGGGGTGTCTCCGTGCCGTGGGTGTGGTGCCTCCCGGCAGGTACCCGCGGGGTGTATCCGTGCCGTGGGTGCGGTGTCTCCCGGCAGGAACACCGACGGCGGACCACCTCGGTGGTCCGCCGTCGGCGCGACAGGACGAAGGACGTGGTGCCGTCCCGAGGCCGTTACTTGGTCGGCTTCTTGCCCGTGATGCCCAGATGGACCAACATGGCGAGGTTCGGGCGGAGTTCGGCCTGTTTGACGCCCCAGGTCTGGAACCCCTTCTGGTGCGCGGCCACCGCGGCGAGCATCGCGACCAGGGAGCCCGCCATCGCGGCCGGGCTGACGTCCTTGTCGACCTTGCCCTTGGCCTGGAGCTCCTTGACCGAGTCGGTGAGGGAGTTGGTGACGGAGTTCAGGATCTTCATGCGGATCTTGTAGAACCGCTTGTCGCCCTCCGCCGCACCGAGGTCCACGACCCGGAGGATCGCGTCGTGGCGCCGCCAGAAGTCGAGGAATCCCTCGACGAGTTCTTCGGCGGTCTGCCACCCGGCCTTGCCGACCCAGGAACGGCCGGAGACCAGCTCGGTCAACCCGGCGCCCTCCTTGGCCATTTCCTCCGCGATCTCCAGGACCGCGCCCTCGACGTCGGGGAAGTACTGGTAGAAGGTCGCGGGCGAAGTCCCCGCCTTCCGGGCCACGTCGATGACTTTGACGTCCCGGTACGGCGAGGAGCTGAGCATCTCGCTGAGGCAGTCGAGCAGCTTCTGCCGCGTCGCCTGGCCTCGTCGTCCGGCCACGCGGCCGTCGACGGTGCGTACTTGTCCTGTCATGCCGTCAGCTTACCGAGGGGTGATCGGAGCGCGATTCGGCCGACTGCAAATGGGGTTCGGGCTGGTATTGGGGCGGCTCGTGAGAGCGGCATTGTTATCAACAGCCTGTGGACAACTTCAGTGGACAACTTTGCGAGGGGTGGTTTTCCGAGGGGGCGATGTCCGGGTAATGGGGCAAATGTTCGAATGTGATGGCTGTGGGTAACCGGTAGAAGCTGTGTGGCGATGGTGTGACGGGGGTCACCGTACCCGGGGTTCCGGGCCTGTTCGGCGCTGCTCGGCCCCGTTCGGCGCGTGAGGGCGTCCGGTACGGGCCGGTGCGCCGCCTGTCGGCCCCGGCGTACGCCGCGTCGTGTCCGGATCGCGGTAGGACACCCCGATCCGCCCCCGGGTTCGCCACCACCGCCCCAGCCAGGAACAATCGGGGTGCGCACCGCCAGGTGGTGCCCAGTGGTGAGACGCTGAACTCAGCTGTATGTCGCGGACCCCTTCCGTCGGGGCCGTACGGGGAGGTGGCAAGCGCGTGATGGAGCAGCTGACGCAGCACGATCCGAGGCGGATCGGCCCGTTCGAGGTGCTCGGGCGGCTCGGCGCCGGTGGTATGGGCCTCGTCTATCTGGCGCGTTCCGCGTCGGGCCGCCGGGTGGCGATCAAGACCGTACGGACCGAGCTCGCCGAGGACCAGCTGTTCCGCGTCCGCTTCTCGCGCGAGGTGGAGGCCGCCAGGGCCGTCAGCGGCTTCTACACGGCGGCCGTCGTGGACGCCGACGCACGGGCCGCGGTGCCGTGGCTGGCCACCGCGTACGTACCGGCGCCCTCCCTCGAAGAAATAGTGAACGAGTGCGGGCCGATGCCCGCCCAGGCGGTGCGCTGGCTGGCGGCCGGGATCGCCGAGGCGCTCCAGTCGATCCACGGCGCGGGCCTGGTGCACCGGGACCTGAAGCCGTCCAACGTCCTGGTGGTGGAGGACGGGCCGCGCGTCATCGACTTCGGGATCGCGTCCGGCGTCTCCAACACCCGGCTGACCATGACCAATGTCGCGGTGGGCACGCCCGCGTACATGTCGCCCGAGCAGGCCAAGGACTCGCGCAACGTGAAGGGCGCGAGCGATGTGTTCTCGCTGGGGTCGACGCTGGTGTTCGCGGCCACCGGGCACGCGCCGTTCCACGGGGGGAACCCGGTCGAGACGGTCTTCATGCTGCTGCGCGAAGGTCCCAACCTGGAGGGGCTGCCGGAGGAGCTGAGGCCGCTCATCGAGGCGTGCATGCAGCAGGACTTCAGGCAGCGGCCGAGCCCGGAGGACCTGCAGGCGCAGCTGGCCCCGCACCTGTTCTCCTCGGGCGGTGACGACAGCGGGACCGCGTCCGCGTGGCTCCCCGAGCGGGCCACCGCGATGATCGAGACCCGGCGCGGCGGACGGCCGCCCGCGCCGCCGAGGCCCGCACAGCCGTCCCCGCCGCCGAGGCCGACGTACGACCCGCCGCCGCCCCGCCGCAGGCCCGATGCCGGCCCGCAGCCGCAGCACCAGCCGCAACATCAGCAGCCCCAGCACCAGCAGCCGCAGGCTCCTCCGGGGCATCCGCAGTCCGACTGGCGGGACGGACCGGTACGGCTGCCCGGCGCGCAGGTGCCGATCGGCCCCGGGCCGCGCGTCTCGGAGGCCCGCGCGCACGCCGGCCTGCAGGCCGGACCCGCGACCGGCTGGGTACGGCCCCCCACCGGTCAGACCGGCGCGGAAGGGGCGCCCCCGGCGCCCGTACCGCCGCCGCAGCGCGCCCCCGAGGACCCCGTGCGCTGGCGCCCGTGGCGGTTCCGGATGTCGAACGACGTGTGGGGGACCCCGGCCGTCGAGGGCGACCTGCTGTACGTCACCTCCTTCGAGGTGCACGCCCTGGACGTGGGCAGCGGGCGGCGCCAGTTCAAGACCCGGGACGTGGCCTGGGCGATGGCCGTGTCCGCCGGCCGGATCCACGCCTCCGACGGGCCGACGCTGTACGCACTGGACGGCACCGACGGCTCCGACCGCTGGCGGGTGTCGACGGACGCCTGGGTGTACTCGCTCCAGGCCGTCCGGGGCACGGTCCTCACCGGTACGCGCGGTGGCGGTGTCCAGGCGTGGGAGGCGTCCAACGGCGAGAAGTTGTGGGAACTGACCGGCGCCCAGACCGACTTCGAGACACCGGAGTCCGGGCCCGCGATCCACGACGACACGGTGTACGTCTGGAAGGACGCCAGGCTCTTCGCGCTCGACCCCCGTACGGGCACCGAGCGCTGGTCGTACCCGGTCGGCGACGCGGCCTCGTGCGGGGGCGTGCCCGTCCGCGTGACGTCCGCCGACGACGGCTGCGTGTACATCGCGGCGGGCACCCGCGTCCTGTCCATCGACCGCGTCTCGGGCCTCGTCCGCTGGCACTTCGAGGCCCCCGCGGTGTTCCTCTCCGCCCCGGCCTTCGCCCCGGGACCCGCGGTGGCCGGGGGCGGCGTCTACCTCGCCGACTACCTCGGCACGGTGTACGCGCTCGACGCCACGACCGGCAAGGACCGCTGGCGCATCGCGACGGAGTCCCGGCAGTCGCTCCACCCGGTCCTGGTCACCCAGGGCAACGTCCATGTCGGCAGCGGCAGCGCGCTCTACACGCTGGACGCCGTGACGGGCACGCCGAAGTGGCGGTTCGCGGCGGGCGGCGAGGTGGTCGGCGCACCGGTGGTGGCCGACGGCCGTCTGCACTTCGGCTCGGCGGACCACTGCCTCTACACCCTGGACGCGGTCGGCGGACAGCTGCGCTGGAAGCTCGCGACGGGCGGTGAGATCACCGGGTCGCCGGTGGTCCGCGCGGGCGTCGTCTACGCGTGCAGCAAGGACCGGTGCGTGTACGCGCTGGACGCGGTGAAGGGAACGGGCACGGGGCGCAGCTGACCCCGGGGTCCGGCTCCCGGGGGACTCGTCTACTCCCCGGGCCGCCGCGCCCGCGTCGCCCCGCCAGGCTGGTCGTCCGCCCGCGCCCCCGAGCTCCCCGGCGCCGATTCCGGAGCGCCTTCAGGAGTCCCTTCCGGGGCGCCGTCCGGGGCCGTGAGCTCCGCCGGCAGATCGGCCGAACTGAACGACACGGTGTCGTGCTCCGTCCCCGGCTCGTACGGCTCGTACGGCTGGTACGGCGGCGGCTCCGTCCGCGGCCCCGGTCCCGGCTGCGGGGCGGACTCGTACGGACCGGGCTCGTACGGGGAAGCCCCGTACGGAGCGTCCTGGTACGGGGGCGGCGGGGGCGGCGGAGGCGCGTACCCCGCATCCGGCCCGGCCTGCTGCCGAGCCGCACTCCGCCGTCCGCTCATCAACGCCGAGCCCAGCAGCATCAACACCCCGCCCGCCAGCGCGTACGCGACGCCGATCCCCAGGCCCGTACCGTCCGAACTGATCGCCAGGGTGTGCTGCGCCATACCGACCCGGACCATCCACAGCACGGTGAAGCCGATGGTGATCACCCCGGCGAGCGCGACCAGCCAACGGGTGCGCAGCAGGATGCCGATCACGGTGACCAGCGCGGCGAACGCGAACGGGATCAGGATGGATCCGCCCCAGTCCGGTCTGGTCGCGGTGATCCCGTCGAACAGGTCCTGGATCCGGTACGCACTGCCGTGGCGGCCGTCGTACCAGTTACGGAAGGGGCTGTATACGGCGGCCGCCGCTCCGACGAGAGCGACGAGGGAGCCGGTGACGTTGCGGATCATCTACGGTCTCCTCGCCGGGTCTCGGTTCCGACGCTACGCCGGGGGTGTGGGCGACGCCACCAGGGAACACCCGCCCGGTTGCGCTCCACATACGGAGATTCCGTAGGCGCCGGACATCAATTCGGTGACGGAGCCCCCGCACCGGCATCTGCGCCCTCCCGCCCGCGAATTCCGGCCCCGGACGCCTGTTACGGTGACGCCCGAATCCGGGGGAGACAACATGATCGTGCGACGTTTGAAGTTCGGGGCCGTCCTGGTGGGCGTGGTCCTCTCATTGACCGGCTTCTCACGAGGCCACGGCTCCAGCCACGGCTCCAGCCACGGTTCCAGCCACAGTCACAGCTACGGTCACGGCTCCAGCCACAGTTCCAGCGGGGGTGGCTGCTCCAGCCACAAGACCCACAACAACGACTACAGCTCGTCGAACCGCAACAGTGACGACTCCACGCCCACCCACGCGGCGAAGCCCACGACCACTCCGTCGGCCACCGGCACGGTCGTCACCTGCGTACGGCCGGGCACGACCTCGGCCACCGTCCGGGTGTCCGCCACCTCGGGAAGCGGGAAGCGCACCTACCGCGTGGACATGAGCTTCCTGGGGGCGAACGGTTCCGTGGTCGACACCGGCATGGCGGACGTCGATCTGTCCGGCAGCAGAGGCGCGACAGCGACCGTGAAGGTGCCGATGAACGTGGCGTCCGAGGTCACGTCGGTCGACCACTGCCGGGTCGACTCGGTGTCGTTCCAGTACCAGTACTAGCTAGTACCGGTACTGGGGCCGCCTCACCGCACCCTGAACTCGGGCTTCCCGCCCCCCTTCCCCGAGGCTTTCTCCCCGCCCTTCCCCTTCCGCGCCCCGAACAGCTCCGCCTGCCGGTCGGCCGGGAGGTTGCCGAGGGCCACCAGGTGGGGGGCCTGTGCCAGGGCCTGGGCGCGGGCGCTCTCCTTCGCGGCCCATACCGCCCGTACCGTTCCCTGGACCGCATCCGTGGGGTACGAGGCGATCGTCGTCGCGCAGGTGACCGCTGCAGCCAACTCATCGCCGTCCGACGTGAGTTCGCTGACCAGGCCCGTCTCGTACGCCCGCCGGGCCGAGATGCGTTCCGCCGTGCCCATCAGTGCCATCCGGGCGACCTCCCCGAACGGCATCCGCTGGGCGAGGTAGATGGTCTCGTACGCGCTGACCATCCCGTACGTCGTGTGCGGGTCGAAGAACGTCGCCGTTTCGCCCGCGATGACGAACTCCGCCTCGCCCAGCAGGTAGAACGCCCCGCCGCAGGCCATCCCGCGCACCGCGGCGATCACCGGCTTCCACAGGTCGTTGGCCTTCGGGCCGATGGCGATCATCGGGTCGTCGATGGAGTACGGGGACGGCGGCTGCGCCACCGACACCGAGCGGTCGATCCCCGTGCAGAAGGCCCGGGTGCCCGCGCCGGTGACGACGGCCGCACGTATCGAGTCGTCGAAGCGCAACTCCCGCCAGACCGTGGAGAGTTCCACCGCCGTGGTCAGGTCGATGGCGTTCAGCCGGTCCGGCCGGTCGATGGTGACGACCGCGACGCCGGTCCCGGTGTCCCGCTCCACGCGCAGGCTCATGACCGCTCCTGTCGCCGGTGCGGCACCGTCGCGCCGCTCATGACCGCTCCCGCCGTCGGTCCGGCACCGTCGCGCCGCTCATGACCGCTCCAGCAGCCAGCGCGGCAGGGTCATGCCGTCCACCTCGGTGAACGCCACCTGCACCCGCGCCCCGATGCGCAGCCGCGCCGGGTCCACGGAGTTCAGCGGGGCGTCGGCGTCGGCCACGACGTTGCCGACGAGGCGGATCTGCGGGGCGTCGGCGAGTTCCACCAGGACCGCGTTGTACGGGGCCATCGCGGCGTAGTCGGGGAGCAGCGGCGGATGGGGGAGTACGTACGACCAGATACGGCCGCGTCCGCTCATCAGGCGCCACTCGCTGTCGAAGGACTGGCAGTGCGGGCAGCAGGGGCGGGGCGGGAAGCGCGGGGTGTCGCAGTCGGCGCAGCACTGGACGCGGAGCTCGTGCTGTGCGGTGTACTCCCAGAAGGGGGCGCCGTCGTCGTCGGGGACTGGCTGGAGCATCTCTGTCTCAACTCCTCAGGAGCAGTGCGGAGGTGGGGACTCCTTCACCCGCCGTGACCAGGCAGGTGGCGGCGTCGGGGACCTGGGCGGTGGAGTTGCCGCGCAGTTGCTTGACGCCTTCGTTGATGAGGTTGAAGCCGTGGACGTACGCCTCGCTGAGTCCGCCGCCGCCGGTGTTGAGCGGCAGCCGCCCGCCGATCTCCAGGGCGCCGCCCTCGGTGAACGCGCCGCCCTCGCCGCGCCCGCAGAAGCCGTAGCCCTCCAGGGAGAGCGGGATGAGGGGCGTGAAGGCGTCGTAGATCTGTGCGACATCCACGTCTTCGGGGCCGAAGTCCGCCTGCTTCCACAGGTGCCGGGCGGCGGTCCAGGCAGGGCCGGTGAGCGGGTCGTCGTTCCAGTAGTTGACCATGCCGTGGTGCTGGGCGGGCAGGCCCTGGGCGGCGGAGTGCACGTACACCGGCTTCTGCCGGCAGTCGCGGGCCCGTTCGGCGGAGACGATCACGCAGGCCAGCGCGCCGTCCGTCTCCAGGCAGTTGTCGAAGAGGCAGAGCGGTTCGCTGATCCAGCGCGAGGTCATATACATGTCGCGGGTCATCGGGCGTTCGTACATCATCGCCGCGGGGTTCTGGTTGGCGCGGTTGCGGCAGGCCAGGGCGACGTTGAAGAGATGGTCGCGGGTGGCGCCGTACTCGTGCATGTAGCGGCGGGCCAGCATCCCGATCTCGTCGGCGGGCCGCAGCAGGCCGAACGGGCGGGTCCACTGGGCCGGGGTGGGGAGTTGGACGGCCGTGTTCTTCCAGGGGCGCGGACCGCTGCCGCGTTTGCGGGAGCGCCAGGCGACCCCGACGGTCGCCTGCCCGGTCGCGACGGCCGCCGCGAGGTGCGCGACGGTGGCGCAGGATCCGCCGCCGCCGTAACCGATCTTGGAGAAGAAGGTCACGTCACCGGCGCCGACGGCCTTGGCGACCTCGACCTCGTCGGTCTCCTCCATGGTGTACGAGGAGAACGCGTCCACCTCGGACGGTGCGATCCCGGCGTCGTCCAGCGCGGCGAGGATCGCCCGGCAGGCCAACGTCTTCTCGGATTCGGGGAGTTGTTTGGCGAAGGGGGTCTGACCGACCCCGACTATCGCTGTTGCGTCTTTGAGCGTCGCCACTGCCATCGGCCACCTCCGGGGACGTCCTGACTGCTGACAGCGGGGAAGGCTACAGCTAATCTGACGGATAGTCAGCTACTGGGTTCTGGGAGGCATGCGATGCGCGGGGACTTGGAGTGGGGCAGCATTCCGGCGCTGGTGCGGTCCGCTGCCGAACGGTACGGGGACCGGGAGGCCGTCGTCGACGGCCGTACCCGGATTTCGTACACGGAACTCGGCGAACGGGTCGAGCGGGCGGCGGCGGCGTGCATGGCGTCGGGGGTCCGCGCGGGCGACCGGGTGGCGGTCTGGGCGCCGAACACCGTCGACTGGATCGTCTCGGCGCTGGGCGCGGTGACGGCGGGCGCGGTGCTCGTTCCGCTGAACACGCGCTTCAAGGGCGCGGAGGCGGCGTACGTACTGGAGCAGAGCCGCGCGCGGATGCTCTTCGTCACCGGCACCTTCCTCGGCACCTCGTACGTGGCGTCCCTGCGGCGGGCCACGGCGAAGGGCCCGGGAACCGGCCCGCTGCCCTCACTCCCGCATCTGGAGGAGGTGGTGGTCCTGGCGGACGACGCCCCCGACACCTTCCGGACCTGGAAGGACTTCCTGGCCGGCGGCGAACACATCCCGGCGGCAGCCGTACGGGAACGGGCGGACGCGGTAGCCACCGACGACCCCTCCGACATCATCTTCACCTCGGGCACCACGGGCCGCCCCAAGGGCGCGGTGATCACCCACGCCCAGACCCTGCGCGGCTACGGCATCTGGTGCGATCTCGCCGGTCTGCGCGAAGGCGACCGCTACCTCATCGTCAACCCCTTCTTCCACACCTTCGGCTACAAGGCGGGCGTCATCGCCTGTCTGATGCGGGGCGCCACGATGGTCCCGCAGCCGGTCTTCAACGTGGACACGGCGCTCGCCAACATCGCGGCCGAACGCATCTCGGTGCTGCCGGGACCGCCCACCCTCCACCAGTCGCTCCTCGACCACCCGGCCCGCGACCAGCACGACCTCAGCGCGCTGCGGCTGGTGGTGACGGGAGCCGCGGTGGTGCCGCTGCGGCTCGTCGAGCGGCTGCGTGGGGAGCTGCACATCTCGACGGTGCTGACCGCGTACGGCCTCTCCGAGGCGAGCGGCATCGTGACGATGTGCCGCCGGGGCGACGAGGCGGAGGTGATCGCCTCGACCTCGGGGCGGGCGATCCCGGACACGGAGGTGCGCGTGGTGTCCGCCGACCCGGACGGGCCCGGCGAGGTGCAGGTACGCGGATTCCACGTCATGCAGGGGTACTTCGAGGCACCCGAGGAGACGGCGGAGGCCTTCACGGAGGACGGCTGGCTGCGGACGGGCGACGTGGGGGTACTGGACGCGGCGGGCAATCTGCGGATCACCGACCGGATCAAGGACATGTTCATCGTCGGCGGCTTCAACGCGTACCCGGCGGAGATAGAGCAACTGCTCGGCCTGCACCCGGACGTGGCCGACGTCGCAGTGATCGGCGTACCGGACGGCCGGCTGGGCGAGGTCGGCAAGGCGTACGCGGTACGGCGCCCTGGCTCGACGCTCACCTCGGACGACCTGATCGCCTGGGCGCGGCGCGAGATGGCGAACTACAAGGTGCCCCGGGCGGTCGAGTTCGTCGCGGAACTGCCGCGGAACGCGAGCGGGAAGGTGCTGAAGACGGTGCTGCGGGGACGGGGGCAGGGGCTGCGCGCGGAGTGACGGGCCGCGGGCCCCGCCCTGGGTCTGACGATCACTGACCGACGGCCTGAAGAAGAAGCTCCGCGGCCCGCGGCCCGCGGCCCGCGGCCCGCGGCCCGCGGGTACCGGTGCGGTCCGTCCGGGGCCGGTGCGGTCCGTCCGGAGCCGTGGGACCGGCAGCGCGTGCCGGTCCCACGGCCGACGGGTTCGTCACCCGGCGCGGGACTCCAGCGGGACCGAAGTGATGTGGCCGTTGTCCGGGCCCACGGTGGGGCCGGTCCGGACGCGGACGGTGTCCGGGCCGGGGGCCGTCGCATGGGCGTTGGCCAGGGCCGGCGCCGCGGACACCGCGGCTGTGGCGACCACTAAGGCGGCGGTGGTGAACAGCTTCTTCGTCAGGGTCATGGCAGCTCTTTTCTTTACGGGTGGGTGCGGACATGCGGCAGTGGCCGTGGTGGCTCCCCCTCCGGGCCACCACAGCCACTGTTCCCCCGGTTCCCCCGTGCCCCGTCGTGATGGTCTCGGCTCACGCGAACCCGGTCCCGGTTCGCGGACTCGATCTCAGCTCACGCGGTCTTGTCGGTGATGTGCGCGTTGGCGGGCTTCACCGTGGTCTTCGCAGCAGTCGGCTTGTCCGTGATGTGCGCGTTGGCAGGCGCGACAGTCGGCTTGTCCGTGATGTGTGCGTTGTCCGGATCGGTGGGCGCATCAGTCTTCGGCTCTGCGGCCATGGTGCTCAACTCCCTGAAAGTATGCGCGGGATGGATATCGAGGTCCGTCCGGCTGCTCCCCCGAGCGCTGCCGGACGGACCTTCCACAGATCCGTCACCCTGGTCCGCGGGTGTGGGACCTGTTCTGACGACCCGTGTACCCCCCGTTGCGGCGGGTCGTCGATGGAATGAAGTATGTCGGACCGCGATAAACAAACGATGAACGGCAACGGCGTTCCGCCTCCGGCCGTACAGCGGGGCCCCTGGGCGCCAGGCCGCCGACGACGCGTCAGGCCACCGACGACGGGCTTCGGGCCGCCGCTGACGGGCCTCGGGCCACCGCCGACGACGGGCCTCAGGCCGCCGCGGCGGGCGTCAGCAGGGCGCGTACCCCGTCCGCCTCCGGTGACTTCAGCTCCTCGTAGATGGTCAGCGCCTCCAGCCAGCAGACCCGCGCGCGGTCGGACTGCCCTATGCCGGTCAGCGCGCGGCCCAGCGCGGTGAGTACGTTCCCGCGCCGCCACTGGCCACCGATGCCGCGCAGCACGGTCAGCGCCATCTCCGCCCCGGCCGCCGCCTGGGCCGGGCGGCCCGCCGCGATGTCGACCTCGGCCAGCCGGAAGAGAGCCATCCCCTCCCACAGGCGCTGGCGGCTGTCACGGAACACGTCCAAGGCCTCCTTCAGCTGGTCCGCGGCGGCGGTGAGCTGACCGCTCTGGGTCAGCGCGAGCCCCAGCGCGTAGCGGCCGTTGGCCCCCTTGAGCGCGTGTCCCATGCGGTCGTACATCTCCGTGCCCTGACGGGAGAGCAACACCGCGTCGGTGACGTCTCCGGTGACGAGGCGCAGCCGCGACAGATTGCACAGCGCGCTGGCCTCGCCCGCCATGTCCCCGCAGTCGCGGAACCCTTCGAGGGCCCGGGTGAGATGCTCCGTCCCGGTGTCGAAGTGGCCCTGGTAGAACGCCATGATGCCCAGCAGGTTGGCCGCCCAGCACGCGGACAGCCGGTCCGCGGTCCGCAGGGCGAGCCGGTCCGCCTCCTGCGCCTCCTGACCGGCCTGCTCGAACCGCCCCGCGACATGGTGCACATAGGTCAGGGTGATGGCCGCCCGTCCCTCGGCGTGTTCGTCCCGTCCGGCGCGCGCCGCGTCCCGCAGCAGGGTGGCGGCGTAGCTGTACTCCTTCGAGTTGGCCCCCGACTCGGCCAGGTCCAGCGAGGCCCAGAGCAGGTCCACCGCCCGCCGCAGCGTGCCCGGCCGCGTCGACTGGCGTACGCAGGCCAGCAGCGACATCGCCTCCGAGTACAGCCAGTCCTGCGCGTCGTGCCGGTGCGTGAAGACCAGGCCCTGGTACGTCGTCGGCTCCAGGTGGTCCACCAGCCGGTCGCCGGGCCGCTCGATCGCGTACACCCGCGCCGCCGTCGCCAGATAGAAGTCCAGCAGCCGCGACAGCGCCAGCTCCCGCTCCACCGGCGGGTGTTCGTCGCGCTCGGCGCACGCACGCGCGTAGAGCCGTACGAGGTCGTGGTAGCGGTACCGGCCGGGCGCCGCCGACTCCAGCAGTGAGGTGTCGACCAGCGACTCCAGCAGGTCCTCGGCCTCCCTGGCCGGCATGTTCAGTACGGAGGCGGCAGCCGCCAGCGAGATGTCCGGGCCGTCGGCCAGGCCCAGCAGGCGGAACGCGCGGGCCTGCTGCGGCTCCAGCTGGCCGTAGCCCAGCTCGAACGTCGCCTTCACCGCGAGGTCGCCCGCCTGGAGCTCGTCCAGCCTGCGCCGCTCGTCGGCGAGCTTCGCGGCCAGCACCGAGACCGTCCAGGTGCGGCGGGCGGCCAGGCGGGAGGCCGCGATGCGGATGGCCAGCGGCAGGAAGCCGCAGGCGGCCACCACGTCCAGGGACGCCTGGCGTTCGCTGGTGACCCGCTCCTCGCCGACGATCTTCGTGAAGAGCTGGAGCGCCTCCTCGGGCGACATCACGTCCAGGTCGATCAGGTGCGCGCCCGCCAGGTCGACCATCCGGGCGCGGCTGGTGACCAGTGCCGCCGAGCCCGTCGTACCGGGCAGCAGCGGGCGGATCTGGGCCGCGTCCCGGGCGTTGTCGAGCAGGACCAGCACCCGGCGGCCGTCGAGCGCGGTGCGGTAGAGCGCGGCGCGTTCGTCGAGGGAGTCCGGGATGGCGGAGTCCTGCGTACCGAGGGCGCGCAGGAACGAGCCGAGTACGGTCTCCGGTTCGGCGGCCCGTGCCCCCGCGCCCTGGAGGTCGACGTACAGCTGGCCGTCCGGGAAGTACGGCCGGGCCGCGTGCGCCACGTGCACGGCGAGCGTGGTCTTGCCCACGCCGCCGATGCCCGCCAGCGCCGACACGGCCATCACGGATCCCTCGTCGGTGGCGAGCCGTTCGCTCAGCTCCTTGACGAAGGAGGCCCGGCCGGTGAAGTCCGGGACGGTGGCCGGGAGCTGTGCCGGGCGCGCGGCGGTGGGCGCGGCGGGTTCGGGTTCCTCGGCGGGGCGGGCCAGCTCCGCGTCGGCCTGCAGGATGCGCTGCTGGAGCCTGGCCAGCTCCGGTCTCGGGTCGACGCCCAGTTCGTCGGCGAGCAGCCGGCGCGTGTCGGCGTACACGGCCAGCGCCTCCGCCTGCCGCCCGCTGCGGTACAGCGCCAGCATGAGGAGCTCCCGCAGGCGTTCGCGCAGCGGGTGGGCCGCGGTCAGGGCCGTCAGCTCGGAGACCGCCTCCGCGTGGGCGCCGACCTCCAGGTCCATGTCCAGCCGCGACTCGGTGAGCTGGAGCCGCCACTCCTCCAGGCGGGCGCGCTGGGTCTCGGCGTACGGCCCCGGCACGTTCGCCAGCGGCTCGCCGTCCCACAGTTCGAGGGCCTCGTCGATCAGGGCGCGGGCCGCCGCGCGGTCACCGGACGCGGTGGCCTTCTCGGCGCTCACGGCCAGCTGCTGGGCCCGGTTGAGGTCGACGGCCTCGGCCCGGATCCGGATCGCGTACCCGCCCGACTCGCTGACCAGGACCCCCGGATCGAGGATCTTGCGCAGCCGGGAGGCGTACGTCCGTACCGCGGCCAGCGCCTGCGAGGGCGGGTCGTCGCCCCAGATCGCGTCGATCAGCTCGCCCGCGGTGGCCGTGCGGCCGTCCCGTGTCAGCAGTGCGGCCAGCAGCGCGCGCTGCTGCGGGGAACCCGGCGGCAGCGCCTCGCCGTTCCGCCAGGCGCGTACCGGTCCGAGCACGCTGAAGCAGAGCCCCTGGTCCGGGGTCTGCCGCGGTGTCCGCTGCTCCGGTACGCGCGGCCCGCTGTCACGGTCCATAGCTGCCTCTGCCTCCTGCCGCATGCCCTGCTGCCCGTACCGCTCGTATGGCACAGGCCAGTTTGCCTTGTTCATGGCGACTGCGTCAGCTCTGGGTGGTCCCTCTCCACAAGCTCTTCGCCAAGCTCCTCGCCGAGCTCTTCGCCGACGTACGACGGTACGACGGCGGGACGACCACGGTACAGAGAGCTGACGGTTCGTCAGATCGGCGCTACGGTGGAGGACATGGAGACCTTCCCGAAGATCATCT
The DNA here is from genome assembly GCF_036241575.1 of Streptomyces sp. NBC_01267. Classification (NCBI taxonomy): domain Bacteria; kingdom Bacillati; phylum Actinomycetota; class Actinomycetes; order Kitasatosporales; family Streptomycetaceae; genus Streptomyces; species Streptomyces sp. NBC_01267. Next base: position 3,266,214 of record NZ_CP108455.1, on the reverse strand, counting down.
CGGTGGACGACCACACGGTGGAACCTCCCCATGTCTGGCAGGACCGGCTCCCGTCGAAGTACCGGGACGTCGGCCCGCGTATCGTTCGCGCACCTTTGAAGGAAATGACCTTCATGGGCGGAAAGTTCGCCCCGGTCATGGGTGCCAAGGGCGACGACGGGCCGATCGGCGACTGGTGGGTGTACGAGGACCTGCACCGGCCGCTGACCCGCCTGGACACGGCGGTCGGCTACGACAGGGACGACATCAAACTCGAAGTCATCACCTACGAACAGATGCGGCCCGGCTCCTTCTCGGTGCCCGACCGCCTCGCCGACATGGACGTCAACCACGTCCAGTCCGCCCTCTGCTTCCCGACCTTCCCGCGCTTCTGCGGCCAGACCTTCACCGAGGCGAAGGACCGGGAGCTGGGGCTCCTCGGTGTACGCGCCTACAACGACTGGATGGTCGAGGAGTGGTGCGGCCCCGAGGCGCACGGCCGCCTCATCCCGCTGCCGATCGTCCCGCTGTGGGACGCGGAGCTCGCGGCGGCCGAGGTCAGGCGCAACGCCGCACGCGGGGTGCGCGCGGTGGCGTTCTCCGAGATACCCCCGCACCTGGGACTGCCGTCCATCCACTCGGACGACTGGGACCCCTTCCTCGCCGCGTGCGACGAGACGGGCACGGTCATCGGGATGCACATCGGCTCCTCGTCGAAGATGCCCTCGACCTCGGCGGACGCCCCGCCCGCGGTGGGTTCGACGATCACCTTCGCCAACTGCTGCTACTCGATGGTCGACTGGCTGATGAGCGGCAAGTTCGAGCGCTTCCCGAACCTGAAGATCATGTACGCCGAGGGGCAGATCGGCTGGATCCCGTACATCCTGGAGCGCGCCGACGTGGTCTGGGAGGAGAACCGCGGCTGGGGCGGGGTGGCGGACAAGGTGCACCGGCCGCCGTCCGAGCTGTTCACCGAGCACGTCTACGGCTGCTTCTTCGACGACGCGTTCGGCCTGAAGAACCTCGACTCGATCGGGGTGGGGAACGTGCTGTACGAGACGGACTACCCGCACTCCGACTCGACCTGGCCGAAGTCCAGGGAGGTCGGCGAGGCGCAGATGGGGCACCTCGCGCCCGACGTGGTGGACCGCATCGTCCGCGGCAACGCGATCGACCTGCTCGGCCTCACCCCGGACGGGCTCTGGCCCGGGGCGTAGGACGTGTCCGCAGTGTCCCGCCGTGTCCGCGTCGCACCGACCGGTCGCCGAGCACCGGTCGCTTACTGAGAGGGCTCCCATGACACGGGTCTTTCCCGAAGGGCGGCTGGTGTACGGGATGCAGTTGCCCGTGCAGTCGCAGAGCAGCATCTACGCGGAGGACTGGGAGGCGGCGGCCACCCCCGGTGACCTCGTCGAGATCGCCAGGACCGCCGACCGCAGCGGATTCGCGTACATCGCGTCCTGCGACCACGTCGCCATCCCGCGGCGGCTCGCGGACGCGATGGGCACCGTCTGGTACGACCCGGTCGCCACCCTCGGCTTCCTGGCCGGGGTCACCGAGCGGGTCCGGCTGATGAGCCATGTCGCCGTGGCCGGGCTACGGCACCCGCTGCTGTCCGCCAAGCAGTACGCGACCCTCGACCACCTCAGCGGGGGCCGGCTGATCCTCGGGGTGGGGGCCGGGCACGTGCCCGAGGAGTTCGACGCCGTCGGCGCCGACTTCCCCGGGCGCGGGGCGGTGCTCAACGAGACCATCGACGCGCTGCGGGCGGCGCTCGGCCCCGAGGAGTACCCCGAACACCACGGGGAGCGGTACGACTTCGAAGGGCTCGGGCAAATGCCCAGGCCCGCCCAGCGGCAGGTGCCGCTCTGGGTCGGCGGGTCCTCGCCCGCCGCGGTGCGCAGGGCGGCCGAACGCGGCGACGGCTGGCTGCCGCAGGGCGATCCGCGCAGCAGGCTGCCCGAACAGATCGCCCGGGTGAAGGCGCTCCGGGAGGCGGCCGGGGTGAGCGGACCGATCGAGATCGGGGCCATCACCGAGCCGCTGTACGTGGGGGAGCCCGGCTGGCCGACCGGCCGCCGGACGCTCACCGGCAAGGCCGACGCCCTCGCCGAGTCGCTGCGCGCGTACGCGGCGATGGGCGTCGACCAGATCCAGGTGCGGTTCCGCAGCCGGAGCCGCACCGAACTGACCGATCAGATGGCGGCGTTCGCCGCCGACGTGGCTCCGCACCTCAACGAGTAGGACCGGCAGGTCCAGGCAGGGAGAGCGGTATGGGCAAGCTCGACGGGCGGGTCGTCGTCATCACCGGCGCGGCGCGCGGGCAGGGCGAGCAGGAGGCACGGCTGTTCGTCGCCGAGGGGGCGAAGGTCCTCCTCGGCGACGTACTGGACGAGCAGGGATCGGCGCTGGCCAAGGAGTTGGGGGAGGCCGCCGTCTACGTCCACCTCGACGTGACGCAGGAGGCGGACTGGACGGCCGCCGCCGCAGCGGGCAAGGCGGCCTTCGGCAAGGTCGACGGGCTGGTCAACAACGCGGGCATCCTGCGCTTCAACGAGCTGGTGTCGACGCCGCTGGACGAGTTCCAGCAGGTGGTGCAGGTCAACCAGGTCGGCGCGTTCCTCGGGATACGCACCATCGCCCCCGAGATCGAGGCGGCGGGCGGCGGGACCATCGTCAACACCGCCTCGTACACGGCGCTGACCGGCATGGCCTTCGTGGGTTCGTACGCCGCGACCAAGGCCGCCATCGTCGGGCTGACCCGGGTGGCGGCGATGGAACTGGCCGCGAAGGGGATCCGGGTCAACGCGATGTGCCCGGGGGCCATCGACACCCCCATGAGCAACCCGGCGCAGCTCGACCCCACCGCGGACCCCGCCGAGTCCTCGGCGGCCCTCGACGAGCTGTACAAGAAGCTGGTGCCGCTTGGGCGGGTGGGCAAGCCGGACGAGGTCGCCAAGCTGGCGCTCTTCCTGTCCGGCGAGGACTCCTCGTACATCACCGGGCAGCCGTTCGTCATCGACGGCGGCTGGCTGGCCGGCGTGAGCATCTTCTGACTCACTTTCTGACTGACCGTCAGCTATTGACGGCCCATGCGCACGGTGCCACAGTCGACTCCATCGCAAACTGACGGTGTGTCAGATCAAGCTGGATGCGCCGGACGAGTCCCAGAACAGTGGGACAGAGACCTAGGGACGGTGAACCCCTTTGGAATTCGGGCTCTTTGTACAGGGATACGTACCGAAGAAGCGCGCCCAGGCCGATCCCGAGGCCGAGCACAAGGCGCTCATCGAGGAGACCGAGTACGTCATCCAGGCGGACAAGTCCAACTTCAAGTACGCCTGGGTCTCCGAGCACCACTTCCTGGAGGAGTACTCGCACATCTCCGCCAGTGACGTGTACCTCGGGTACCTCGCACACGCCACGGACCGCATCCACCTCGGATCGGGCATCTTCAATCCGCTGGCACCCGTCAACCACCCCGTCAAGGTCGCCGAGAAGGTGGCCATGATGGACCACCTGTCGCGGGGCCGCTTCGAGTTCGGCTCGGGGCGCGGCGCCGGGAGCCACGAGATCCTGGGGTTCATGCCGGGTATCACCGACATGAACCACACCAAGGAGATCTGGGAAGAGACGATCGCCGAGTTCCCCAAGATGTGGCTCCAGGACGAGTACACCGGCTTCCAGGGCAAGCACTGGTCCCTGCCGCCGCGCAAGGTCCTGCCCAAGCCGTACGGGAAGTCGCACCCGGCCATGTGGTACGCCGCCGGGTCGCCCGCCTCGTACGCCATGGCGGGCCGGAAGGGCCTCGGCGTACTGGGGTTCAGCGTCCAGAAGGTCTCGGACATGGAGTGGGTCGTCGAGTCCTACAAGAACGCGGTGAAGGAGGCCAAGGCGGTCGGCGACTTCGTCAACGACAACGTCATGGTGACCTCGACCGCGATCTGCGCCGAGACGCACGACAAGGCGGTGGAGATCGCCGTCAACGGCGGGCTGAACTACCTGCAGTCGCTGCTGTTCCGCTACCACGACACCTTCCCGAGGCCGGAGGGCATTCCGGAGTGGCCGGAACTCCTGCCGGAGTACAGCGCGGAGATCATCGAGCTGCTGATCGCCGAGGAGCTGATGATCTGCGGCGATCCCGGCGAGGTGCTCCAGCAGTGCAAGCGGTGGGAGCAGGCGGGGGCGGACCAGCTGTCGTTCGGGCTGCCGATCGGCATCTCGCCCGAGGACACGCTCAACTCGATCAAGCTGATCGGTGAGCACGTGATCCCGCAGATCGACACGGATCCGGTGCACCGGACGACCCGCTTCCGCCAGGCGGCGGGGGCCTGAGCGGGTCCCATGTCGGACGGCGACCTCATCCCGGAGGGGTGCTGTCCGGTTCCGGCCGGGGCGTACGGGGTGCGCGGCCTGCCCGTACGGCCCGGCCGGAGCCATGTGCGGTGACGGGGGCCTGGCCTGCCCGGCCGGGGTGTGGCCCCAATCGCCGGCCGGGCTCGATGTGGTTGCGCATGCTCCGTCGCCCGCCGGAAGTTACTGCCAGAGGCCGGCGCACGTCGGGCCCACTCCCAGCCCGTCCGGCGCTTGAGGACGAAAACCACCCGCCGGACGCGCCAGGCCACATCCAGCCCGTCCGGCGCCTGAGGACAAGGGGCCCGACCGCCACCCCAGGTCGCACCCCGCCCCGCCCACCCCACCCGTACAGAAGGGACCCACCCCCATGCTCGACCACCTCATCCGCAACGCAACCGTCGTGGACGGCACCGGCGCCCCCTCGTACGTCGCCGACCTCGGCATCCGGGACGGCCGTATCGCCGTCATCGCCGAACCCGGCACCGTCCCCGAGCCCGCCACCACCACCGAGGACGCCACCGGCCTCGTCCTCGCCCCGGGTTTCGTCGACCCGCACACGCACTACGACGCCCAGCTGTTCTGGGACCCGTACGCCACCCCGTCCATGAACCACGGCGTGACCACCGTCGCCGGCGGCAACTGCGGCTTCACCCTCGCCCCGCTCAACCCGGACCGGCCCGACGACGCCGACTACACGCGCCGCATGATGTCCAAGGTCGAGGGCATGTCGCTGGTCGCGCTGGAAGAGGGCGCGCCCTGGAACTGGTCGACGTTCGCCGAGTACCTGGACGCCCTGGACGGCCGTACCGCGGTCAACGCCGGTTTCATGGTGGGACACTGCGCCCTGCGCAGGCACGTCATGGGCCCCGACGCGATCGGCGGGCAGCCCACCGGGGAGCAACTGGCCGAGATGCTGCGGATCTTCCACGAGGCGATGGACGCGGGCGCCTGGGGGTTCTCCACCACGCAGTCCTCCACCCACTCCGACGGTGACGGCAAGCCCGTCGCCTCCCGGCACGCCGGGCCCGCCGAACTGCTCGCCCTGTCGAAGGCGGTCGGGGAGCACGAGGGCACCCAGATCGAGGCGATCGTCTCCGGGTGCCTCGACCAGTTCAGCGACGCGGAGATCGATCTCTTCGTGGAGATGAGCGCAGCCGCGGGCCGGCCGCTCAACTGGAACGTGCTGACGATCGACGCCGCCGAACCCGACCGCGTACCGCGCCAGCTCGGCGCCAGCGAACGGGCGCGCGCCGCGGGCGGCCGGATCGTCGCGCTGACCATGCCGATCCTCACCCCGATGAACATGTCGCTGGGCACCTTCTGCGCGCTGAACCTGATCCCCGGCTGGGGCGACATCCTGTCGCTGCCGGTGCCCGAGCGGATCGCGAAGCTGCGCGACCCCGACGTACGGGCGGAGATGCTGCGCCGCGCGGACAGCAAGGAGGCCGGGGTCTTCCGGCGGCTCGCCAACTTCGGGCGGTACGTCATCGGCGACACCTACTCCGACGCCAACGAAGGACTCAGCGGCCGGGTGGTGAACGACATCGCCGCCGAGCGCGGCCAGGAGCCGTTCCACTGCCTCGTCGAGATCTGCGCCAACGACCAGCTGCGCACGGTCCTCTGGCCGATGCCCACCGACAACGACCCGGACTCCTGGGCGCTGCGGCAGCGGACCTGGGAACACGAGGACGTCATGCTCGGCGGTTCGGACGCGGGCGCGCACCTGGACCGGATGTGCGGCGCCCCGTACACCACCCGTTTCCTCGGGGACTGCCTGCGCGGCCGGAAGCTCGTCGGCCTCGAAGCGGCGGTGAAGATGCTGACGGACGACCCGGCGCAGCTGTTCGGGCTGCGTGAGCGGGGCCGGATCGAGGAGGGCTTCCACGCGGACCTGGTGCTCTTCGACCCGGAACGGATAGCGGCGGGGCCCGCGACGCTCGTGCACGACCTGCCCGGCGACAGCCCCCGCCTCGACTCGCGGGCCATCGGCATCGTGTCGGTACGGGTCAACGGGGTCGAGACCATCAGGGACGACGAGATCACCGGCGCGGTACCGGGCACGGTGCTCCGCTCCGGCCGCGACACCAGGACGGTGGCCACCAAGTGAGTGCGGAACAAGTGAGTGCGGAACAAGGTCTGTTCATCGACGGCGAGTGGGTCGCACCCGACCGCGGCCACTACGACGTGATCAACCCGGCGACCGAGGAGAGCGTGGGCCCGGCGCCGGAGGCCAGCCGCGAGCAGGTGTACGCGGCGGCGGCAGCCGCCCGAGCGGCCTTCGCCGGCTGGTCGCGTACGAAGCCGGAGGAGCGGGCGGCGATCCTCGACCGGGCCGCCGGCATCATGCAGCGGGAGTTCCTGCCGTACGCGGAACTCGCCCAGGCGGAGAGCGGCGCCACCACCGGCACCGCGCGCGGGATGCAGGTCGGGGTGGGCGTGTCCCGCTTCCGGCGGTACGCGAAGGGCGCCCTGGAACCGGTCGAGACCGGGCTGCCCCCGCAGATCAACGAAGCCGGGCCGATGGGCAAGGCAGGCGTCTTCGGCGCGCTCGCCGTGCGCCAGCCGGTCGGGGTCGTCACCTGCATCACCTCGTACAACAACCCCTGGGCCAACCCGGCGGGCAAGATCGCACCCGCGCTCGCCATGGGCAACACGGTGGTCGTGAAACCCGCCCCGCAGGACCCGCTCTCCGTCTACCGCATGGCGGAGGCGCTGGCCGAGGCCGGTGTGCCGCGCGGGGTGGTGAACGTGGTCAGCGGGACCCGTACGGAGGTGGGCGAGGCGGCCGTCGACTCCCCGGACGTCGACATGGTCAGCTTCACCGGCTCCACCGGCGTCGGCCGGAGCATCGCGGAGGTCTGCGGCCGGGGCATGAAACGGCAGCTGATGGAGCTCGGCGGCAAGGGCGCGGCCGTGGTCTTCGACGACGCGGACCTCGACTCGGCGGTCGCCGGGATCGGCACGACGTTCGCCTTCTACAGCGGCCAGATCTGCACGGCCCCCACCCGCGTCCTGGCCCAGCGCGGCATCTACGACCAGCTGGTCACCCAACTGGCCGCGTACATGGGCTACTTGAAGGTCGGCGACCCGACGGTACGGGGCACGGTCGTCGGCCCGGTCATCTCGGCGGCGCACCGCGACCGCATCGAGTCGTACGTCGAACTCGGCCGCAAGGAAGGCGCGACCGTCGTCGCGGGCGGCGAACGCCCCGCCTTCGACAAGGGCTTCTACGTCACGCCCACGCTGCTCGCCGACTGCACGAACGACATGCGGGTGGTACGCGAGGAGATCTTCGGCCCGGTCGTCGTGGTCGTCCCCTTCGACGACGAGGAGGAGGGCATCGCCCTGGCCAACGACAGCGAGTACGGCCTGCTCGACTACGTCTGGTCGGGCGACGTGGCGAAGGCGTTCCGGGTGGCGCGGCAGCTGCGGGCGGGCGGGGTGGGCGTGAACACCATCGGCCGCAACATGGAGGCGCCGTTCGGCGGGTTCAAGCAGAGCGGGGTGGGCCGGGACGTGGGCTCGTACGCGCTGCACGCGTACAGCGAGACGCAGTCGATCGTCTGGCCGGGATAGGACCTTTCCGGTGCGCTGACTTCCGGAGTTCACCAGGGCGGACGGGTCTCCCGCACCGAAGGGACGGCACGGGCCGGGACGGCACGGCACGGCACGGGCCGGGACGGCACGGCACAGGATGGCACGGGCTTCCGGTCCGTGCCATCCGTCGTTCCCGAAGGCCCGCCTGCTTCCGCGCGGCGGTGAGACGGCCGGGCCGGTCGGGCTATCCATCGAGATACCGGTGTCCGACATGGCCTGCTGACTGGTCTGCCGCGTTGCCCCCTTGGGCGTTCCCCCCCCAGGCGTTCCCCCCTCAGGCGTTCTCCTCCCCGACGGCTCCCCCGTAGGACCGCGCCTCGGAGGACCGCGCCGCGGCGAGCACCGCAGGGGGCTCGGGCCGGGGGCGGCGGTCGCCGCGGGCCGGGATGCGGAGTCCGCGTTTGCGCATGCGGTCCAGTGCGGCCCCCGGGCTTCGTACCGGCAGGGGTTGCGGCAGGTCCGGCTGGTCGGTCATCGTCGGCCTCCTACGGATGACGTTCTCGGTAGAGACGGATGAATCGCTTCGCGAGGCGGGCGAGTTCGCTCATCTCGTACAGGGCGGAGTACAGCGCGGAGTACGGCGTGCCGTCCGCCGACCGGCCGGTCAGGTCCAGCAGGCGCCGGCCCGCGCGGTACATCTCCAGGGCGGCCGGGTCGGTCTCGTAGCCCAGGTCTTCGCTCATGAAGAGGTGGAGCGCGCGTCTCAGGCGCAGCGTCGTGGCGTGAACGGCCTGCCGGTCGGGCGGGGACAGCCGGATGGACAGGGCGTCCGCGATGGCGGCGCTGATCTCCGCGATGTCGACGGCACCGGGGTGGGGACCGGGGCGGGGACAGGGGTGGCCGTCGGCGGAGTCGGCCTGCTCGGAGCGGTGGTCCTTGTTCGTCGCGGTGGTCATCGCGCGTTCCTCGTTCTGCTCCCCCGGTGGGGAGCGGGTGGGGTGCGAGGCGTCGATCTGCTCGTTCCGCGCACCGATCGATGCGGTACGTGATCGACTGACTCCAGCGTGGCAGCAGAACCGCTAATCTTGAATGCCATCAGCAGAATTCTGATCTCAACTTTCGACGGCAAGTTCCATTGGCATGCGCCCAGTTCGTGGGGGAACGTGCAGCCTTCTGCTGGGACGCAGAACGTTTTTCGCCCGCGTGTGACGTCTTTCGCCGCACTGGGCGATGCCTACAGGGAGGTAGCAGATGATCACGGACATAGAGTCGGCCACGCCCGCTCTGTGCCGCCTGCAACTGGGTAGTGAACTGCGCCAGTTACGCATCGCGGCCGGGATGAAGGCGTCTCAGGTCGTGAAGCAGCTCCTGTGGAGCCCCTCGAAACTGACGAGACTGGAGACCGGCGAGAACGCGTCGGTCGAGAAGCCCGACGTGATGGCGCTCTGCGAGATCTACGGAGCCAGCGCCGAGAAGCGCGCCTTGCTCATCGGGTACGCGGCGGTCACGAAGACACGCCAGGACTGGTGGCAGTCGCCCGAGTACCGGCCGGTCATCAGCCCGGGATTCAAGGCGTTCCTCGGGCTGGAGGCGACCGCGTCCACGCTCCAGACGTACGAGTCCGAGTTCGTGCCGGGGCTGCTCCAGACCGAGTCGTACGTACGGGTCATCCACCAGCGGGCCCATGAGCGTCTCGGCACGGGCGAGGTCGACCGGCTCGTCGCGGTGCGGGTGACCCGGCAGGAGGTACTCCGCCGCGAGGTGGCTCCGCTCAAGTTCACGGCCATCATCAACGAGGCCGTGATCCGCCGGAGAGTGGGCTCCGCCGACATCATGCGTGAACAGCTCCGGCACATCGTCGACATGGCCGAGTCCATGCCCCATGTCCGGGTGCAGGTCGTCCCCTTCGGGCACGGTGCGCACTCCGGGATGAACGGCCCCTTCGTGCTCCTGCAATTTCCGGACAGATCGGTACTCAAGCCCATCGTCTACCTGGAGAACCTGGCGGACGCGTGGATCGCGCGACGGGACGCCACCGTCGAGCGCTACGCCGAAGTGTTCGCGGACCTGACTGCCTTGGCTCCGGGACCGCAGGAGTCCCTGCGCCTGATCAAGACAGTACTCAAGGAGTTTTGAACATCCATGCCCATGAGCACCATGGCTGAGACCGCGATAGTGCGCGGAGCGGACTGGTTCACGTCGTCGTACAGCAACGACCTGGGCGGCAACTGCGTGGAGGGCGCCAGGATAGAAGGGCGCGGGATGGCCGTCCGCGACTCCAAGGACGCCGGGCGCGGCGCGTTCGTGGTCCGGGCCCCTGCCTGGCAGGCGTTCCTCGACGACGTCAAGGCCGGTGTCGGTGCGGGTGCCGGTGCCGGTGCCGGTGCCGTGGTCGCGGACGGGCCGCGCGGCTGACGGATCCCTCCTGCAACCGGAGCCCTCAGCCGGCGGCGTCTCACTCAGCCCCCCAGGAACACCGGGTTCGTGAGCGCGGCCAGCGGTCCCGGCAGCCCCGCCGCCTTCGGGGCGTGCCGCACCTCGGCCCGTACGTAGGCGGCGTACGAGGGAGTCGTCTGCCACTCCACCGTGCCCGAGCCCGAAGCGGGCAGCTCGGTGCTGAAGAGCGTGCCCTGGTCCGTCACGAAGTTCGCCGTGCAGCCGGGCGCGCCGGTGACCTCCAGGCGGACGGTCACCGGGGTGTCGGCCGCCACCCGCAGCCGCTCGCCGATGCCCGCGTGCCGGGCCCGGCCGCCCGAGGCGCCGAAGGTGAGGGAGATCGCCGAGGACTCGGTGATGTACGAGTGGCCCGCGCGGATACCGGCCAGGATCGCGTCCCGGCTCAGGTCGTCGGCGAGGACGACGGTCTGCGGGGTGCCGATCGCGTCGGGGTCCTTGTGGGCGTCGCTGTTGCCCATGGCAGGCGTCCAACTGGCCCCGCTCACGAGCGTGTTGTCCCAGTCGGCCACCGACACCTCGTCGTCCAGGGTGTACGGGCCGTTCCACACCTCCACCGCGTCCGCCTCACCGAAGCCGAACTTCCAGTTGCAGCCGATGCAGGTCGCGTGCGGGTGCGCGGGCACCACCAGGCCGCCCGCGCGGCGGATCTCCCGGGCGTAGTGACCGAATCGGTTGTCGCGGGCCCGGTAGCGCCAGTCCACCCAGGTGCCGTGGTCGGTGGAGATCCCCAGTACATGGCCGTTGCGGGTGGTGATCTCCTCGCCGGTCAGGATCAGCAGGTCGTCACCCCACAGCCCGTCCCACGCGCTGTGGCCCGAACTGGTGTTGTGCTCGCTGGTGTTGATGAAGTCCAGCCCCGCCGTGCGGGCCAGCGCGGCGATCTCGGCCGGGGTGCGCTTCCCGTCCGAGTGCACGGAGTGGATGTGGCAGTCGCCCCGGTACCAGGCCCGGCCGCGCCCCTTGGCCCGCACCGGCGGATACACCGGCTTCGGCGAAGCGGGCGTCGGACCGAACCGCAGGGTGATCGTCACGGCGTACGGCAGGCCCCCGGGCGCCGTGGTGTACGGGCCGAGCGCGATGTTCCACCGCCCCGCGCGGACCGGACCCGGCAGATAGCCGGGCGTAGCCGCGTCGGCCCGGATGAAGAACTCGCTGCGCGCCCCGCCCGACCAGCCCCGGAACCCCTGCCCGCCGAGCGCGGTGCCCCGCTCGTCGAAGATGCCGATGTCCAGGGCATTGCCCTGGGTGCCCGCCGGGACGGGCGTCTTCTCGTACGTGTAGGAGACGGCCAGCTCCCGTACGCCACTCGGCACGTCCACCGGGAGATAGACGTAGTCGGGCGAACCGGGCGGGAGCGTGCCCCGCACGGTCTTCGTCCGGTCGGCCTGCGCCCCGCCGTTGTCCGCGCCGTCTGCCGGGGTTGCCGCGCTCGCGAAGCTCACGCTTCCCAACGTAAGCGCGCCGGCGGCTCCCGTCACCAGCAGGCCGCGCCTGCCCATCTCTCCAGTGGTCATGCCAACGGCTCCAAGGTCTGTGGGGGACACGAGCGATGCAGTTGAACCCTGGTATTCAGCCGTGAACCGGGAGAGAAGGGAAGAGGGCGTACGGGGGGCCGGGGCGCGGCGCCCGGACTTCGTTCGCCGCGCGTTCTCCGTACGCACTCGGAATTCCCACCCGTACGTCATAACCTCGCGCCCACGGGCCACCGAGGCCACGCGGCACCGAGGGATGAGGGCAGAAGTCATGCGGCTGAGCACCACGATCTTCCTGACCGACCGGACAGTCACCCCCGTACGACTCGCCCGCGAGCTGGAGCAGCGGGGGTTCGCCGGGCTGTATCTGCCCGAGCACACCCACATCCCGGTGGAGCGGACCACCCCGTACCCGATGGGCGGCGAACTGCCCGAGGAGTACGGCAGGACGCTGGACCCGTTCGTCGCGCTGGGCCAGGCCGCGGCCGTGACGGAGACCCTGACCCTGGGCACCGGCATCACGCTGATCGCCCAGCACGACCCGATCGACCTGGCCAAGCAGATCGCGACCCTCGACCACCTCTCGGGTGGCCGGTTCACACTCGGTCTCGGCTTCGGCTGGAACAAGGAGGAGGCCGCCGACCACGGAGTGAAGTGGACGACCCGGCGCGAACTCGGCAAGGACCGGATGGCGCTGATGCGGGCGTTGTGGGCAGCCGAACCTGCATCGTACAAAGGCGAGTTCGGCTCGGTCCGGGCCAGTCACGCGTACCCGAAACCGCAGGGCGGCAGCGTACGCACCCTGGTCGGCGGGGCGGCCGGTCCGAAGCTGTTCGCGGACATCGTGGAGTACGCGGACGGCTGGATGCCGATCGGCGGGCGCGGCCTGAGCGAGTCGATGCCGGTGCTGCGCCAGGCCTGGACGGACGCGGGCCGCGACCCGTCGAAGCTCCAGGTCGTGCCGTACGCGGTACTGCCGTCGCCCGGAAAGCTGGCGCACTACGCGGAGTTGGGCATCGAGGAGACCGTGCTGCAACTGCCTTCGGAGGGCGAGAAGGGCGTACTGGACGTGCTCGACGCGTACGCCTCTTTTCTGGGCTGAGCGCCGTCCGGGGGACCTGCCTGAAAGACCCGAGCCCCGGGCTTCGGGTGTCGGGCTTCGAGTTCCGGTACCGGCCGGTTCACTCTTTCGTGGGTACGAGGTGGGGGCCGGACCCGGCGCTTGAGCTTCGGGATCCGGTGGCCGGGACCCGGGCTCCGGGATCCGAGCGCTCTCTTCAACCGGTGGGTGGGGGAGGGGGGTTGGGGAATCCTCCCTCCCCTCCCGGACCCGTCGCGACCGGTAAGTATGACTATCGTGAGCGGCTTGCGACGCACCGTAACGGCTGCGTACGTTGCCCTCAACGAAAAAACGACCCCGACGCGGTGCTCACAACACCAGGCCGGGGTCTCACCACAAGATCGATGAAAGGTCGAAAGGTCGACCCCGTGGCTACCGAGAACCATAGCTCTGCCCTGCACGCACCCGCGTCGTCCCGCCCGCACCCGAAGGCCAACCACGGCTACGGCAAGCGATCCGCGTCGGACCAACTGCCTCCGTGTCCAGCGGACTTCACGATGCTGCCCGAACGGGAGCGCTACATCGCCGGTTACGTCGACCGTCTCCCCGACGGTGCGGCGATGGACATCAAGACGCTGGCCAAGAACATCCCGCTGTACGGGCAGATGGCCGTCGGCAGCGCCCTCAAGGCCCTGACCGTGGCCGGTCATCTCCGGCGCGCGCAGTGCCGGACCGGCGGGAGCGACAGCCGCTGGGTCACCCTCACGTACTGGTCGCGTACCGCGCGCGACAACGAGTGGTGGGACGCCTTCGCCGAAGCCGAGAACCACCGGGTCGTGGAGGACGTTACGGCGGCCGAACCCGAGGTTCCGCCGCCGTGGGCCCAGGCGGAAGCCCCCGTGGAGCAGGTCCGTGCGGAAGCCTCCGTGGCACTGCCCGCTCCTACGGCTCCCGTACTTTCCGTGCTTCCCGTGCCTTCCGTACCGTCCGCACCTTCCGTACCGCAGCAGCGAACCGCCGGAACGGTGGCGGCCCCGGACCACTCCTCGCCCGCCTATCTCGCCCTGGCCAGCCTCGGCCGTACCGACCCGCGGCTGGCGCTCTCCGCCGCCGACTGTGCGGTACTGGAACCTCTGGCCGCCGCCTGGCTGGACCGGGGCGTGAACCCGGACTACCTGACGCACGCGCTCAGTTCGGGCCTCCCGGCCCAGGTCGGCTCTCCTGTCGGCTTCGTACGCCGCCGCCTCCGCGACAAGATCCCGCCGCACCTGCCCGCCATCCCCGCACCGGCCGCGCCCGGCACTCCCGTACAACGCCGACTGCTGCTGGAATGCACGGAGTGCGGCGCACCCGGACCGTCCGGCGCCCTCCCCGACGGCCTCTGCCGCCCTTGCCGTACATCTGCGCAGGGCCTGTCCCCGACTGCTGCTGTCGACGTGCCCGCCGAACGTGACATCCACGCGCTGGTCGGCAACCTCCGCCGCCGGATCACCGCCCGGGGCAGGTCCTAGCCGGTCTCGCTGACAGCCGGGCGTACGCGCGCGTGGTTTTCGGCGGCCGGCACGATCCCCGCCAGCAGTGCAGCGCAGGCCGCCAAGACCTGGGGGTAGCCCCACCAAGAACCCGGAGTCCAGGTGCACCGGACACTCACCGTGCAGCCCCATCGTTCGGCGGCCCGCGCCTGGCGAGACTTGAGGAGTTCGCAGCAAGCGTCGAAAGCATTCAACAAGCCGATCGGCGCCCGGTGTTTTCCTCTCCCTCTGGAGCAGAGTCATGAGTGTCATGAATTCATCCGCATCATCGTCGCGCCGCCGCCGCCGTCAGGCAGCATTGACGACCGTGGCCTTGGCCGCTGTGGTGACCGGGGCCCTCGTCGCGTGCGGGAATTCCACGGGCTCGGCTGTCGCCGCCACACCGGCCGCAGCAGGTCGGCATTCGGCCACCGCAGCTGCTACCGGTACCGCAGCCGCTGATCCTTCGCTGCACATGATCGAGAACAACGGGCACAAGCTGGCCTTCCACGTCACGCCCGGCCACCTCCCGGCCATCGTCCTGGATGCCGGGGGCGGTCTGGACTCGTCGCAGTGGAAGAAGATCGCGCCCGCCCTGGCCAAGAAGACCGGATCCGAGGTCATCACCTATGACCGGACCGGAATGGGAAAGAGCGAAGAAATCATCGGCTCCTGGAATGCGGAGAATGCCGCATCGGATCTGGAGGCCGGTCTCACCAAGCTCGGTGTCACCCACAACGTGATTCTCGTATCGCATTCCCAGGCGGGCGAGGTGGCCACCTATTTCGCGAAGAAGAATCCGCGCTGGCTGTCCGGCGCCGTGCTTGTGGACGCGAGCCTGCCCAATTTCTACACGGACAGCGAAACTGCGCGAATCGAGGCGGCGAACCAGGGGCAGGTGGCGGCGCTCGACGGTCAGCTCTCGACGAGGGTGACCCGCCAGCTCCTGGCCACGGCAAGCAACTACGGGCCGATGCACCGGGCTTACCACGCGGTCTCGTGGCCGAAGAGCGTCCCTGCGACCGTTATCGCGTCGTCGGCGACGCCGTTCGACACGCCCGAGGACGCGCAGCTGTGGCGGGACGCGCTGCGGCAGTTCGCGGACGCGTCCGCGAACCGGCAGCTCGTCGTCGCGGAGAAGACCTCGCACGACATTCCGGCCGAGCGTCCAGATGTCGTCATCAAGGCCGTCGAGAACATGGTGAAGGCTCACGGGTGACGTCACGACAACACGGGTGACGTCACCACGACCGGGTGGTCAGGCTGTTCGGTCGACGGCTGTGGTGCACCAGATGTCTGACCTGTCGGGAGCCCTGACCTGTCGGCTCCCGGAGGTCAGCTGTCGGTCAGCAGCGGCCCGAAGGTCGTCCGGCCGATCCTCTCGGCACTCGCCTGGTCGACGACGGTGCCGTTCACATCGGGGTGCTGACCGGCCCAGGCCGAAGCGGTCCGGTCGGCGAAGAAGTTCAGGGTGTCGCAGCAGACGTCGGCAGCCGGCGCCGGGAGACTGCCCCGGCCGACCAGGTCCAGCGCGTCCCCCGCGCAGCAGTCGCCGTCCGCCGGGTCGGGCAGGCCCGTCGAAGTCAGGTCCGTCGAAGTCAGGCCCGCCGCAGTCAGGACCGTGCGCAGTTCGTCCACGCTCGGCGCCCCGTCGACTTCGCCACCGGCGTGCCGGTAGATCCGGCACGACACGCTCGGCGTCGCCCCGGCGCTCCCGAACGGGTCGACGCCGTCGAGCAGGACGGTCGGCGAGCCGGACATCCCCGCCCGTTCGGCCTCGGCCTGCTCGGATACCTCGACCAGCTCCATCTCGGCGTCCCGGCCACCCAGCGCGGTCGTGATCCGCGCTTGCACGACCGGCCCGTTGGGACAGTCCGGAACCGTCAGCACCGTGATCCGCATGGCGTCATCCTCCTGGTCGTCCGAAGCCTTTGCAGGCCCGTAGACCTCTGCTGGTCCGTAAGCCTCTGCAGTCGACGCTAGACCTTCCACCGCACTGGAAGGTCAAGAGCTAGCCTGAAGACATGCGCATCGGGGAACTCGCCACACGGAGCGGACTGACCACCAAGACGATCCGCTACTACGAACAGGCCGGCCTGATGCCGGAACCGCCACGGACCCCGGGCGGCTACCGCGACTACCCGGCCACCGCCGAGCCCCGCCTCGCGTTCATCCGCGACGCCCAGCACGCCGGCCTCACCCTCGCCGAGATCCGTGGCGTCCTCGCCCTCCGTGACAGTGGCGAGGCACCCTGCGGCCACGTCACCGACCTCATCCACCGGCACCTCGAAGAGATCGACCGGCGCATGGCAGAGCTCCGCAAGACCCGCACCGCCCTGCGTGGCCTCGCCCGGCTGGCCGATGAGACCGACCCGCAGTCCTGCAGCGACGCCGAGAACATCTGCCGCATCATCAGCCCACCCCGGCGGGACGAATCCTGAACTCCGGCTGCTCCGGCTGCTCCGGCTGATCCAGCTACTCCGGCCGCACCGTCCACTTCGGCCAGTCCCGCTACTTCGGCTACTCCGGCCCAGCCGCACCCGCGTGCTCCGCTACCTCGGTGTGTCCGGAACACGCGCGTTGAGATGCCGGTCCCGGCTGTGCCAGCGGCGGGACACCGTGCGCAGGTTGCCCTCCGGGGTGGTGGCGTCCTCGGGGTGGACCGCGTACAGCCGCGTGAACGAGCTGGCGGCGAACACGCACAGCCAGGTGGTGACGACGAAGGGCGCCGTCAGGACCGGCAGTCCCACCGGGGCGAGGACCGTGGTGAATGTGCCCTCCACGACGACGCTCAGCGCGGCGGCCACCGCGGCGAACACTGCCGAGCGGTAGCTGAGCAGGTAGTACAGACCTGCGAGGGCGATGGCGGTCAGTACCCCGTTGTACCCGGCCAGCCCGGACCGCAGCGTCGCCTCCGAGGCGCCGAGCCCCCACGCCACGAGCAGCCCGATCAGGCTCCCGGCCACCGTGGCCGCCGCGGAGATCCGCGAGTTGACGGCGATCCCGACCAGCAGCGCCACCCCGGTCCACAGGCCGGTCTGCAGCGGCACCTCGGCGATGCCGTTGAACAAGCCGTGCAGCAGATCGCTCGCTGTCAGGTCCTGCGCCCCGGACAGCGATTCGGTCGGCAGCCGCGCCGCGGGCAGGGCCGTGCTCCCGGACAGCCGGCCGAACTGGCGCAGTCCGGCGAGGAACACCCAGGTCGTCGCCACGAACGCGGCGGTCAGCGTCGGGATGTGCGCGGAGTTCACGAAGTTGTGGACGGCCGCGGTGAAGGCCGTGACGGCGACGCAGGCGAACACGACATAGCCGAACCGCGCGTATCCGTGGGTGGCGTAGGCGGACAGGGCGATCCCGGTCAGCGTGCCGTTGAATCCGTACAGGCCGTGGCGGACCGCTGCCCGGTCCACCCCCGCCAGCATCGCCGTGGCGGTGGCCACCGCGGTGCCCAGCAACGCGTACAGCCCCGCGGTCGTACTGCTCAGGAAGATCCCCACCAGGAAGATCGCCCCGGTCAGCGGGTTGTCCTGCAGCATCACCTGCCCCACACCGCGCAGCACCGCCTCGACGAAACTCCCCACCGGGGAGCGCACCACCGATGTCACCAGGCCCGATGCCACTCCGGTTCACCCCCGGTCCGCTGATGGGTCTTGTGCACGGCGGTCCCCTAACTGAATCTGTATTGATCTGGACGGATCTGTCTCTCTCTGTGAGAGATGTCTGATGTGCTTGATGGTGTCCCGTATCCGTCGTTCTCCAGAGGCCTACCAGCCGGCAGGCACCCGGCGTCGGAGACCGGCCGGGGAAGGCGCCGGAGACAGTGCCAAATGACGCTCGTATGCTCGGTTCATGACTGATCCGCAGCCCGCAGGACCCACCGCAAATGCCATGCGTCGCGCGCTCAAGCGGGCCAGGGACGGCGTCGCCCTCGATGCGGGGGAAGCAGCCGTACTGCTCCAGGCGCGCGGCGACGACCTGCGCGATCTCGCCGCTTCGGCCGCCCGCGTCCGGGACGCCGGACTGGAAGCGGCCGGGCGGCCCGGCGTCATCACGTACTCGCGCAAGGTGTTCATCCCGCTGACCCGGCTGTGCCGGGACAAGTGCCACTACTGCACCTTCGTCACCGTGCCCGGCAAGCTCAGGGGTGCTGGACACGGCATGTACCTGTCCCCCGATGAGGTACTGGAGATCGCCCGGCAGGGCGCCGAACTCGGCTGCAAGGAAGCCCTGTTCACCCTCGGTGACCGCCCCGAGGAGCGCTGGCCCGAGGCGCGCGAGTGGCTGGAGGCCGAGGGGTACGACGACACCCTCGCGTACGTCAGGGCCATGGCCGTCCGCGTCCTGGAGGAGACCGGCCTGCTGCCGCACCTCAACCCCGGCGTCATGACCTGGACCGACCTCCAGCGCCTCAAGCCGGTCGCCCCCTCGATGGGCATGATGCTGGAGACCACCGCCACCCGCCTCTGGAGCGAACCGGGCGGCCCCCACCACGGCTCGCCCGACAAGGAACCCGCCGTACGGCTGCGCGTCCTGGAGGACGCCGGGCGCTCCAACGTGCCCTTCACCACCGGGGTGCTGATCGGCATCGGCGAGTCGTACGAGGAGCGCGCCGACGCCTTCTTCGAGCTGCGCAGGACCGCCCGCTCCTACCACGGCATCCAGGAAGTCATCGTCCAGAACTTCCGTGCCAAGCCGGACACCGCGATGCGCGCGATGCCCGACGCGGAGCTGGAGGAACTGGCCGCAGCCATCGCGGTGGCCCGGCACATCCTCGGCCCGTCCGCCCGTATCCAGGCCCCGCCGAACCTGGTCGACGCGGAGTACGCGCTGCTCATCGGCGCGGGCATCGACGACTGGGGTGGCGTCTCCCCGCTGACCCCCGACCACGTCAACCCCGAGCGTCCCTGGCCGCACATCGACGAACTGGCCGCGCGGACCGCCGACGCCGGGTTCCAGCTGCGTGAACGCCTCACCATCTACCCGGAGTTCATCCAGCGTGGCGAACCCTGGCTGGACCCCCGGCTGCTGCCGCACGTCCGGGCGCTGGCCGACCCGGAGACCGGGCTGGCCCGCGAGGGCGTCAAGCCGTCCGGGCTGCCCTGGCAGGAGCCCGACGAGGGCTTCACCGCGACCGGCCGCACCGACCTGCACCACACCATCGACACCGAGGGCCGCACCTCCGACCGGCGCGACGACTTCGACGAGGTGTACGGGGACTGGGAGGCGCTGCGCGAGCAGGCCGCCCCCGGCATGGTCCCGTCCCGTATCGACACGGACGTCAAGCAGGCCCTCAGCCAGGCCGCCGCCGACCCGACGCTGCTCACCGACGACGAGGCCCTCGCCCTGCTGCACGCGGACGGCCCGGCGCTGGACGCCCTGACCCGGATCGCGGACGAGCTGCGCCGGGACGTGTCCGGTGACGACGTCACGTACATCGTCACCAGGAACATCAACTTCACCAACGTCTGCTACACCGGCTGCCGTTTCTGCGCGTTCGCCCAGCGCCGTACGGACGCCGACGCGTACACCCTCTCCCTGGACCAGGTCGCCGACCGCGCCGCCCAGGCGTGGGACGTCGGCGCCGTCGAGGTCTGCATGCAGGGCGGCATCCACCCGGACCTGCCCGGCACGGCGTACTTCGACATCGCGAAGGCGGTCAGGGAGCGCGTCCCGGACATGCACGTCCACGCGTTCTCCCCGATGGAGGTCGTGAACGGCGCGACCCGCACCGGTATGTCCATCCGCGAGTGGCTGATCGCCGCCAAGGAGGCGGGCCTCGGCTCGATCCCCGGCACGGCGGCGGAGATCCTGGACGACGAGGTCCGCTGGGTCCTCACCAAGGGCAAACTGCCCACGGCCACCTGGATCGAGGTCATCACCACCGCCCACGAACTGGGCATCCGCTCCTCGTCCACGATGATGTACGGCCACGTCGACCAGCCCCGCCACTGGCTCGGCCACTTCCGCACCCTGGCGCAGATCCAGCAGACGGCGCTGGCGAAGGGCGTCGAGGGCTTCACGGAGTTCGTGACGCTCCCCTTCATCCACACCAACGCCCCGGTCTACCTGGCCGGAATCGCCCGGCCGGGCCCGACCACCCGCGACAACCGCGCGGTCACCGCGATGGCCCGGCTGCTGCTCCACCCGTACATCCCCAACATCCAGACCAGCTGGGTGAAACTGGGCGCGGAGGGCGCGGCGGAGATGCTCCGCTCCGGGGCGAACGACCTGGGCGGCACGCTCATGGAGGAGACCATCTCCCGCATGGCCGGGTCGAGTTACGGCTCGTACCGCTCGATCCAGGACCTGATCGCCATCGCGGACCTGGCGGGCCGCCCGTCGCGCCCCCGGACGACGCTGTACGGCGAGGTGCCGGAGGAACGGGTGGCGGCGGCGACGGCCTCGGACGGTCATCTGCCGGAGCTGCTACCGGTGTTGGGGGACTGAGAGCTGTGGCATGAGCCGGTCCGCGCGGTGCGGTGCGCGCGGACCGGCTCACGGCTCGGGGCTGTTCGACGCCGTGGCCTCAGCAGAGAAGACCCTGTACGCCAACCCTTGCGAGCCCGGTGAGATCCTGGCATTCGAACTCGACAGCACACTGCGAGTCTTGATCGCTGCCGAGTCTGTTGATTGGCTGGCCGACATGACTGAACTCGGACCCGTCGCCTGGCCGCCTGCCCCGATCCGGACCGAGAGGCTCGTGCTCCGTGAGTCCGAGGCCCGGGACCGTGCGGCGTTCATCGAGCTGCTGGCGTCGCCAGAGGTGCACACCTACCTCGGCGGTCCCCGCCCTCGCGATGAGCTTGAGCGGGAGATGCCCGGGGTGCCCGAGCGGTGGCCCGGGAGCTTCGTCGTTGATCTCGACGGGGCGATGATCGGCCAGATCCTGCTCAGGAGAGCACCGGAGCACGGTCGCCCGGCTGCCGCGGGGAAGGTCGATCTCGGCTACCTGTTCCTGCCGGGGGCGTGGGGATTCGGGTACGCCGCCGAGGCGTGCGCGGCGGCACTCGACTGGTTCGACGGCGTCCTTCCCGGGAATCCGGTGGTGCTCCACACCCAGAGCGCCAACGTCGGCTCGATGCGCCTCGCGGCAAAGCTGGGATTCACCGAGGTGGAGCGGTTCCGGGCCTGGGACGCCGAGCAGTGGCTCGGCCTGCGGTCCCCGGTCCCGCCGTCCGCTTGAGCTCGTGCTCGACCCAGCCGGGACAGCGCCGGGATCGGTCCCAACAGTGCCGAGCCGACGTCACACATCCGAATTCGGCAGCAGCCCCTGGGCCACCGCCGCGTCCCTGACTTCCCGGTACAGCGTGGTCAGGGCCTCGCTCGCCTGGACGCGCGGCAGCTGGAGCCGGTCCAGTGCGGTTGCGTCGGCACCGACGTCCTGCCAGCCCTGACCGGTCAGGAGACGCATCAGCGCGGGGTTGAGCCGGTCCACTCCGCGTACGAGCCGGGCCTCGGGCGTCGCGCCCTCCTCGTACTCGTGCCACAGCCCGAGGAACTCGGCACCGAGCCCGTCCGGGAGCCCGGAGAACCGGCGCTGGGCGACCTCCTCCTCGATCCGGGCCTTGTCGCCGTCGGGCTGCGCGCTCCAGGCCGACGGGTCGCCCGCGTCGATCTCCACGAGGTCGTGCATCAGGCACAGCTTGAGCATCTTCTCCAGATCGAGCGCATGGCCGTATTCCCGCTCGAACTCGCGGTGCAGGATCCAGCTGACCAGCGCCAGGTGCCACGAGTGCTCGGCCACGCTCTCCTTCCTGGCGGAGGTGGCGTTGTTGTGCCGCTCGACTTCCCGCAGCCGGGCGGTGAAGGCGATGAAGTCGAAGAGTTCGCGGAGGTTGTCGTCCATGGCATCTGCCCTGCCTTTCCGTGACGTTGCCGAGCCCTGTCCAGCAGTCCGCCGTGAACAGCTTGGCCGGCGCGGGATCAGCACACTTCTACGCCGCCGTCAGCGTGGCGGCCAACTCATCCAGGCTGTTCGACCGCCAGCTGAAGGTGTCGGTCCTCTTCGGAGGATCCCCGACCGGTCTCCGAACGTATGCGGTTCGCATTCCGACCGTCTGAGCTCCGCGAAGGTCCCAGGCGTGGGCGGCGACCATCAATACGCGCTCCGGCGGGCATCCTGCCGCGTCGACCGCGAGCCGGTAGACGTCCGGCGCGGGCTTGTAGGCCTGGGCGTCTTCGGCGGAGAGAGCTTGGTGCCAGCGCAGCCCGGCGTACGCGTTGAGGCGGAGCAGGGTTGCGCGACTGGCGTTGGAGAGCCCCAGTACGGGAAATCGCCGCGCGAGGCGCGTGAGTCCGGAATGGGAGTCGTCCCAGGGACTCAGGCGCTGCCCTGCGGTCGCCAGTCGCTCGATGACCGTCGGATCGGTGAGTCCGGCGCGGGCGGCCACGCGTTGAGCTGCCTCACGGTCGATGATCTCGGTGTTGGCGTATGCCCGGCTGTCTTCGCCGATGCGTTGCTGCTCGTGCTCGACATGCTCTTGCCACACGGTGAGCAGGTGGTCGACAGACGCATCGTCGGACGCGGGCACCGCCTCGCGAATGGCTGCTCGAAGTCCGCCTTGCTCGTCGACCATCGTTCCGAGGACGTCGAAGACGACGACTTCGACGTCGCACACCTCGGCCATCCGGCCTCCTCTCGATGGTTGCGTCACTGGTTCAACCGGTGACGAGTGTTGCTCGACCTCGCGTCACCGGTCAAGATGGTGACGTGAGATTCGCATTCGTGAGTGGCAACCCAGCTCTGGACCTGGTGGGCACCGTGGGGTCCCGTCGGGACAAGCCCGTCGACCTCCTGGTCGCCCCCGCCGATCTTGAGCAGTGGGTCCTCGAATGCGACGAACTCCCCGACCAGGTGACCGCCGATGCCGCGACCTTCACAGCCGCGCTGCAGCTCCGCGAGGCGATCCACCAACTGGCGCTCGATCGCATGCGGGATCGTCGCTTCGCGCCGACCGCCCTGGAGATCGTCAATGACGCAGCCGTCGGGCCGGAACCCACGGTCGAACTCAGCGACGCAGGCTTGCATCTGTCAGGGGATCTCCGCTCCGCGCTGGCCCACGTCGCACGCAGCGGGATCGCCGTGCTCGCCGACCGCCACGCGTGCTTGAAGGAGTGCGGTCGCTCGGGCTGTACTCGCCTCTATCTCGACCGCTCCCGTGGTGCACGTCGCACGTGGTGCGGCATGGAGGCTTGCGGCAATCGCGTAAAAGCCGCGGCCTATCGAGCCCGCAGGCAAGCCGCCGAACAGGGACGCGATGTCGGGGGGAATCAGTCGCCGATGTTCCGGGAGCCGCGGCACCCGGAGTAAGAGCAACTCCCGTCCCGATCAGCCCCGATCAGCCCCGATCGGCCCCAATCAGGCCGGAGATCTGGTCGACCGTTGCCGCCGGACCCTCCGCCACGGGTGCGCCCCACCGGCCGCGGTTCAGTTGTCCTCGCCGTCCTTCAGGGCGAGCAGCACGGTACGGAGGTCGTTGTTCAGGCGGTGCTGGCGCTCCGCGGACAGCGCTGAGAGCAGCCGCAGTTCGGTCTCGGTCTTGGTGGCGAACACTTCCTCGGCGCGGGCGGCCCCCTCCGCAGTGAGGGTGACCGTGACCGAGCGGCGGTCGTGCGGTGCGAAATCGCGTACCAGCCAGCCCTTGGCCTCCAGCCTTCCCACCCGGTTGCTGACGGCTCCCGAGGTCAGCTGCATTTCGGTGGCCAGGGCTCCGGCGGTCAGTTGTCGCTGCGGCGCCCGGAGCAGGCATGCCAGGAGTTCCAGTTCCCACAACTCGATTCCGTGCGGGGCCAGTTCGCGCTTGAGTTCCGTCTCCAGGCGGTGGGCGACCCGGCGCAGCCGGTAGGCGAGCGCCTTGGCCTCCAGCAGTGCGGGGTCGTGCGTCTGCGCGAGGGTGGAAATCAGGCGGTCGATACCGTCGGTGCCACCGGCACCCTCGATACCGTCGGCATCCTTGACGCCTTTGGCACCCTCGATACCGCCCGTGCCCTCCGCGCCCTCGGTGCCCCCCGTGCCCTCGGTGCCGGATTTCTGGGTCATGTGATGCAGCGCTTCCTCTGTTGCAGCTCGTCTTGCCGGGCGAGTGCCGGAAGGCCCATATGTACAGGGTCAGTTGACCGAACGGCAGTGGCCGGAAGAGGTCTTCCGCCCGCCGAATCACCCGGCATAGGGTTCATTATCTTAACGTTCACAGGTTAGGGGAGAAGCCGATGCGAACAGCTCGGAAGAACGCCGGATCCCTGCCCCCGTCGCCACCGCGCCCGCGAGGAACAGCCCGATGAACGCGGACGTCGTCGTCGCCGGGGCGGGCCCGGTCGGCCTGCTGACCGCCGCACTGCTGGACGCCGCCGGGCTGAGCGTGCAGGTCTTCGAGCGCAACGCCGGGCCCAGCGCGCACTCCAAGGCCATCACCATGCATCCCCGCACGCTGGAGGCGCTCTCCACGCTCGAAGCCGGGGGACAGCGGCTGTCCGAGGTCCTGGTGGAACAGGGCCGGCCGACACCCCGCGCCCATTTCGCGGTGCTGCCCGAGATGCTGGACTACTCGGCGCTCGACACTCCGTATCCCTTCGTGCTGATGATCCCGCAGGCACGCACCGAGCGGATCCTCGCCGACCTCCTGCGTGAGCGCGCGGTCCCGGTGCACTACGGCCAGGCCGTCACCGGGTTCGAGCAGGACGCGTCGGCCGTACGGGTCAGGGTCGGGGACGCGGCGTACGAGGCCCGCTATCTGGTGGCCGCGGACGGTGGGCACAGTCTGCTGCGCGGCCTCGCCGGAATCGACTTCCCCGGCAGCCCGCCGACGACTGCGGGCTTCACGGCCGACGTGGAACTCGCGGATCCGCCCGCTGCGCCGCAGCACCGCTGGCACCGGGACACCGGCAGCCTGAGCATCGTGCCGCTGCCCGACGGGCAGTACCGGATCTTCGGCACCGAGGCCGTGGACACCGGCCTGGCGCCCGACGAGGTACGCAAGGTGCGGGCCGAACCGCTGACGCTGCCCGAGCTGCGGGCGAAGGTGCGGCGGATCACCGGGACCGACTGCGGGATACGGGACGTCTTCTGGAGCTCATGGGCGACGGACAGCACCCGGCACGCCGACCGGTACCGGTCCGGGCGGGTCCTCCTCGCCGGGGACGCCGCACACATCCATCTGCCCGCGGGCGGCCAGGGGATGAACGTCGGGATGCAGGACGCTGCCAACCTCTGCTGGAAACTGGCCGCCGAGCACCACGGCTGGGCCCCGGCCCACCTGGTCGACGGTCCCTTCGACTACACCCACGAACGCCAGCCAATAGCGGCCCGGCTGGCCGCCAACACCCTTGCCCAGGGCGTCCTGATGAACACCTTCACGCCCGGGGTCGAGGCCCTGCGGACGCTCTTCAGCGACCTGATCGCGCGGGGCGGCGACACCGCGCGAGAGCTGGCCGGCTGGCTCTCGGGACTGGACCTGGCCTACCCGGCCCCGGCGGGCGCCCACCCGCTGACCGGCACCAGGGCCCCCGACCTGACGCTGACCGGCGGCACGCTGCTGCACGCACTGCGGCAGGACCGTTTCGTACTGGCGGACTTCACACCGGAGCAGCGCTTCGCCGGGCTCGGTTCCCCCCGCGTGGACGTACGGTCCGCACGCCCACGCCCCGGCGTCTGGTCGGAGCTGGAGGCCGCCCTGATCCGGCCCGACGGCTACACCGCCGTGGCCACCGGGTCGGCCTCCCCGGACGAACTGTCGGCAGTGGTTGCCGAGTGGACCACGCCTGGCCAGGCCTGCTGACCCGTGCGGGCGGATCACTCGCCGCCCTGACCGGCGCTTCCGATCGGGCCGATCTTCACCGGCTCGCCGGAGCCGTCCGTGGCGGGCAGCGAGGCCTCGCCCGGCCAGTTGAGGGTGACCGAGTGCGTCTCGTCCGGCGGGGTCACGACGAGACCCGTGATGCGGACACCGGTGCCGCCCGTCTTGTTGAACGGGTAGTTGATCGGGAAGTCGATCTCCTTCCCGTTCTTGAGGACGGTCGAGATGGTCTCCTGACCCGTGCGCTTCGCGGAAATGGTCCCCGCGTTGGTCTTCAGGTCGACGCCCGCGTATCCGGAGATCCGGCAGTCGTGGCCGCTGGCGTTCGTGAGCGCCACCACGACGGTGGCGTCGGGGTCGCCGTCGATGGTGTTGTCCGTCGCCGAGATCTTCAGGTCGGAGGTGAGGCACTTGCCGATGCCGCTGCCGCTCGCGTGGGAGCCCGTACCAGCGGCCGTGCCCTTCCCGTTGGCGCTGGTCTCGGTAGCCGTGCCCTTCCCGCTGGTGGAGCTCGTTCCGGCGGCCGTACCCTTCCCGCTGCCCTGATCCGAACTGCCCGAGTCCGAACCGCTGCCCGAGGTGGACGCGGCAGCATCGGTGGACGTGGACGACTGGTCGCTCTTTCCGGTGGCGGCGGCGTTGTCGCTCTGGCAGGCCGTGAGCGAGAGACCGGCGGCAACGGCCAGGGCGGCGATGGTGAGCTTGTGAATGCGCATCGTGTTTTCCTCAGTGTCGGTTGGCAGTGCCGGCCGCTCGGTACGTGTCGGTACGAGCGAACGTTTCTGAACACCAGGACCCACCCGACCCGGTCAGCCGTTCCGCCCAACCACGCCCTAAGACACTCCTGTTACACGTGTGGTCGGGCATGATGCGCACCCACACCGGGCGCACCGTGCAGGGGCCCGCCGGAACGGCGGTTCCTGCCATCTCTCGGCATCCGGTGGCGGTTGCCGTCCCCTGGGACAGACCCGTGACCCGGCGGATCTTGACCGCGGCTGGTGGCATGCCGTCCTCAGGTCGCTTCTTCCGCGCCCCGAGCAGGCAGCCAGTCGGCCACACCACCGCGCGCCCGGCCGCGATTCGGACGCACACCTTGCGGTAGTCGGGTGCCAAGTCCCCCTCGGGGAGTCTGCGCGTCAACGGCAGGGCCTATCAGAATCCGTCGGGCTGCCTGAACATCAGCAACGAACCCGGCGACCTGGAAATCCGCAACCTTCTCCAGGGCAATGTGGTGACCGTCTGGGATGGCCCCAACTGCACGGGCGACCAGACCGGCGAGGTCGGCCCCGGTGACGGCCAGGACCTGTACGGAGCCAGCATCAAGATCGAGGAGTGAGACCTGACTCGTCCAGTCGGTGCGCCGCTGCTCACGGCTGCGTCTTTGAATCACCGTTTCGGGGCGCGGTCGTCCTGAGCTGAACGTCCGGTCGGGCCCGCCCCTGCGCTGCGGCTCGCGGCGCAGGGGCGGCCTACACGTTCCGCTTCGGAACTCGCCCGTCAGGCTGCTTACGGTGCGTCTGCCCGTACGTCCTGGACGAAGGCCGTCCAGGCGGCAGCTGGGAAGACGAGCGCGGGGCCGGTGGGGGCCTTGCTGTCGCGTACGGGGATGAGCCCGGGGAAGTTGTCGGCTACCTCGACGCAGTTGTTGAGGCCGCCGTCGCTGTAGCTGGACTTGCGCCAGCAGGCATTGGAGAGGTCGGGCGTGCGGTTCATTCTCTGTGCTCCTTCAGGACGCCCCTGATGAAAGCAATGGAGTCGGACGGGGGCAGCGCCAGATCTCGCAGCCGATCGTAGGACAGACGGGCTCGCGTGACGTCGGCCGGATCTTCCATCAACTCGGCGCACCGATTGCCCTCCGTGTAGGCAACTGCGCTCCCATCTTCCTGCCACAGCAGGGTAAGTGAGCCGTGCATCAAATGATGGGCTCCTGCAGAGAAGGGCAGAATCTGAAGGGTGACCAACGGCAACTCGGCCACCTCGATGAGGTGCTCCAGCTGTGCTTCCCACTCCTCGGCGTCAGCCACCGACCGTCGTAGCGCGTACTCGTCCATGATGATCCGGACCGAGGGAGCCGGATTGCGGTAGAGCAACTGCTTCCGACCCAGGCGCGCTATGACCTGGTCCTCCACGAGCTCTGCCTCGCTCTCCGTTTCCTGATCCCCGGACAACAGTGCACGAGCCACTTCCTCGGTCTGCAACAGCCCGGGGAGCCCAAGAGTGAAGACGTGCATGATCCGGGCGGTGAGTTCCAGCCGTACGACTTCCTTGTACTTGTTCTTGAACACCTCCCGCCGAGCCACCTTCCATAGCTGCACCAGCAACCCCCCGGTCTCGTAGTGCCGATCCAGGTCCTCCATCACCGCGAGCTTCGACAGCCGCTGGCTCACCTCCAGCCGGTACAGATAGCTCTTGTCGTACCGCGTCTCGCCGGCCAGCTGGCTCAGTGATTTCCCGGATTTCTCCCTCAGATACCGCAGGGTTCGCCCGAGCGCCGCGCGCCCCGACCCCTCTTCTACAGCGGTGACTTCGTCGGCCATCGCGTCCCTCCCGTTGCCGTGCGCGAAGGCAATCGCGCGTCTCTTTCCGAGCGTAGGGGCAAGCCGTAATCATCGGGACACGAACGGTAATCGCCGCTCGTCAGTGTGATCTCGACCCGTCCACCCCCACTCCCGTGAGGCACCGACATGCCTGATTCCCTGCTCCGTCTGCTCCCGTGGACCACCCCGGAAGGCAAGCCCTGCTACCTCAGCAGCGACAACCCCCGCAGCATGCTGTCCCGGCTGGCCGACGACCTGGAGGAGCAGCAAATCGACTCCGCCGAGCTGGTGTTGGAGGGGTCGCTCGCCGTGCTTGCCGATCGGGCGGCGGGTGAGCGCGCCGTGCGGTTCGCGCTCACCCGGGCCGCCGAGTCGCTGGGGGATGTGCTCCGTGTCGCGTGCAGCCGGGGTGCCCGCATCGGTGACGACGGGGCGGGTGCGGCGCACTGCGGAGTCGAGGGGGAGTGATGACGGTGACCGACGCGCCTGAGCTATTTGCCTAAAGGTGTTAGGTAAATGCATACTGGCTTCTGGTGAACGGGAGGCAGGATATGGCACGTGTAGGACTGACCAGGGAACGCCTGATCCAGGCGGGAGCGGAACTGGCCGACGAGGTCGGCTTCGAGCAGGTGACCGTCTCGGAGCTGGCCAGGCGGTTCGACGTCAAGGTCGCGAGTCTCTACTCGCACGTGAAGAACTCGCAGGACCTCAAGACGGGCATCGCCCTCTTCGCCCTGGAGGAGCTGGCCGACCGGGGCGCCGCCGCCATGGCGGGCCGGGCTGGGAAGGACGCCCTGGCCGCCCTCGGGAACGTCTACCGCGACTACGCGCAGGAGCACCCCGGCCGTTACGCCGCGACCCGGATGAGGCTCGACCCGGAGACGGCAGCCGCCAGCGCGGGCGTCCGGCACGCGCAGATGACGCGGGCCATCCTGCGTGGTTACGACCTGACGGAGCCGGACGAGACGCACGCGGTCCGGCTCCTCGGCGGCACTTTCCACGGCTACATCAGCCTGGAGCTGGGGGGCGGCTTCAGCCACAGCGCCCCCGACTCGCAGGAGACGTGGTCGCGGATCATCGACGCCCTCGACGCCCTGCTGCGGAACTGGCCCGCGCCCTGACCGGGGCTGTTACGGACGGCGCGAGCCCCGACCCGGGCCGACCTCGCCTCTCGCCCCTCACGACTCATTGACCACCAGGTGGAGAAGAGGAGAAGACCTGAGATGACCACGGACCCGACGGACACCACGGACACCATGGACACCACGGACACAGAGCAGAACTGGATCACGACGCCCGTCACCGAGGACCTGCTGCGCGGCGCCCTGGACCTGGAGCGCACCGAGCACGGGCTCCTGCCGCACCGGCTGCCCGCGCGGGCCCGTGCGCAGTGCGCCGACGGGCAGTTGGCCATGGCGGAGGCCCAGCCCTCCGGCGTACGGCTGGTGTTCCGTACCCGTGCCACTGCCGTCGAGCTGGACACCCTCCGTACGAAGATGGCCTACGTGGGCGCCCCGCCCCGGCCCGACGGGGTGTACGACCTGCTCGTCGACGGCCGCCTCGCCGGGCAGGCCGGTGTGAACGGCGGGAACGTACGGCTGGTGGACATGACCACCGGGTCCGTGGAGAACCGTCCGGGGCCGGTCGGCACCGTACGGTTCCCGGGGCTGCCCGAGGGCGTCAAGGACGTCGAGATCTGGCTGCCGTACAACGAGATCACCGAACTCGTCGCGCTGCGCACCGACGCCCCCGTCGAGCCCGCGACGGACCGGGGACGCAAGGTGTGGCTGCACCACGGGAGTTCGATCAGCCACGGCTCGGACGCCGCCAGCCCGACCACCATCTGGCCCGCGCTCGCCGCCTCGCGCGGTGGCGTGGAACTGATCAACCTGGGCCTGGGCGGCAGCGCGCTGCTCGACCCGTTCACCGCCCGTGCGCTGCGCGACACCCCCGCGGACCTGATCAGCGTCAAGATCGGCATCAACATCGTCAACGCCGACCTGATGCGCCTTCGCGCCTTCGGCCCGGCGGTGCACGGCTTCCTCGACACGATCCGCGAGGGGCACCCGACCACGCCGCTCCTGGTCGTCTCGCCCGTCCTGTGCCCCATCCACGAGGACACCCCGGGCCCCAGCGCACCGGACTTCAGCAACCTCAGCGAGGGGAGGCTCCAGTTCATGGCCGCGGGCGACCCCGCCGAGCGGGCGGCCGGGAAGCTGACGCTCAACGTCGTCCGGGACGAGCTGAGCCGCATCGTGAAGCAGCGGGCGACGGACGACCCGCACCTGTACTACCTCGACGGCCGCGAGCTGTACGGCGAGGCCGACTTCGCCGAACTGCCGCTGCCCGACCAGCTCCACCCGGA
Source organism: Streptomyces sp. NBC_01267 (assembly GCF_036241575.1). Lineage (NCBI taxonomy): Bacteria > Bacillati > Actinomycetota > Actinomycetes > Kitasatosporales > Streptomycetaceae > Streptomyces > Streptomyces sp. NBC_01267. The sequence continues at coordinate 3,235,148 of NZ_CP108455.1, read as the reverse complement.
CGCGGCCACCCACCACCGCATCGGCGAACGGTTCGGCGCGCTGGTCTTCGGGCCCGGGGGGCCGTTCACCACGGACGGTGCCTGAGGCGTCCGGCGTCCGGCGTCGATTGCGGCGCCGGCCGCGCCGGTCACTGTTCGGATCGGCCCTTCACGCAGATCAGTGTCTGCTGACCGGTCGCCACGAGCGTCCGCCGGTCGCCCTGGACCCCGAACACTTCCAACTGGCAGACGGTCAGCGTCCGTCCGGGCTTCAGGACCGTACCGACCGCCTCGATGTGATCGCCCTCGGCGGGTGCCAGGAGGTTGATCTTGTACTCCACCGTGAGCACCGAGGTGTCCTCGGGGAACAGGGTGAACGCGGCGTAGCCGCCCGCGCTGTCGGCGACGGCGCTGGTGGCGCCCGCGTGGAAGTAGCCGTGCTGCTGGGTCAGTTCCGGCCGATTCGGGAGCACGATGTGCACACGGCCGGGCCCGATGTGCGCCAGGCGCGCGCCGAGATGGGCCATCAGCCCCTGACGGTCGAAACTGGCCTGGACCCGGGCCTGTACCTCAGCGCTCGCCGGTTCGTGCGGTGTCTGGTCTTCCACGGGCGCTCCTTCAGTGGACGGACGGACGGAATGAGATGGACGGACGGGGCAGGGAAGCGGAGACGGTGATTTACGCTCCTCGGGTCCATTCCGAGTGCATCTTCCCGGCGGCCAGGGCGTACACATGGGCCAGTACGTTCGGGCCCTGCTCGCATTCCTCGTCGGTCAGAGTGCAGCCCATGCGGTCCCGCAGCACTTGCCGGGTGGTCGCAACACGCTCGGCGATCTGGGCGGCGCTGGGCTGCCGCGCGGCGATCTGCGCGACGAGTCGGCCCAGGCCCAGGCCCCGCTCCTCGGCGAGTTGGGCAAGATGATCGCGGGTCTCTTCCGGAACCTGGATGGTCGTGGTTGTCATGACGCCACTATGGAGGAGCCTTCGTGGTCCCTGGATGTCGTACATCGTGGGACCGTCCTCTGCCGGTCAAAAACGACCAGCAGGACGCCGAATCACATTCCTACGCGTACCCGGATCGCACCTTCAACCGACCGTTCCGGTTCGATTACAGTGCTGCGCAGTCGCACACGGACGGACCGACGGGGAGGGGCCGGGTGAGCACAGGGACCGCTGCCCTCTGGGGCCGTGCGGAGCAGCAGGACTTCCGCAGTCGTGTTCGCGGCTGTTTGCTCGGCGGTGCTCTCGGTGACGCGCTCGGCGCCGGTGTCGCCGGGCTCAGCCTGGCAGCGATACGGGAGGCCCACGGCGCCGGCGCCCTCACCGACCTCACTCCCGTACACGGCCGACGTGGTGCGGTGACCGCCGTCACCCAGCTCTCCCTGTTCACCGTGGACGGGCTGATCCGGGCCCAGGTGCGCCGCGACACGGGCGCCTGGCACCCGCCCACCGATGTGCACCGCGCGCATCTGCGGTGGGCCGCCACCCAGCGTGACTGGGGGCCCGACGAGCGCCGTGCGGACAACGGCTGGCTCGGCTGCGAGGAGTGGCTGTACCAGCGCAGGGACCCGGCGCGGGCCTGTCTGAACGGGTTCGGCGACGAGGTGATGGGGACCCTGGAGAAGCCCAAGAACCCCGAGGCCCGGGACGCCTCTGCCGTCAGCCGGTCCGCGCCCTTCGGGCTGCTCGTCGGGTGGGAGCCGGGGCTCGTCTTCCAACTGGCCGTCGAGTGCGCCGCGCAGACCCACGGCCATCCGACCGGGTGTCTCAGCGCCGGGGCGTTCGCCGTGATCGTGCACGGGCTGGCGCGCGGGGACAGCCTCGACGCGGCCGTGCAGCAGGCGCTCGGGCAGCTGACCCCGCGCCCGGGGCACCAGCCGGTCACCGACGCCCTGCAGCACGCGCTCGGCACCGTACGCCAGGGCATGCCGAACCCGGAGCGGGTCGAGAAGCTCGGCGACGGCTCGCTGGCCGAGGACGCGCTCGCGATCGGTGTGTACTGCGCGCTGGTCGGCGAGGACGTACGGCACGGGCTGCGGCTCGCGGTGAACCACAGCGGTCCCTCGCAGGCGACCGGCGCGATCTGTGGCAGCCTGCTGGGCGCCCTGCACGGCGAGACCGCGCTGCCGCCCGCCTGGCTGTCGGAGCTGGAGGGCCGGGCCACCGTGCTCGAACTCGCCGACGACTTCGCCATGGAGATGACCCAGGGTCCGGCACTGCACGGGCCCGCACTCACCACACCGGGGTGGCTGGCGCGGTACCCACGGGGGTGACCGGGCACGTGAGTACGGGTGGGCACGTACGGATGGGGCTTGTACCGGTGGAGCACGTACGGGTGGAGCACGTACCGGTGGAGCACGTACGGGTGGGGCCCGCCCCTGAAGCCGCTCGGGCTGTCAGAGGCGGGCCCCACCGGGTCCGTAAGGCCAACTGCCGTCAGCCAACTGCCAACTGCCGTCAGCCGTCAGCCGTCCGCGCCTTCGCGCCCCGTCACCTTCCTGTCCCGGGCCCCGTCCCGCGCCCCGGCCTGCGCCGGCACAGCCGCCCCGGCCCCGTCCGGACCGTCGCCGTCCGCGTTCACCTTCGCGATGATCGCGTCGCGTTCCGGGGTGTCCTCCGGCTTCACGAAGCCGATGAGGACGTAGAGCACCAGCGAGATCGCCAGCGGCAGCGAGACCTGCCACTCCAGCGCGACACCGGTGTTGACCGAGCCGTCCAGGTGGTAGTTGGTGAAGTAGAACGCGAGCAGCCCGGCCGCCCAGCTGACCAGCGCCGCCGTCGGCCCGGACTTCCGGAAGCTGCGCAGCAGGCCGAGCATGAACGGGATCGCGATCGGGCCCATCAGACCGGCGACCCACTTGATGACCACCGAGATGATGTCCTTGAACGTCGGCGAGTTGATCTGCGTCGCCAGCGCCATCGACAGGGCCAGGAAGCCGAGCGTCGAGACCCGCGCGGCCAGCAGACCGGTGCGGCTGCTCCACTCGCGGGCCGCCCGGGAGACGGCCGGGGCGATGTCCCGGGTGAAGACGGCCGAGATGGCGTTGGCGTCGGAGGAGCACATGGCCATCGTGTGCGAGAAGAAGCCGACGACGACCAGGCCCAGCAGCCCGTGCGGCAGTAGCGACTCGGTCATCAGGGCGTACGAGTCGGACGCGTCCGGCTTCTGCGCGTGCACCAGCAGCGGGGCACACCACATGGGGAAGAAGAGGACCACGGGCCACACCAGCCACAGCAGGGAGGAGAGCGTGGCCGAACGGGTCGCGGAGCGTGCGGAGTCGGTGGCCATGTAGCGCTGGGCCTGGTTCCACATGCCGCCGTTGTACTCGAAGGTCTTGATGAAGAGGTACGCCAGCAGGAAAGTCACCGTGTACGGCCCGGCCGTCGGGTCGGTGTGGCCGCTGGGCAACTTGTCCCAGACGGTCCAGATCGCGCTGAAGCCGCCCAGCTTGCCCATGGTGGCGACCAGCATCGCGACACCGGCGATCAGCTGGATGATGAACTGCCCCAGCTCCGTGAGCGCGTCGGCCCACAGGCCGCCGACCGTGCAGTAGACGGCCGTGATCACGCCGGTGATCAGGATGCCCTGGGTGATGGTGATGCCGGTGAACACGGCCAACAGGGTGGCGATGGCCGCCCACTTGGCGCCGACGTCCACGATCTTCAGCAGCAGACCGGACCAGGCGAGCGCCTGCTGGGTCTGGATGTTGTAGCGGTCCTTCAGGTACTCCAGCGGCGATGCCACGTGCAGACGTGAGCGGAGCCGGTTGAGCCGGGGGGCGAAGAGCTTCGCGCCGATCCCGATGCCGATGGCGATCGGCAGCGACCAGGTCACCATGGAGGTGAGGCCGTACTGGTAGGAGATTCCGGCGTACCCGGTGAACATCACCGCGCTGTAGCCGGACATGTGGTGCGAGATACCCGATAGCCACCAGGGCATTCTGCCGCCGGCGGTGAAGAAGTCGCTGACGTCGTCCACACGTTTGTGGGACCAGACGCCGATCGCGATCATCACGCCGAAGTAACCGATGAGCACGGTCCAGTCGAGACTGTTCATGTGCCCCCTCCAGGGGTCCGCCTGTACTGAGTTCATCTCGATGAACCTCGATGAACGGGAAACGCTTCGCCAGTACGTCGTGCGGGCCAAGTCCCCGTGCGGGACCGGGGACTTCACGGATTGAACCCTCTGCGCCAAGGGCGGGTCAAGGGTTTCAATGGTCACAAGCATGAACACGGATCAGCAAGTAGAACGAATTTACTCGCTCTTGACCTCTGGACCGGTTGCTCTCGGAGTGACGGGGGCCACACCATGAGCGGGCACTTCGCCAGACACAGCCGGAAGGCAGAGGCCAAAGGGCAGAAGCCGGAAGGAAGAGGTCGGTACGGAGAGGCCGGTACGAAGCGGTCTCGGCGGCCGAACGGAAAGACCGCACGGGATGCGGGTCCCGTGCGGTCGAGAAGAGGAGGTGTCGACGTCCCTGTTCAGTACATCGGTTCAGCGCATCCGTTCAGCGCATCAGTTCACCGGCGTTGACCAGCAGCGACTGGCCGGTGATCGCTCGCGAGCGGTCGGAGGCCAGGAAGATCGCGGCCTCCGCCACGTCTCCGTCCGTGGCGAGTTCGGGCAGTGCCATCCGGTCGGTGAGCCGCGCCAGGACGTCCGCCTCCGGGATCTGCTCGGTGTGCGCGGTGAACTGGACGAACGCCTGCACCGGCGGGCCCCACATCCAGCCGGGCAGCACGGTGTTGACCCGGATCCGGTACGGCCCCAGCTCGCGCGCCATCGAGTACATCGCCGAGGTGAGCGCCCCCTTCGACGCGGCGTACGCGGCCTGGTGCACCTCTGACGGGGCGGCGACGGCCGACTGTGTCCCCACGATGACGACCGCCCCGCCCCGCGCCTTGAGGCCCGGCAGGCAGGCCCGCGTCATCCGCAGCGTGCCGAGCAGATTGACGTCGATGACGCCCTGCCAGGTGCTGAAGTCGGCGTCCTGGATTCCACCGAAGTAGCTGTCCCAGGCGGCGACATGGACGACCGCGTCGATCCCTCCGAACCGCTCGACCGCCAGCGCGGCCAGTGCGTCGCACTGTGCCTCGTCGCCGATGTCCGTGGCCAGCAGGGCGGTGCGCGCGCCCGACGGGTCGATCTCGGCGGCGCACTTCACGAGGTTCGCCTCGGTGCGGGCGCCGAGCACGGCGTTGCCCCCGTCCCGTACGACGGCCGCGGCCACCTGATGACCGAGCCCGGCGCCCACGCCCGACACGACGACGGTCTTCCCGGTGAGCGAACCGGAAGGCGATCCGGTGGGCTGTTCGCCGGGCTGTTCGGTAGCGCGGGTTTCCAGGGGGTCGGTTTCCATGGTCGGGCCCTCCGGACTCTGGCAGTTTGTCTGACGGAGCGTCAGAGTAGGGCGGTCCGGTGGAGGAAGGAAGACGGAGGAAGCGGAAGGATGGCGGATCGGATGAGCCAGTCAGCAGGTGCCGGGAAGGCCGGGGGAGCCGAGAAGGCCGGGGGAGCCGAGGGGGCCGGGAAAGAGGACACCCGCAGCGGGACGTACGCCGAACTGGCGTCGGTCGGGCCGTACGGGGTGCGCCCCGGCCACGCGCTGATCACCATGGTGGAGCCGCACCCGGGCCACGAGTACGCGTACAACCGCTGGTACGAGGACGACCACTTCTACGCGGGCGCCATGGCGATGCCGTGGATGCAGGCGGGCCGCCGCTGGGTCGCCACCCGGGAACTCCAGGAGCTGCGCTACCCGGAGAAGTCGGCGGTCGCCCAGCCGGTGACGGCCGGCTGCTACCTCTCGACGTACTGGGTGACCGAGGGCCGCTACGACGAGCACATGAAGTGGACCGTCGGCATCAACAAGCGGCTGAACCGCGACGGCCGGGTCCATCAGGAACGTACGCATGTCTTCACGTCGTTCCAGGACCACGAGGCGACGGTCTACCGGGACGGGGACACCGGGCCACGGGACTTCCACGCGCTCGACCATCCGTACGCCGGGCTGGTCCTTGAGGTGATCGATGCCGAAGGGCCCGCGCAGCGCGCCGAGTTGCTGGAGTGGCTGCGGACCTCACACCTGCCGCAGCGGCTTTCCGGCGGGCCCGCAGCGATGGTGACGGTCTTCCGGCCGACACCGTTGCCGGGCGACCGGATGACGTACGTCAAGCAGGTGGAGGGGGTCGATACCCGGCTCACCCTGCTGTGGTTCCTTGAGGCCGACCCGCGGGAGGTCTGGCAGTCGCACTTCGCCGCGCTCGACGGGGACCTGGTCGAGCGCGGCCTCGGGCGGGTGGAGCTGGTCGCGCCTTTCGTACCTACCGTGCCGGGCACCGACCGCTATGTGGATCAGCTGCGGTAGCCCACCACTGCTGTACTCGGCAGCGGTGCGCTCGGTGGCGGCATGCTCGGCAGGGATGCGCTCGTTCGGGAGGAGCCCCCTCGGCTGGGACGGCGATCCAGTCGAGAGGGTCCTGTCCGATGCGCTGGTGAAAGGAGGCCCGGCATCAGCCGAGGTCGAAGGCGCCCCGGCTCACGTCCGTGACGAACGCAGTCCATGATCCGGGGGCGAAATCGATACGGGGCCCCGCGGTGACCTTGGAATCCCGTACGGAAATGGCCTGAACGGAGGGGGACTTGACCTCCACGCACGCGCCATTTCCGGCGGAATACGACGACTTGATCCAGTTCGTTGCTGCGCCTTGCTGAATTGCCATTTTCGCTCCGGTCTCGCCAGTGTCGATGGGTGCCAGCGTTCTCGATGACACGATCGACGCTACTCGTGAACCCTCAGCCACAAGACGGGCGTTCACTCGACCGGATGACATGTCCCCTCGAAGTCTTCCCTTGCCTGCGGGGAGGCCTGTACTCTTCGCCCGCTGCAATGGAATCCCTGTGTCAGAGAGCGAATTCCTTCGCGACCTTCGAGATGAACTCACGGGTCTGGTCGGCGTTCAGGGCCTGCGCCCGCAAGTGCTCGTACATGACGCTGTACCGCTGCACATCCGGCGATTTCTCCAGATACAGATCGCTGGTGACGCCCTCGATGTAGACCACGCTCGAATCGCCGGCGTCGGGGAACTCAAGAATGGCGTACTGCCCGGTCACTCCCGGATGCGCGCCCACCGCGAACGGCAGCACCTGCAGGGTGACATGCGGGAGTTGCGACCATTCGATGAGGGATTCCAGCTGCTCGATCATCGCCTGGCGGTCTCCCACGAGGCGGCGCAGGGTCGCCTCGTCGAGCACCGCCCACAGCCGCAGTGGGGAATCGGCGGCCCGGAGCCGGTCCTGACGGCGCAGGCGGACCTGCACGCGCTTCTCGATGTCGGTCGTCGAGGTCTCCGGCATGGCGCCGGTGATCAGCGCCTCCGCGTACCGGCTGGTCTGCAACAGCCCCGGCAGGACCTGCGACTCGTACACGCGGATCGAGGCGGCGTCCGTCTCCAGGCCGATGTAGACGCTGTACGGGATGTCGCCGAAGGCGTGCCACCAGCCCTGCTGGCGGGAGTCCTTGGCCATCTGCATCAGCGAGTCGACGATCCGGAGGTCCTCGACCTCGTACACCCCGCAGAGGTCGCGGACATCGCGCTGGCTGATGGAACGGCGGCCGTTCTCCAGGCGGCTGATCTTCGACTGGGAGACCAGCAGACGCTCGGCGACCTGCTCGGCCGTCATGTTCTTCTGCTCACGCAGTTTGCGGAGCTCCTGGCCGAGTCGGCGTCGCCTGACTGTGGGATTGACGTTGGACGCCACGGGAACAGCACCTCCGGCTTTTGACGTACACAGACCCACCTTGAGGGGGCGCGGTAGGTCTTACTGCTCAGCAGATTGCCACCAATGCAACGCGCTGCGCTGGGAAATGGCCAGAGAGTGAGCGCGCGGGGCCGACGACGTGTCGGCCCCGCGCGCTCGTGTTGCGGCTCCCGAACCGGGTCTGTGGGGACGTCGGTGCGGCGGTTCGCGTGGTGCTGGTGGTGCCGGCGCCCGGGTGGACCGGGCGCTCCGGTGGTGCGGGTCGCTCGTGTGACGCGTGTGCGGTGATGCGGTGTGCGGTTGCGCTCAGTGCGCCGCCACGCGGGCCATCGGCCCGTGGTGCGACTGCATCGGCGCGGCGTTACCCGGTGCCGGTGCTGTCCGGCGCGGCTGTGCGACCGCTCCGTTCTGGACGTCCATCACGGCGTGCGCCACGAGACCGCCCATGGGGTCGTGTCTGATCAGGTCCCGGAGGCGGGAGCGCGATGAACGCCCCTCGTTGCCGGGGTAGAGGTGCTTGCCGAGCCCCACTGCGTGAGCGAGCGCGGCGAGCGCCGCGGTCCGCGGGTCCGGCGGTACGCCGGTGCGGATCGCACTGTCCAACCGGGCGCGGATGTCCCGGCTGATGGCTGTCTCCGTCGCCTGGTAGCGAGTCGTCGGCAGCACTCCGCACATCTGGCCCGCCACGGCATGCACCATGCCGCACCGCTCCAGATGAGCGAGATAAATCTGGCGGAGCCCCAGCCGGGGCCCGCCGATCCAGTGGACTGCCCGAACCGGGCTGCCACGCCTGCGCAGCAGTTCCAGTGCGGAGTCCAGTGTCGGATCTCCTGTCGGCCGTGCCATCACCACGGCGATACGATCCCCGTCCGGGGCTATCCGTCCTGCCAGAGCCAGCTCTACTAGCTGGGCCCCGGCCAGGCCGAGGTCGAGCGACTGCGGCTGCGCTGTGGTACCCGTGGTCGGGTCCAGAGCGAGCAGTAGAAGCTCTTCCGGAATCGTTCTGCGGCTCCTGCCCATCCATGCCTCCCCGCGTGGATGAATGACAGGGTGACCCCTCTCACATTGGTCTGTCGAGAGCGCCTGGGTGTTTTGTGCGTCAATCAAGACGTATGTCGTTCTCGTCCAGTGCAGCGGTTAAGCGCCCACACAGGACACTGGTAGATGGTTCGGACAGGCGGGATTTCCCGCGCGGCGTATCGCAGGAGGCATCGGTGGCGGGCGAGTCCCCCGACAAGTCGGAGCAGCGGAAGTCGTCGGGGGTGACGACTCCGGATACCAGCGATCCGAGGCTTGCGGTCTTCCGCGACGCATCGGAACCCGAAGCGAGTGCGGTGTCCGGCTCGCAGTCGGGTGACGCACGGCTGCGCGCGGCGGTCGCCGCGTGGGTGGCGAAGGCGGACGGGCCGTCTTCCCCGGACGCGGAGCCGTCGGAGCCGTCGGGGGAGGACGGCGACGCGGATGCCTCTGCGGCTGCTGACGGCGGCGCGGAGCCCGCAGGGGAGCGCGAGGGGCGCGAAGGTAGCGAACCGGCGGAGGGGGGCGCTCAGGGCGCCTCAGTCGCCGCGCCCGCGGACGTCGCTTCCTCGGGCGCCTCCGAGAACGCGGAGGCCCGTACGGACGCTTCCGGCGACGCGGATGACGTGAACGACTCGGACGGCGTGGACAGCTCGGACGGTTCGGGCGACGACGGGGATGCGGTGGCCGACGCGTCGAAGGGCGAGACGCGTGCGGACGAGGCGCGTGCGGGCGAGGCGCGTGCGGACGACGCGGAGGAGCCGGAGGCCGCCGACGCGAAGGCGGACACCGCCGAAGCGGATGCCGAGTCCGAGTCCGAACCCGGGTCCGGGGCAGGCCCCGAGGCGGACTCCACCGCCGATGCCGGTAAGGCGAAGCCGGAGGCGGACGCGAAGTCCGACACGGACGCGGACGCGGACGACGGCGGGGCCGACGACTCCGACGACACCGAGGGTGACGGCGCGAAGCCGGATGCCAAGGCAAAGGCCAAGGTCAAGGCCGAGTCGGATGCCGACGACGCCCCTGAAGCGGACCTCCCTGAAGCCGACGCCCCTGAAGCGGACGCGAAGGCGACCGCTGGCGACACCGACGCGAAGAAGCCGGCTGCCGACGACACCGACGACGCTGGCGACGGCGACACCGACGACGCCGAGGACTCCTCCGACGTCACGCAAGCAAACCCCGTCGACCAGCCCACCGGCGTCTTCCGTGTGCCCACGCGCCCCGTGGTCGACCGGCCCACCACCACCCTGAAGCGCAGCACCTTCGTGCCGCTGCGCCCCGACGACGTACCCGGTGAGCGGAAGAAGAAGCCCGCACCGGTCCCCGCGCCGGCCGGACCTCCGAGCGAGGCGCCCGCCGCCACGCTCACCGTTCCGACCTGGGCCGCTGGTGGCACCGGCACCGCGGAGGCCGCGCCCGCGGACATCGTCGAGCCGACCCGGCAGCAGCCGATGCCGCCCAAGCCGCCGCTCGATCTGCTGGCCGAGCTGACCAACACGCCGCCCCCGCGGCAGACCCCGGTACGCACCGTCGTGCGCCGGTTCAAGATCTGGACACCGCTGGTCGTACTGCTCCTGATCATCTTTGCGGTTGCGCAGGCCGTACGGCCGCTGCCGACGCCGACCCTCGGGCTCTCCGCGGAGCCGACGTACACCTTCTCCGGCGGCAAGCTCTCCATGCCGTGGCCCGGCCAGGGCCAGTCGGCCGTCACGGTCGACGGCGTCGGCAGCATGGGTACGGACGGGACGCAGACGCCCGCACCCATCGCGAGCATGGCCAAGGTGATGACGGCGTACGTGGTCCTCAAGGACCACCCGCTCAGCGGAAAGCAGCAGGGCCCGGAGATCACGGTCGACAAGCAGGCGGGCGACGAGGCCAATTCGCCCGACGAGTCGACCGCGCCGATCAAGGAGGGGCAGCACTTCACCGAGCGCCAGATGCTCGAACTGCTGCTGGTCCCCTCGGGCAACAACGCGGCCCGGCTGTTCTCCCGCTGGGACGGTCCCTCGGCGGACTTCGTCAAGAAGATGAACGCCGCGGCCAAGGACCTCGGGATGACGCACACCACGTACACCGACCCGAGCGGCCTGAACCGTACGACCCAGAGCACCGCGTCCGACCAGCTCAAGCTGGCCGCCGCGGTCATGAAGAACGACGTCTTCGCCGAGATCGTCAATCTGCCCCAGGTCAAGGTCCCCGGCATCGACACGACGATCTACAACAACAACACCCTGCTGCTGAACCCGGGAGTGAGCGGCATCAAGACCGGTTCGTCCACCCCGGCGGGCGGCAACCTGCTGTGGGCCGCCGACACGGTCGTCGACGGCAAGACGCGCCGGATCCTCGGTGTGGTGATGGGGCAGCAGAGCCCCACGAAGGTCGTGAACGACAGTCTCGACCTGGCGAAGGCCAACGGTCTCAAGCTGATCCAGCACTCCCAGAAGACCGTCACCTCGGCCACGGTCGTGAAGAAGGGTGACGTCGTCGGGTACGTCGACGACGGGCTCGGCGGGAAGACCCCCGTCGTCGCCACCAAGGACCTGAAGGCGGTCGGCTGGCCGGGCCTGAAGGTCGACCTCGAGATCGGCGACGGCGGCAAGGCCGTACCGCACTCCGCGAAGGCGGGCACGGTGGTCGGCCAGGTGACGGTCGGTTCCGGCACCGGCCAGGTGGCCGCCCCCGTCGCCCTCCAGAAGGACCTCGCCGAGCCCGGGTTCGGCGCCAAGCTGACCCGTCTGGGCTGAGGGCCGGCCGAGCGAGAGCCGGGCCGGGCCGCAGCCGCCCGCCGGGCCGAGCGAACGGGATGCAAGGAGATACCCCCGCCGGGGTTCACAACCGGCGGGGGTATCCCATATCCGGAGGGGGCGTCCCATTTCGTACGTGTTAGCGTCGCTGGGCAACTCTGGGCGCGGGGACTGCGTCCTCCTTCGCAGGAGAGCGAGCCTTGGTGACCACTGCAGAACCGACACGTGAAGAAGACGGGAGCAGCCCCCGCGCCGGGGGCCGGATACGCCTGCCCTCATGGGGCGAGTCGCCGCCCGGATCGCGCCCTTCCGGCCGCATGCCGTGGTCCTGGCTGACCCGCCACCCGGTCGTCACGGTGACCGCCGTGGCGGCGGTCACGCACATCCTCTGGTTCTTCTTCTTCGCCAACAGCGGCGGCGACATCGCGGCGCAGGACGCCTGGGCGGAGTTCGTCGGCCGGCACCCCGCGTCCGCGTACAACCTCGCCTGGTACGGCGGGATGCACCCCGTCTCGTACAGCGTCGTCTCCCCGTACCTGATGTCGGTGCTCGGCGTCCGGTCCACGATGATGATCGCCGGTACGGTCTCGGCCGCGCTGACCACGCTGATCCTGGTCCGCCTCCGCGCGGTCCGTAATCCGCTGCTGTGCGGGCTCGCCGCCGACTTCGCGCTGCTCTGCAACGCCCTGTCGGGGCGGGTGACGTTCGGGCTCGGCACGATGTTCGGGCTGGGCGCGGTGGCGGCGGTGTTCTGCTGGCCGCACCGCTGGCGGACGAAGCGCTGGGCGAAGGCCGCGGTCGCCGCCCCGCTCGCCGGGCTCGCGACGGCGAGCAGCCCGGTGGCCGGTCTGTTCCTGGGCGTGGTGGCCACCGCCCTCTTCCTCAACAAACGGCGCCCCGGCGCGTACGCCCTGGGGCTCGCCCCGGTCGCCGTGGTCGCGCTCTCCGCCTGGCTGTTCCCGTTCTCCGGCACCCAGCCGATGTCGGTGGGCACGGTCTCACTGCCCCTCCTGTACGGGATCCTCGTCCTCCTGCTGGTCCCGAAGAAGTGGCGGACCGTCCGTACGGGCGCGGCCGTCTACTCGGTGGGCGTCGTCCTGACATGGCTGATCGACTCGCAGATCGGCTCGAACATCTCGCGCCTCCCGATGGTCTTCGCCGGGGTGGTGCTGCTGGCGGCGCTGCCGTACACGGTGCCGCGCTCCCGCAAGTGGTACGCGGTGGTGATCGCGTTCATCGGCCTCAACGTGTGGATCGGCTTCAAGGGCGTCGACGACGTGGTGCGCACCGCGCCCGCCGCTTCCTGGAGCCGCGAACTCGCCCCGCTGGTCAACGAACTCCAGAAGCTGGGCGCGGAGAAGGGTCGGGTCGAGGTGGTCCCGGCCAGCAGCCACCGTGAGGCGTCGGCGCTCTCCCCGTACGTCAACCTGGCCCGCGGCTGGAACCGTCAGGCCGACATGCAGCGCAACCCGCTGTTCTACGACGACACCCTGGACTCTGCCAGCTACCGCGCCTGGCTGAGCCGCTGGGCGGTGCGGTACGTGGTGCTGCCGATGGGCCAGCCGGACTCCACCGGGGCGGGCCAGGAGGAGAAGCTGGTCCAGGACGGGCTGCCGTATCTGAAGCGGCTCTGGGGCGACGAGAACTGGCAGCTGTTCGCGGTCGACCGGCCCACTCCGATGGCCGACCCGCCGGGGACGGTGGAGCGGGCGGCGGAGGGCGAGTTGACGCTCCGGGTGAAGAAGGCGGGCCGGGTGCTGATCCGGATTCCGTACTCGCCGTGGCTGGGCCTGGTGGACGAGCACGGCAAGAGCGTCGAGCCTCCGCAGGAGACCGAGGCTTCCAAGGGCCGGGCGGACGGGGAGCCGAAGGTCTTCTCCAACGTCAACGGCTGTCTGGTGAAGACGGACAAGGACGCGGACGGCGACGAATGGACGGAGCTGCTCGCGCCGAAGCCAGGGGTCTACCACCTGGCTTCCCCCTACCAGCTGCCGCGCGGCACCCCGTGCCCGGACGAGCTGAAGGACACGCTTCCGGCGGGCGGCGCGGTCCCCGGGGGCGATGTGCTCCCGGCGGCGAGCAGCGCGAGCGGTCCGGGCGGCTCGGGCGGTTCGGACAGCGCCAGATAATCGCTTGCACCCACAACCTGGTGCCCCTAGCTTTCCGGCGAGGGGCACCAGGTTTCTTGGCTTCTTGGTTCCGGCCGACCTCCGGACCAGGGTGGCAGGGAAGCGCTGGTCGCATTCGCCGATGCCTACCGGGAGTTCGCCCTGGCGCATCCCGGTCGGTACGCGGCGACGCAGATGCAGCTGCCCCCGGAGGCCGTCGCCGGATCGCAGGGCCTGGTGTGCTGCGGTGAGGCGACGTACGTAGGTACGGGAGACCATGAGCAACCTGAGGACAGGTACGAGGACAGGTACGAGGAGTGGCACCCTCCGCGTACCCGGCGCGACGCTCTACTACGAGGTGCGCGGCACCGGACCGCTCCTGCTGGTGATCCCCGGCGGAGGTGGTGACGCCACCATCCTCGGCGGACTGGCGGACGGGCTGGCCGCGCGGTACACGGTGGTCACCTTCGACGCCCGCGGCTACTCGCGCAGCCTGCTCGACGGCCCGCCGGTCGATCAGCGGGTGGAGGTCCAGAGCGACGACGCGCACCGGCTCATCGAACTGCTGGCACCGGCGGGGGAGCCGGTGTACGTGTTCGGCATCAGCTCCGGGGCCATCGTCGGCCTGGACCTGCTGGTCCGCCACCCGGAGCGGGTCCGCCTGCTGATCGCGCACGAGCCCCCGGCCGTGGAGGTACTGCCCGACGCGGCGGAGCAGCGGGCGTTCTTCGCGTCGGTCCACGCGACGTTCCGCAGGCAGGGGACCGCGGCGGCGACCGCCGAGTTCGCCCGGGGAATCGGCTTCTCCGTACCGGAGGAGCCGGAAGAACCGAAGGAGACAGAAGTGACGGGGGAGTCGGCAGGGCCTGCGGCGGAGGACCCGGAGACGGCCGCGATGATGGCGCGTCTGACGGTCAACCTGCCGCTCTTCCTGGAGCACGAGGTGCGGCAGTTCACCTCGCACCCCTTGGATGTTCCCGCGATCAAGGCCCGGCGCGCGCAGCTGGTCCTGGCGGCGGGCCGGGAGTCGCGCGGCCATCTCCCGTACCGCCCGGCGGAGTTGCTCGCCGAGCGCCTGGGGCAGCCGTTGCTGGAGTGTCCGGGCGGGCACACCGGTGCGGTCGAGTACGCGGCGGAATTCGTCGAGTTGCTGCACCGGACGTTCGAAGCTGGAGCGGCGCCGGGGCTGTCCGAGTCCCGGTGAACTGACCCTCGGGAAAGGGATGGCGGCGTGGCCGATTCCCATACCTGCGGACGTGCCGAGTGGCAGCATCCCGGTACGTGACCGACGACCGAAGCGCTTTCCGGGCCATTCTCCGGACCGTGTTCTGCTGCCGACCAGGAGCTTCCTCATGAGCGATGAGCCGGATCAGCGCGGTCAGCCCGGTCAGACCGGTCAGCAGATCAAGAAACCGTTCCTGTACGTCGTCGTGTGCGCGGCCGGAATCGCCGGAGACGTGCACCAACTGATCACGGCCGCCCAGCAGGCGGGCTGGGACGTGGGGGTCGTCGCCACCCCGCTGGGCCTCGGCTTCATCGACGCGAAGGCGGTCGAGGCCCGGACCGGCTACCCGATCCGCTCCGCATGGCGTTCCCCGGGCGACCCGCGCCCGCTGCCGCCCCCCGACGCCATCGCCGTGGCCCCGGCGACGTTCAACACGATCAACAAGTGGGCGGCCGGGATCTCCGACACCCTGGCCCTGGGCATCCTGTGCGAGGCCTACGGCTTCGGCCTCCCGACCTGCGCCCTCCCCTACCTGAACTCGGCCCAGGCCGCCCATCCCGCGTACCGGCTGAGCCTGGAGCGGCTGCGGGAGATGGGTGTCCTGATCGGGTCGCACGAACCCCACGAGCCCAAGTCCGTTGGCGGGGCGGAGAGTTTGCGCTGGGAGGAGGCCCTGGAGCTGCTGACCCCGAAACTGCCGGGGCCGGCCTGACGCCCTTGCGGAGACGGGCGGGACAACGAAGGCCGCGCCGGTTCCAGGCTTTCGGCCCGGAACCGGCGCGGCCTTCGTTCAGCCCGCTACGAGACGGTGAGATGAACCGGGGCGGTGGCCTCCGACAGCAGGCCGGTCACCGGATCGGTGCCGACCGCGGTGAGTACCGTCCGGCCGGACCGGACGTGCGTGTCGCAGTGCCAGTTGCCGTTCCGGTCGGTGGGGAGGTTCACGCAGGCCGGTGCGCCGGACAGCGAGACGGTGATCAGTTCGCCCGCGGTGGCGGTGCCCTCGATCCGCACCTGGCCGGGGTGGACCGTGGCCCGGTCCGCCGGCCTGGTGACCGTCGGTGTCGGGGCCGGCTTGCCGGGCCTGCTCACCAGGGCTCCGGCGATGGAGGCCCAGGTGCCTTGGGACGCGGGGTTCTTCGTGCCGGTGACGGTCACCGTCAGCGTGTGCTGCTTGTCCGGGTCGAGACCGGTGCGGGTGAACACCGAGGTCGGCGTCGGGCTGCCGCTGTCGCGGTAGAGGTCGACCGCGGTGGGGGTGCCACCGTCCAGCGATACGTCCACGATGCCCTGGTTGCTGTAGGTCAGGGACTGAAGGGTGACGTTGTCCCCCTGGAAGGCCAGCTCCGCGTGGTCACCGGTGGTGTTGTTCCAGGTGTTTCCGCTGCCGGACTGCCAGGTGCCGCTGTACTGCCACTGGTTCGTCGCGCTGCCCGTGGTGTCGTAACCGATGTTCGTCACCACTCCGGGGGCGTGCGCGCCTTCCGGCAGTGACACCGGGACGGCAAGGTCGGTCAGCGTGCTGACCTTGAGGTTGTCGTACTGGTCGCCGCCCGAGTAGCCGTCGGCGACGAGGCCGACCTTGCCCGCGGACAGGGTGGTGTCGGTGACCGAGCCGACCCTGGTGCCGTCGACCGAGGCGATGATCAGCGATCCGTCGAAGGTGAGCGCCAGGTTGTGCCAGGTGTTCAGCCCGGCGGCCGAGGGCAGGGTTCCACCGGCGAGGGACTTCGGGATGTTCCCGGAGCCGTTCGCCAGGTTGATCGACCAGGCACCGGCGTCGCTGAGGGTGAGCGAGTAGGAGTTCACCTTCGACGGGTCGCCGGTCTGGGCGCCGAGGTTGCTCTGGCGGCCCAGGATCCCGACGGAGCCCGGCTTGGCGTTCCGTACGTCGGCGGACACCTGGTAGTTGCTCCAGGCTTTGCCGCCGCCCGTCGTGTACGGGTAGAACGACTCGTGGCTGCCCCACTCCAACGGCCGTACCGGGGTGTCGAGTTGGACGCACTTGCCGTGACGGCCCGCGCACGGCTGGACGCTGAACGCGCCCTCCATGTTGGCCAGGAAGCGGGCCTGCTGGCCCTGGGCGCCCTTGTCGAACGAGTCGGCGTACGGCAGCGGGAGCGGCTTGCTCGAAGGCGAGGCGGCGTTCCCCTTGTGCTGCCCGGTCGTGGTGGTGAACGAGTAGATGGAGTCGGGCTTCAGGGTCATCGTGACCGTGCCGTGCGCGTCGGGCACGAGCGTCCGGTCCTGTACGAACCACTGCGAACGGTCACCGGACACCAGGTCGGTGCTCCAGACGTGCACGGGCCGGGTGGACAGGCCGCCGCTGACCGTGAGCGAGACCTTCTGCGGGCCGGTGGCCCGGGTCGTCTCGACGACGGAACTCCAGTCCTGGTGGTCGGGCGACTTGAGGGTCACATAACTGCCGACCTGGTCGGAGGTCTCGCCTCCCAGATAGCCGCTCCCGCCGTCCAGGTACTGCCATCCCGGCTGCGCGAACTGCGTCGTGTGCGCGGTCACCCAGGTCGACATCCCGACGTCGTACCGGCCCGACCAGGGTTCGTTGGCCAGGACGAGGCCCTGGTCGGCGTAGGCCACGTCCGAGTAGGCCGAGGCGACGACGGGCCAGTTGACGCTCGCGGTCATCCGGCCGTCGACGTAGTCGATGTTGTTGGCGCGCGCCATCGGCAGGCCGCCGGCGCTGTACTGCATCGAGCCCTGCTCGCTGGCCCACAACGGTGTCTTCAGCGCCTGGGTGTCCGCCGAGGTACGGCAGTCCGTCTCCACGTTCGGGTAATCGGAGACCGGCGTGGGGCCGTTCCACCCGCAGGGGTAGTGCTCGCCGATGACGGAGACGGCCTTGGCGAACTCCGCGTCCTGGGCCATGGAGCCACCGACCTCGGAGAACGAGTCCACCTGATCGGCGGCCACCAGCTTGACGGCTCCGAACCCGTGCTCGTCCAGAGCGGCCCGCAGGTCCTTCCACCAGGCCGTGGTCCAGCCGCCGCGCTCGTTCCAGCCGCCCAGGTAGGAGATGGTGAGACCCTGTTCCTTGGCGCAGCCCAGCCAGTCGAGCAGGAACTGGATGCCGTTCTGCGAGTACATGCTCGAACCGACCCAGCCCGGCGCCGACCAGGTCAGCCCGCTGAGCGTGAGGTGGGGGTTGCGCTTCACCGCCTGGTGGGCGAGCCAGAACTCGTACCCCACCTTGCAGTTGATCACCCCGCGGGTCTCTTCGATGGTCTGCTCCGCGCCGGACGTGGTGTTCCCGTCCCCGCCGGTCTCCAGCTTCAGCATCTGCAGGTTCGCGCCGTAGCCGGGCTTGAAGAGGTAGTCGAGGACGGCGTCGCGCTGCGCGGGCGGGTAGTCGGTCAGCAGTCGGCTGTTGCCGCCGCCGCCGCTGATCGCGCCGATCCCGTCGAAGGTCCGGCCGGTGTCCTGACCGTTTACCGCGATCGAGGTGTCCGGTATGGCGGTTGCGGTTGTAGCTGCGGCTGTGGCTGCGTCCGCTCGGGCCGGGGCCAGCAGGACCGCCGCGGCGGCCATGAGCATGGCCAGAACAGCGGTGATCGCGACGAAACGATCCCCGCCGCTCGCCCATCGCCTCTGTCGGTAGGTGTCCCTGTATGTATCCCTGTACGTGTCCATGGGGCTGTCTCCTGGAGGACGACGTGTTCATCGGGTGGATGACGAAAGCTGTGGAATCCCGTCCGGAAGCCGGCCGGAACCTGTCCGGCCGGTCCGTGCCGGGCCCGGAGGCCCGAACGACCGGGGCCCGAAGGCCCGGCACGGACCGGACCCGGCCGGCCGGACAGTTCTGCGTTCCTGTTGTTCCTGTTGTTCCTGTTGTTTCTGTTGCTCCTGTGTTCCTGGGTTTCTACGCCCTTACGCCCTTACGCCCTTACGCCCCTACGCCACGGTCAGCGCGAAGACGTGGATCTTCGGACTGGCCGGGAGCTCGACGGTCGCGATGGTTTTCCCGGAGTCGAGGGGGATCTCGTTGCGGAACACCCGGTAGGCGCCACTGGTGTTGGCGTATCCGCCGGGTGTGTTGCGTCCCTGGGTGGAGACGGCCAGCGTGGAGCCGAACTCGGTCGGGCTGGAGTCCGCCCAGTTCGGGAACCCGACGGACGCGGTGCTGGTGGTGCCGTCGGTGTAGGCGACCGTGACGTGGTCGGTCACGTCACCGGCCTCGGACCCGAGGAAGGCGAGCGTGCTGCCGCCCCGGCCGGAGCCCTGGATCACCGCTGAACTGCCGACGACATTGTCGGGCGTGCCCGCGGCAGCCTTCGGCCAGGCGAACGCCGTGCCCTTCACCGTCACGGTGGAGCCGGGGGTGACGTCGGCCGCGGCGAGCTGTTCGGCGGAGAAGCTGTTGCCGGCTCCGTCGAAGTTGCCGGGCGTGACATCGGTCTGCGAGGTGATTCCCACGTTGTCGAACGCCGACGTCAGGCTCAGCGTCCCGGTGGTGGGCTTCGGGTTCCCCTTGTGGATGGTGAAGGTCTGCCGTGCGTCCGGCGTCCCGGGAGCGCCGGTGCCGGTGAGGGTGAACGTGGAGGTGGCGCCGGTGGCCGGGATACCCGTGATGCCCCCGGTGTCGGCGTTGAGCCGCAGACCGGCGGGCAGGGCGCCCGCGGTGACGCGGTAGCGGATGATCGAGGGGACGTTCGCGGCAGGCCGTGCCTCGTACAGCTTTCCGGCCGTCATGCCTGGCAGGCCGGTGTCCCGGAAGCCCGGCTTCGGGACGGTGACCGTCCGCGGCGCGCCGATGTCCTTGCCGGAGGCGTCGCGCTGCTGAAGCGACCAGGACGAGCCGGGCGTGATGACGCTCAGGTGCCAGTGCGTGGACTGGTCGCGGAACTGCGCGCGCTGTCCGTCGGTGAACGCGCCGAGGTTACGGGCCGTCTCCCACTGCTTGACGGAGTCCAGCAGCGCCGACGTGTTCTGCCCGCCACCGGTCAGGCTGGACACGGAGGTCTCGAACCCGGCACCGGCGTTCAGACCGGCGCCCCGCGCGAGCGTGTCCTCGACGTTCGGCAGACCGGTGTTTCCCGGCAGCGCGATCCAGCCGAGCATCCCGGGCAGGTAATTGGCCTGGTAGTAGGCGTTGTTGATGAGTACCTGGCTCATGCTGGTCGAGCCGACCTCGCCCCAGCTCGCCCGGGACAGCCCGTCCCAGATGTTCGAACCCATCCGGCTGGTCTCGGAGATGAAGCCGTCCTTGGCCTTCAGCTGCGCGTAGGCCCCGTTCACCATGCGAGCCATGCCGTACTGGCCCCAGCCGGCGTCCGAGGCGGACTCCAGCCCGTCGAACGAGGTCGCGGTGATGCCGGTGGTGTTCCAGATGTCGGCGAAGCGGGTGGCGACGGAGTTGATGATGTTCAGGTTGCCGTAGGCACCGCCGTAGCCGTTCATCTGCACCCGGGCAACGGTGTCACCGGCGGCGTGGGAGGCCGCCGCCGACGACCACTGCCCGCGGGCCAGTCCGGTCACCTGGCACTCGCCGTCGACCGTGCTGGAACCGGTGTAGGTCAGGAACTCCTTGCCGATCAGCAGCCGGCTGCCCTGCAGTCCGGCGGCCAGCGGGGCGCAGCTCGCCAGGGAGAGCGAGGTGTCGCCGGCTGCCAGCGGCCGGGTCAGCGTGGTGCTCTGCCCGAGTGCGAGATCGGGGCTGGCGGTGGGGCTGACGTAGGAGTCGTTCGTGTCGATGAAGTTCGACAGGGTGTGGGCGCCGACCGCGACCCCGTTGGAGCTGGACGTCTTCACCAGACCGGTCGCGGCGGCGTCGTTGCTGCCGAAGCTGGAATTGAACTGGTAGTGCCCGGCCGACTGCCAGGGACCGTCGGCCCCGGGCAGCGAGTAGACCATGTCGATGCCTGCGGCCTTGGCGAACTTGTCGGCCGCATCGACGTTGCCGGTGTTGAGGTCCGACAGGACGAGGATGGACTTGGAGGTCGCCTGCGCCGTCTTCTGCCACTGCCCGTCGATCGTCGGGTACGGCAGGTTCTGGCCCTTGGCGATCGTCGACAGCACGGTCGGCGCGAGATCCGGCGTGGTGCCGTACAGCGCGACCTCCGACCCGACGATTCCGCCGCCGCTGGGCAGCGGCCCGACCGGGATCCGGTAGCCGGAATCGTTCATTCGCAGGCGCTGCTTGGTGTAGTCGAAGGTGAAGGCGCGCAGCAGGTTGCCCCAGGAGGTGTGGCCGCCGGTGCTCCACTGCTCCAGCGGCGCCACCTGCAGATCGGAGGGGTTGTTCGACACCTCGCTCTCCCAGCCCATGCCGGTGTCCTCGCGGGGCCAGCCGCCCTCGGTGCGGTCGTTGAGGACCTTCATCCCCGCCGTGAAGCCGCTGTTGCCGGCGACGCCGGCCGACTCCCCGAGCGTGTCGGTGAGCGTGGTGGCCAACGGGCCCCACAGCAGGGTCTGTACATCGGCGCCGTGCGGCGCCTTGACCTTGGTGACGGTGAGCGTCGTGTACGTCGTCCGGTCGAGCACCGCCACATCGATCTCGGTGCCGGCGGCGGAGTTCCTGAACACCAGCTTGTCACCGGCCCGCTTCAGCGAGGTCGGCCTCACCTGCTTCCCGCCGATCACCAGACTGACCAGGGGAGCCGTACCGTGCCCTGCCACCAGGTAGTTCCGGCCGTTGCGGGAGTCGACCAGACTCGTGACCGCTCCGGTGTCGTCCATTCCCACGCGCAAGTACCCGGCGTTCACCAGGACATCGCCGGAATGGTTCGATCCGGTCGCGGCCGACGCGCTCTCCGCACCTATCGCTACCGGTCCGGCGGTCAGCATGCCGGTGACCGCGATCGTGGCGGTCAGACGTGCGGTGAGTTTCCGTCTCGGGTTCATTCGTTTCAGGTTCATGCGTGATGCGTCCTTCCACGGACGAGGATGTGCACTTCACGGTGGTGGTGCGGTGACGCGATGACGCGATGACGCGATGACGCGATGACGCGGTGGTGCGGTGGCACCGGTGGCACCGGTGGGACGACACACCCGTCGCTCTCGTGAACCCGACCCCTCTCCTCCCGGAGCGCATCGCAACGGGTGCCTCACGTGACCCGCCGGAGCAGTTGGGGACCGGCGGACGCCTCTCAGGACCCGGCCTCCCCTCCGTCCTTGATTAGATAACAAGACTTCTTTAACATTTGGAGAAGATAGTGCCCCGCTTCGACCGGCTGTCAAGAGGGGAACCAGAACGATCACCTCCGAATCCCACTCCCACTCCGACTCCGACTCTCACCCCGACTCCCGAACCCCGAATCGAGCGATGGGCCAGATGCAAATCACGGGCGGGGGCCCGTCCGCGCTGCGCAGGCGGAACTTGGCGACGATGCTCCACCAGGTGCACGAGCAGGGAGCCCGGACGGTCACCGAACTCGCCCGGTCCACCGGCCTGTCCCGGCCGACCTGCGAGGAGGGGGTGGCCGAGCTGGTGGCCCAGGGCTGGGCCGCCGAGACGGCGCCACCGGACCCGACCGCCGCGCGCCAGCCGGGACGGCCGGCCAAGCGGTACGAGTTCAACGCCGACGCGGGCCGGGTCCTGGGTGTGGACGTCGGCGCCCACAAGATCCTCGCGACGGTGGCGGACCTGCGAGGCACCGTGACCGCGGTCCGGCGTACCGACGTCGATCCAGCCCTCCCCGCCGCCGAGCGACTGGCGGCGATGGGCGACGCCGTCACCGCGTGCCTGGCCGCCGAACGCGCCCCCGGCCGCAGCCCGTTGCTCGCCGCCGTGATCGCCTCCCCCGGGGTCATCGACGCCGAGGGCCGGGTCGTCCTGTCCAACCCGCTGCCGGAGCTGACGGGGCTGAACCTGGTGGACGAACTCGCCCGGGTCCTGGGGCCCGGCAGGGTCGACGGCCCGATCCGAGCCGAGAACGACATGCGCCTGGCCGCTCTCGCCGAACAGTGGCGGGGCGTCGCGGTCGGCGTCCCCGACCTCGTGTACATCCACGCCGGCCACCGCCTGGGTGCGGCTGTCCTGATCGACGGCAAGCCCTATCGCGGCCACCGGGGCGCGGCCGGGGAGATCGGCACCCTCGGCCTCCTGGACTGGGCGAACAGCTACCGCCGACTGCTGTCCTACGCCCCCGACAGCACGACGATCGACGCGACGCTGCGGGTCTTCACCGACCTGCGCGAGGGCAACACCCTGGCCCGCGAATTCGTCGACCGCTTCGCCCGCGACATGGCCACCGGGGTCGCTGTCATGTCGATGACCATCGACCCGACGCTGGTCGTCGTCGGCGGCGGCATCTCCCTGGCCGGCGACGCCATCATCGAACCGGTCCGCCGGCACCTGGTCGACCTGTGCCTGTTCCCACCGGACATCGAAGCCTCGAACCTCGGCGACGAGTCCGTCGCGCTCGGCGCCGTACGCTTCGGCCTCCAGCAGGTGGAGGCCCGCCTGTTCGGGGCAGCTCCTTCGTTTCCCCGGGAGGCCGTCTGACGCAAGGGAATTGCCCTTGATGTGACGGCCACGTGCGACGGAACGGAACCGCTACCGACCTGCCCGGCCTCAGCCGGTTCGTCCAACGCCTCGAACGCGACCGTGACGCCGTTGTCGCGGGCCCGACCCTGCCCTGGAACTCCGGCGTCATGGAAGGCCATGCCAGCCGTATCAATGTGCTCAACCGCCCAGATGTTCGGCCGCGCAGGCTTCGAACTCCTCCCCGAACGCGCCCTGTTGGCGTGATTGAGCGTCACCTCACCATACGAACCGGACCGACTCCGAAGATCAATGACAAGCTACGAAGCATGAGTCGCCGCGTCACTGCTCATCCAGGGGTGCCTGCCGGGCAAGGAACTCCTCGAACGCCGCCTTCTGCTTCGGATCCATGAAGCCTTGACGGACATCGCGGGCCTTCTCCTGGAGCCAGTGCGCCTCGCCGGGGTCCAGGAGCTCGGCGACCACCACGCCTTGGCGAGCAACCGCTGTGCGCCCTCCTACGCGACGGCGGAAGAGCGTGAACGCGCCGTATTCCGCTGGGTGGGCCAGCTCCGGCTCCTCCGCTCCGGCCCGGTTCCTGTCCCCGGCGCCACGCATCGGGTAGGCGGTGGGGGCCCAGTGCTCCCAGAGCGCCAGGGTGGCTGCGGGCACCAGCACCGCGCGTTCCGCCTCTTCACCCCCCTCCCATATGAACGTGACAGCGACGGGCTCGCCGACCGCCTCGGCCAACCCGAGCACCCTCTCCACCTCGTCGTTGACCGGGTAGTCCACCACTGCATTGATCTGAATTCCCATGGCGCCTGAGGCTACTGGCCGCCTCTGACATGCCAGGCCCACAACTCCTGCTCGCGCCTCGTCGACCACGGTGCACCGGGTGGACCGTCCAGGACCGGCGCGGTCCTGCTCGTGAGGGCTCGTACTTCACCGTCCGCTCACGCATCGCTCCCTTGCGAGAACGTTGAACCCCCTGCCGGGCTGTGGCCTTGCCGCGCTGTCGCCCTGGGGCGGGCGGGTGTCGTCGCGTAGGTGCGGAACATGGCGGGCAGGTAGCCGGGGGCGTCGATCCGGCCGCGCCCGGCACCGAATTCCTTCGGGCCGTGCCCACCTCCGGCCACGGTGCTGAGCTGGTGCGTGCAAGGGCCTGCCGTGCTGTACTGGCGAGGTGGAGCGAAAGCACGCACTGGCATCGGTCACCCACCTGCGGCGACACGGCGGGGCGGCGTCCGACCGTGTGAGTGACCGGCGGGCCGAGCAGGTGCGCACCCGGGTCCGGCTCATGATCGAGATCACGGCGCAGGCAGGGGCGTACCGGAAAGGGCTGGTCGCGGCCGCTCTTCGCCTCAGCCCGGAGGAAGCGGCGATCCTTTCGGATCTGGAGCGCCACGGACTACAGGTGCCCCAGTTGCACGACGTGCTGTGCGGCGGCCATGTGCTGGTCGATGATCCGCAGCTGTACGAGGACTGGCGGTTCGCCAAGGTGAGTCACAAGCGCCTGTCCAGCCATCACCGTGACATCGACAAGGCGCTCTATCCCGACATCGGGATGAGCGGGGACGTGGTGCGCGAGAAGCTGCACGGACGCACCGCCCAGGGCACCTGGGTGCAGTTGGAGAAGACACCGGCTGCTTTCGGCGGGCGGAAGCTGCCCACGGTGAGCGACCTTCGCCACCTCATGGACTACGTGGTCTACCGGGTCACGCGCAGCAATGTCGGGCCCTGGGGGCTCTCCCGGATGACCGAACGGCGCCCGCTGTACCTGGCGCCGCTCCTTACCGTGCCGACGTCCCTGACGCCCCCGGTCGCGCGGGTGCTGACCCAGGCACTGCGCCGGATCGAGGAGGCCGACGACGTCACTGCCGTTTCCGCGGACCTGGCGGCTCGGTTCCCGCCTCCGGACCGGGAGGACCTGGCCGGCGAGCTGGGACAGTCGCTGTCCGGCAGGGCGGGCCGTGGTCTGTTCGGCAACTCCGAGGTGTCGGTGACCGAGACCCTCTCACGCAGCGCTGCCACGGTGCTCCGTGAGAGTCGTGTGCCGCCTGCGGTAGAACTGTTGCAGCCGGGAGGACCGTCATGAGCGGCGACGATCAGCGGGATGTTCCACCTGCGGCGCCGTCGGACGCGGGTGCTGCGTCCGCCCCTTCGGGGCTGGTGTCGGCCGTGGTGAACCTGGTCGACACAGGACCGGTGCTGCTCGGCGCGTACACCATCGCGGAGCTCACCGCTGTGGACGCGATCGTGGACTTCCTGGAGGCCAGGCCGTCGGACGACGTGATCGCCGAGGCCGTCCGCTCGCTGGCGGCCCGACAACTGCTGCTGGCGGGTGACACGGGCGAGCAGGTTCAGGTGCAGGGAGACCTGGGCATCGCCGTGGCGTTCCAGCAAAGGGCCCGCAAGGTGCTCGACGCCCGCACGACCGGGTCGGGTCCGGGTGAGCCGTGGCGGATCCTGTTGCTCCCCCAACCCGAGCGGATCTGTCTCATGGTCCGCATCGATGCGCTCGGCGTCCACCAGATGGGGCTGTACAAGCTCGACGAAGCCCTGAACATGCTCACCGAGTGGCTGCCCCGAGGCTCGTCGGCGGCCCCTGATGAGGCAGCGGACACCGAGGCCGTGCTCGCTGCCGCGGAGCGCTCCGCGCTGATCACCGTCACCGACTACACGGCGCAGGGATCGGCCGAGACCGCGGGCAGCAGCAGGGATCTGGTGCTGGCCCGCAGTGGCGGACGGCTGCACGTCCTTGCCCGGGACCCCGGCGACCGGGAGAAATTGGTGCCGGACCCCGACGCAGGCAAGGACAACGTCCGCGAACGGCTCGTCGGCCTGCTGACGTAGACGACTGCCGAGAGCCCCTCCCTGGGGGAGAAACCCCCAGGTCAGAGCGGTAATGCTTTGTGCCCCCGGCAGGATTCGAACCTGCGACACCCGCTTTAGGAGAGCGGTGCTCTATCCCCTGAGCTACGAAGGCGGGGATCTGCCGGAAACCGTGTCCGAAACCCGGCCCGGGTGGGCGAGGGATTCAGGCCGGTCAGCCGACAGGGTTGTGGTGACCGGGCCTGTGAGGGCTAGGTCACCGCGGACAGTGTAGCGGGTGGGGCGGTGTCGGTCCGAGCGGCCGGGGAGCTGGGGAGGGTCTCTGGGGTGGGAAGGCCGGGTGCGGTGGTGGGGGGCCTGTTTCTCAGACCGATCTGAACCTTCAGTCGTGCGGCGACGCTCTTCGCTCACTCCAGCCGATACGGGCCCCTGCGGGTTGCGCGGGAGCCCGTGCGTGCGGTCTTCTGCCGTAGCCACTGCGTGAGCGGTGTCGTTGAAGGCGGGACGGGTTGGACTCTGTGACACGAGACGAGCTGATGAGGTCGCTGGCCGCGCTGCGGCAGGCACAGATCGGCAGCCGCCGGGCGCCGCACAAGCCGTTGCTGGTGCTCTGGCTGCTGGGGAGGTTCTCCGCGTCCGGCAGCACCGCAGTCACGTACGGCGAGGCGGAAGACCCCGTCAGCCGGCTGATCAACGACTTCGGTCCGGCCGTGACGAGCGTCGCCCGCGCGAGGCAGCGGGCCGCCATGCCGTTCGTGCACCTGGAACGCGACCTGTGGGATCTGCGGGACCGGGACGGGGTACCCATCGGGCCGGACGTAGCCGAGCGGGGTGGCCTCCTGCGGGATCGGGGTGCTCATGGGCGGCTGCGGCCCGAGGTCGAGATGCTGCTGGCCGATCCGGGGACCCTCGCGGCGGCGGCCCGGCTCCTGATGGAACAGCACTTCACTCCGGCGTTGGACGTGCTCATCCGCGATGCCGTCGGGCTGGATCTGGCCGATGCCGATGCCGACGCCGACGAGACGGAGCAGGCGCCGAGGGGGAGGAGACGGCGGAGGCGGCGGGCCGGGTTCGCCGAGGAGGTGCTCCTTGCCTATGGGTATGCCTGTGCCTTCTGCGGGTTCGACGGCGCGCTCGGGCGTCACCCCGTGGGGCTGGAGGCCGCGCACGTACGGTGGCACAGCCAGGACGGCCCCGACGAGGTGAACAACGGGCTGGCGCTGTGCTCCCTGCACCACACGCTCTTCGACCTCGGGGTTCTGGGGCTCCTGCCCGATCTGCGCATTCAGGTCTCCCAGCTGTACGTGGCGCGAAGTCGGGCCGGCCGGGCCGTCGACGACCTTCACGGACAGCCGGTCGCGACGGGCAGACCCGGGCGACCCGCTGTCGAGCCGGAGTTCGTCGTCTGGCACGGGAAGCAGGTCTTCAAGCGCCCGGGGGCGCAGGTGGGGCGATAGGAGGCGATAGGAGTGAGAGGGATCTTGAACTCGGCTGTAGTGAGCTGTAGTTGGGATCTGGGGGGTGGGCGGGACGTGCTCGCGCCCTGTGTCTATGCGCGAAGGTGATTGCAGGACCGCCTTTTCGGTCGTACCTGCGCACGACCTCTGGACCGTCACTTGGCCCGCCCCTATCGTCTGGCATCCGATGTCAGAGTCGTCGAGCCTCGGGACGGTACTGCTCATGAGACGTTTCATCCGGCATGTCCTGCCGGTCGTACTGCTCGTCGTCGGCGCCGCTCCCCTCGGAGTCGCGGGCGCCGCCTCCGCCTCCGCCTCGCCCGTCACTGCCGCTGCCGCCGCCGTCAATCGCGCTCCGGCCGTTCAGCCCGGGATCCGCGAATGGCGCGGCGGACACGGTGAGTTCCGTCTGGCGCCCCGCTCCCGGATCGTCCTCGGTGGCGCCGATGCCGCCGAACTCCGTTCCACGGCACGTACGTTCGCGACCGATCTGGGGGCTCTCGCCGGGCGCACCCTGCCCGTCGTCACCGGTACTCCGAAGGCTGGTGACATCGCGTTGCGGTCCCGTAGCGCCGATGCCCAACTCGGGGCGCAGGGCTACGCGTTGAACATAGGTAACGTCCTGGAGGTGGACGCCACCGGGGACGCCGGGGTCTTCTACGCCACCCAGACCATCGAGCAGGCCATCAGGCTCGACGACCGCCACACCTCGATCCCGCGCGGCACCGCCCGCGACTGGCCGGACGTCGAGCAGCGTGCGCAGATGCTCGACGTGGGGCGCAAGTTCTTCTCCATCGGCTACCTCAAGACGCAGATCCGTGAGATGGCCTGGCAGAAGCTCACCACCTTCCATCTGCACCTCACCGACTGGGAAGGCTTCCGCATCCAGCTGCCGCAGTTCCCCGGTCTTGCCGCAGCTGACTCCTACAACCCCGCTGACCTGCGGGAACTGCAGGACTATGCCCGTACGTACCATGTCGACGTCATCCCCGAGATCGACCTGCCCGGCCACGCCACCCCCCTCACCACCTACGATCCGAAGCTGCGCTTCGCCTGTACCTCGATGGACCAGGGGAAGTGGCCCGGTGGTGAACTCGGCGGCTGGACCCTGGACATCACCAAGCAGCACACCCGTGACTTCGTGCACGATCTCCTCGAAGCCGTCATCCCGTTGTTCGACAGCAAGTACGTGCATGTCGGCGGCGACGAGATCGGTCTGGACGACAAGAAGAACGCCTGCCCGGAGCTCGTCTCCTACAAGAACGCGCGTGGCTTCGGTTACGCCGGGGACGTCTTCGTCGACTTCCTCAACACCCTGAACAAGCAGGTGCGTTCGCACGGCAGGACCACCGAGGCGTGGGAGTGGTGGGACCAGTACGGACAGCAGTCCTCGATCGCACCCGACAGGACGATCGTCCTCGACGACTACATCGACAGTGATCCGTCGCCGCTGGTCGCCAAGGGCTACACCGTGGTCGCCTCGCCCGAGCCCGTGCTGTACGTGAGCCCCGGCTTCGGGCAGAAGATCGGCGACTACGGCTACGTCGACATCGGTGACACCTACGAGAACTACGCGTTCCCGACACCGGCGGTGGGCGGCGGACGGGTTCTCGGCTACAAGGTCTCCCGGTGGTCCGACAGCGCCGAGACGCAGAGCACCGCGTTCTTCGACCACTTCGCGCGCCGGCCCCTGGAGGTGTTGGCCGAGCGCACCTGGGGCTCGCCGCGGGTTCCCTCCGCATGGACGTTCCTGAGCCAGGTGGATGCCATCGGTGGCCCGCCCGGCAGCACCGCGTTCAGCCTGCGTGCGCTGCCCAAGGCCGGGATGACGGTCAGCACCGACAGCGAGGAGACCACCGCGGAGGACGGGCGCGCGATCAATGTCCTCGACGACGATCCGTACTCGGCCTGGCACACGGCCTACAGTCCGGCCGCGGCACCGATGCCGCACCACATCACCCTCGACCTGGGCGCGAACCGGCAGCTCGCCGGGTTCCGCTACCTGCCCCGGCAGGACGCCGGGACCAATGGGCGCATCGGGGCCTGGACCTTCGACGTCAGCTCCGACGGCGTCCACTGGCGTACGGCGGCCCGGGGGACCTTCGCCGACGACCAGACGGAGAAGGAGATCACCTTCCCGACGACCTCGGCACGTCACGTCCGGCTCACGGCGACCTCCGCGGCGAACGGCCTGCCGTACGCGGGGGCGGCCGAACTCACCCTGCTGCGGCCCGATTTCGACAGCGGGCCGGACAAGTCCTAGTGGGACGGACCCGGCCGGCCCGGGATGTCACCCGGGATGTCAGAAGACGTCGGTGTGGTCCCCGGTGGCCGTGGCGGACGTCCGTGTCCCGTCCGGGGCGGTGCCGGACACCGTCAGGTTCGGCGTGAATCCCTGGTCGAGGTCGGCCTGGGTGATCATCCGCCGGCCGCTCGCCGCGCCCCGGCAGATGTAGTCGGCGCCGGGCGCGAGGGTGGCTTGTGCGCACGCCGCCAGGTTGCCCAGATCGCCGGTCAACTGCACGTCGGTGAGCGGGGTGTTGAACGGGGTTGGACACCCGGATCCAGTACGACATGACGTCGTCGAGCGCTCCGGTGGCACCTGCTGCCTGGATGTTGTCGAGGACCGGCAGCGCCGATATCCGGGGCGCCGCCGGGGCGTTCGCGGCGGGGGTCACGCTGACGGTGGCCGTGCCGTAGGCGTGTGCGTCACGTACGGAGTAGACGGCCTTGAGCTGCGTCCGGCCCGTCGCGGTGAGGGGTACGTCGACGGGCAGCGTCACGGTGGCGCCCTGGCCCGGCTTCAGCGCCGGGACCGTCACCGCGGACGCCTTCCATCCGGCGGGCAGCTCGATCTCCGTACGGCCGGTCGGCAGGGGCTGGTCGTTCTGGTTGACCACACGGATCGACAGGTCCGTCCGCTCCCCCGCCTTCACTTCCTTCGGCGCGGTGACCGTGACGGGGGCGCAGACCCCGCCGAGCCACTTGAGGTCGAAGGAGGAGTAGGTGATGTGCTGGTAGCCGGAGCGTTGCCGGGGCTTCAAGACGCCCCTGGTGAGCCGTCAAGGGGTCCGTGGGACGGGTGAGTTGAGATGCCGTGACGCGAGAACGGCGAGCGGGGCGCGGCGTCCCGGAGGCGCCGCGCCCCGCTCGCTGATGCCTGGGAGGCTCATGTCAGGGAGGCTCATGTCAGGGAGGCTGATGCCCGGGTGGTCGATGCCCGGGTGGTCGATGCCCCGGGGGTCGATGTTCGGGAGCACGGACCCGCGCCTCCCCGCGCACTCCGGGATCTCGCCGGAGCGTGACTGGCTGACAGCTTCCTGAAGCCGCGGACCGGCCGGTGTCCGGAAGCGAGCGACGGGGTCTTCCCCGAGCCGGCGTACTCACGTGGGCGGGCTCGGAGAAGACCCCGGTGCGGGATCGCCGGGGATCCGTCCGATCCCCGACAGCCGTGTCTGTCAGGAACGGAACGACAGCAGCTGGGCCGGGTCCGTGCTCTGCGGAGCCGTCACGGCCGAACCGTGCTTGTCCAGGCTCAGGGCGAGCCCGCTGTAGCGGTTGACCAGGCGGTACGTGCCGGTGGCCTTCGAGGCGCCCCCCTTGGCCGGGGACTTCACGATCTCCTGGAGGTACCACTGGGCGGTGGCCGGTGTCTCGGCGCCCGCCGTACCGGACGATACGGCGGCGCCCCAGGCGCGGCCCTTCGTCCCGTCGGCGACGCGCAGCGGGCGCCCGTCGCCTCCGGTGACCGTGTAGAAGCCGTCACCGGTGCCGGTGACCTGCCACTTCTGGGGCTTGCCACCGGCCAGGGCGTTCGGACCGGACAGTGCGTTCGGACCTGCCAGTGCGTTCGGACCGGACAGGGGGACCGGCTGGGACAGGGCGACCGGCTTCCCGCCGGAGAGCGCGAGCGACCTGCCGTTCGCGGCCTTGATCTGCCGGGCCTTGCCGCCGGTCGGGGAGGCGGGCAGCTCCGTCTTCGACGTGGGCTCGATGGTGATGTCGGCGTACTCACCCGTGTACGTGTCGCAGTAGAACGAGCAGTACGAGCGGAACGTCCGGCCCACCACGTTGGACGTGGTCTTCGTCTCCGAGTCGAGGAACCACCGGTACCACGAGGCGTTCTGGTTCTCCGCGACGCTGCCCATGTCCACCCACTTCTGGGTGGCCAGGTCGTCCGTCGCGTAGAAGTGCAGCGGGGACTTGGTGTCGGTGGCCTGGGCGATGTTGTTCTGCGGGGTGCCGATGTACTTGCCCAGGTAGGCGTTCCAGGTGATGTTCATGACGGTCAGCTGGGAGTTGTCCGGCATGGCGCCCTGCGTGACCTGGTCCGCGGCCTTCCCGGCGGTGGACGGCTGGTACTCGTCGGCGGGTGCGGTGTAGCCGGTGCCGTTGCCGTCCGACGGGATGATGTTGGATTCCGCGCCGCCGGTGCCCGGCGACTGCCAGGTGCCGTCGTGCCACTTCCTCCATGAGGACGGCGCCATCTTCTGCGCGATGGGCGCGCGCGCCACGTGCTGGTGCCAGACGCTGCCGCCGCCGGACTTGTTCAGCACGCGGTCCGCGTAGAAGACGTAGAAGTACCCCGAGGCGTTGTCCACGTACAGGCGCGGGTCGCCGTCGCCGTAGTCGTACGTGTCCTTCGGGAACTGGCCGGTGTCGTCGCGCTTCGTGCTGTACGGCGAGGTGATGACGTGGTCCTCGATCGACCAGGTCCTGCCCTGGTCCTTGGAGACGGCGTAGTCGATGCCGTCGTAGTGCATGCCGTCGCCGAAGGGCTTCGGCGTGAACTCGTTGTGCACCAGGCCGTACCAGTCACCACTGCCCGGATCGACCCACACGCCCGCCAGGTCGCAGTAGTTGGGCTGGGCGTAACCCGTGGAGCCCGGGGTCGGGGTGGCCTCCTTGCCGGTGGGGCTGTTGTTGCAGCGCCATGTCGTGTCGTCGTTGCGGTCCTGCGCGTTGGCGGGGTTCACCGCGCCGGATATCGGGTCGGGCTTCGCGGAGTCGAAGTCGGCGCCGCTGAAGAACGCCCAGGTGCGCGGGTCGTTCGCGCCGTACAGGGCGTCCGACTGCTGGTAGTAGAACCGGCCGTCCTTCGCGGTGAACACTCCGGCCGGGGTGTCGTCGGGGTTGTCGTACGCGACGGGGGCACCGCCCGAGAGCCGGTACGCCGGGCCGGGCGCCGACCCGGCGGTCCACTGCTGGGTGAGCTGCTTCGGGTCGCACGAGGCGAGGCCGACGCGCGAGTGGTTCACGACCTGTCCTTGTACGGCCACGCACTTGCCGGACTTGGCGCTGTAGATGGTGCCGTCGGGCAGGTACCTGAACTTCTGCTGGTTCACCCGCGCGCAGTCGTAGAGCTGGACGAGCGCGCCGGTGGCGTCCGAACCGCCGGTCACGTCCAGGCACTTGCCGAGCACCTTGAGGGTGCCGTCGTCCGCCCAGCTGAACTGCTGGGCGGTGCCTCCGTTGCAGTCGAACAGCTGGAGGGCAGTGCCGTTGGCCGAGCTGCCGTCGGTGACGTCGAGACACTTGCCGCCGAGGGTCACCGTCCCGGAGGCCGCGGCTGTGCTTGCGGTGTTTGCGGTGCTTGCGGTGCTTGCGGTGTTTGTGGTGCCTGCGGCGGTTGCAGCGTTCGCGGCGGGCAGGCCCGCCACCCCCGCTGCCACTGCCATGGTGAGCGCGGACGTGGCCGCGAGTGCGGCCCGTCGTCCTGTTCCTGGCTTCACTGTTTCTCCCTCGGAATCACGTGATGAAGGTGGTACGGGGGGACTGCGCCGAACTGTCGGGAGCGTTCGCCGGGGCGCGCTCAGGTCCTGATGGTGGCCACGAGCCCGTCGATGAGCTCGGCCCACTCGGTGCGCGTGGCCGGTTTGCCGGGGACGCCCGGCCGGCTCTGCCAGGGCAGCGGGCCGTCCTCCCGCCGGTACTCGACGCCGAGCGCGTCGAGCCGGGCCAGGTGGGCGCGCAGCCGTACCCGGAAGTCGTCGAAGTCGCGCTCGCCCCCGCTCCACAGCGCCTCCGCGATCGCGCACAGGCGCGGGAAGACGTAGTAGTCGACGGTCCGGGGCGAATCCATGTGCTCGGTCCAGATGTTGGCCTGCCCGCCCAGGATCCGGGCCGTCTCCTGCTCGGTGAGCCCGTCGGGGACCGGGTCGAAGCGGTACGCGTCCGCGAGCGTCAGCGGCACCGCGAACGGGATCGGCTCGCTGTCCAGCTCCGACTGCCGGTAGTCCAGGTACACCTGGTCGTCGGGGCAGGAGATCACGTCGTACCCCCGGCGCGCCGCCGTACGGGCACCGGTCATGCCGCGCCAGGAGGCGACGGCCACTCCCTCGGGAACCTCCCCCTCCAGGATCTCGTCCCACCCGAACACCCGGCGCCCGCGCGCGGCGACATGCGCGCCGATCCGGCCGAGGAACCACGCCTGGAGCTCCTTCGAACCGCCGAGCCCCCGCTCACGCATCAGCTCCTGGGTGCGCGGGTCGGTGTCCCACTGGTCCTTGGGGCACTCGTCGCCGCCGATCCCGATGAACGGGGCCGGGAAGAGGTCCATCACCTCGTCGAACACCCCGAGGAAGAAGTCGACCGTCGACTCCTCGGCGTTCAGGATGTTCGTGTTGATGCCCCACCGCGGGCTCGTCTCCAACTGTTCGCCCCGTACGCCCAGTTCGGGGTAGGCGGCGATGGCGGCCTGCGAGTGGCCCGGTACGTCGATCTCCGGCACGACGGTGATGTGCCGCTGGGCGGCGTACGCGACGATCTCGCGCAGGTCGTCCTGGGTGTAGTAACCGCCGTGCGGGCGGCCGTTGTCGGGGGCGTCCGGTGCGGCGCCGAGCTGGGACTCGCGGCGCCAGGAGCCCACCTCGGTCAGCCGGGGGTGGCGCAGGATCTCCACCCGCCAGCCCTGGTCGTCGGTCAGGTGCAGATGGAGCGTGTTGAGGCGGTGCATCGCCAGCAGGTCGAGGAAGCGCAGTACGTCGTGCTTGGGCATGAAGTGCCGGGCCACGTCCAGCATCGCGCCGCGCCAGCGGAACCGCGGGGCGTCCTCGACGGTCCCGTACGGCACCGCCCAGCGCACCCCGGCCACCGGGGCCGCGCGGTAGACCTGCGGGGGCAGCAGCTGGCGGAGCGCCTGGCAGCCGTAGAAGACGCCCGCCGCGTCGCCACCCGCGAGGGCGACTCCGTCCGGGCCGCAGGTCAGGCGGTATCCCTCGGCGGGGAGGGCCGGATCCAGGGTCAGTGCCAGGGCGGGGCTGCCGGG
This sequence comes from Streptomyces sp. NBC_01267, assembly GCF_036241575.1. NCBI lineage: Bacteria > Bacillati > Actinomycetota > Actinomycetes > Kitasatosporales > Streptomycetaceae > Streptomyces > Streptomyces sp. NBC_01267. Next base: position 3,200,314 of record NZ_CP108455.1, on the reverse strand, counting down.
GGCGGGGCCGGCCACGCCGGTCACCGGCAGCGGCAGGCCGGTCGCCGGACGCAGGACCGACTGGAGCCAGTGGGCGGTCGGCGCCAGTTCGCCGGGCGCGGTGATCCGGGTGGACGGGTCCAGCGGGAACGAGCCGTCGCCGGACGAGGCCGAAGCGGGGCGGGGAAGGAGCATGGTGCGGGTCATCCCTTCACGGCGCCGGCGGACATGCCGGACACCAATTTGCGTTGGATGATCAGGAAGAAGACGACCACCGGCAGGGAGAAGATCACCGAACCGGCCATCTGGCCGCCGAAGTCGGTGCCGGTGACCGGGGTGCTGAACGACGCCAGCCAGACCGGCAGCGTGTAGTGGTCCTGGTCCTTCATGAACGTGTAGGCGACCAGGTAGTCGTTCCACGCCGTGATGAACGCGAAGATGCTGGACGCGATCACGCCCGGCGCGACCAGCGGGAAGAGGATCCGGGTCAGGGTCTGCCAGGTGGTGGCGCCGTCGAGCCGCGCGGCCTCCTCGACCTCGGCCGGGACGGTGAGGAAGAACCCGCGCATGACCCAGATCGAGAACGGCAGCACGGTGGCCACGTATGCGAAGACCAGCCCGATGTAGGTGCCCAGCAGCCCGAGTTCGTTGAAGATCAGGAAGGTCGGGATGAGCAGCGCCGTGATCGGCAGCATCTGCACGATCAGGATGGCCACCATGAGGGTGCGCCTGCCGCGGAAGCGGAACCGGGACAGCGCCGCCGCGGCGAACGTCCCCAGGACCACGGCCAGCAGCACCGCGCCGCCCACCACGATCAGGCTGTTGCGCAGGCTGGTCAGGAAGCTGGTCTGGTTGATCGCCACGTCGAAGTTGCGCAGCGTGGGGGAGTGCGGCCAGAAGTGCGGGGTCGGCGTCATCGCCTCGGAGCGGGGCTTGAACGCCGTGTTGACCATCCAGTAGACGGGGAAGATCCACACGAGGCAGAAGGCGACGGCGAGGGTGTTGTTCAGCCGGCCGCCCCGGGGGCTCCCCGCCCGGTAGCGGCGGTTCTTCACGCGGTTTCCCGTACGGCCGCTCACAGATCCTCCCCCGAGCGCAGCAGGTTGCGGATGTACACAGCGGTGATCCCCAGCAGGATTGCGGTGGTGATGACCGACAGGGCCGCGCCCTGACCGATCCGGAACGATACGAACGCCGTCTTGTACGCGAAGATCCCCAGCGTGCTCGTCGCCGAGTCGGGGCCGCCCGCGGAGACCAGCCAGATCTGGTTGAAGACGTTGAAGTCCCAGATCACCGACATGATCGTGACGAGCAGCAGGGTCGGGCGCAGGAACGGCAGCGTCACCGACCACCACACCCGCCACTCGCCCGCCCCGTCCAGCCGCGCGGCCTCGGGCAGCTCCACGGGCATCTGCGTGAGCCCCGCGTACAGGGTCAGCGCGATGAACGGCACCGCCTGCCACACCACCAGCAGCCAGATCGACACGTACGCGAGCGAGGCGTTCTGCCCCCAGTCGGTGTTGGTCATGTCGCCGAACACGTGCACCTGGGTGAGCAGCCAGTTGACGACCCCGTAGCCGGGCTGGAACAGCCACTTCCACACCAGGGAGGAGGCGACGTTCGGCATGGCCCAGGCGAAGATCAGGACGACCGTCACCGTCATCCGCATCGCGGTGCGCAACCGGGTGAGGAGCTGGGCCACACCCATGCCGATCACGATGCTGCCCGCGACCATGGCCACGGTGAACAGCACGCTGCGCACCAGCGACTTCCAGAACTCCGGGTCGGAGAACATGTCGGCGTACTGCTGGGTGCCGACCATGTTGAACTCGCCGGTGAACAGGGTGCGTTGGTTGTAGTCCGTGAACGAGGTGAAGATCAGGAACAGTACGGGCGCCACGCTGAAGGCGGCCATCACCAGCCCGGCGGGCGTGAGCAGCCACACCACCGCCCACTGCCGGCGGGGCTTCACCGGCCGCTCTCCGGGCCGTCCGGTACGAGCCGTGGCGGGCGCTTCCGCATCCGGCTCCCGGCCCGGCTCGTGGCGGGGCTTGCGTTTCGACGTACGTGCCGACTTGCGTTCCGACTTACGTTCTGCGGGGTCCCGGTCCTCGGTGAGCAGGTCGCGGGCGCCCGGCGTGCGGGTGCGGCCCGCTCCGTCAGCCGGTCGCATTGAGGGCCTTGTCCACCGCCGCGTCGAAGATCCCGGCCGCGTCCGCCGGGGACTTCTTGCCGGAAGCGACCGCCGAGAACAGCTGGTTGACGGACTTGTCCGCCTCCAGCGCCGCCCACTTCGGGCTGGCCGGGGTGGCCCGGGAGTTCAGCGCGGCCTCGAAGAAGCCCTTCTTGAGCGGGGCGGCCTTGCCCATGGCCTTCTCGTTCGCCTCGGCGCTGTTCGGGTTCCAGCCGTCGTGTCCGACGATCCACGTGTCCTGGACGGCCGGGCTCGCGGCGATCTTCATCCACTGGAGAGCCAGGTCCTGGTGCTTGCTCTTGGCCGCCACGCCCCACACGGCGCCGCCCAGCATCACCGGCTGTGCGTGGCCGGAGGCGCCCGGCAGCGGGAACGACCCCAGGTCGGCGTCCGTGAGCTTGGGGTTGGCCTTCTCGATCTGGGCGATCTGCCCGCTGGTCGCGGTGATGGCGCCCGCCTTGCCGTCGGCGAAGACCTGGAGCTGGTCGGGGTTCTGCGGGTCGGCGGTACGGGAGGCGGGCGACGAGTACGCGTTCTGGAACTTCTTGAACGCGGCGAGACCGGCCTGCCCCTTGGCGGTACCGAAGCCGCCCGTCCACTTGTCGCCCTTCCGGGTGGCTATCTCGCCCCCCGCGTCCCAGACGAACTGCAGCCCGGTGGCCCAGTGCTGGCCGGGCAGGTAGAACGGCGAGAAGTCGGAGGCCTTGTTGGCCGTCCTGACCTTCGTCAGGGCCGCGGTCAGTTCCTCGTAGGTCTTCGGCGCCTGCTTGACGCCGGCCTTCGCCCACATCGTCTTGTTGTAGATCACGGCGCGCGCGGCGGCGAAGCCCGGCACGGCGTACAGCCTGCCGTCGACGGTGGAGGGGTCCTCCAGGCCGGGGAGCCATTTCTGGCCCTGCTTGAGGTCCTTGGCGTACGAGGTCAGGTCCATCAGGCCACCGCTGGAGGCGTAGCTCGCGACCTGGGTGTTGCCGAGGTCCAGCACGTCCGGCGGGGTGTCGGTGGCCAGCGCCGTGGTGAGTTTGGTGGCGATGCCGTCCCAACTCTGCGTCTGCATGCTGACCTTGGCGCCGGTCTTCTCGGTGAACGCCTTCTTCATCGCCGCGAGCGACTCGGGGGAGTAGTCGTCCTGCATGACCCAGACGGTGAGGGTCTTGCCCGTGCTCTTCGCGGCGGAGACCTTCTGATCCCCGCCGCCGGAGCCGCCCGTTCCGGAGCCGTGGCAGCCGGTCAGGGTGAGAACCGAAGCCAGTCCGAGGGCGCCGGCCGCGGCGAACCGTGAGTGTTTCATCGCAACTCCTGTGAGTAAGGGGAAGGATCAAGCAGGAAGAAGGGCGTGGGGAACGCGGAGAAGGTCGCAGGACAGCGCGCGGGTAGGGCCGACCGGTACATGGGGGCCGACCGGTTCGTGGGGGCCGGCCGGTACAGGGGGGCCGACCGGAACCTGGGGGCCGACCGGTACAGGGGGGTGGGCCCGTGTCACAGCACCCCCAGCTCCGCGGCGAGCACCAGACACGCACCGCCGAGCAGGGTCAGATCGGTGTCCCCGGCGAGGGAACGGATGTCGAGAGCGACGTTGACCGGGCCGAGCGTGCGCGCCCGTACGACCTCCCGTGCGGCGTCCAGGAATTCGCCGTCGACCAGTTCGGGCGGGCCGGTCAGCACGATCTCGTTCAGGTTCAGGACGCTGATGATCGGGGCGAGTACGGCGCCGAGCGCCCGGCCCGCCTCCGACCGGAGCGCGGGCCACTCCTCCTCGGCCGCCAGCTCCAGGCGCCTGCTCAAGTGGCCCGCGTCGATGGCCAGATCGAGGCAGCCGCGCCGCCCGCACATGCACAGCTCGCCGTCCTCGTCGACGGTGACGTGCCCGATCTCGCCCGCCGCGAACTGCTCTCCCTCGACGCGTTCGCCGCCGACGATCAGCCCCGCGCCGACACCGTGCTCGATCGAGATCACCATGAGGTTCTGGGTCCGCGCGTCCCGGAAGTGCAGCACCCCCAGCGCCGCGAGGTTCACGTCGTTGCCGACGTACGCCGGGATGCCGAAGTGCTCGGTCAGCTCCGCCGCCAACGGCAGGTCCGTCCAGCCGAGATGGGCGGCGAGACGGATGACCCCGGAGTCGTCGATGATGCCCGGCGAGCCGACGCCGATCCCGAGGACCCGGCGCGGCGCCGCCTCGACCAGTTCGGCGGTGAGCCGGAGCACCAGTTCGTGGGCCGCCCGGCCGAGGGCGTTGCCGAGCGGTACGTCCCGGCGTTCGACGGCCTCGCCCCGCAGGTTGAGCACCGCGCCGCTGAACCGGTCGTTGTGCGACAGGTCGAGCACCACGAGGTTCACCGCGTCGTCCTCGATCCGGACGAGGCTCGCGGGCTTGCCGAGCCGGGTGCCGTCCTGGCGCGGGCCGATGTCGGCGACGAGCCCGTCCTCCTCCAGGTCCGCGACCAGCGCGGAGATGGTCGGCGCGGTCAGCCGGGTCGCCCGTGCGATCTCCGAACGGCTCCGGGGGCCCTCGTGGTACAGCGTCGCCAGCACCAGCGACCGGTTGTGCACCCGGCTGTCCAGCGTGCTCGCCTTGGTCCGCTCCGGAGGCCGCCGCTCCAGCGCAGGCACCTGGAGCAGACTGCGCTGCGGACGGCGGGACCTGGCAGGGGGGACGGCGGATTCGGCCATGGAGTGAGAACGCTTCCTAAAGAGGCTTTACTTAAGATGCTTTAGAGAGTCGGGGTGCACCCCGGCCGCCGTCAAGAGGAAGGACGAAATATTTCGGCCACGCCAGGCGGCCCGGCGTGCGACGGCCTAGGCTCGATGGAGGCCGCCCGCGGAACCCGGCAGGCCGGGCGGGCGCACGGTTACGTCGCGGAGGACGCCATGGCGGAGAACGTCGGCTATCACCGGATCTATGACGACACCACGCCGCAGGACGGCACCCGGGTGCTGGTGGACCGGATCTGGCCGCGTGGCATACGCAAAGAGGACGCCCATCTCGACGAGTGGATGCGCGAGGTCGCGCCGTCGACCGAGCTGCGCAAGTGGTACGGGCACGATCCGGAGCGGTATCAGGAGTTCCGGCGCCGCTACCTCGTCGAACTTCGCGACAGCGAACATCAGCAGGCGTTCGAGCGCCTCGGTGATCTCGCCGGGAAGGGGCCGGTGACCCTGCTGACCGCGAGCCGGGACCTGGAGCACAGTCAGGCCGCGGTCCTCGCCGAACGGCTCTCCCGCAAGGGCCGGGCCGGGGCCTGAGCCGGGGCCTGAACAGGACTCGGACGCAAGGGGCCGGGGGCCCGAAACGCGTTTCGGCCACTGCCGGGCGTGCTGCCCCGGCAGTGGCCGAACGGTGTACGGATGGAGCCGCTCTCAGCCCGCCGACGCCGTTGCTACTCCCGTCGGCGCCGTCGCTACTTCAGTGCCCTCAGCGCCTTCATTGCCCAGCGCCCCCGACGTGTCCAGCACCTGCCGGATCGCCCGGCCCGAGGCCAGCTCCTCCAGCGCGTCGTTGATGCCGGTCAGCGGGAGCGTCCCGGTGTGCATCTTCTCCACCGGCATCAGGCCCGCGCGCCACAGGTCGAGGAAGCGGGGGATGTCCCGGCGCGGCACCGCGTCGCCCATGTAGGAGCCGAGCAGGGACTTGCCCTCGCCCGCGAAGGCCAGGGCCGGCACCTCCAGTACGCGGTCGGGGGCCGGGAGACCCACCGAGACGACCCTGCCGCCCCGGGCCACCGCGGTCAGGCACTCGGCCATGACCTTGGGGCTGCCCACCGCCTCCACCGCCAACTCGGGGCCGCCGGAGGTCAGTTCACGGATCGCGGCGAGCGCGTCGGCGGGTGCGTACGCATGGGTCGCGCCCAGCTGGAGCGCCAGGGCGCGCTTCTCCTCGACCGGGTCGACCGCGATGATCGGGTAGGCGCCCGCCGCCCGCGCGCCGAGCACCGCGGACAGGCCCACACCGCCGAGGCCGTAGACGACCGCCGACTGGCCGGGGCGCAGGGCCGCCGTGTTGATGACCGCGCCCGCGCCCGTCAGGACCGCGCAGCCGAACATCGACGCGACCGTGAACGGGACGTCCTTGGGGATCGGGACCAGCGACTCCTGTGCCACCACGGTGAGTTCGGCGAACGCGGAGACCCCCAGCTGGTGGTGGACCGTCCGGCCGGCCGAGTCCCGGAGGAGCGACGGACCGTGCAGCAGGCCGCCCGAGCCGTTGGCCGCCGCCGCCTGCGCGCACAGCGCCGGGCGGCCCGCCGCGCAGTCGCCGCAGAAGCCGCAGCTGGGGACGAACACCAGCGCCACGTGGTCGCCGGGGGAGAACCGGCGCACGCCGGGGCCGGTCTCCTGGACCACGCCCACCGCCTCGTGGCCGAGGGCCATCGGGAGCGGGCGGACCCGGTCGCCGTTGACGACCGAGAGGTCGGAGTGGCAGAGGGAGGCGGCGGTCACCCGGACCAGGACCTCGCCCTCGCGCGGACCGCCCAGGGTCAGTTCCTCCACCTCGACGGGACGGGTCCCGGAGTAGGGGCGCGCCGTCGACACGTCACGCAGCACCACCGCGCGGGTCTTCACGCCGTCACCTCCGGACGCGGGGCGCAGCGCAGTACGTCGCGGCTCTCCAGGAGCGGCACGACCTGGCCGAGCACGATCTCCTGGAAGTGCGGGGTGGCGCAGTGGGCGGTGAAGTCGGCCTCGGTCGCGTACTCCTCGTACAGCACGACCGCCCGCGGGTCCTCGGTGCCCTGGTGGACGCGGTAGCCGAGGTTGCCGGGCTCCTGGCGGGAGGCGGCGGACATCGTGTCGAGGAGGGCGAGGACGGTCTGTTCCGCGCCGGGCCGGGTGCGGTAGCGGGCTATGACCACGTACGTCATGGGGGTTACTCCTGGGGTGTGGCGGGCCTCTTGAGGGCGGACGGCGGGACCGGCGGCAGCTGGTCGCGGCGCAGGTGCCAGAGGCGGGGATCGGACGTGGCGGCGGCCACCGACCCGAGGGCCAGCGCGAGTGCCACGTCCGCGGGGGTTTCCACGAAGCCCGCGGCGACCGACGGGGACATCGCGCGCTGGGCCTGCGCGCTCATCCGGCCGATGATCGGGGCGGGCATGATCTCGACCAGGTCGGGCGCCCCGCGGGAGATCGCGTCGGTGGAGCGGCGCAGGTTGGACCGGTCGGTGACGAAGACCTTCATCATCGTCAGCAGGCCGAGCGGGCGGCCCTTCTCTATGAGGGAGAGCCGGGTGCTCACCACGCCGTGGGCGCCCATGTTCTTGATGAACTCCAGCGCGCCCCGGTCCTGTGCCAGACCGGGGCTGCTGTCGACGTTCACGAACACGGTCTTCCCCGCCCGGCCCAGCGCCGGTACGACCTGGGGCAGTTGCCCCACGGCGAACGACGCGAGGATGCACACCTTGACCGGTGCGGTCAGGAACTGCCGCAGCGGCTGGGCGCCGACGACCGACGCGATCACCGGCACCTCGGCGAAGGCCGGGGCGAGCCGGGGATCGAGTGCGGCGCCGGGCCGGGGGGAGGAGCTCATACGGATGCCTGCCTGGGACGGGCGGGTGGGTGCCCGCTGGGTCAGTTCAGCGGAGACGTACCGAATCGGCTGGGAAGCCCCAGTTTGCCAGGGTTGAGAATCCCGGTCGGGTCGAGGGCCGTCTTCACCGCGACGAACGTGGCGAAGCCCGCGCCGAGCGCCTCCTCCAGGTACGGACCGCGCAGCAGACCGCAGCCGTGGTGGTGGCTGAGCGCCGCGCGGTGCTTGATGAGCACGGCGTTGGCCGCGTCCCACACCGAGCGGTACCAGTCGCGGCGCGACTCGGGCGCCACCTCGCCGCGCAGCGAGAAGTAGACGCAGGCGCCGTCGGTGTACGCGTGGGACTGGTGGGCCGAGGCCGCCAGGGTGCCGGGCACCGACTGGATCGCGGCGACCACCTCGTCGTAGATCACCGGGAGGTCGGTCCAGGACGCGGCCATCTCCAGGGTGTCCGCGACGAAGCCGGGGCCCGGCGTGAAGCCGTCCGCGGACTTGCCGACCAGCATCCGCTCGTCCAGCCAGCGCTCGAAGACCGCCTTGCTGTCCAGCTCGGGTCCGAACGCCGCGCACACCTCGGACGCCACCTTGATCGAGGCGTCGACGATGGTGGGGTCGCCCTCGTCGGCGATCAGCAGGAGGTTGGTGTCCGGGTGCCCGAAGTGGGTGCCCGACTCCAGCTTGTCGTACAGACGCAGTACGGCCGGGGTCGCGCCGCGCTGCATGATCTCGCGGCAGGCGTCCAGGCCTTCGGCGAAGGTCGCGAAGCCGTACGCGACGGCGTTGGCGTACTCCGGCAGCGGGTGCACGCGCAGCCGCGCCGAGACGATGACGCCGAGGGTGCCCTCGGAGCCGACGAACAGCTGGCGCAGGTCGGGGCCGATGGCCGCGCGGGCGTAGTCGCCGTACGTGGCACGGGTGCCGTCCGCGTGGATCACGTCCACGCCGATGACCATGTCCTCGATCTTGCCGTAGCGGGTGGAGAGCTGACCGGCGCCGCGGCAGGCGATCCAGCCGCCGACCGTGGAGACGGCGAACGCCGACGGCCAGTGGCCGGTCGTGACGCCGTACTCCTCCTGGAGCTGCTTCTCGAAGAGGTCGCCGAACATGCCCGCCTCGACGTCCACCACGTTCGACTCGGCGTCGAAGCCGGTGATCCGGTTCAGCGCGCAGACGTCCAGGACGACACCGCCGAAGACCGGCAGCGCCGCGCCCGTCACGTTGGAGCGGCCCGCGGACGGGGTGACCGGGATGCCGGCCGCGTGGCAGATCCGCAGCACGGCCGCGACCTGGTCGGCGTCGGCCGCCTCGACGATCACGGCGTCCGTGGTCGCCGGGCGCCCCTCGGTCTCGCCGATCATCGAGCCGGCCCACCAGTCGCGGGTCCGGGTGACGACCTCGTCGCGGGAGGTGTGCACCGCGTGCGCGGCCTCACGCAGCGCCTCGATCACGGTCTCGGGGACCTCGACCGGGTTCACCTGGAGCGCGGCCTCGCCGTCGCCGATGGGGGTGTTCTGCGCCCACTTGGCGAAGCTGGGGGCGCCGACCGTGTAGTTGCCGCGGTTGAACGGGTGGGTGATGGTCTGACGGCTGATCATGCTGCTGCTCCTTCGAGGAGTACGGACTTCTCATGACGGACTGCTTCGAGGTACTCGGCGACCGAACGGTCCACCGCCGCCTCGTCGAGGTTCAGTTCGCGGCCGAGGATCTCGCCGACGGCGGTGGCCGCGTCGGCGGAGGCGTCCCGGGCGAACAGGCGGGCGCGCATCCGGCGGGAGAGGACGTCGTCGACCGAGCGGGCCAGCTCGGCGCGGGCCGCGTACACGACCTCCGCCTTCGTGTACGGGAGCCCCGCGACGATCGGTTCGGCCAGCGTCGGGTCGTCCTGGATCAGGTCGCCGACGAACCGGGCCTCGGTGCCGAACCGTTCGCCCAGGTGCGCGGCGATACCGCCGGACGCGGCGACGGCCTCGGCGTCGTAGCCGGCGCCGCCGAGCAGCGGCAGGTTCGCCGTACGGCTCTTGCCCTTGCGGCCGAGGACCGTCATCACCTTGTCGATGACGAGCTCGCCCATGTGACGGCTGGTGGTGAGCTTTCCGCCGGTCACGGTGACCATGCCGGTGCGGCCGACCGAGATGTGGTGGTCGCGGCGCATGTCGAGCGTCGCGCCCTCCTTGCCGCCGACCAGCGGACGCAGCCCGCCGATCGAGCCCACCACGTCGTCCGGGGTGAGCTTCCCCTCGAAGGCCGTGTTGGCGCCCTCCAGAAGGAAGTTCATCTCCTCGCGGGTGCAGTGCACATCGTCCGGGGAGCCCTGGTAGTCCTCGTCGGTGGTGCCCAGGACGACGCTGTTGCCCCAGCGGGTGCAGGTCGCGCGACGGGCCCGGCCGGGGATCGGCACGGTGACCGTGCAGTTGATCCGCACCTTGTCCCACGGCACCACGATGTGCACGCCCTTGGCGGGCCTGACCTGCGGCTGGTGGCGGTCGTCGGCCTTCGCGTCCAGCTCGTCGGTCCACACCCCGGTGGCGTTCACGACGGCCCGCGCCCGTATGTCGAGGGTGTCGCCGTCCACGGAGACCCGGGCGCCGGAGACCTTGCCCATCTGGGTCAGCAGACCCTCGGCCTTGGCGCCGTTGAGGACCGTCGCGCCGAGCGCGGCGGCGGTGCGGACGATGGTGAGGACCAGCCGGGCGTCGTCGGTGCGGGCGTCGAAGTACATCAGCCCGCCCTTGAGGTTCTCCGCGCGCAGCGTCGGCGCCTGCGCGAGGACCTCGGGGACCGACAGACGCTGGTGGAGCTTGCCGATCCGCCAGCCGCCGACCAGGTCGTACGTCCAGAGCAGCCCCTCGAAGCCCTTGGCCAGGCGGGCGTCGAAGATGCCCTCCTTCTCCAGGATCGGGAAGAGGAACGGCAGCCGGTGTACCAGGTGCGGGGCGTTCTTGCGGAAGCGGTGACGCTCCAGGAGCGAGTGGCGCACCAGGTTGACGTTGCCCTGCTCGATGTAACGCAGGCCGCCGTGCACCATCTTCGAGGACTTCGAGGACGTGCCGGACGCGAAGTCGTCCTTCTCGATCAGGGCCGCGCGCAGCCCGCGCGAGGCCGCGTCGAGGACGGCGTACGCGCCGGTGATGCCGCCGCCGATGACGAGCACGTCGTACGTGTCGTCGGCCAGCCGGCGCTTCGTCGCCGCGCGGTCCAGCAGCAGCGGCTTCACACGGGTCGCCGCGGCGCCGCGCCCCGGTTTCCTGGCGGGCATGGTGATCACAACATCAACTCCTGGTGGTTCGGTGCGACGGCCGCGCGGTCAGGTACGGGCCGTCCAGGCGACGGTCGGGGCCGTCGGTGGGGGGCGTGAGGTCAGTGAGGTTCAAGAGGTTTCAGGGCCGGGTCGTCCAGGTGCGAGATCAGGACGTCGCGCCAGGCGGCCCGCTGTCCGGTGCGGTCGGCCGCGCTGATCGCGGGCTCGAAGGTCGTGCCGCGCGGCTGCGCCTCGACGACCTCGTCCAGCGAGGACCACAACCCCTGGGCGACACCGGCCAGATAGGCGGTGCCGCGCAGGCTGGCGGTGGCCGAGTCGGCGACCCGCTCCAGCGACAGGCCGGTCAGGTCGGCCTGGATCTGCAGGAGCGGGTCGCTGCCGGCCACCCCGCCGCCGACCCGGAGCCGGGTGAACGGCGCGCCCATGGTGTCCGCGACCCCGTCGATGAGGTCGCACACCGAGTGCGCGATCCCGTCTAGCACGGCGCGGGCCAGGTCGGCGCGGGTGGTGGCGAGGGTGAGCCCGGTGAGGGAGGCGGTGGCCTCCGGATGCCAGACCGGCGTACGGACCCCGGCGAGTGCCGGGACGAAACGCGGGGTGCGGCCCGGCCGGGTGGGGACCCGGCCCGCCTCCTCACCGAGTTCCTTCGGCGATGCGAACAACCCCAGGTCGTCGCAGAGCCAGCGCAGCGCCGAACCCGCTGTGGAGGTGTAGGCCTCCAGGCTGTAGTGGCTGATGTCGCCCTGCCGCCGGCCGGGCTGGGCGAGCACCCCGGAGATGTCCGGCCGGGGCAGGGCGGGCTCGGTGCCGGTCGCCGCGTCCACGAAGGCGCCGGTCCCGTACATGCACATGCCCTGCCCGGCGGCGAGCCCGCCGAGCGCGATCAGTGCGGCGTGCTGGTCGCCCATGGAGGCGGCCAGCGGGACGGCGATCCCGAGGATGTCCGGGTCGGTCGTACCGAACCCGGCGTCGTCGGACCGGAGTTCGGGCAGCAGGTCGAGGGGGAAGCCGAGCCGGTTGATCCACTCCTCGTCCCAGGCGTGCTGTTCGAGCAGATAACCGCCGGTGGACGCGGCGTTGGTGGGAGTGGTGGCGTGCACGGCGCCACCGGTGAGGCGCCAGATCAGCCAGGTGTCGACGGTGCCGAAGAGCAGCCGCCCCGCGCGGTGCGCGGCGGCCACCTCCGGGTGCGCGGCGATCTGCCGGGCCGCCCAGAGGAACGGCGCGCGGGCGCCGACCGGCCGGCCCTGCCGGGCCAGCAGCGCGGCGTCCCACTCCTTCTCGTACGAGGTCAGCTCCTGCGCGTACCGCCGGTCCTGCCACACCACCGCGGGCAGTAGCGGCTGCCCGGTGACCCGGTCCCACAGCATCGCGGTGGCCCGCTGGGTGGAGAGCGCCACCGCGGTGATCCCGATGCCGTCCTCGCGGGCCCGGCCGACGGCGCGGCGCGCCACCTCGACGGTGGCGGACCAGATCTCCATCGGATCCTGCTCGACCGAGAGGTCGTCCGGATGGCTGACCTCGATCGACCGGTAGAACACCTCGTGGGCGGCGCCGGAGTCGAGGACGACTCCTGCTCTGGTGCCCGTGGTGCCTTCGTCGATGGCCAGCACACCGCGCCGTGGGGCGGCGCCGGGGAGCGTCTGCGTCATTGCAGCCCTTTCATTGCGAGCATCGCGAACGTGCTGAGGGGGAGGGGATCATCGTGTGGTGCGGCAGGCGCGGCGGACGGTCAGCGCGCGGTCGCGGGCTCCGGCGAACCTGCCGCACCCTCGGCCGCCGCCTCGTCGGGCGACTGCGCGCTCTTCGTCGGGTCCCACTTGATCGCCAGGCAGGTGATCATGCCGAGCAGCGGTACGACGGAGATCACCAGGAAGGTGTCGGCGAGCCCCAGCGAGTCCTTGATCTGCGGGAACACATACAGTCCGGCGACACTGCCGAAGCTGCCGACCATCCCGGTGACACCGGTGCCCAGGGCGCGCACATCACTGCTGTACGAGAGCGCCGCGATGGACTTGCCGTTGGCGCCGGGGCCCGCGGAGTGGCAGAGGATGAACAGCACGGGCAGCAGGAACGCCACGGCGGTCGGGACCTTCTCGAAGGTGAGGCCCATCGCGACCAGCGCGACGAACACCCCGCCGAACCCGAAGGCCGAGCTGAGCCGCAGGCCCAGGCGGCGGCCGAAGTACGCGGAGAGCAGGCCGCCCGCGATACCGAAGGCGTTGAACACCATCGAGCCGATGGTGGCCTTCTGGAAGCTCTCGCCGAAGATCGTCAGGCTGATCAGCGGGAGGTACCAGCCGACCGCGAAGTACTGCATGGACTGCCCCAGCGAGATCACCGAGGAGAGGATGGTCCGGGGCAGGTACTCGCCCTTGAAGAGCAGCCCGGCCTGGCGCATCCCGATCGCGGGGGCGGTGGTGGCGGCGCGGGTGGCGGCGTCGGGCTTCCCCGCGACGGCCTTGATCTTGTAGATCCGGTCCAGGCTGCGGACCGCGTCGTCCAGGCGGCCCTTGCCCGCGAGCCAGGTGGGGCTCTCGGAGAGCATCGTCCACTGGAGGATCAGCATCACAGCGGCCACGACCCCGGCGGAGCCGACCGACCAGCGCCAGATGTCCTGGCCCACGTCCAGGTTGAAGAAGACCAGGGCGAGCGCGAGGTTGCTGGTGGTGGCGACGTACCAGACGGCCTGCCACAGATTGAGCCGGCCGCTCATCTTCGCCGGGGTGTACTCGGCGAGCAGTGCCATGGCGACCGCGAAGTCGATCCCGTACGCGATGCCCACCAGGACCCGGCCCAGCCAGACGACGGTGAAGTCACCGGCGAAGCAGGCCAGCAGGGCGCCCGCGATGGCGAACACCTTGGCGATCAGCAGCGGGGGAACCCGGCCGAACCGGGTGGCGAGCCAGCCGCCGACCGGGTTGAAGATGATCGCCAGGGCCGGGGCGGTGGCCGTGAGGATCGAGACCTGGGTGCTGGACAGATGCATCTGGGCCGTCATGGGTCCCAGACCGGCGCTCAGCGCGGCGTTCGAGTAGGCGTCGAGGAACAGCCCGCCGAACACGAGGAACCAGATGACTTGCGCCCGGCCGGTGATCTTCCCCAGCCCATCGATGAGCGCAACGACGTCGGCGACGCCTTTGACGCTCGGACGTTGTGCCATGAATCCGCCTTCGAATGAAGACCCATCGGCGGCACGGGGAGCACAGAAAAAGCAGGCATGACGAAACCACCGACAGGTGGTCTATGTCTGTGCCTGCCAAAACACTGCGGAAAGCGCCGCAGCACGTGAACAACGAGAGTGCGTACTACTCAGTGAGGTTAGGAACCAGCCAGAGAAGCGTCAAGAGTTTCGGCCAGGTTACGCAAACGTGACGCGCGGCCCGCGTTGCGGGCCGCGCTCCGTACGCCTCGGTCCTGGCCGATCCCTGGGCCTGGCTGACCCCTGGCTCCGGCCGATCGCTGGCCCTGGCCCCCGCCTCAGTCCTCGACGAGCATTCCGCTGCGCAGCCGCTTCAGGATGCGCGCCAGCAGACGGGACACATGCATCTGCGAGATGCCGAGCTGCTCGCCGATCTGGGCCTGGGTCAGCTCCTCGCCGAAGCGCATCTCCACGATGCGGCGTTCGCGGGAGTCGAGCGTGTGCAGCAGGGGAGCCAGGGCGTGCAGGTCCTCGACCGTCTCCATCGCCGGGTCGGGCTCGCCCAGGACGTCGGCGAAGGTACGACCGCTCTTGGCCGCCTGGCTGTCGCTGCCCGAATCGTTGGGCATGTCCAGCGAGCCCGCGGTGTAGCCGTTGCTCGCGACGATGCCCTCGACGATCTCGTCCTCGGTGAGGTCGAGGTGCGCGGCCAGCTCGGCGACCGTCGGGTCGCGGTCCAGCAGAACCGCCAGGTGTTCCTTCCCCTTGGCGATCTCCACCCGCAGCTCCTGGAGCCTGCGCGGCACATGGACGGCCCAGCTGGTGTCGCGGAAGAAACGCTTGATCTCGCCGACGATATAAGGGACGGCGAACGTGGTGAATTCCACCTCGCGGGACAGGTCGAACCGGTCGATGGCCTTGATCAGACCGATCGTGCCGACCTGGGTGATGTCCTCCATCTCGCCGCTTCCGCGGTGCCGGAAACGGCTCGCGGCGAACCTGACGAGTGAAAGGTTCATCTCGATAAGGGTGTTGCGGGCGTACTGGTATTCATGGGTGCCCTCTTCGAGCACCTGGAGCTGATCGAAAAAGAGCTTGGAAAGTGCCCGCGCGTCCTTCGGTGCCACCTTCCCCGCATCCTCGATCCACGGAAGGCCGCCCACCTCCGGCGGAGCCGGAGCGGTCGGTACCGATCCTGCGGGCACAGCAGGTACCGGCTCGGTCGTGGCAGCATGCGCGGACTTCAGCGCCATGGTGTTCAGCCTCCCCAAGTAGCGGACCCCGTTCAATGTCCGCTCCTGCCCGGGGGTGATGTCTTCAATCCTCTCGCAGCGAAAAGCGGGCAGGATGGATGGGTTTGTTCTGTTATGGCCCATCCATCCTGCCCATCCCTGACGGGTGATGCGGTCTACCAGCGGTACCAACGTCCCCTGCGGCTGCTGCCTCCTGCCGGATGGATCAGGAATCCGAGCAGCCACACCACCAGCACCACGATCGCGATCCACCACAGTGCCTTCAGTGCGAAGCCCGCGCCGAAGAGAAGCAGGGCGAGAAGAAGAACAAGAAGTACGGGGCCCATCGATATCAGCCTCCACTGCATTCGTTTTATTCAGCGGTCTTTGTGTCGACGGTCTTCACGTCGACGGGTGCATTGATCCGCCGCTTCGTCGTTGCGCTGATCATTCGGCTGCCCGGCCTTTTCGATTTCATGCGTACGGGTGAACGGCAGGCTCTTTTCGCTGATTTCCCGCTGGATTTCGCTGGATCCGGCTGTCCGGGGTAGGCGCGCGGTGGCAAGAAGTGAGGCGAGTGCAAGGAATGCAGCAAACGTGCCGCGAGGGGCGTTTCTGTCGATGGGGTGAGTCATGTGCAGCGGGAAATGCGCCACGGATACGGCGATCGGTGCGGCGATCGGTGCGGCGGCGGACAAGGGCGGCCGGACCTCACCAACTGGACCTGTCGGCCGCAACTGGCGGCCGAGGCGCGGGAGGCGGTGTTCGGATTCCTGTCGGGACTGCATCCGGCGCCGCCCGCGCACACCAGTCAGAACCTGGTCCTGCTGGTCTCCGAGCTCGTCACCAACGCCCTGCGGCACGCGGGCGGTGTGACCGTGCTGCGGCTCACTGCCGACCGGCGGTGTCTTGAAGTCGCCGTCGCCGATCCCAGCCCCGCCCATCCGCAGGACCGCACGCCCGATCTGACCGGGTGCGGGGGCGGCTTCGGCTGGCCGATGGTGCGGCGGCTGGCCCGCACCGTCGAGGTGTCGCCCCGGCCGGACGGCGGCAAGGTCGTCTCCGCCACCCTCGTCCGCTGAGGTCGCTGAGGCCGGAGACCGGGTGAGGCCGGGTGCCGCCCAGTCGCACCGTTCAGGAGTATCAGAAGCATCAGGAACGCGTGATGCGCACCTCGTAGCGGCCCGACTTGTCCTTCCCGGTGACGGCGACGATGACCCCGCGCGCCGCGTCCGTGAAGGTCTGGCCCACCATGAACGGCGCGTCCGACAGCTCCGCCTGCACATTGGGGCGCATGGTGCAGCCGCTGCTGTCCGGGGTGCTGTCCTTGACGGTGATGGGGCCCTGGCCGGTGTCGACGTCCCCGTCGACGCGGTAGACGAGGACGCCGGCCCGGCAGACCGCGTCGTCGTTGCCCGAGCGGGTGCGGACCTCCAGTACGTAGGCGGCCGACTCCGACATCGGGATCACCGCCAGTTTGGTGCCGCCGCGGGTCTCCAGCGGGGAGAGCGTGGCCTGGTGGGTGCCCGGGGTCGACGCGCAGCTGACCTGACTGTCGTCCAGCCAGCCGAGCTTCCACTTGTGCCAGCCCAGCATGTCGTTGTCGGCGCCCCAGTCCTCGGACATGATGTCCCAGTGCCCGACCGAGCCGCCGCCGCTCGACGTGTAGAGGTCGGGGAGGCCGAAGTCGTGGCCGTTCTCGTGCGGCAGGACGCGGTAGCCGGTGTGGTCGTACGAGCCGGATCCGTCGTCCTGGCGGCTGTAGATGAACGACATGTTGGAGAGCCGGACGCCGTCGGTCACCGGGGCCTCGTCGTTCCCGGAGAAGGTCACGGAGAGCACGGTGTCCAGCGCCGAGGGGCCCGCGTTGGGGGTGGCGATGACGTTGACCAGGTCGTACTTGCGGAAGTCCACCTGGCTGCGGGCCGCTTTGACGATGTCCCGGGCGAGGTCGCGGTAGCCCGGTTCGTAGGGGGAGCCGCGCTGTATGCCGTACGCGGTGAACGGTTTCGGCATCCGCAGCCAGTGTTTGACGGGCGTATCCGGGCGGTAGTCGAGCCGCCCGTACGAGCTGGTGCGGTACCAGTCGGCGGTCTGCGGGAAGAACTCGTCGTACCGGCTCATCGCGTTGCCGCGGCCCTCCGCGTCCGGGAAGTCGATCATGAGGGTGAGCGCGTGGACCGTGCCGGTCGAGCGGGCGTAGCCGGGGGCGGTCGGCAGGCCCTCGGACATCTGGACGCCCATGGCGCCGCCGATCTTGCAGGGGCCGAGCGATACGGAGCCGCCGTGGTCGGTGGGGTGGGCGAGCCGCCCGGCGGACGCGGGGGCGGAGCCGCCCGACGGAGTCCTCGGTACGAGGGTGGTGCTGCCCGAGGTCAGTGCCGCCAGCGCGAGTGCGGCGAGGGTGACGACGGCCAGTGGGCGGCGCGGCGTACGTATCCGTGAGCGGCCAGTGCGGCTGCCGCTCGTCCTTGGGCGGGTCAGATGCATGCCTTCGCCTTCGGGCCGCGGCAGCCGACGGATCCGTACTGCGCTTGTTCGATCACCCTGTGTCGGGGGCGGCGGACGCGCGCGCTGAGTGGGCCGATCGTGGGTTCTTCGGCTCAAACGCACGTGACTCAGGTCACAAGCGTTGCGGGAAATAACCGGGGATGGTTTCCCCGTTTGAACCCTTGGTTGCAGCGAAGTGGGGAAACCCTCCCCGCTTGCGTGACGCCAGTGACACCAGCTCCATCAGTGACACCAGCGACTCGACCGATGACGTGAACCACATGACGTGAACCGAAGACCTCAGGAGAGGGAAGTGGACGCCGTGCACACCGCCACCGCCGCCCGGCCGCGCCCCAGGGCCGACGCCCTGCGCAACCGGGAGCGGATCGTCTGTGCCGCGCGTGAGGTCTTCGTGGAGCAGGGGCCCGACGTCCCGCTCGACGAGATCGCCCGCCGGGCCGGCGTCGGCAATGCCACGCTCTACCGCCACTTCCCCGACCGCACCGGCCTCTTCCGGCACGTGGTGCTCTTCGTCATGGCCCACTTGTCGGACCAGGTGGAGACGGCCATCGCCGAGGAATCCGACAGCTTCACCGCGTTGCGCCGCTTCGTGCACGCCGCGGCCGGGGAGAAGATCGGCGCGCTCTGTCCGATGCTCGCCGACGGCTTCGACCGTGCGGACGCGGAGATCACGGCCGCGCGTGACCGGCTCACGGACTCCGTGGAAGACCTGATGGAACGCGCACGCCACGAGGGGCAGCTGCGCGCCGACGTCGCCGTCGGAGACCTTTTCGTAGCCCTGTCCCAGCTCACCAGGCCGTTGCCGGGCACCGGCTGCCTGGACCTCGACCGCTTCGTCCACCGTCATCTGCAGCTGTTCCTCGACGGGCTCCAGGCCCCGGCGCGGACCGTCCTTCCGGGGTCACCGGCGACCCTCGAAGACCTGCGCCGTCAGTCGTGATCCAGCTGTAACGCCTCCGTATTCCACCTCCCGTCAACTCCTGTTCGGGACGCTGTCCTCAGACCTGTTCACCCTTCTCCGCACCCCTAGGTGGCCACCACCATGTCGAAATCCGCCATGCCGAAAACTGACGACATATCACTACCTGATCCCAACCGCTGGAAAGCGCTGGTCTTCATCGCGCTGGCCCAGCTGATGGTGGTGCTCGACGCGACGATCGTGAACATCGCGCTGCCGCACGCCCAGGTCGACCTCGGGATCTCCGACGCCAACAAGCAGTGGGTCATCACGGCCTACGCCCTCGCCTTCGGCGGGCTGCTGCTCTTCGGTGGCCGTATCGGCGACCTCTGGGGCCGCAAGCGCGCCTTCGTCATCGGGCTGCTCGGTTTCGCCGCGGCATCCGCGGTCGGCGGCGCCGCCGCCAACGAGGCGATGCTGCTCACCTCCCGTGCCGCGCAGGGTGTCTTCGGCGCGCTGCTCGCGCCGGCCGCGCTGTCGCTGCTCGCCGTGACCTTCACCGATGCCAAGGAGCGCGCCAAGGCGTTCGGCATCTTCGGAGCCATCGCCGGTGGCGGTGGCGCCGTGGGCCTGCTGCTCGGCGGATTCCTCACCGAGTACCTGGACTGGCGCTGGACGTTCTTCGTCAACATCCCGTTCGCGGCCGTCGCCGCGCTCGGCGCGTACTTCGTGATCCGTGAGCCCGCGGGCGGCCGTAACCGCTCGCCGCTGGACATCCCCGGTGTGCTGCTCTCCACGACCGGCCTGGTCTCGCTGGTGTACGGCTTCACGCGCGCCGCGTCCGACGGCTGGTCCGACCCGGTCACGATCGGCCTGTTCGTCGCCACCGTCGTGCTGCTCGGCGCGTTCGTCCTCGTCGAGTCGAAGGTCAAGGCCCCGCTGCTGCCGCTGCGCGTGGTCGCGGACCGCAACCGCGGTGGTATCTACGCCTCGCTGGGCCTGGCCATCATCGGGATGTTCGGTCTCTTCCTCTTCCTGACGTACTACCTCCAGGTCGTGCAGGGGTACTCCTCGGTCCGGACCGGCTTCGCCTTCCTGCCGATGGTCGCCGCCATGATCACGGGCTCCACGCAGATCGGTGCCCGGCTGATGACCCGGGTGCCCGCCCGGTTCCTGATGGGCCCCGGCTTCGCCGTCGCGGCCGTCGGCATGCTGCTGCTGACCCGCATCGAGGTCGGTTCCTCGTACGCCGGAGTGATCCTGCCGGGCATGATCCTGCTGGGCCTCGGGATGGGTACGGCGTTCATGCCTGCGATGTCCCTCGCCACGCACGGCATCGCGCCGCGTGACGCGGGTGTCGCCTCGGCGATGGTCAACACGTCGCAGCAGGTGGGTGGCGCGATCGGTACCGCGCTGCTGAACACGATCGCGGCCTCGGCCACCACCGCGTACCTCACGAGCCACGCGGCGGCCGGTGCCAACGCGAAGCTGGTCCAGGCCCAGGCGCTGGTGCACGGCTACACGAACGCCATCTGGGTGGCCGTCGGCATCCTGGCGATCTCCTCGGTGATCGCGCTGACGCTCATCAATGCCGGACGCCCCTCGGTCACTCCGGCGGCCTCTCGCCCCGGTTCCGGCTCTGGTTCCGGTTCCGGCTCCGGTGAGACCGACGCGGTCGAGGACGAGGTGCAGATCCCGGTGATCGCGCACTGACCGTTCCGAACGCAGCAGATCTGCCCTGGTCCCGCACCGGCACCGTGTTCCCTGCCGGTGTCAGCGGAGCCAGGGCAGATCCGCGTCCGTACCCGTCGGCTGGAGGCCCTCGGCCATCACGCGCATGATCTCGCCGAGCTGGCCGACCTGTTCGGGGGAGAGCCGGTCGAAGAGCGCCTGCCGTACGGCAGCGACATGGCCGGGCGCGGTCCGCTCCAGCACCTCCATGCCGTCCGGCGTCAGGACGGCGTACTGGCCGCGCTTGTCGGAGGGGCAGTTCTCGCGGCTTACCCAGCCGTTCTTCTCCAGCCGCGCTATCGCGTGCGAGAGCCGGGACCGGGTGATCTTCGCGTCCATGGCCAGCTCGGTCATCCGCATCCGCCGCCCGGGGGCCTGGGAGAGCTGCACGAGCAGCCCGTAATAGGTGTGCGGCATTCCGGCGTCGCGCTGCAACTGGCGGTCGAGGTGATCCTCCAGGAGCGTGGAGGCATGGAGATACGCACGCCAGGTGAGCTGCTCCTCGTCACTGAGCCAGCGCGATCCGGCAGCGGTTCCGGCGGCGGGGCCTTCGGCGGCTCCGGCGGCGGGGCCTTCGGTGGTTCCGGCGGCGGGGCCGTCGGAGCGGCTGTCAGGGGGCGGTTTCGTGGCCATGCGCTCCACTCTACGACTCTTTCTTGAAGATTAAACTAGATCTGGTCTAAGGTCTTGGGTGAAAGCTTGAGACTTCAAGTATGGGAGTTGCCGCCATGACCGCCACCGCCCCGGAGCGCATGCCCGCCCTCTATCTCTCCCACGGCGCGCCGCCGCTCGCCGACGACCCGGTCTGGCCCGGTCAGCTCGCGGCCTGGTCCGCCGGCCTGCCCCGCCCCAAGGCGATCCTGATGGTCTCCGCGCACTGGGAGGAGGCCCCGCTGGCGCTTGGCGCGACCGCGACGGTCCCCCTGGTCTACGACTTCTGGGGCTTCCCCGAGCACTACTACCAGGTGGAGTACGCGGCCCCGGGCGCACCCGTCCTCGCCGAGCGGGTCCGGAAACTGCTGCGCGGCGCGGGCTCCCCGGTCCAGGACATCGAGGACCGGGGGCTCGACCACGGCGCGTACGTCCCGCTGGTGGAGATGTTTCCGGCAGCCGACATCCCGGTACTCCAGATCTCCATGCCCACCCTCGACCCGCAGCAGCTGATGGACATCGGGCGCAAGCTAGCCCCGCTGCGGGACGAAGGGGTGCTGATCGTGGGCAGCGGCTTCTTCACCCACAACCTGGCCGCGCTGCGGCACGAAGGGATCCCCGGGTGGTCGGCGGAGTTCGACGCATGGGGGCGGGAGGCCCTGGAAGCACTGGACATCGACGCGCTGCTCGACTTCGAGAACAAGTCCCCGGCCGGACGGCTGGCCCACCCGCGCACCGAGCACTTCGCGCCGCTGTTCGTGACGCTCGGGGCGGCGGGCGAGGAACTGGGCGATGCGCGTCAGGTGATCGACGGGTTCTGGATGGGGCTGGCGAAGCGGTCGGTGCAGTTCGGATAGACGGTCCGGGCCTGTCCGGCCGGGCCTGTCGGATCAGCTCGGGGTCGGCCGGGCCTGGTCCGTGCCGAGGGGCCGCTCGAACCAGGCGACGTCGTGGTACGTGCCGAACTTCCGGCCGACCTCCCGGTAGGTGCCCACAGGGGTGAAGCCGAACCGCTCGTGCAGCCGCACCGAGGCGGCGTTGGGCAGGGTCACGCCCGCGTACGCCCGGTGCACGTCCTCGTTCTCCAGGGCCTCGAACAGGGCGGTGTAGAGCAGCGTGCCGAGGCCCCGGCCGCCCGCGTCGGGGGCGCAGTAGACGCTGACTTCGACGGACGTGGCGTACGCGGCTTTCGGCCGGAACGCGCTGCTGGTCGCGTACCCCAGAATTCGGGCGGACGGAACATCCTGCGCAACCAGGAGGCGGTGGGCGCCGTCTTCAGGGTGGGAGAGCAGCCACGGACGGCGTTCCTCGACGGTGAGGACATTCGTGTCAAATGTGATCGCAGTCTCACGGATGTAGTGGTTGTAAAGATCGGTGAGAGCGCCGAGGTCCGCCTCGATGCCCGGCCTGACCTGCACTTCCGTGCCTTCCATGGACATCTGCTCCCCCTCGGTGGCCGGACAGGGTACTGCATGATCACGAAAATCAGAGCGTGCCATGGGAATTCTGTCCGGATTCCAGTCGTTGTTTCCATCAGATGCAGGACACCGACCAGGGTGTTCCGCACCACACGAGCCACTGATTCGCGACCTCATCACGTTACTTACGTTAGGGAGCACGCATGGCAACCCGTGCCGTCGCCCGTCGTTCCGACAGGGCAAGCAGCGTTCGCGCCGTAGGCGGGGAGATCGCCGACCGCGACCTGGTCGGCATGTACCTCGACGAAATCGCACGTACGCCACTGCTCGACGCCGCAAAGGAGGTCGAGCTGTCTCAGACCATCGAGGCGGGGGTGTACGCCCAGCAGGTGCTCGACGGTTCCGTGCAGAGCGAGGCGGGCGGGGCCTCGCGTGAGGAACTGGAGGCGCTGGTCGCCGCGGGAGAGCGGGCCAAGGACGTCTTCATCCGCTCCAACCTGCGACTGGTCGTCGCTGTCGCCCGCCGCTATCCGCGAGCCGGGCTGCCGCTGCTCGACCTCATCCAGGAGGGGAACGCCGGCCTGGTGCGCGCGGTCGAGAAGTTCGACTACGCCAAGGGCTTCAAGTTCTCCACGTACGCGACGTGGTGGATCCGCCAGGCCATCACCCGGTCCATAGCCGACCAGTCCCGGACCATCCGGCTCCCCGTCCACCTGGTGGAGGAACTGGGCCGTATCCGCCGGGTCCAGCGGGAGTTCAACCGTGAGCACGGCCGGGACCCGGAGCACTCGGAGATCGCGGCCGAGCTGGACGCCAAGCCGGAGCGGATCAGCGATGTCCTCGACTGGGCCCGCGACCCGGTCAGCCTGAACATGCCGGTGGACGACCAGGGCGAGACACAGTTCGGTGACCTCCTGGAGGACACCTCGGCGGTGTCGCCCGAGCAGTCCGTGATGACGCTGCTGCGCAGCGAAGAGCTGGACGAACTGATCGGCAAGCTCGACCACCGCACGGCCTCGATCATCAAGATGCGGTTCGGCATCGACGACGGCCGGGAGCGGACGCTGACCGAGGTCGGCAAGGAGCACGGCCTGACGCGCGAGCGGATCCGGCAGATCGAGAAGCACGCCCTGCTCGAACTCAAGAAGATGGCCGACGACGTGGGCTTCGACGCTGCGGCGTGAGCGCCGCCCGCCCGCCTCGGCAGCGAAGCCGCACACCCCGACCGCCGTACGGACCGTTTATCGGTCCCGTACGGCGGTCGAGGTGCGTCCGGGGGTCGCCGGGGCAGGCGGCGCGTCCGGTACCGCGAGTGGTCCGGAGCGGTCCTGAGTGGCGCAGGCTCAGCCGGTGAGTACCGGCTCCTTCGCCTCGTCCGTCCCGGCCGGTCCGCCGACATCGCCGGCCTCGTCCGCCACCGACGCCGCTTCAGCACCGGCCGGCGCCCGCTTCGGCAGTGCGAACATCAGCAGGAAGATCGCGCCGAGCACCCCGGCCACCCACCACAGCGAGTTCATGAACGCGTGGGCGAACGCCGGACCCGTCGCGCTCGGGGCCAGTCGGTCGCTGATCGAACCGAAGAAGACCACGGACACCAGCCCGAGCCCCAGCGCGTTGCCCATCTGCTGCACGGTGTTGATCAGCCCGGACGCCGAACCCGAGTGCTCCTTCGGTACGTCCGCGAGCACCGCGTCCGTCAACGGCGCCACGATCAGACCCATGCCGAGTCCCATGACCACCAGCGGCAGCGCCATCTGCCAGGACGCGATCCCCATGCCGTACCGGTCGGCCTCCCAGATGTAGATCAGCAGGCCGGTCATCATCAGCAGCGCACCGGTCTGGAGCACCTTGCGGCCGAAACGCGGCACCAGCTTCTGTACGGACATGGCCGCAGCCACCGACACGGAGACCGAGAAGGGGATGCCCGTGGTCCCGGCCCGCAGCGCGCTCCAGCCGAGCCCGATCTGCATGTACATCGTCCAGACCAGGAAGAAGATCCCCAGCGCGATCCCGAACGTGGCCTGCACCGCGATGCCCGCGGCGAAGCTCTTCACCTTGAACAGTTCCAGCTCGATCAGCGGCGAACCGTCCCTGCGCGCCTTCTGCCGCTCGTACGCCACGAGCCCGGCGAAGACCAGGATGCTGCCCGCCATGCAGAGGAAACCCCAGACCGGCCAGCCCAGTTCACGGCCGCGGGTCAGCGGGTAGAGCAGCATCAGCAGCCCCACCACCACGAGCACCACGCCGACGACATCCAGGCGGAGTGCCCTCGGGGCCTTGGACTCGCTGATGAACTTCCGGCCGAGGAGCAGGCCGACCACACCCACCGGCAGGTTGATCAGGAAGATCGGCCGCCACTCCAGACCTGCGATGTTCCACTGGGTGAGCAGCGCGCCGAGCAGCGGGCCCGACACCGCGCCCAGGCCGACGATCGCGCCGAACAGGCCGAAGACCTTGCCGCGCTCCTCGGCGGGGAACGTGGCGTGCACGATCGAGAGCACCTGCGGGACCATCAGCGCGGCCATCGCGCCCTGCAGGATCCGCGAGGCGACCAGCATCTCCGGGTTGGCCGCGAAGCCGCACAGCGCGGACGCCAGGGTGAAGCCGGCTATGCCGATGAGGAAGAGCTTCTTGCGGCCGTGGATGTCTCCGAGCCGGCCGCCGGTGATCAGCCCCGCGGCGAAGGCGAGCGCGTAGCCCGCGGTGATCCACTGGATCTGGCTGAAGGTGGCGCCGGTGTCCTTCTGGATGGACGGAATCGCGATGTTGACGATCGTGACGTCGACGAGATCCATGAAGGCCGCGGTCATCACGATGGCCAGCGCGAACCACCGGCGGCGGTCCGCGCTGAGCGCCTTTTGCGCCGTCTGCGCGTTCTGCGCGGTCTGCGGGGGTGTTGAGGTCATGTCTCCAAGCTAAAGGGGATGTAGGTCAGAAAATGTCCCAGTGGGGCGGCATCCTGAGTGACATGACGGACACTCCGGCACGGCTGCTGCAACTGCTCTCGCTGCTCCAGACTCCGCGTGAATGGCCGGGGGGTGAGCTCGCCGACCGCCTGGCGGTCAGCCGGCGCACGATCCGGCGGGACATCGACCGGCTGCGCGACCTCGGCTACCCCGTGCAGGCCACGATGGGCGCCGAGGGCGGATACCGCCTGGTCGCGGGCAAGGCGATGCCCCCGCTGGTCCTCGACGACGAGGAGGCGGTGGCCATCGCGGTCGGCCTGCGCGCCGGGGCGGGGCACGCGGTCGAGGGCATCGAGGAGGCATCCGTACGGGCACTGGCCAAGCTGGAGCAGGTGCTGCCGTCCCGGCTGCGCCACCGCGTCGCCACGCTCCAGGCCGCGACCATCCCGCTGACCAGCGGCGACGGTGCGACGATCGACCCGGCGACCCTGACGGTGATCGCGGGCGCGGCCACCGGGCCCGAGCGGCTGCGCTTCGGCTACCGGGCCGGGGACGGTACGGAGACGAAGCGGCTGGTCGAGCCGCACCGCCTGGTCTCCACCGGGCGGCGCTGGTACCTCGTCGCGTACGACATCGACCGGGAGGACTGGCGTACGTTCCGGGTCGACCGGGTCAGCGAGCCGTTCCCGACCGGAGTGCGGTTCGTTCCGCGGGAGCTGCCTGCGGGCAATGCGGCGGAGTTCGTCAGCCGGTCGCTGTCGCGGCGCCAGCCGGTGGTGGATCTCGACGTCACCTTCGAGGCGCCGGCGGAATTCGTGGCGGCGCGGCTCCCGAACGGGATGGCCACGCCGGAGGCCCTGGGGGAGCGGCGCTGCCGACTGCGGCAGCCGATCGCCGACTCGCTGGAGTACCTGGGGCTGCGCCTCTCGCTGGTGGACGCGGAATTCACCGTCCACCATCCGTCCGAACTGATCGACCACCTGGCCGAGTTGGGGGCTCGGCTGGTCCGGGCAGCGAGTGACGGATGACGGATGACGTGGAAAGGGCGCCGACGCGAGGTCGGCGTGGAACCGGCGCGCGTCGCACGCGGGCGCGTCATCTCACGCGGGCGCGCAGCTCCATCGCGGTCCGGGCGGCGCTCTGCGAGGTGTACACCTCGCACATGTGGCGGCCGTCGGGCGTGGCCGTGTGCTCGACCTCCCAGAGGCTGAACTCCTGGCCGTCGAGCAGCAGGAAGGCGTGCTCGTAGAGGGTGAAGCCGGCGTCCTCCCCGGTCTCGAAGCGGCACTGGGTGCCGAAGGCCTGGCTGATCTGGTGGGCGAATGCGGAACGCAGCAGCCGGGCCACGTCCTCGCCGGGACGGTCCGGGTTCTCCGCGCGACGCAGTACGCGGCGGGCATGGTCGGCCGACCGGTCGGCCGAGTAGGTCCGGGCCACCGGGGCGGGCGGGGTGGACTTCAGGGCGCTCAGGATGCCGAGGTCGTCCTCCGGGTCCTCGTCCGGGAACATCGCGGCGGCATCCGCGCCACGGATACGGGTGACGGCGAGCCGGGCCTCCTCCTGGCCCGTGTACAGCTCGTGCTGCGGGCCCGCACCGGCACCCGTGTCGTACACCAGCTCCCACAGGGTCAGGTCGCTGCCGTCGGCGATGAGGAAGGTGTGCCGGTACGTCTCGCGGTGCAGCCCGGCGCCCGAGCTGTGGTGCGAGGAGTGCAGCGCGCTGTTGTGCGCCAGCGCGCAGTCGAGCCGCTCGATGGTGGCATCGGGCAGCTCGAAGGAGTTCAGCGCGCGGCCGAGGAGTCGCGCGAGGTGCTCCTCGGTCGTCTCATGCGGATCGCTCAAGGTCTCTCCAGGCCGTCGCGGCAAGTCATGGTTCTGGGACTCAACGTAGTCCCTGGGTCTGACAAGGTGGCCTTCGTTCGGCAAAACGTCCAGGGGGCGCGGAAAGTTCCTGTCCTCTCGGCCAACTCGCTTGTCCGGTACGTCAGTAGATGTGCCGTCAGTTCAGTACAGATCACGGTGGGCCGGGAACGTTCCGCCCGGCCCCTCCACCGACTCCGCCGCTCTCACCGCCCGCACCACGGCCCGGCACAGCGCGTCGGCACCTGCGGCCAGCACTTCGTTGAGCACCCCCGGATCGGGGAGCCGACATGTGCCGGTGGCGAGCGTGAACACGGTGTCGCCGTCGTGCAGCAGGTGGACGGGGCGTACGGCGCGCGCGAGTCCGTCGTGCGCCGTACCGGCCAGCTTCTGCGCCTGGGCACGGGTGAGTTCCGCGTCGGTGGCGACCACGGCGATGGTGGTGTTCAGCGGGGGGCGCGCGTGGCGCCCGCGCGCAGCGGCCAGCCGCCTCTGCGCCTCCGCGTGCACGGCGGCATCCGGATACTCGGGCCGGCCGTCGCCGTACTCGCCGTAGAGCACGCCGGTCTGCGGATCGACCGTCGAACCCACCGCGTTGACCACGGCGAGGGCGCCGACGGTGACACCCGAGGCGAGTGTGATGCTCGCCGAGCCCACACCGCCCTTGAGCCCACCGGCGACCGCTCCCGTACCGGCGCCCACGTTGCCCTGGGCGACCGGGGCGCCGGATTCCGTACGGGCGGCAGCCTCCACCGCCGCGCGTCCGGTCGCGGCGTCCGGCCTGGCCCGCCAGTCACCGCCGCGCCCCAGGTCGAAGATGCACGCGGCGGGGACGACCGGGACGACCTGCGCGGGGTCGGGCCCGACCTGGAAGCCGCGCCCCTGCTCCTCCAGCCAGGCCATCACACCGGACGCGGAGTCCAGCCCGTAAGCACTGCCGCCGGTCAGTACGACGGCGTCCACCCGCTGCACCAGATTCCGCGGATCGAGCGCGTCCGTCTCGCGGGTGCCGGGTCCGCCCCCGCGCACATCCACCGCGGCGACCGCCCCGCCGGGCGGGGTCAGCACGACGGTGGTGCCGCTCAGCGCCCGGCCGCCGGGCACTCGCGCGTGCCCGACCCGCAGACCGGCCACATCGGTGAGCGAGTCGGTGAGCGAGTCGGTGGGCGAGCCGGTGGCCGCGCCGCGGGCTGCGTCGACCGGCGCCTCCGCCGGCGCCTCCCGTGCGTCTTCCGGTGCGTCTGCTGGTGTCTGGTCCCCTGGTGTCATGACCCCATGGGACCACTGCGCCACTGATCCAGCGGCGTCCGAGCTGAATGCCATCTGCACCGCCGGTGAGCGACCGTACGCGCGTGACCGTCGGCGAAGTGGACGGAGGACGGCGGGACGGAGGACGGCGGGACGGAGGACGGCGGGACGGTACCGGCCGGTCGCCGTACCCTTGCCGTATGAGCAGCACCTCCGCCCCCGGCCCGCGTGACGACGAGCAGCCCAGGCCCAGGCCCAGGCCGACGCTGATCTTCGACGACCCGCTGGACCAGCAGTCCCCGGACGACACGGACCGGGGCTGGGGAGAGCGGCCCTCCTCGACCGACGGCGCGGCCGACCTGGCCCGCTTCCTTGACGAGAAGCCGCCTCACCACATCTGACCCACCACGGATCTGATCCACCACGGATCTGATCCACCGCGCCGGGGCGTCCGGTGACGTCAGCACATCGTCACCGCCAGTCTTGAGGTCGCGCCGGCGCCCGCCAGCGCGGTCGCTGTGGCGCGTGGGACCGCGAGGACGATCAGTGCCCCACCGTCGACGGGGAAGTCACCCGCACCCGCCGGTACATCGGCCACCCGGACACCTCTGGCCACCACCCTGGCGGTGCCGGTGCCGGTGCCGGTGTCCGCCGTCGCCGGTCCTGCTGTCGTGTCACCGGCCGCGATGACGTCGACCCGGTCACCCGGCGCCAGCAGCCGGACCGTCGCCGCGTCAGCGATACGCACCGGCGCCGACACCAGATCGGGTGGGCCGTGCCCGGGAACGGCCGGCGAAGCCCGTACGCCCGCCCGCTCCTCTGTCCGTTCACGAGCTCGTTCACCCGTCGGTCCGCCGGCCTGCGTACCCGCCCGCTCACCCGCATGTGCGGCTGCCTGCGCGGCAGCGGGCCCGGTGTCGCGCGACGCCCAGAGCGTCGGCGCGACAGCCGCGAGCACCAGTCCCGCCGCCATCGCCCGGCGCCGCCGGTTCAGGGCCTGCCACAGGCGGTGCCGCCCGGAGCGCACCCGCAACGGGGGGAACGACGGTACGCCGCGCGGTTCGGGCGCGGACACGACTGGTGCGGGCATGGGGATCATGACAACCACCGCCTGGTGAGAGGAGCTTGCTCGTGTCGAGTGCTCCCCACCATCCAGCGTTCCGCGCCGTCCCGCTGAGACCTGTGGGCTACCCGTGAGTTGTGGACAACTCACTCACCCCTGAGCACACCCAGCCCCCTGAAACAGCCCCCTGAAACAGCCCCTGAAGCAACCTCCTGGAGCAGCCGCTGAAGCAGCCCGCTAAGGCAGCTCGATCCCCGTATCGACCCCGTCCAGCGCGTGCGAGCACAGGCACTCCCGCGCGTTCTCCGCAGGCAGCCCGGCCACCGCGTCGAAGAGCACCGTACGCAGCCGGTCCACATTGGCGGCGAAGACCTTCAGCACCTCGTCGTGGGAGACCCCCTCGCCCGCCTCGGCGCCCGCGTCCAGGTCCGTCACCAGCGTCATCGACGCGTAGCAGAGCCCCAGTTCACGGGCGAGAACCGCCTCGGGGTGCCCGGTCATGCCGACCACCGACCAGCCCATCGCCGCATGCCACCGCGACTCGGCCCTGGTCGAGAAGCGCGGTCCCTCGATGACGACCAGCGTCCCGCCGTCCACCGGCTCCCAGTCCCGGCCACGCGCCGCCGCGAGGGCGGCCCGGCGCCCTGCGGGGCAGTAGGGGTCGGCCAGCGAGACGTGCACCACCTTCGGCCTGCTGCCGTCCGGCAGGGCGTGACCGTCGTAGTACGTCTGCGTACGCGCCTTCGTACGGTCCACCATCTGGTCGGGAACGAGCAGCGTGCCCGGTCCGAACTCCGGCCGCAGCCCGCCCACCGCACACGGGCCGAGCACCTGCCGTACGCCCACGGACCGCAGCGCCCAGAGGTTCGCGCGGTAGTTGATGAGGTGCGGCGGCAGATGGTGGCCGCGTCCGTGCCGGGGAAGGAAGGCGACCCGCCGCCCGGCGATCTCGCCGAGGAAGAGGGAGTCGCTGGGCTTCCCGTACGGGGTGTCCACCTCGACCTCGGTCACGTCCTCCAGGAAGGAGTAGAACCCCGAGCCGCCGATGACACCGATCTCTGCATTCGCCGCGTTCGCCATGCCGGTCACACTATCCGGGGCACCGGAAACGCCTAAGGCCCCACCGTCGGTGACGGCAGGGTCCTAGGGAAAGAAGTACTGGCGAGAGCAGTACGGGCAATACGAGGAGCAGTACGGGGACGGCACTTCCCGGACAGGTCCTAGGCGGCCGAGCTGCCGCTCGAAGAGCTGCTCGACGCGGAAGAGGACGACGAAGCCGAGGACGACGCCGACGACGCGGAAGCCGACGACGAGTCGGACGACTTGGCAGCGCCCGCCTTCGAATCGGAACCCGAGGAGCCCGAGGACCCCGACGAGGACGACCCGGCAGGCTTCGCGGAAGCCGCCGTGCTGCTCGACGAGGCTCCGCGGCTGTCATTCCGGTAGAAGCCCGAGCCCTTGAAGACGATGCCCACCGCCGAGAACACCTTCTTCAGGCGTCCTTCGCAGTTCGGGCACACGGTGAGGGAGTCATCGGTGAACTTCTGCACCGCCTCAAGGCCCTCGCCGCACTCGGTGCACTGGTACTGATAGGTCGGCACTTGCTCCTCCTGGCACTCTCACTCAGTGAGTGCTAACGACGTTCTATAGTGACGCATTCCGCTGGATCAGTCCACCGAGACCGGCACGCGGTGACCGATCCCACGCTCGGTCCCGCTCGTCCGTCGTGCTTCCGACGTTCCCGCGGACCCGGCTCCCGCCTCCGCGAACGCCGTGCCCGACACCGGCTCCGCGCCCTTCGGGGTGAGCCGGGAACGCAGTGCCAGCAGTGTGATCAGGGCCAGCACCGTGCCGCCCATCGGCACCAGGAATCCGGTGCTCGCGTTGTACGCGTCGGCCAGCTGCCCGGCCACCGAGACCGCCGCGGCCTGTCCCAGCGCCACCGATCCGGTCAGCCAGGTGAAGGCCTCGGTCCTGGCCGTGGCCGGCACCAGCTTCTCCACCAGCGTGTATCCGCTGATCAGGGCGGGCGCGATGCAGAGTCCCACCAGCAGTCCGAGCCCGGCGATCAGCGGCGCCGTGTGCATCGCCCAGAGCCCGGACGCGGTCAGCGCCAGCGCCGTGTAGGCGATCAGCAAGCGGTTCTTCGGACCGGTCTTCCAGGCGATGGCCCCACAGGCGATCCCCGCGAGCATGTTGCCCGCGGCGAAGATCCCGTACAGCAGACCGTTCATCCCGGGTCGGCCGATCTCCTCGGTGAACGCGGTGAGCGATACCTGCATTCCGCCGAAGACCGCCCCGATCCCCAGGAAGGCGATGGCCAGCGCCCGCACACCCGGTACGGACAGGGCGGAGGCGTGCTTCACGCGCGGCTGGCCCGCGACCCGGGCGCCGACGGCGGGCTGGGTGCGACGCTGCGCCGCGAAGACCAGACCGCCGACCAGGGTCAGTGCGGCCTCGGTGACCAGACCGGCCGCCGGGTGGATCCCGGTACACAGCGCGGTGGTCAGCACCGGACCTATGACGAAGGTGAATTCGTCCGTCACCGATTCGAAGGCCGCGGCGGTCGACATGAGGGGGGACCCCTCCAGCTTCACCGCCCAGCGGGACCGGACCATCGGGCCGATCTGCGGAATGGACGCACCGGTCGGCACCGCGGCGAGGAACAGCGCCCACAGGGGCGCGCCCGCCAGGGCCAGCACCACCAGGGCGCTCACCGACACCGCGTGGACGATCACGCCGGGGAACAGCACGGCGCGCTGCCCGAACCGGTCCGCGAGCTTGCCGCTCTGCGGTGCGAACAGCGCCATGGAGACACCGCTCACCGCGGCGACCACACCGGCGCTGCCGTACGACCCCGTCGTGTGGTCCACCAGCAGCACGATGCCGATGGTCAGCATGGCGAAGGGCTGCCGCGCGGCGAAGCCGGGCAGCAGGAACGTCCAGGCGCCCGGCGTACGCAACAACTGCCCGTATCCCGGACGGGCCTCGGAGACCGTGGACACCACGGCCTTGCCTTTCTGCCGCCTGGTGGCGCTCCCCTGCGGGTACGGCATGCGGGAGGCAATGCGTACGGGAGCTGCCGAGAGCTGTCCTCTTGCGCGGAACTGCGGTAGATGCCGGGCCGCCTCGGCGGGCAGAACGCATGTCACAGAGAAGCTGGACAACTGCGCGGGACCACGACGAGGGTGCCACGACCGCCATACGGTCGCGCCAGCTCTGCATCAGGCAGAGTTGGTCGATCAAGTCAATCGGTTCATGGTACCGCTGTTCGCCAGCCAACCGGCCAGCTTGCCGCCCTGGCCGATCGCCCGCAGCCGTGCCTCGGCCGCGTCCCGTACCGGGTCCGTCGCCACCACCAGCAGCTCGTCCCCCCGGCGCAGCACGGTCGACGGCAGCGGGACGAAGCTCGTGCCGTCCCGTACGACCAGAGTCACCGCGGCGCCCGCGGGCAGCCGCAGCTCGCCGACCTCCACGCCGTGCATCTTGGACTTCGCCGGGATCGCCACCGAGAGCAGATGGCCGCGCAGCCGTTCCAGCGGCGCCGACTCGATGCCCAGGTCGGAGGCGGTCTCCGCGTCGTCGCCGAGGTTCAGCTTGCGGGCCAGCCAGGGCAGGGTCGGCCCCTGTACCAGGGTGTAGACGACCACCAGCACGAAGACGATGTTGAAGACCCGTGAGCTGCCGTCGATGCCGGACACCATCGGGATGGTGGCCAGGATGATGGGGACGGCGCCGCGCAGCCCGGCCCAGGACATCAGCGTCTGTTCCTGCCAGGGCACCCGGAACGGGGCGAGGCTCAGCAGTACGGAGACCGGCCGCGCCACCATCGTCAGCACCAGGCCCACGATCACCGCGGGCCAGAAGTCGCTGCCCAGTTCGTGCGGGCTCACCAGCAGACCCAGCAGGACGAACATGCCGATCTGGGCGATCCAGCCGAGCCCCTCGGCGAAGCCCCGGGTGGCGGGCCAGTGCGGCAGTTTGGCGTTGCCGAGCAGCATCGCGGCGAGGTAGACGGCGAGGAATCCACTGCCGTGCGCCAGCGCGCCGCCCGCGTACGCCGTGATCGCGATGGCCATCACCGCGATCGGGTAGAGGCCGGACGCGGGCAGCGCCACATGCCGCAGCCCCCACGCACCGAGCCAGCCCACCGCGAGTCCGATGGACGCGCCGATCGCCAGTTCCAGCGCGATCTCGCCCACCAGCACGTACCAGTGCTCCACGGGGCCGACCGTCGAGAAGGCGACCACCAGGATCACCACAGGGGCGTCGTTGAACCCGGACTCGGCCTCCAGCACTCCGGTGATCCGGGAGGGCAGCGGGACCTTGCGCAGGACGGAGAAGACCGCGGCGGCATCCGTCGAGGACACCACGGCGCCGATGATCAGTGCCTGGCGCCAGTCGAGTCCGACCAGGTAGTGCGCACCGGCGGCGGTGATCCCCACGCTCACCGCGACACCGAGTGTCGACAGCACGACCGCCATCGGCAGGACCGGCTTGATCTCTTTCCACTTGGTGCCCAGGCCGCCCTCGGTGAGGATCACGACCAGCGCGGCGTAGCCGATCACCTGCGTCAGTTCGGCGTTGTCGAACTTGACGTTGAAGATGCCGTCCTGGCCTATCGCCATCCCGATGCCGAGGTACAGCAGCAGGCTGGGGAGACCGCTGCGCGACGAGATGCGCACGGCGGCCACGGCGATCAGCAGAACGAGCGAGCAGATCAGCAGGAGCTCGTTGAGATGGTGGACAGTCAGTGGCCGTTCCTTCCCTCGTACGCCTGCAGGTACTTCGTTACCCTACCTAATCCTTGACGTTTCCTTGACGCTTCGCGTGGTTGTGCGAACCCGGCTGTGGGCCTGGCTGTGAAGCCGTTGGCGAACCCGGTGGGGATACCGCGTCCTGACCGCGGCGGCGCTGCGCCTATGGTTGCTCCAGCACTCAGGACCACCCTGCCCCTCGAAGGACAGCGATGCCCGCCGCCACCATCTCCGCCGCCCCTTCCGGCACGAAGTCCCGCAAGAAGAAAGGGCGTCGCGCCCGCCTGCTCGTGATCGTCCTGGTCCTGGCGCTCGTTGCGGGTGTCGGATACGGGACGTACTGGGGCGTAAGCACCGTGCGGGCGTCCCTCCCGCAGACCACCGGGGAGATAAAGCTGCCCGGTCTCTCCGGGAACGTCGACGTGCAGCGCGACAACTACGGCGTCCCGCAGATCTACGCGGACACCGACGACGACCTCTTCCGCGCGCAGGGCTTCGTACAGGCCCAGGACCGCTTCTGGGAGATGGACGTACGCCGTCACATGACCTCGGGCCGTCTCTCCGAGATGTTCGGCTCCGGACAGGTCAAGACCGACTCCTTCCTGCGGACGCTCGGCTGGCGCCGCGTCGCGCAGAAGGAGTACGACACCAAGCTGTCGGCGAAGACCAAGGAGTACCTGCAGGCGTACGCGGCAGGGGTCAACGAGTACCTGAAGGGCAAGGACGGCAAGCAGATCTCCGTCGAGTACGCCGCCCTCGGACTCACCAACGACTACAAGCCCGAGAAGTGGACGCCCGTCGACTCGGTGGCCTGGCTCAAGGCCATGGCCTGGGACCTGCGCGGCAACATGCAGGACGAGATCGACCGTTCGCTGATGACCTCGCGGCTCGACACCCAGCAGATCGACGACCTGTACCCGGCGTACCCGTACAGCAGGAACAAGCCGATCGTGCAGCAGGGCGGGATCGACCCGGTCACCGGGAAGTTCGACCCGAACGCGAACCCGGCCGGTTCCGTCGACGGGACGAACACCGCGGGTGACGCGGTCCAGGGCATGCAGTCGCAGCTCTCCTCGCTCTCGGACACCCTGGACGAGATCCCGGCGCTGCTCGGCCCGAGCGGCAGCGGCATCGGCTCCAACTCCTGGGTGGTCTCCGGCAAGTACACGACCACCGGCGAGCCGCTGCTCGCCAACGACCCGCACCTGGCGCCGCAACTGCCCTCGCTCTGGTACCAGATGGGCCTGCACTGCCGGACCGTCTCCAGCAAGTGCGGCTACGACGTCGCGGGCTACACCTTCTCCGGCATGCCGGGCGTGATCATCGGCCACAACCAGGACGTGGCCTGGGGCTTCACCAACCTCGGCGCCGACGTGACCGACCTCTACCTGGAGAAGGTCAGCAGCACCGGCTATCTCTACGACGGCCAGGAGAAGCCCTTCACCACCCGCGACGAGACCATCAAGGTCGCGGGCGGCAGGTCGCGGCAGATCACCGTCCGCGAGACGAACAACGGCCCGCTGGTCTCGGACCGGGACACCGAACTGGCGAAGGTCGGCCAGAAGGCCCCGGTCGCCTCGGCGGCCCCGGACCGCGGCAACGGCTACGCGGTCGCCCTCAAGTGGACCGCGCTGCAGCCCGGCAACTCCATGGACGCGGTCTTCGAGCTCGACAAGGCCAAGGACTGGACGACCTTCCGCGCGGCGGCCAAGGACTTCGAGGTCCCCTCGCAGAACCTGATCTACGCCGACACCAAGGGCCACATCGGCTACCAGGCGCCGGGCACCATCCCGATCCGCGCCAAGGGGTTCGACGGCACGATGCCCGCCCCGGGCTGGGACTCCAAGTACGCCTGGAAGGGCAGCATCGCCTTCGACAAGCTGCCGTACGAGTACGACCCGAAGAGCGGCTACATCGTCACCGCCAACCAGGCCGTGATCGACGCGAAGAAGTACCCCTACCTGCTGACCGAGGACTGGGGGTACGGCGCCCGCAGCCGGCGGATCACCGATCTCATCGAGTCGAAGATCAAGGACGGCGGGAAGATCTCGACCGAGGACATGCAGAAGATGCAGCTCGACAACAGCAGCGAGATCGCCAAGCTGCTGACGCCGCTGCTGCTGAAGCTGAACGTCAAGGACCCGGATGTCCGCCAGGCGCAGAAGCTCCTCGAAGGCTGGGACTACACCCAGGAGCCGGACTCGGCGGCAGCCGCGTACTTCAACTCGGTCTGGCGCAACATCCTCAAGCTCGCCTTCGGCAACAAGCTGCCCAAGGAGCTGCGGGCCGAGGGCGACTGCCTCAACGTGCCGCCCGCCGACAGCTCCTCGGGCCCGGCCGACGAGCAGAAGAAGCTGGTGCGGGAGTGCGGCCAGCGCTCCGCCGACTCGGCCCAGCCGGACGGCGGCGACCGGTGGTACGAGGTCGTGCGCAACCTGCTGAACAAGCCGGACAGCGACTGGTGGAAGACGCCGCAGACCCGGCTGGACGCCGCCACGCACAACCGTGACGAGCTGTTCGGGCGCGCCATGAAGGACGCCCGCTGGGAGCTGACGGCCAAGCTCGGCAAGGACATGGACACCTGGAACTGGGGCCGGCTGCACCAGCTGACCCTGAAGAACCAGACCCTCGGCACCGACGGCCCCGGCGTCCTCAAGTGGATGCTCAACCGCGGCCCGTGGAACCTGGGCGGCGGCGAGGCGGCCGTCGACGCCACCGGCTGGAACGCGGCGGGCGGTTACGGCGTCGTGTGGGTCCCGTCGATGCGGATGGTCGTGAACCTCAAGGATCTCGACAAGTCGCAGTGGATCAACCTGACCGGGGCGTCGGGGCACGCGTACAGCGCGCACTACACCGACCAGACGGACATGTGGGCCAACGGCGACCTGCTCACGTGGTCGTTCAGCAAGAGCGCCGTCGACCACGGCACGGTCGACCACCTGGTGCTGAAGCCGTGACGCTCACCCGGTGAAGTGCTGGACGCCTCCGGGCGTCACCACCGCGTGAACGGGGTGGTCGTGCGGTTCCTCCGGGACCCGGGCGACCACCTCGTTCGCGTAGAGGAGCACCACCAGGGCGGGGTCGGCGCCCTCGCGCGCGAGCCGGGCGAGCACCCGGTCGTAACTGCCGCCGCCACGCCCCAGCCGCATCCCCCGCCCGTCGACGGCCAGTCCGGGCAGCAGCACGGTGTCGGCGTCGAGCACCGCGCGTACGCCGAGCCGCCCGCCGCCCGGTTCGAGAAGCCCGCGCCCGGCGCGTTCCAGTGAGCCCGCGCCCTCGTACGTACCCCAGTCGAGGTCGTTGTCGGGGAGCAGCACCGGGAGCAGCACCCGGACCCCCCGCGCGCGGAGCGCGTCCAGCAGGACGCGGGTGCCGGGCTCCTTCCCCACCGAGACGTACGCGGCGACCGTCCCGGCCCGCGCCAGCTCGGGAAGGGTGAGGGCCCGCTCGGCGAGAACCGCGGCGGCCGATTCTGCGTCGTTACTGGTCAAGAGCGCTCTTGCGGCGAGCAGTTGGCGGCGCAGGGTTGCTTTGTCCGGTTTTTCGGTGATCATGGGAAGCGCGCAATCCTCTCGTAACCTCAAATATGAGGATCTATTAACCGGAGCATCATCTTCCGCCCCGAGTCACCGGATATGGTGCTTCCCATGACTCAGTCGCGCCCCAGGATCAGCAAGGCTGTCATTCCGGCAGCAGGCCTCGGCACCCGGTTCCTGCCGGCCACCAAGGCCACTCCGAAAGAGATGCTGCCTGTCGTCGACAAGCCGGCCATCCAGTACGTCGTCGAGGAAGCGGTCGCGGCCGGACTCTCCGACGTACTCATGATCACCGGCCGCAACAAGCGCCCGCTGGAAGATCACTTCGACCGCAACTACGAGCTGGAGTCCGCGCTCACCCGCAAGGGCGACGCCGAGAAGCTCGCCCGGGTGCAGGAGTCCAGCGACCTGGCGACCATGCACTACGTCCGCCAGGGCGACCCCAGGGGCCTGGGCCACGCGGTGCTGTGCGCCGCTCCGCACGTCGGTGACCAGCCGTTCGCCGTCCTCCTCGGCGACGACCTGATCGACCCGCGCGACCCGCTGCTCGCGCGCATGGTGGAGATCCAGGAACGGCACGGCGGCAGCGTCATCGCGCTCATGGAGGTCGAGCCGAGCCAGATCCATCTCTACGGCTGTGCGGCGGTGGAACCCGCCGGGGAGTCCGACGTGGTGAAGATCACGGACCTGGTCGAGAAGCCCGCCGTGGCCGACGCCCCGAGCAACCTGGC
This sequence comes from Streptomyces sp. NBC_01267, assembly GCF_036241575.1. Lineage (NCBI taxonomy): Bacteria > Bacillati > Actinomycetota > Actinomycetes > Kitasatosporales > Streptomycetaceae > Streptomyces > Streptomyces sp. NBC_01267. The sequence continues at coordinate 3,161,677 of NZ_CP108455.1, read as the reverse complement.
GATCATCGGCCGCTACGTCCTGGACCCGGCGATCTTCGAGATACTGCGCCGGACCGAGCCCGGCCGCGGCAACGAGATCCAGCTCACGGACGCCCTCCAGCTGCTGGCCCACGACGAGAAGGTCGGCGGCCCGGTGCACGGCGTCGTCTTCAAGGGCCGCCGCTATGACACCGGCGACCGCGGCGACTATCTGCGTGCCATTGTCAGACTCGCGTGCGAACGTGATGACCTGGGCCCCGACTTCAAGGCCTGGCTTCGCCGTTATGTCACCGAGGAGATGTAGCACGTGAGCAACAGCCCGATCTGGTCGGTGGACGAGCACCTGGACGACATCCTCGGCACGGTCCGCCCACTCGAACCGATCGAGTTGCAACTGCCCGACGCCCAGGGCTGCGTCCTCGTCGAGGACGTCACGGTGGAGATCTGGCTGCCACCCTTCGACAACAGCTCGATGGACGGGTACGCGGTCCGCACGGCCGACGTGCAGGGCGCGAGCGAGGAGTTCCCCGCCGTCCTCACCGTGGTCGGGGACGTGGCGGCGGGCGCGGGTGAACTGCCCACCGTGGGACCGGGGGAAGCTGCCCGCATCATGACCGGCGCCCCGCTGCCGCCCGGCGCGGAAGCCGTCGTCCCGGTCGAGTGGACCGACGGCGGTACGGGCGGGGGCGCGGCCACCACCATGCGCGCCGCGAGCGGCGCACCCGAGGACGCGAGCGGTGAGGTCCGGGTGCACCGCCCCGCCGAGGCCGGTGCGCACATCCGCGCGCGCGGCAGCGACGTCCGCCCCGGTGACCCCGCACTCGAAGCCGGTACGGTGCTCGGCCCGCCGCAGATCGGGCTGCTCGCCGCGATCGGCCGGGGCACCGCCAAGGTCCACCCGCGTCCCCGCGTCGTCGTGATGTCGACCGGCAGCGAGCTGATCCAGCCGGGCGAGGTGCTCGCCGACGGCCAGATCTACGACTCCAACAGCTTCGCCCTGACCGCCGCCGCGCGGGACGCGGGCGCCATCTCGTACCGGGTCGGCGCGGTCGCCGACGACGCGGAGACGCTGCGCGCCGCCGTCGAGGACCAGTTGATCCGGGCCGACCTCCTGGTCACCACCGGCGGGGTCAGCGTCGGCGCGTACGACGTCGTCAAGGAGGCGCTCTCCTCCGTCGGCACGGGGGGCGAGGACGACGTGAGCGGCGGTGTCGACTTCCGCAAGCTCGCGATGCAGCCGGGCAAACCGCAGGGCTTCGGCACGATCGGACCCGAGCACACCCCGCTGCTCGCGCTCCCCGGCAACCCGGTCTCCAGCTATGTGTCGTTCGAGCTGTTCGTGCGCCCGGCGATCCGGGCCCTGATGGGGCTGAAGGACGTCCGCCGCCCGACGGTCCGCGCCACGCTGGAGGCCGACAAGGCGCTCACCTCACCGGCCGGACGGCGCCAGTTCCTGCGCGGCAGGTACACCCCGGCCACCGAGACCGCCCCGGCCACCGTCACCCCGGTCGGCGGGGCCGGATCCCACCTGGTCGCGGCCCTCGCGCACGCCGACTGCCTGATCGTCATCCCCGAGGACGACACCGGGGCCGAGCCCGGCGCGGAGCTCGAAGTGGTCCTCCTGGGCTGAACGCGGCGCTGTGGCGGTACCGTGTCTGACCACACAGGCCTGACCGGGAGCGCCACAGCAATGAGTACGCAGCAAGGGCTCACCCACATCGACGAGGTGGGCGCGGCCCGCATGGTCGACGTCTCGGAGAAGGACGTCACCGCGCGCACCGCGACCGCGAGCGGACGGGTCCTCGTCTCGCCGCGCGTCGTCGAACTGCTGCGGGGGGAGGGCGTCCCCAAGGGCGATGCCCTCGCCACCGCCCGTATCGCGGGCATCATGGGCGCCAAACGCACCCCGGATCTGATCCCCCTCTGCCACCCGTTGGCGGTCTCCGGGGTCACCCTGGACCTGGCGGTGGCCGACGACGCGGTCGAGATCACCGCGACGGTGCGGACCACGGACCGTACGGGTGTCGAGATGGAGGCGCTGACGGCCGTCGCGGTCGCCGGGCTCACCGTGATCGACATGGTGAAGGCGGTCGACAAGGGCGCGGTCATCACCGATGTCCGCGTCGAGGCGAAGTCCGGTGGCAAGTCCGGCGACTACCACCGGTCCGCGCCGACGGGCCCCGACGCATGACCGCGCCGTACACCGCCCTCGTGGTGACGGCGTCGAACCGCGCCTCCGCCGGTGTCTACGCGGACCGCGGCGGCCCCCTGATCGCCGCCGCGCTCACCGAACTGGGCTTCACCGTCGAAGGTCCGCGGGTCGTCCCCGACGGGGATCCGGTCGAACAGGCCCTGCGCGACGGTGTCGAGGCCGGGTACGACGTCGTCGTCACCACCGGCGGTACGGGCATCTCGCCCACCGACCGCACCCCCGAGGCGACCCGCCGCGTCCTCGACCGCGAGATCCCCGGCATCGCGGAGGCGATCCGGGCCGAGGGGCTGGCCGGGGTCCCGACGGCCGCGCTCTCACGCGGCGTCGCGGGGCTGGCGGGCACCACGCTGATCGTCAACCTCCCCGGCTCCACCGGAGGGGTGCGCGACGGACTGGCCGTACTGGGGCGGCTGTTGGTCCACGCCGTCGACCAGATCCGGGGCGGCGACCACCCCGGACCCAGCCCCCGGACGCAGTCCGGGAGGACCTCCGGGAGCATGAGCTGAACCTCTCACCGTGGCCCGTGGAACTGGCGGAAGGCCCCGTCGTTCTCCGCCCCATCAAACTGCGGGACCAGAAGATCTGGCGCGAGGTCAACCGGCGCAACCGCGAGTGGCTGCGCCCCTGGGAGGCGACCGTTCCGCCGCCGGCCCCCGGCGGCCCGGTGGCCCAGCGCCCCACCTACCGCCAGATGGTCCGCCATCTGCGCGCGGAGGCCCACGCGGGCCGGATGCTGCCCTTCGTGATCGAGTACCAGGGCCGGCTGGTCGGGCAGTTGACGGTCGCCGGGATCACCTGGGGCTCGATGTGCTCGGGCCATGTCGGGTACTGGGTCGACCGGGAGGTCGCGGGACGCGGCGTCATGCCGACCGCGGTCGCTCTCGCCGTCGACCACTGTTTCCGGCAGGTCGGTATGCACCGCATCGAGGTCTGTATCCGTCCGGAGAACGGGCCCAGCCGCCGCGTCGTGGAGAAACTGGGATTCCGTGCGGAAGGGATGCGTCCGCGCTATCTGCACATCGACGGCGGCTGGCGGGACCATCTGGTCTTCGCGCTGACCGCGGAAGAAGTGCCTGACGGGCTGCTCAACCGGTGGCGTCGGGCCCACCCGGGAACAGCCAGGAACATCCCGTAAATGAAATAAGTGTTCGAAAGCGATCGCGAATGACCAGTCTTCGGATGTGAACACGCCCACAATCGATGACTGTTGATCCGAACAATCATAAAAAAAGTTCGAGATATCAGCCGGATCGTGCGACACACCGGGCCAATTGGCAGATGGCCCCACGTGCACCCCTCTACGGTGTGAGGGTGAGCAGTAGTGGCCTCATCTACGCAGTCATCGTCGGGGCCTGGGCCGCCTACTTGGTGCCGATGTGGCTCCGCAGGCAGGACGAGTTGAACGAGGCTCGTCCGACGGAACGCTTCAGCACTGCCATCCGGCTCCTGTCCGGACGGGCGGGAATGGAGCGCCGGTACGCCAGGGAGCTGCAGGAACGCGCAGCCGGTGAGAGCGGTTCCGACGATGCGGACCCGGATGTCACGACGGAATCCCCGAGTTCTGTCGACGTCCGGTCCTTCGCCATGTCCCCGACGGATCCGCCCACGGCCCGCCAGGAGCGGACCGCCCCGCCGGCGCGCCCGGCGCGGCCCGCTGCCGGTCCTTCCGCCGAGCGAGCCCGCCGCACGAAGGCACTCGCGCGCCGCAGACGCACCACCGTGCTGCTCTTCCTCGCGTTCACCCTCGGCGCGATCGTGGCCGCGGTCGGCGGCCTCGGTTTCCTGTGGGCGCCGGCCGCCCCCGCGCTGCTGCTGAGTACGTACATCGTCTACCTGCGCACGCAGGAGCGGCGGCGCTTCGCCTTCACGATGGACCGGCGCCGGGCCGAGGTGGCGGCTCAGCGGCTGCGGGAGACCCGGTCGCGCCGTCCGGGCGCGGGCGCCGTCGAACAGGACGCCCCCGCCGACGACCGCCGGCACCCGGAACCCGAACCCGCACCCGCGGTCTCCGCGCAGGAGGCCGGCCGCCGCGCCCTGGTCGAGCAGACGGACCACGCGGAGTGGGTCGACCAGCAGCGCGAGCGCGGCCGGGTACAGGGGGACAGCTGGGAGCCGGTGCCGGTCCCGCTGCCGACGTACGTCACGGCCCCGGTCGCTCCCCGCGCACCCGGCAGCATCGACCTCGGAGCCCCGGACACCTGGAGCTCGGCCCGCTCGTCCAGCGTCGCCGAACCGGCCTCCGACGAGCCTCCGGCGCCCGCCCCGCGCGACCGGGGAGCGGCGGCCCGCCGCTCCCGCGAGCGCGGGCGTACGCCGCTCTTCGACCAGTACGAGGAAGAGGACCGGCCGCGTGCGGCCAACGAGTGACCGGGCATCCGTGACCAGCGGGGGAGCGGATTTCCGAGCACCCCGATCGAGGTGCTAAAGTTTCACTCGTTGCAAGGGCCTGTGGCGCAGTCTGGTAGCGCACCTCGTTCGCATCGAGGGGGTCTGGGGTTCAAATCCCCACAGGTCCACCGCAATGACTGTTCTTGAGTCCGCTCAGGAATGGTTGACGAAATCCCGTCCGATCGCTTCGATCGGACGGGATTTCGCGTTTTCCGAAGCGGTTTCGCGAAGGGGTCGTGACGCGTTCCACGATGCGTTCCCCCGACGTGTTCCCGATGCGATCCCGATGTGTTTCCCCGAGCCGACAGTCGGCCCCGCCGTTCAGGAGGTCCCCGTGAGCATTGCGTACACCGACGTCACCGCCGCCCGCGCCCGCATCGAGGGGCACACGCGGCGGGTGGCGCTCTCGCCGTCGGAGCATGGCGCGGAGGAGTTCGGCGGTGCGGAAGGGTGTTTCGCCTACGAGTTCGTGCAGCACACCGGGTCCTTCAAGGCCCGGGGTGCGGCCAACTTCGTTGCCGCGCACGCCCAGGCCGGTACCTTGCCGGAGGCGGGCATCGTCATCGCCAGCGGGGGGAACGCCGGACTGGCGTGTGCCTGGGCGGCGGCGCGGCACTCCACTCCGGCCACCGTCTTCGTGCCCGAGACCGCTCCCGCGGTCAAGGTGGCCCGGCTGCGGGCCCTCGGTGCACGGATCCGGCAGGTCGGCAGCGAGTACGCCGAAGCGCTGGAGGCATCCCGGAAGTACGCGGCCGAGACCGGCGCGCTGGAGAGTCACGCCTACGACCATCCGCTGATCGCCGCCGGGGCCGGCACGCTCCTGGAGGAGATCCGGGACGCGCGCCCCGACGTGGAGACCGTCGTGGTCGCGGTCGGTGGCGGCGGCCTCTTCGCCGGTGTCGCCGTCGCGGCCCATGAGCACGGGATCCGGGTCGTCGCCGTCGAGCCGGAGGGGAGCCGCGCCCTGCACGCGGGCCTGGCTGCCGGTGCGCCGGTCGACGTGCCGGTGCAGTCGGTGGCCGCGGACTCACTGGGCGCCCGCCGGGTCACCCCGATGGCGCTGGAGTGGGCGGAGCGCGCCGGAGCGGTCTCCGTGCTCGTCCCCGACGAGGCGATCACCGCGACCCGCGCTGCCCTGTGGGACCGGCGCAGGCTCGCGGTGGAACATGCCGCGGCCACCGCCCTCACCGCGCTGAGCACCGGGGCGTACGTCCCGGCCGCGGGGGAGAAGGTCTGTGTCGTGCTGTGCGGGGCCAACACCGGGCTGGGTGATTTCCCAGCCTCGTGACGGGGGTGGACGGGGCCGGAGCGGGCCCCGTTACGCTGGCCGCGATCCTGGTACGTGTTCCGAGATTCACCATCCGGAGGAGCGATCCCGTGACGGCCGCCAGCGACAAGCCCCTGATCGACACCAGCCGACCCCACCCGGCGCGCGTCTACGACTGGCTCCTGGGTGGCAAGGACAACTACCCGGTCGACCAGCAGGTGGGCGAGAGTCTGCCGCCGGAGGCGCGGGGCATCGCGGGGCGGAATCGGGCCTTCATGCAGCGGGCCGCGGCCTGGCTCGCGCGCAGCGGGGTGGATCAGTTCCTGGACATCGGCACCGGCATCCCGACCGCGCCCAATCTGCACCAGATCGTCCAGGCGATCACGCCCGCGGCCCGGGTCGTCTACGCGGACAACGACCCGATCGTGCTGCGGCACGCGGAGGCCCTGCTGGTCAGCAGCCCCGAGGGGGCCACCGACTACATCCACGCGGATGTGCGCGAACCGGAGCTGATCCTCGAACGCGCGCGTCAGCTGCTGGACTTCGACCGGCCCGTCGCCCTGTCGCTCATCGCGCTCATGCACTTCCTGCCGGACGACCAGGACCCGTACGGCATCACCCGCACCCTGGTGGACGCCCTGCCGTCCGGCAGCTATCTGGTCTTCTCGCACGGCACGGCCGATCAGCACCCGGAGCTGGAGGCCGAGACGGAGACCGCGTACAAGAGCGGCTCCATCGCGCTGCGGATGCGTACGCGCGCCGAGGTCGAGCCGTTCTTCGCGGGGCTGGAGCTGGTCGAACCGGGGCTGGTGCCCGCCGTGGAGTGGCACCGGGACGGGCCCGCGCCGAAGAAGGAGCGGAGCGGGTTCTACGTGGGGGTCGGCCGGGTGCGCTGAGCGGGCACCGGCCGCGGCCGTCTCAGCTGTCGGTGGGAGTGAGGCCGTCGGCGGGAGTGAGGCTGCCGACGGGGACGGATTCGTGGACCGGGGCGGGGCTGTCGGCGGGGGCGAGCTGCTTCTCGAAGCAGCGGCTGGTCTCGTACTCCCGGTAGTGGCCGAACTTCTCGCACAGCGTGTACCCGCTCGACAGGTACAGCGCTATCGCTTCCGGCTGCTTGTCGCCGGTCTCCAGCACCATCCGGATCCGTCCGGCCGCGCGGGCGCTCTCCTCCAGGGCGGTGAGGATCCGCCGGGCCAGGCCGAGGCCGCGTGCCTCGGGGATCACGTACATCCGCTTGAGCTCGGCGTCGCCCGGCCGGTACCCGTGGTCGCCCGCCGTGTCCTGGTTGCGCCAGCCGCCGGTGGCCACCGGCTGGTCGTGTGCGTCGTACGCGAGGAGATAGAGCCCGGACGGCGGGTCGAACATCGTGGCGTCGAGCGGGGTGACGTCCCCTCCGTCGCCGTAGCGCTCGTCGTATTCGAGCTGGACCCGGTCGTTGAGCTTGACGGCGTCGGGGTGGTCGTAACGGATCGGGCGGATATTCATGCGGACCATCGTACTTCTATGCGGGCGGATGCGAGGGTGTCGTGGGCTGTCGGTAAGGTGCCTTGATGCTCACTGTGACAACCGTAAACGTGAACGGACTGCGCGCCGCCGCCAAGAAGGGCTTCGTGGAGTGGCTGGCGCAGACCTCCGCCGATGTGATCTGCCTCCAGGAGGTACGGGCCGAGCCCCAGCAGCTGACCGACGAGGTCCGCGAGCCGGCGGGCTGGTTCACCGTCCACGCCCCCGCCGCCGCCAAGGGGCGCGCCGGTGTCTCGCTGTACGCCCGGCGTGAGCCGGAGCGGGTGCAGATCGGTTTCGGGAGCGAGGAGTTCGACGGGAGCGGGCGGTACGCCGAGATCGACCTGCCCGGTGTCACGGTCGCCAGCCTGTATCTGCCCTCCGGCGAGGTCGGCACGGAACGGCAGGACGAGAAGATCCGGTTCATGGCGGAGTTCCTGCCGTACCTCCAGGGGCTGAAGGAGCGGGCCGCCGCGGACGGCCGCGAGGCCGTGGTGTGCGGTGACTGGAACATCGCCCACCAGGAGGCCGACCTCAAGAACTGGAAGGGCAACAAGAAGAACTCCGGCTTCCTCCCCGAGGAGCGGGAGTGGCTGACCCGGGTCTTCGACGAGGCGGCGTACGTCGATGTGGTGCGGGCGATGCACCCGGACGTCGAGGGCCCGTACTCGTGGTGGTCCTACCGCGGGCGCGCCTTCGACAACGACTCGGGCTGGCGCATCGACTATCAGGTCGCGACCCCCGGACTCGCCGCGCGTGCGGTGAAGTCCTGGGTGGAGCGGGCGGCCACGCACGAGGAGCGGTGGAGCGACCACGCGCCGGTGACGGCGGTCTACGAGTCCTGAGTCACCGTGCGGGCAGCGGGCGGTCCCGGTCGAGCCCGTCCTTCTCCGCCCGGACCCGCCGGTCCAGGGACATCGACAGCTCCGCGTCCACCACGCTCTTCGCCAGCGGGCGCACCCGCTCCATCGCCCCGGCGAACTCCTCGTCGGGCAGCTGATCGCGGACCAGCTCGGCGAAGAGTTCGGTGAGGGCCTCCGTGTGCCGGCGGACCTCGTGGCCCGCCGTGAGGACCGCGGCGAGCGGGACGCCCTCGCCGACCAGGGCCGCCGACACGTCCAGCAGCCGGCGGCTGACGTGGATGATCTCGTCGCCGTCCGTCGCGAGATAGCCCAGGCGCAGCGCCGTGGCCAGGTTCTCCGCGGTGACCTCGCCCTCGAAGTAGTCCGCCAGCTGTTCCGGGGTGAGGCGGACCGGTTCCTCCTCGGTCCAGGCGGGGGCCTCGGTGGCGGCCAGGCCCAGGAGCTGCGCCACGTCCCGGCCGCTCTCGAACGCGGTGGCCAGGTCCGCGATGCCGCTGAGCGTGTGGCCGCGCTCCAGCAGGGCCGAAATCGTACGCAGCCGGGCCAGGTGGTGGTCGTCGTACCAGGCGATCCGGCCCTCGCGGCGCGGTGGCGGGATCAGCTTGCGCTCGCGGTAGAAGCGCAGCGTGCGCACCGTGATGCCGGCCATCTCGGCCAGCTCCTCCATGCGGTACTCGCGCCCCGTTGTTTCCTCTGCCACGCGGGCAGCCTATGCCGTGGGGGCGGGAACTTTCCGGCGCTTGCCCCCTACCCATGAGTACGGAGCTGCTCTACTCTCCGAACTGTGCCAGTGATTACTGGCAGGGTTCGGGGCACTGCGGGAGGCGGCAGCATGACCCAGCACGAGCATGTACGCGTGGCGGTGATCGGATCCGGATTCGGCGGCCTGGGCGCCGCCGTCCGGCTGCGCCGCGAGGGGGTGACCGACTTCGTCGTCCTGGAGCGGGCCGCTTCGGTCGGCGGGACCTGGCGTGACAACAGCTATCCGGGGTGCGCCTGCGACGTACCGTCCCACCTGTACTCGTTCTCCTTCGCCCCCAACCCGGACTGGCCGCGCACCTTCTCCGGGCAGCCGCACATCAGGGCGTACCTGGAGAAGGTCGCCGACACCTTCGGGCTGCGCCCGCACATCCGGCTGAACCACGAAGTGCGGCTGATGCGCTGGGACGGCGACGAACTGCGCTGGGAGATCGAGACCGCGCAGGGGACCCTGACCGCCGACGTGGTCGTCTCGGCGACCGGACCGCTCTCGGACCCGAAGGTCCCGGACATACCCGGTCTCGCCGGATTCGACGGCAAGGTGTTCCACTCCGCGCAGTGGGACCACGGCTACGACCTCCGTGGCAAGCGCGTCGCGATGATCGGGACCGGGGCGTCCGCGATCCAGATCGTGCCCGCGATCCAGCCCCAGGCCGGGCGGCTGACGCTCTTCCAGCGCACTCCGCCGTGGGTCATGCCGCGCATGGACCGGGCGATATCCGGTGCCGAGCGGTGGCTGCACGGGAAGCTGCCCTTCACCGGGGCCGCGCGTCGCCGACTGCTGTGGGGCATCCGGGAGTTGCAGGTCAGCGCGTTCACCAAGCACCCCAATGAGCTCGGGCTCATCGAGTCCCTGGGCAAGGCCAATATCGCCCGGTCCGTCAAGGACCCGGCACTGCGCAACAAACTCACGCCGTCGTACCGGATCGGCTGCAAGCGCATCCTGCTGTCCAGCGCCTACTACCCGGCGCTCGCGCAGCCCAACGTGGACGTCGTGGCCTCCGGCCTCGAGGAGGTCCGGGGCAATACCCTGATCGCCTCCGACGGAACCGAGACCGAGGTGGACGTCATCATCTTCGGCACCGGTTTCCATGTGACGGACATGCCGATCGCCGAGCGGGTGGTGGGCGCCGACGGCATCACCCTCGCCGAGGCGTGGAAGGACGGCATGGAGTCGCTGCGCGGGGCGACCGCGGCCGGGTTCCCCAACTGGATGACGATCATCGGGCCGAACACCGGCCTCGGCAACTCGTCGATGATCCTGATGATCGAGTCCCAGCTGAGCTATCTCGCCGACTACATGCGGCAGTTGAACGTCCTCGGCGGGCGCGTCGCGCTGAACCCGCGGGTCTCCGCGGTGAGCGCCTGGAACACCCGGGTGCAGGAGCGGATGAAGCGCACCGTCTGGAACACCGGCGGCTGCACCAGCTGGTACCTCGACGCCAACGGCCGCAACACCACGATCTGGCCGGGCACCACGAGCGAGTTCCGCCGGGCCACGCGGGCGGTGGACCTGGGCGAGTACGACGTCGTACGGGCGGGTGCGGGTGCGGGTACCGGCGCGGGTGCCGTTGCGGTGGGCGGGGCGGCTGCCGGTGCCGAGGCCAGTGCCGGTGCCGAGGCCAGTGCCGGTGCCGAGGCCAGTGCCGGGACCGTACCGGCCGCGCGCCGGGTCACGGACAAGGAGGCGGTGTGAGCGGCGTGCGTGAGCTGACCGCCGTCTCCGCCGACGGCGCGCGGATCCATGTCGAGGTGTACGGGCCCGAAGGCGCCCCCACCGTGCTGCTCTCGCACGGCTGGACGTGCTCGACCCGTTTCTGGGACGCGCAGATCAGGGACCTCTCGGCGGAGTTCCGGGTGGTGGTGTACGACCAGCGCGGGCACGGGCGTACGCCCGGCGCGGACCCACGCGGCTACTGCACGGACGAGCTGGCCGACGATCTGGAGGCGGTGCTCGCCGCCACGCTCGCGCCCGGTGAACGGGCCGTGCTGGCCGGGCACTCCATGGGCGGGATGACGATGATGGCCGCCTCCCGCCGCCCCGGATTCCGGGAGCACGCGGCGGCGGTGCTGCTCTGCAACACGGGCAGTTCGGACCTGGTGGCCGAGTCGACCGTGCTGCCGCTGCGGAAGGGACGGCTGCGGACCCGGCTGACCCGCGGCGTGCTCGGGGCGCGCGCTCCGCTCGGTCCGGTCACGCCCCTGTCGAAGCGGATCCTCAAGTACGCCACGATGGGCGCGGGTTCGGCCCCCGGCCGGGTGGCCGCGTGCGCGCGGATCGTGCACGACTGCCCCCGGACGACGCGGGTGGCCTGGTCGCATGTGCTCGCCGGGCTCGATCTCGACGCGGACGTACGGGAGTTGACCGTGCCCACCGCGGTGATCGCCGGGGCGTCGGACCGGCTGACCCCTGTTGTACACGCGCGGGCGTTGGCCGCCGCGCTGCCGCACTGCCTCGGCCTCACCGAGCTGGTGGGCGTGGGGCACATGTCGCCGATAGAGGCGCCCGAAGCGGTCGGGGGGCGACTGCGTGAGCTGGTCGAGGCGTACGTACGAGTGGAGAAGGAGGAGGCCGCATGAGCAGGAACAGCCTGGAGGGCCAGGTCGCGGTCGTCACGGGGGCCGCGCGGGGCGTCGGTGAACTGCTGGCCCGCAAGCTCTCGGCACGCGGCGCGAAGGTGGCGCTCGTCGGCCTGGAGCCGGACGAGCTGAAGGCCGTGTCGGAGCGGCTGCACACCGAGAGCGCGCACTGGCACGCGGACGTCACCGACCACGAGGCGATGGCGCGCGTCGCCCAGGAGGTCAAGGCGCACTTCGGCAAGGTCGACATCGTCGTCGCCAACGCGGGGGTGGCGTCCGGGGGACCGTTCGTGGACTCCGACCCCGAGGCGTGGCGGCGGGTCATCGAGGTCAACCTGGTGGGCGGCGCGGTGACCGGGCGGGCGTTCCTGCCGGTCCTGATGGAGAGCCGCGGCTACTTCCTCCAGATCGCCTCGCTCGCCGCGATCACGCCGGCCCCGATGATGTCCGCGTACTGCGCGTCCAAGTCCGGCGTCGAGGCCTTCGCCCACTGCCTGCGGGCCGAAGTCGGTTACAAGGGCGTGCGGGTGGGCGTCGGCTATCTGTCCTGGACGGACACGGACATGGTCCGCGGCGCCGACGAGGACGACGTGATGCGGGAGTTGCGGCAGCGGCTGCCGTGGCCCGCGAACCGTACGTACCCGCTGGGCCCGGCCGTCGACCGGATCGTGGCCGGTATCGAGCGGCGGTCCTCCCATGTGTACGCGCAGTGGTGGCTGCGCGGGATGCAGTCCGTACGGGGATACCTCCCGTCGCTGATCGGTACGGTCGGCCAGCGCGAGATGAGGCGTTTCGAGCCGCGGCTGGCGGGGGTCGGACGGGGGCTCGTCGGTGCGGGCGGGGCGGCGGACGAGAAGGCGCGCACGGAGAGTTACTGATCGAAATGCGTTGAATGTCCGTGCGTGTCAGTCTGGTCGAGGCCGAGAGGCCCAGGGGGCCGAGGCGCCCCCTACCCCGTCAGACTTCACATGGGAGTGAAACCACATGGGCATGAAGGACCAGTTCCAGGACAAGGCGCAGGAGCTTTCCGAGCGGGCCAAGAAGCAGATGGCCGGTGCGAAGGACGAGGCATCGGAGCGGTCTTCGCAGGGCCGGGACGCGGCGGACCAGGCGCGGGAGCGGGGCCAGGAGTCGGGGGGCCGGGCGGCCGACCGGGCTCGGGACGAGTTCGACTCCTGAACTTGAGTCGGTGAGGGCGCGTCTTCCCTTCGGGGGAGGCGCGTTCTTTCTTTGGGTGGGTGTGGGTGTGGGTGTGGGTGGGGGGTGCGGGTGCGCGTTCGGGGGCAGGGGGGCGCTGCCCCCGGACCCCCGGTCCTCAATCGCCGGACGGGCTTGAGTGGGTCCTCGATCGCCGGACGGGCTTGAGTGGGTCCTCGATCGCCGGACGGGCTTGAGTGGGTCCTCAATCGCCGGACGGGCTTGATTTTGGCCGCTGTTCGTTGGACGGGCTTGGTTTTTTCCGGTGTTCGTCGGGCGGGCTCGATGGGTGGGATGTCTACCGGGGCGGCAGTTCCGGGCGCCTCTTGTCCGGGACCGCGGTGTAGTCCGGTGGGGCCGCCGCCGGGTGGGCGGCCAGGAGGTCGAGTGCCGTCCATACCGCGTCGTCCAGCTGTGCGTGGCGCCCCTCCGCCCAGTCCAGCGGGGTGCGCAGGGCCTCGATGTCCGGTTCCACGCCGTGGTTCTCGACCGACCAGCCGTACGCGTCGAACCAGGCCGCGTTCATCGGCACCGTGATCACCGTGCCGTCGCCGAGCTGGTGGCGGCCGGTCATGCCGACCACGCCGCCCCAGGTGCGCTGGCCCACCACCGGGCCCAGGTTCAGCAGGCGGAAGGCCGCCGTGATCATGTCGCCGTCCGAGGAGGTGGCCTCGTCGGCCAGGGCGACCACCGGGCCGCGCGGTGCGTTCGAGGCGTACGAGACCGGCTGGGCGTCACGGGTGAGGTCCCAGCCGAGGATCCTGCGGGTGAGCTTCTCGACCACCAGCTCGCTGATGTGTCCGCCCGCGTTGCCGCGTACGTCCACGATCAGTGCGGGCCGGGAGACCTCCAGGCGCAGGTCCCGGTTGAACTGTGCCCAGCCCGAGCCGCCCATGTCGGGGATGTGCAGGTAGCCGCACCGGCCGTCGCTCAACTCCCGTACCACCGCGCGCCGTTTGGCCACCCAGTCCTGGTAGCGCAGCGGGCGTTCGTCGATCAGCGGGACCACCGCGACCCGGCGGGAGCGGCCCTCGCTGCCGGGCGGGCGGAAGGTCAGCTCGACCGTGGTGCCGCCCGCGGCGGCCAGCAGCGGGTAGGGGCCGGCCACCGGGTCCACCGGGCGGCCGTCCACATGGGTGAGCGCGGAGCCCTCGCGGATCCCCGTACCGGCCAGCGGGGAGCGGGCCTTGGAGTCGGAGGAGTCGCCCGGCAGGATCCGCTGGACCAGCCAGGCGCCGTCCCGGCACACCAGGTTCGCGCCGAGCAGGCCCATCGCGCGCTGGTAGTGCGGGGGGCCTTCGTTGCGGCGGGCGGGGGTGACGTACGCGTGCGAGGTGCCCAGTTCGCCCAGCACCTCGCGCAGCAGATCCGCGAACTCGTCGGGGGACGCGACCCGTTCGACGAGCGGGCGGTACTGCGCCAGGATCTCCGGCCAGTCGATGCCGCACATGTCCGGCTCCCAGAAGTAGGAGCGGATGATGCGGCCCGCCTCGTCGTACGCCTGGCGCCACTCCGCCGGCGGGTCCACCTCGTGCAGGATGCGGCGCAGGTCCAGATAGACCGTGGTGTCGTTGTCGCCGGGTTCGGTGGCGGGGACGGCCCGCAGGTCGCCCTCGTCCACCACGACCAGGCGGCTGCCGTCGCCGCTGATCGCGAACCAGTCGAGATGGCCGACCAGTTCGGCCTTGCGGGCCTTGGCGATGTCGAAGTGTTCGAGCGTGGGGCGCCCCGAGGTGTCGGCCGGGTTGGCGAAGGTCTCGCCGAGGGCGCCCGAGATCGGCCAGCGCAGCCAGACGAGGCCGCCTCCGCTGACCGGGCAGAGCGCCGAGTACTTGGACGCGGGCACCGGGAACGGGGTGACCCGGTTCTCCAGGCCCTCGATCTCCACCAGCATCCTGATGCCGTCCCCCACGTCCCCCACGTCCTCGACCGGGTCGAGGCCGCCCGCTGCCGGACGGCCGTCGGGGGACAGCGCGAAGGGCGAGGGGGTCGTGGAGGAGAGCGGCACCAGATACGGGCGGCAGCCCAGCGGGAAGGACAGGTCCCCGGTGTGGACGTCGTACACCGGGTCGAAGCCCCGCCAGGACAGGAACGCGAGGTAGCGGCCGTCGCTGGTGAAGACCGGGTTCTCGTCCTCGAAGCGGCCGTTGGTGACATCGACGACCGTGGGGGCCATCGGCCCGGCGATCTTCGCCATCTTGATCTGCCGCAGGGAGCGTCCGATGCCCGGGTGGGACCAGGTCAGCCAGGTGCCGTCGGGGGAGAAGGCGAGGTCGCGGACCGGGCCGTTCAGGGAGCGGATGAGTTCGGTGACCTCGCCGGGCGGCGCGGGCACGCCGACGCCGGGCTGCGGCTCCGTCCCGTCGGCAGTCGCGGAGCCGGCAGTCGCGGAGTCGCCAGTCGCAGGGCCGGGAGCGGCGGTGTCGGCAGCCGCGTCGTCGTCCGGCACGGTGAGCAGCAGCAGCCGCCCGTCGTGCGAGGCGATCGCCAGCCGTTCGCCCTCCGGGTCCGAGACCAGCTCCTGGACCCGGCCGAGCCCGCCCGACGCGAGCCTTCTGGGCGGCAGGTCGCCGCTGGCGCGTGGCATGTACGCGAGCTCGATCGCGTCCTCGCCCTCCGCGTCGGTGACGTAGACGACCTGGCCCGCGCTGCCGAGCATCTCGGGGAGGCGGACCCGTACCCCCGGGGTGTCGGCGAGGGTGCGGGCCGGGCCGTCGCGGTGGGTGAGCCAGTACAGGCTGCCGCGTACGACGACGGCGCTCGCCCGGCCCGTCTCGTCGACGGACAGCCCGTCGACGTTGCTCGACGCCGGGATCTGGTAGCTGCGGCGGCCCGTGCGCGGTCCGCCGGTCCGGATGTCCAGCTTGCGCGGCACCGCTCCGGGAGACAGGTCGTCGGCCAGCCAGAGGTCGCCCGCGCACTGGTAGACCACCCGGTGGCCGTCGGTGGACGCGTTCCGGGCGTACGAGGTGGCGTGGTCGGTGTGGCGGCGCAGGTCCGTGCCGTCCGGCAGGCAGGAGTAGAGGTTGCCGATGCCCTCGTGGTCGGAGAGGAACGCGACCCGGCCGTCCACCAGCATCGGGCAGGCCAGATGCCCCCCGATGTCGGCGAGCAGCCGCTCCCCGTGCAGCCAGAGGCGGCCCGTCGCACCACCCCGGTAGCGCTTCCAGACGGCCGGTTCGTGCGGTGGCTTCCCGGTGAGCAGGAGCGTGCGGCGCTCACCGCCGATGTCGCCGATCGCGATGTCGTGGACCGGGCCCCAGGGCAGTTTCGAGCCGGGGGAGCCGTCCGTGCCGACGGTGTAGGCCCAGCTGAAGTACGAGAACGGCTGGCTGTGCGAGGTCACGGCCAGGATGTCGCCCTCGGGGGTCCAGCCGCAGACCCGGGTGTCGAGCGAGCCCCAGTAGGTCAGCCGCCGGGACGGGCCGCCCTCCACCGGGGCCAGATGGATCTCCGGGTCGAGGCTGCGCCAGCTCGTGTACGCGAGGTGTCTGCCGTCCGGGGAGAAACGCGGCTGGCCGACCCTGGTCCGGTCGACGGTGATCCGCCGGGCCCGGTCGGGACGCACGCCTTCCGCGACGAGCGGGGCGACCCAGAGGTCGTCCTCGGTCGCGAAGCACAGCAGATCGCCGTGGAGGTGCGGGAAGCGGAGGTACGCGGCATCGCCTGCATCGACTTGGCTCACTCCTCAATGCTTTCCACGCGGAGGGGGCCCGGCAACTTGTGGCGGCATCCGATTGCGGGTGACCGGATGGCGGACGACAGTGCGGCGGTTCGACGACAGGCCCGTGCCACGACAGCACTTCGCGCGCCGACCTGGGAACGGTCGGCGCGCGAAGCGGGGTGGGAACTGTCAGTTGGCCGGCTCGTGGCCGAGGGCCACATCGAAGTCGGCGTGGTCGGCGCCGTTGATCCGCAGCGGTGTGGCGACCGGTGCGTAACCGCTGGCGATCACCGTGTACTCGCCCTGGTCGAGATCGGTGAACCCGAAGGTGCCGTCCGATCCGGTGGTGGCCGTGTGGATCACGTTGCCGGCGACGTCGATCAGGGTGACGTTGGCGTCCTCCAGCGGCCGGCCGCCGGGGGTGCGCACGGTGCCGCTGACCCGGGCTCCGGGCGAGAGCGGCACCTCGTACCAGTTCGAGGCGCCACTGGCGACCTCGACGGGCACGGCGGACGGACGGAACCCGTCCGAGCTGACCGCCAGGGTGTAGCTGCCCGGGACGAGTTCGCGCAGCTCGAAGCCGCCGTCGGCACCGGCCTTGCCGGAAGCGACGACCTCGCCGCGCAGATCGGTGGCCACGACCAGCGCGCCGGGCAGTGCGGCGCCGCCCACCGCGTTCCGGATCACGCCGGAGAGCGTCGCCGCCCCGCTGAGCAGCAGGTCGAAGCGGAGCGGTTCGTTGCCGACGGCCACGGTGGCCGCCTGCGGCTGCCGGGCCCCCGCCGAGCCGATCAGGATGTAGGTCCCGCTGCCGGGCGTACCGAGGGAGTAGCTGCCGTCGTCACCGCTCGACGTGCGGCTGAGCTGTCGGCCGCCGACGTCGATGAGGGTGACCACGGCCTGCGGCACCGTGTCGCCGTCGCTGTCGCGGACCTGGCCGTGCACGGCGGGGCCGGGAAGGCCGGGCCCGTCCGCGGGGAGCGTGTCGGCGCGGCGGTGGTGACCGTGGCCCGTTCCGGCGGCCTCGGCGAGGGCCGTCGGTGCGGCCTCGTGCGTGGGCTCGGCGGCCACCGCGGTTTCGGCGCCGGTGCCCGCGCTCTCGGCGTCCTCCGCCGCGCGGGCCTCAAGACCGGAGACCTGGCGCAGCGGCACCTCCTTGATGAACAGCACCAGCAGGAAGGCCAGCACGATGACGCCCGCACCCAGCAGGAAGACCACGTGCATGGAGTCGGCGAAGCCCTGCTTGAAGGGTTCGGCGAGGCGCGGGTCCAGCTTCTGGATGAACGAGGAGTCGCTGAGGACGCTCGCACCGCCGCCCGCACCCGGGTTCTTCAGCATGTCGAGCACCGGCTTGTTGGCCGGGTTCGACAGGACGGCCGGGTCGTGCAGCGCGGCCTGGAACTGCGGGGTGTGCGCGGCGGACTGGAACGCCGAGGAGATCTTGCCGCCGACATTGCTGAAGAGCACCGACAGGAAGATCGCGGTACCGGCGGTGGCACCCATCTGCCGGAAGAAGGTGGACGACGCGGTCGCCACACCCATGTCCTTCGGCGGTACGGCGTTCTGCACCGCGAGCACCAGGGTCTGCATGCAGCAACCGAGGCCGAGGCCGAAGACCAGCATGTAGATCATGGTCTGCCACAGCGGGGTGTCCCACTGCACGCGGAAGTGGAACAGCAGCATCGCCGCGACCATCAGCACGGTGCCGATGACCGGGAAGATCTTGTACCGGCCGGTCTTCGACGTGACCTGGCCTGCCGCGATCGAGCTGATGATCATGCCCAGCATCAACGGCAGCATTTCCAGGCCGGACTTGGTGGGGCTGGCGCCCTTCACGATCTGGAGGTACTGCGGGATCATCAGCATCCCGCCGAACATGCCCATGCCGATGAGCACGCCGAGCAGGCTGGTCTTGCTGAACGTCCCGTTGCGGAACAGCCGCATCGGGATCAGTGCGTCGTCCCCCATCCAGCGTTCCACGAAGACCCAGGCGATGATGCCGACGACGCCGATCCCGTAACAGGCGAGCGACCGCGTCGAACCCCAGCCCCAGTCCCGGCCCTGCTCCGCGACGAGCAGCAGCGGCACCACACCGACGGCGATGGTGAGAGCGCCCCACCAGTCGATCCGGCGGTTGCGGCGTACGTGGGGGATGTTCAGCACCTTCGCGACGACGAACAGCGCGAAGATCCCGATCGGGACGTTGACCAGGAAGACCCAGCGCCAGCCCGTGATGCCCAGGATGGAGTGCTGACCGGCCAGGAAGCCGCCGATCAGCGGGCCGGCCACGCTGGAGGTGGCGAAGGTGGCGAGCATGTAGCCCTGATAGCGGGCCCGTTCGCGCGGGGGCACGATGTCACCGATGATCGCCAGCGCGAGCGACATCAGACCACCCGCGCCGATGCCCTGGAAGGCGCGGAAGGCGGCCAGCTCGTTCATCGAGGTGGAGAAGGTGCACAGCGCCGAACCGACGATGAAGATGGTGATCGCGGCGAGGAAGTAGGGCTTGCGGCCGTGGAGGTCGGACAGCTTGCCGTACAGCGGCGTGGTGATCGTCGAGGTGATCAGATAGGCGGTGGTCGCCCAGGCCTGCTGGCTCAGCCCGTGCAGGTCGTCCGCGATCGTTCTGATCGAGGTGCTGACGATCGTCTGGTCCAGAGCGGCCAGGAACATGCCCAGCATCAGACCGCTCAGGATGGTGAGAATCTGCCGGTGGGTGAGCCCGCCCGCCGTGGGTATCGCTTTGGTCCCCTCGGCCGTGGGGGGTGCGGTGCTACTCATTCGTGCTTTCTCCCTGCTGTGCAGCGCTGTCCGAATGCCGTCCGGCCGCGCGCTGCAAAGGTTGATGTTTCACCAAGTCATCGGTCAGGCGGGCCAGCAGCCGCATCAGCTGGTAGCGGTCCTCACCGGGCCAGGCCTGCAGGAACTTGGTGAGTTCGGTGTCTCGTTGACTGCGGTACTGCTCGAACCTCTCGCGTCCTGCCCCGGTCGCGGACAGCAGCGAACCCCGCCGGTCCTCCGCATCGGGGTGGCGCTCCACCAGGCCGCGCTCCACCAGGGAGCGCACCTGTCTGCTGACGGTCGACAGATCGAGGTACGCGGCGGCGGCCAGATCGGTCGCCCGCTGGGGGCCGTCGGTCACCAGCCGGGCGAGCAGCACCCGGTCCGCGGCGCCCGCCTCGGTCTTGGCGCGCTGTTTCCACGCCGCGATCAGCCGGGTCATCCGGACCAGCTCCGTGCCCAGCGCGGCGGCGGCCTCCTCGGCACTTGCCGTGCCTTCGGCCGGAACCTGCCGCGTCGCGGACTCGCTGCTCTCGGTCGTACCGCAGTCCATCGCATTCCAAGTCGTTGCTCGTACACAGGTAGTTGCTTGTACTCAGCAAGTCAGCGTAATGCGTGCCCCAAGCAACTTTCGCCGGTTCGGCTCGACGCGGTGCAAAAACAGTTCAAAATGCTCGCTCTTATGTCGAGCTGACAACCGTGACGGACCCCACAAGCGAAACGTTGCCGTTTCGCTGAGGCGGGGCGTACCGTCGAGCTGTACGAAATCGTTTCGCTCCACCGGACCGGACAGGAGGTCGGGAATGGCCGGCAGACTCACACCTGAGCGTGAGGGTGAGCTGTACGAGGCCGTGCTCGACCTGTTGCGCGAAGTCGGCTACGACGCCCTGACCATGGATGCCGTCGCGCTTCGCACCCGGTCCAGCAAGGCCACCCTCTACCGTCAGTGGGGGAGCAAGCCGGAGCTGATCGTCCGGGCGCTGCGGCACAACAAGCCTGTCGGGGCCGACGAGATCGACACCGGCTCGCTGCGCGGTGACTTCCACGCCATGGTGGCCCGCGAGGACGACTGCGAGATGGAGAAGAACTCCGCACTGATGCGGGGCCTGATGCATGCCGTCCATGAGAATCCCGATCTTTTCCAGGCTCTCCGCGAGCTGCTGATCGAGCCCGAGATGACGGGCCTCGAACGGTTGCTGCGGCGGGCCGTGGAGCGCGGCGAGGTCAGTGCCGACAACCCCGCGCTGAATCTTGTTCCGCACATGCTGGTCGGCGCGGTCGTCGCCCGGCAGCTGATCGAGGAAAGGCCTGCCGACCAGGCCTTCCTCACCCGTTATCTGGACGCCGTGGTTCTCCCCGCTCTCGGCATCCAGCCCTGCGAACACACCGCCTGACCCGAGCCCTACCCCTCTCCACCTGACACGCCGCTCTCGTCGTCGGGCTGGTTCCTCATGCCCTTTCGCACCGACCTGACCGGGAGAAGCCCTCGTGGCCACGTACCTCTACAAACTCGGACGGTTCGCCTTCCGGCGCCGCCGTTATGTCGCCCTGGTGTGGGTGGCCCTGCTGGCGCTCGCCGGATTCGGCGCCGCCAGTGCCTCCACCGCGACCTCCAGTTCCTTCTCGATACCGGGTACGGAGGCCCAGAAGGCCTTCGACCTGCTGGAGCAGCGCTTCCCCGGAGGCGGCGCCGACGGCGCCACCGCACGGGTCGTCTTCAAGGCGCCGTCCGGCGAGAAGATGACGTCCGCGGCCAACAAGGCCGAGGTCAAGAAGGTCTCGTCCGAGCTGCGGGCCGGCTCCGACCAGATCATGACCGTGCACGACCCGTTCGCCGAGAACGCCGTCTCCAAGGACGGCAGCACGGTGTACGTGCAGGTCGCCTACAAGGTCAACTCCATGGAGCTGACCGACGAGACCAAGGACTCGCTCCAGCACACCGGGGAGAAGGCGCAGCACGACGGCTACACGGTGGAGATCGGTGGTGACGCGCTCCAGGCCATGCCGGAGACCGGCTCCGGCGAGATCATCGGGGTGGTGCTCGCCGCGATCGTGCTGGTGGTCACCTTCGGCTCGCTGATAGCCGCCGGACTGCCGCTGCTGACCGCGATCATCGGTGTCGGCGTCGGCGTCTCCACGATCACCGCGCTGGCCAACGTGCTGGACCTGGGCAACACCACGTCGATGCTGGCGATGATGATCGGCCTCGCGGTCGGCATCGACTACGCCCTCTTCATCGTCTCGCGCTTCCGGGCGGAACTCGCCGAGGGCCGCAAGCCGGAGGAGGCAGCCGGACGGGCGGTCGGCACAGCCGGGTCCGCGGTCGTCTTCGCGGGGCTCACCGTGGTCATCGCCCTGGTCGGCCTGGCCGTCGTGAACATCCCGATGCTCTCCAAGATGGGCTTCGCCGCCGCCGGTACGGTCGTGATCGCGGTCCTCATCGCGCTCACCCTCATCCCCGCACTGCTCGGCTTCGTCGGGAAGCGCGTGATCGGCCGCAAGGCCCGTAAGAACCCGCCGGTCAAGGGCGCCGAGGTCAAGGCCAACGGCGGTACCCGCTGGGCCCGCTTCGTGCTGCGCCGTCCGGTGATGGTGCTGCTCGTCGGGGTGATCGGCCTGGGTGCCGTCGCCGTACCGGCCGCCTCGCTGGAGATGGGCCTGCCGGACGACGGCTCCCAGCCCACCAGCACCACGCAGCGCAAGGCGTACGACCTGCTCTCGGACGGTTTCGGGCCCGGCTTCAACGGCCCGCTGCAGATGGTCACCGACGTCAAGGGGGTGGCCGACGGCAAGGCCGCGGTCGACCAGGTGCACCGCAAGGTCGCCGCGCTCGACGGCGTCGTGTCGGCCTCGCAGCCGGTCTACAACAAGGCGCACGACACCGCGATGATCACCGTCGTCCCGAAGGACCGGCCCTCCTCCGTGAAGACGGAGGACCTGGTCCACTCCATCCGGGACGTGGGCGCGCAGGTCAAGTCGGACACCGGGGCGACGGTGCTCGTCACCGGTGCGACAGCGATGAACATCGACTTCTCGCAGAAGATGAACGACGCCCTGGTGCCGTACCTGGCGCTCGTCGTCGGGCTGGCCTTCCTGCTGCTGATGTTGGTCTTCCGCTCGGTCCTGGTCCCGCTGAAGGCGGCGCTCGGCTTCCTGCTCTCGGTGGTCGCCGCACTCGGCGCGGTCGTCGCGGTCTTCCAGTGGGGCTGGCTCGGCTCGCTCCTCGGGGTCCAGCAGACCGGCCCGATCATGTCGATGATGCCGATCTTCATGGTCGGTGTGGTCTTCGGTCTCGCGATGGACTACGAGGTCTTCCTGGTCACCCGCATGCGGGAGGCGTACGTCCACGGGGAGAGCCCCGGCCAGGCCGTCGTCACCGGCTTCAAGCACGGTGCGCGTGTGGTCAGCGCCGCCGCCGTCATCATGATCGCGGTCTTCTCCGGCTTCATCGGAGCCAGCGACTCGATGATCAAGATGATCGGCTTCGGTCTCGCCATCGCGGTCTTCTTCGACGCCTTCGTCGTACGGATGGCGATCGTGCCCGCCGTCCTGGCGCTGCTCGGCAAGCGGGCGTGGTGGCTGCCGCGCTGGCTGGACCGCGCCCTGCCGAACGTGGACGTCGAGGGTGAGGGCCTGAACAAGCACACCGACGCGGACGAGGGCGAGCAGCGGGAGCTGGTCAGCGCCTGACGCTCGGACGTGCCGGACGCTCCGGCCGCAGAGGCTCCTCGTGCCGTACGGCGCGGGGGGCCTCCGCGTATGTCCCGCGCAGGAAGCGCATCAGCGGTGTGTTGTCGAACTGCACCACGGCGACCCCGTCGGCGGAGTGGAACTCCACCACCACCTGGGCCCGCCCGCACGGCCAGATCCCGATGTCGCCGGAGCGTTGGGGGCTGCGCAGTCCGGCTTCGAGGAGTTCCCGCGCGAAGACCCACTCGGTGCCGCCGGGGAAGAAGAACCGGACGATCCCGGGGGCGGCCTCGGCGTCGTACCGGAGCGCGACGTGCACCACCGTCCACTCGCCGGGGACATCCGTCACGACATGGCCACGTACGGGCACATCAAGGGCGGGGGACATCGCCAGCTCCTCACTCGGGGTACTCAGCACCGCTTTACGTCTATTTGTAATCTAATGTCCCATATATTCATCGAGGCTGCCCTGATCAGGGCGTGAAGGGGCAGGGGAGCGCACCTGGGAGGCAGGCGCTCTTGCGAACCATTCGCAACAAGGCTCTATCATCGAACGGTTCACCACCGCCGGTGCACCACCACGAGGAGAGAGTCGCCACATGCATGTCCCCGACGGATTCATCAACGCCCCCGTCTCGGCGGTGACCGGTGTGATCGCCGCGGGAGCCGTGGCCGTCAGCCTCCGGGGTGCCCGCCGGGAGCTGGACGAACGCACCGCGCCGCTCGCCGGTCTCGTCGCCGCGTTCATCTTCTCCGTGCAGATGCTGAACTTCCCCGTCGCCGCCGGGACCAGCGGACACCTGCTGGGCGGGGCGCTGGCCGCGATCCTGGTCGGCCCGTACACCGGCGTGCTCTGTGTGTCCGTCGTCCTGCTGATGCAGGGCATCCTCTTCGCCGACGGCGGCCTCACCGCGCTCGGGGTGAACATCACCGACATGGCGATCGTGACGACCGTCGTCGCGTACGCCGTCTTCCGCGGCCTGGTGAAGGTGCTGCCCCGCCGCCGCAGCTCGGTGACCGCCGCCTCCTTCGTCGCCGCGCTGCTCTCGGTGCCGTGCGCCGCGCTCGCCTTCACCGCGATGTACGCACTCGGCGGGACCACCGACGTCCCCCTCGGCAAGGTGCTCACCGCGATGGTCGGCGTGCACGTCCTCATCGGCATCGGCGAGGCCGCGATCACCGCACTCACCGTGGGCGCGGTCATCGCCGTACGCCCCGACCTGGTCTACGGCGCCCGCGGGCTGACCGCGCCGCTCAAGCTCCGGGTCGGCGGCGAACTGGTCGACGCGCCCGCCGCGGCCCCGGTCGCCGCCCGCTCGCCCCGCAAGGTCTCCAACCGCAAGGTCTGGGGCATCGGCCTGGTCACCGCCCTGGTGCTGGCCGGGTTCGTCTCCTTCTACGCGTCCTCCAGCCCCGACGGCCTGGAGAAGGTCGCCCACGACAAGGGCATCGACACCAAGACCAAGCCGCACCACACCGAGGACTCCCCGCTCGCCGGGTACGGCGTCAAGGACATCTCCGACGCCCGGATCTCCGGCGGCCTCGCCGGTCTGATCGGTGTCGGCACCACGATCGTGGTGGGCAGCGGCGTCTTCTGGGCGGTCCGCCGCCGCCGTACGGAGACCGCGGCCGGACCGCACGCGGAAGCCGTCTGACATGGGCGCGGGACACGCACACAAGCTCTACCGGGCCGGGCACTCGCCGGTCCACGCCCTGCCACCGCACTGCAAACTCGCCGCCGTCTTCGCCTTCGTGATCGTGGTGGTCTCCACCCCGCGCGAGGCGATGTGGGCGTTCGCGCTGTACGCCGTGCTGCTCGCGGCGGTCACCGCCGTGGCCCGCATCCCCGCCGCGTTCCTGCTCAAGCGGCTGCTGATCGAGGTCCCGTTCGTGGCGTTCGCGGTGCTCATGCCGTTCGTCGTCCCCGGTGAACAGGTCCACGTCCTGGGCATGTCGCTGGGCGTGAACGGCCTCTGGGGCGCCTGGAACGTCCTCGCCAAGGGCACCCTCGGCGTCGCCGCCTCGGTACTCCTCGCCTCGACGACCGAACTGCGCTCCCTGCTGCTCGGCCTCCAGCGGCTCAAGCTGCCGCCGATGCTCGTCCAGATCGCGTCCTTCATGATCCGCTACGGAGACGTCATCACCGACGAGATGCGGCGGATGTCGATCGCCCGCCGCTCCCGCGGGTTCGAGGCGCGCGGCGTACGCCAGTGGGGCGTCCTGGGGAAGTCCGCCGGGGCCCTCTTCATCCGCTCCTACGAACGGGGCGAGCGCGTGCACCTGGCCATGGTCAGCCGCGGCTACACCGGCACCATGCCGGTCATCGACGAAGTGACGGCCTCGGGCGCGCAGTGGCGGTCCGCCGCGGCACTCCCCGTCGCGGCGCTCTGCATCTGTCTGCTGGGATGGACCTTGTGATGGACCCTGTGACTACCGCTCCCGCATCCCCCGCACCCTCCCTCGACGTCTCCGGTCTCGCGTACGCCTACCCCGACGGCCACCAGGCCCTCTTCGGTGTGGACCTGACCGTCCGGCGCGGTGAACGGGTCGCCCTGCTCGGCCCCAACGGCGCGGGCAAGACCACCCTCGTCCTGCACCTCAACGGCATCCTGACCGGCGGCGCGGGCTCGGTCACGGTGGCCGGCCTGCCGGTCGCCAAGGAGAACCTCGCGGAGATCCGCCGCCGGGTCGGCATCGTCTTCCAGGACCCGGACGACCAGCTGTTCATGCCGACGGTCCGGGAGGACGTGGCGTTCGGCCCGGCGGCGTCCGGACTGCGCGGCCCGGAACTGGAGGCGCGGGTCGTCGCCGCGCTCACCCGGGTGGGCATGGAGTCGTACGCGGACCGGCCCCCGCACCACCTCTCGTACGGGCAGCGGCGCCGCGTCGCCGTCGCGACGGTCCTGGCGATGGAGCCCGAGATCCTGGTCCTGGACGAACCCTCGTCCAACCTGGACCCGGCGTCCCGCCGCGAACTGGCGGACATCCTGCGGGCGTTGGACGTGACCGTACTGATGGTCACGCACGACCTGCCGTACGCGGCGGAGCTCTGCCCCCGGTCCGTGGTCCTCAGCGGCGGGGTCATCGTGGGCGACGGCGCGACGGCGGACCTGCTCGCGGACGAGGAACTGATGGGCGCGCACCGTCTCGAACTGCCGTTCGGCTTCAACCCGCGGGCGGTCGTCTGACCGTCCGTCGCGGCCCGGTGTTCCGTACGGGGACGGGCAGCCGTCCGACCGGGCGCCCGCCCGTGACTCCGTACGGAAACGGGTGGAGCCGGGGTCAGGCGCGGCCCCGCGCCCGTTCGGCGACCCCGTCGAGGAGGCGGCGCCGCTGCCCCTCGGACGTCGCGGCCTCGACACCGGCCAGCGCCAGCGCGGTCGCCCCGTCGAGCACCGCCCGGTCGGCGCCCGGACTCTTCCCGTAACCGGTGAACTCGGGGGTGTGCTGCTTGGCGCCGCCGGTCTCGTAACCGATGGTGGGGTGGATCGTCGGCAGCTCCCGCGAGACGTTGCCCATGTCCGTCGACGCCAGGGTCTCCCCTTGCCGTGACTCCACCGTGCGGCCCAGCCCGCGGGCCGCGCGGACGTAGGCCTCCGTCAGGAACGGGTCCTGGCGCAGATCGGCGAAGTCCCGTCCGTGCACGCCCAGTTCGAGCTCCGCCCCGGTGGCGAGGGCCCCGGCCTGGAAGCAGGCCCGCACCCGCTGCCGCACCTGGTCCAGCTGCTCCAGTGTCGGGGCGCGGACCTCGTAACGGGCCCTGGTCCGGGCGGGGATGACGTTTACGGCCTGGCCGCCCTCGGTGACGATCCCGTGCACCACGGAGCCGGGTGGCAACTGCTGCCGCAGCAGCCCGACCGCGGTGTG
This sequence comes from Streptomyces sp. NBC_01267, assembly GCF_036241575.1. NCBI lineage: Bacteria > Bacillati > Actinomycetota > Actinomycetes > Kitasatosporales > Streptomycetaceae > Streptomyces > Streptomyces sp. NBC_01267. Next base: position 3,134,927 of record NZ_CP108455.1, on the reverse strand, counting down.
GGCGAGGGTCATGGCGTCCAGCGCGTTGACGCCTTCCCAGGGGGCGACCGCCGCGTGCGCGGGCGCCCCGCGGTAGGTGATGTCCCAGGCGCCGATGGCGAGTGAGGAGGAGCCGACGGAGTCGTACGGCGCGGCGTGCACCATCATCGCCGCGGCCACGTCGTCGAAGACCCCGGCCTCCAGCAGCAGCACCTTGCCGCCGATGTCCTCCTCGGCGGGGGTGCCGATCAGCTTGACGGTCAGGCCGAGCCGGTCCGCGACGGCGGCCAGCCCGACGGCCGCGCCGACCGATGCCGCGCCGTTGACGTTGTGCCCGCAGGCGTGACCGATGCCGGGCAGCGCGTCGTACTCGGCGCAGAACGCCAGCACCAGATCGCCCGACCCCCGGGTGGCGACCAGCGCGGTGTCCAGGCCGCCGGTCCCGCGCGCGACCGCGAACCCCGCCGCCTCCAGCAGGTCCGCTGTCTTCGCGGCCGAGCGGTGTTCGGCCAGGGCCGTCTCGGGCTCGTCGTGCAGGCTGTGGCTCAGCGCCAGCAGCCGGTCGCCCCAGGACCGTACGGCCGCGGCCACCGCCTGCCGTACGTCGCCGGACCCGCTGCCGTGTTCGCCCGTCATGCGAGCCCACCTTCCTGAGATACGTGACCGGGCTGAGGTCCGGGCTGAGATCCGGGCCGGGATCCGGGCCGGGATCCGGAGTGCTGTACGGGCTCGGTGCCCGCGGCCCCCGGACTGCGGTAGCGCAGCGCCGCCGCCCCGCCCAGCAGCGCGACCACGGCGCACGCGCCCCAGGCCCACCGGAAACCGGACACCTCGATGTGTGTGGTGCCGTGCACCTCGTGCGCCGCGAAGAACGCGCCGATCACCGCGGCGCCGATGGCCGCGCCGAGCGACAGGGCCAGCTCGTTGATGCCGACCGCGAGCGCGGTCTCGTGCTCCTCGACGGCCTCCGCCGACAGGGTCCGGCTGATCGACTCGAAGACTCCGGTCGCCAGCCCCACCACGACCGCGGCGGTCAGGTACTCGGCGAGGGTGTCGTGGAAGAAGATCATCGAGAGGAAGCCCAGCGCGGCGAGCACACAGCCCGAGGCGAGCACGGCGCGGTCACCGGTCCACCGGGCCAGCCGCGGACTGAGCGTGGAGCCCACGAAACCGGCCAGCACCATGCCCAGGGAGACGGCGGCGATCGTCTGCGAGCCCATCCCCATGCCGTAGCCCGTCTCCGCCGGCGAAGCGCCGAGGAAGAGGGCGTTGGCGCCGAGGAAACCGATGGTGCCGAAGGCGGCGCAGAAGGTGTACCCGCTCACCACCGCCAGCCGGGGGTTGCCCAGCATCCGTACGTTCACCAGCGGATGCGCGGACCGGTACTCGACCGCCGCCCACGCCGCGAGCACCGCGACGGCCGCCACCGCGAGACCCAGGGTCAGGGGCGAGGACCATCCCCACACGCTGCCCTGCGCCAGCACCAGGACGAGCGCGACCAGCCCGGCGGTCAGCAGTGCCGCCGCCCCGAAGTGGAAGCGCCCGCCGCGCGGTACGGCGCTGTCGGGCAGCAGCAGCCCCGCCACCACCGCGAGGACCGCGACCGGAACGGCCGTCCACAGCCCCTTCGCCGCCTGCTGTTCGCTGAGCACGCCCGCCACCAGGCCGCCCACCCCGATCGAGATCAGCAGCACCCCGACGAGCAGCGAGATCCCGGTGCGGTTCCGCTCGGGCGCCCGGGACCGCAGGATGCCCACCAGCAGCGGGAAGAAGCCGACCAGCGCGCCCTGGAGCACCACCCCGACGGCCAGCGTCACCGCCGACGGCCACGCGGCCATCAGCAGCGAACCGCCCGCCACCATCGCCAGCGCCACCCGCAGCAGCTTGCGGTGCCCGTACAGATCGCCCAGCCGCGACAGCAGCGGCGTCATCACCGCGAAGGCCAGCTGGGACAGCAGATAGATGTTGTTCTGGCCGACGCTGCCGATGTGCAGACGGAGACCGAGGCCGGGCAGCAGGGGCGTCAGATAGCCCTGCACGATCCCGCTGAACAGCACGACGACCGCCATCGCGGCGAGCATCCCGGGACCGGAGCTCACCGCCCCCGGCCGGAATTGCGATATGCGAGTGGACACAGCCCCACCTCATCCGATGGCCGGAACCGACAGTGGTGGCTACTGTGCGGGTGGAGGTACGAGTGAGCCCGAATATCGTTGGATTCGTACGTACGGGGCAGGCCTGATGCAAGAAACGGTCACCCCGAGCGAGCTGGACCTCGCCCTGGTGAATGCCCTCCAGCTGCGGCCCCGGGCAGCCTGGACCGAGCTGGCACCCCTGCTCGGTGTGGCGGCGAGCACCCTCGCGCGGCGCTGGGACCGGCTGACCGGGGCCGGGCTCGCCTGGGTGTGCGCGGCGCCGGGGCGGGAGTTCTCCCGCGGCCGGGCCACCGCCTTCGTACTCCTCCGCTGCCGCCCCGGCGCACGCTCCCGGCTGGCGGACCGGCTCAGCAAGTTCCCCGAGACCGCCACCGTCGAGGTGACCGGATCCGGCAGCGCCGATCTGCTGCTGGACGTGCTCGCCCCCGATCTGCCCTCGCTCAGCCGCTTCCTGACCGGGACGCTGGACCAACTGCCCGGCGTCACCTCGGTCAGCTCCCTCTTCGCCACCTCGCTGTACGTCGAGGGGAGCCGCTGGCGGCTGCGCTCCCTGGACCAGAGTCAGCTGACCGCGCTCGGCAACTCCGCCTCCACGGCGCCGGAATCGGTGCATACGCGCGAACTCGACCTGGTCGACCACGCCCTGCTCGACGAACTCGTCCGCGACGGGCGGGTCGGCCTGGCCGAGCTCGGCCAACGCACCGGCACCAGCCCGGCCACCGTCCGCCGCCGGCTGCGCCGTCTGACGGACTCCGGCATCCTCACCTTCCGCTGCGACGTCGCCGCCCCGCTCGCCGGGCACCCGGTCCCGGTCTCCCTCCTCGCCCAGGTCCCCGCCCGCGACATCGGCACCGTGCACCGCACCCTGGCCGCCACTCCCGAGTGCCGCCTGGTGGCGGGCGTCACCGGGCCCGCCAACATCTTCGCCACGCTCTGGGTCCACGACATCGGCGACATCCAACGCCGCGAAACGGCCCTCTGCGCCCGCGTCCCCACACTCACCGTCACCGACCGCATCGTCGGCCTGCACACGGTGAAACGCATGGGCCACCTCCTCGACCACGAGGGCCGCCGCACCGGGGTGATACCGATCTCCCCCTGGTAACGGACCCCTTGAGCCCGCGCCGGGCACCCGCGCACTGCCGACGCCCGCGTATTCGGCGGGTCCGGTGTTCGAGGACGACCTGACGTGGCAGACACCCGCGCATTGCCGACGCCCGCGTATTCGGCCGGTCCGGCATTCGAGAGCGACCTCACGTGGCAGACACCCGCGCATTGCCGACGCCCGCGTATTCGGCCGGTCCGGCATTCGAGAACGACCTCACGTCGCAGACCCTGCACACTGCCGACGCCCGCGTATTCAGCCCGTCCGGCGTTTGAGGACAAGCCCACGCACCCAACACCCGCACAAATCCAGCCCGTCCGGCGATTGAGGACACACCCCAGCCGGTCCGGCGCTTGAGGACACCCCAGCAGCCCCCCACCCCGCACCCCACCCCCCCAACCCCACCCCCCGGCAACCCTCGCCGGAGCCGCCCCCCACCATGGACCTGTACGCCGACCGGGCGTGCGGGGAGACGTGGGAGCACGACGTGGTGGACGTCCAGGGCACAGTGGCGGACGGATTCGAAGCGGTCCGGGACGCGTTCGTACGTAACTTCGACCAGCGCGCGGAACGCGGCGCCGCCGTCACCGTCTACCGCGACGGCCACAAGGTCGTCGACCTCTGGGCCGGTACGAAGGACTTCGACGGCCCCGAACCCTGGGCCCTCGACACCGCGCAGATCGTCCGGTCCGCCACCAAGGGCGTCACCGCCGCCGTCCCCCTCCTCCTGCACCAGCGCGGACAGCTCGACCTCGACGCGCCCGTCTCCACGTACTGGCCCGAGTTCAAGTCGGGCGGCAAGGAACGCGCCCTCGTACGCCACTTCCTCGCGCACCGCACCGGAGTCCCGTTCCTCGACCGGCCGCTCACTCCGGAGCAGGCCATCGACGGGATCTCCGGCCCGCGCGCCGTCGCCGCGCAGCAGGCCGCCTGGGAGCCCGGCACCGATCACGGCTACCACGCGCAGACCTACAGCTGGCTGCTGAGCGAACTGGTCAAGCGGGTCACCGGCCGCACCATCGGCCGCTGGATCGCCGAGGAGATCGCCCGCCCCCTCGACATCGACTTCTGGGTGGGCCTGCCCGTCGAGGAGGCGCACCGCGTCGGACGGATCGGCAGTGTCGACACCGTCCCGGTGGGCGGCGGGCTGAAGTTGCGGCCCAAGCGTTCCGTGAGCGAGGCCTACCGCGACCCCGAGTCGTTCACCAGCCGCGCCTTCGGGGCCATCGCCCCCTTCCCCGACGAGAACGCCCCCGACTACCGCGCCGCCGAACTCCCCGCGTCCGCAGGCATTTCCACCGCCCGCGCCCTCGCCCGGGTGTACGCGGCGATGATCGGACACGTCGACAACGGCAACCGGCTCTTCGCCCCGGCCACCCTCGCCCTGGCCCGCACCGAGGAGTCCTCGGGGCCCGACCGCGTCCTCGTCGTCAACACCCGCTTCGGCCTCGGCTTCATGCTGCACGGCCCCTCGGCCCCGCTGCTCGGCCCCGGCTCGTTCGGCCACCCCGGCCGTGGCGGCTCGCTCGGTTTCGCCGACCCGGAGTCCGGGATCGCCCTCGGATACGTCACCAACTCCCTCCAGAAGGGCGTGACGGCCGATCCCCGCGCCCAGGCTCTGGTCAGGGCGGTCCGTTCGGCGACATGATCGCCCCATGGATGGAATGAGGCGGTTCGAGGGTTACTCAGTCCTGATCACCGGCGCGGGCAGGGGAATCGGCGCGGCCACCGCCCGCCGGTTCACCGAGGAAGGCGCCCGCGTCCTGGTCACCGACCTGGACGGCGCACGCGCCGCGAAGACAGCCGCCGAACTGCCCGGCGCACTGCCGTTCACCTGCGACGTCACGGACCGGGCGGCGGTCGAGGCGGCGGTGGCGTACGCGGTCGAGCAGTTCGGCGCACTCGACGTCCTGGTCAACAACGCGTACGCCTGCTCGCCGGACGCCCCGCTCTTCGAGGACGAGGACGACGAGTCCTGGCACCGCGACCTCGACGCGACCCTGTCCGGAGCCTTCCGGGCCTCCCGGGCCGCGCTTCCGCACCTCGCGGCGGCGGGCGGCCGGGGCGCGATCGTCAGCGTCGGCTCGGTCAACGGCGAACAGGACTTCGGCAACCACGCCTACAGCGCGGCCAAGGCGGGCCTCGCCAGCCTGACCCGCACCCTGGCGGGCCGGGCCGCGCCCAGAGGAGTACGGGTCAATCTGGTCGCCCCCGGGACGGTCGCCACGGACGCCTGGACGCTGCGCCGCCCCGGGGTCGGTTTCGAACGGGCCGCGGAACACTACCCGTTGGGCCGGGTCGGCCTGCCCGACGACATCGCGGCGGCCATCACCTTCCTCGCCTCCCGCGACGCGTCCTGGATCACCGGGATCACGCTCCCGGTCGACGGCGGCCTGCTCAGCGGAAACATGGGGCTGCGCGGCGCGCTGCAGTAACTGCGCCGTTCCGCACGAACAGTGCGCTCCCGGGCGGCAGTTGTCCTCGGTGCGCGCGGGCTCAGGCCGGCGCGGCCGTGGCTGCCGGAGCCGCGGCCTTCACCGGTGGCGGGCTGATCCGCGCCACGACGACATGGCAGACGACAACGGCGACGATCACCAGGGGCATGACGGTCACCCCGCTCTTCCCCAGGAGCAGCGTCGCGAGCAGCACGGCCGTCATCGGCAGCCTGAGCAGCGCCACCGCCAGCGCGCCCATCCCCATCGCGGCACCCGTCACGAACGGCAGCCCCGGCAGATGGGACAGCGCGATCCCACCGGCGGCCCCGATGTACAGCGCCGGGAAGACCGGCCCGCCCCGGAACGCTGACAGGGACACCCCGTAGGCGAGTCCCTTGCAGGCGATCAGCAGCGTCAGCACCCCAGCGGAGTACGCGCCGCTGTGCAGGAGGAGTCCCGGCAGCGCGCTCTCCCCGGAGAACAGCACGTCGGACGCGTCCTTCCCGCTGCCCTCCGCGTAGGCGATGGCCAGCCCCGCCACGACCAGACCGCAGACCGGGGTCCACACCAGGCGGCGGCGGTTCACTCCCGGCTGGAGGAAGAGCCCCAGGCGGCGGATGCCCGTACCGACGAAGCCCGCCGCGACGCCGATCAGCAGCGCGTAGCCGAACTGGGCGAGGTCGGGGCGGTCGGCCGGAGGAAGGTTCGGGATGATGAGCGTGCCCTTGCCGACGCCCGCCCACGTACCGAGGCCGGTGAACACCAGGGAGCCGATGCCCGAGGCCAGCAGTCCCGGAACGAGCACGATCCCCAGCATCGGCCCGCCAAGACCGGAGACCTCCATCAGCAGGAAGGCGCCGATCAACGGCGAGCCCAGCAAGGCACTGATGGCCGCGAAGCTGCCCGCCGCCGCCACGAGGGCCTGGGAGGAAGCGTCGGCTTCCGGCTTGATCAGCCGGAAGCCGTACAGTGCGATCCCGCCGCCCAGCGCGATCAGCGGGGCCTCTGGACCGACCACGGCGCCGAGGGTGAGGGAGGCGAGAGCCGCGAGCAGGACGCCGGGGAGCTCGGCGGCGGAGACCGTACCCTGGGCCTTGAACCCTTCGGCGGGCTGGTGGCCGCCGTTGCCCGGCAGATACTGAACCGTCGCCGCGACCAGCAGGCCGGCGAGGGCCAGCAGCGGCAGGGGCCACCAGAACGGAGCACCGTCGAAGCCGAGCGCCTTGGGCAGCGAGGTGTAGACGGCCTTCTCGATCTCTTCGACGGCTTGCAGGAAGCCGTACGCCCCGGCCGAGATCACCACCCCGAACAGCGCGGTCAGGGCAAGGAGCATGAGGTAGCCCCGGCTCCGCAGCGGACCGAACGGGTCCGCGCGCAGGGCGGCTTGAGGGTCTCCCACCGGCGCGTCCGCTGGCATCACTGTCTCCTCGGGGCTGTGGGCACTGCTGCCTGCCCGATCATGGCAGTAATGCGCCAATTTCTGAGTATTTGACCAGTGTGGATCCGGAAGAAGAGGGAGCACAACATGACGTCGGAGCCTGAGCCGGAGCGGTTCATCGTCCTCACCGGAGGGCCCGGATCAGGGAAGAGCACCCTGCTCGACTTCCTGGAGACCCAGGGCCACGCCCGGTCCCAGGAGGCGGGGCGCGGGATCATCCAGGACCAGGTCGCCATCGACGGGCGCGCGCTGCCCTGGACCGACCCGGCGCTCTTCGCCGAACTCATGCTCTGCTGGGAACTGCGCTCGTACCGCATCGCGGCAGCGCGGCCGGAACGGGTCTTCTTCGACCGGGGGGTGCCCGACATCGTGGGCTACCTGAGGCTGGAGGGACTGCCGGTGCCGGACCACGTCCACGCCGCCGCGAAGAGCTTCCGGTACCACCGTCGCGTGTTCCTCGCCCCTCCCTGGCCGGAGATCTACGCCCAGGACAGCGAGCGCAAACAGTCCTTCGCCGAGGCGGAGCGCACCCAGGGCCTTTCGTTTGGTTCACGCCGGGCTCGCGGGGTCTGGCACTTCCCCAAGGTCTCGGCTTCGCTCGACCAGGGGAGACCCCATTGCTCGCCGCGTTGTCGTCGGTCACCATGGCTCCTTCCCCAAGGCCTTGAGGGCCAGGGGAGACCCCATCTGCCTCCCTCCTCCGCCTTGCGATCGCACGCACCAGACCCCGCTCCCTGATCCGGCCTGATCCAAACGAAAGACCCTACGCGTCGATGGCCGCCACCTACACCGACTACGGCTACGAACTCGTACGGCTGCCCCTCGCACCGGTCGAAGAACGCGCCCGGTTCGTCGAAAGTACGTTGCTCGGGTAACCGCAGGGGTTGAGACTGCCGTCATGCCTTCCCTGGTCGCTCCCGCGATACCCACCGGTTCTCTTGCCGCAACCAGCCAGCCTGTTCTGCCAGTTGCGAGGGACGTGCTGCTGCGTCCCTGGCAGCTCACCGACGCGGAGGCGGTACGGGAGGCGTACCAGGACCCGGAGATTCAGCGCTGGCACGCGCGGTCGATGGACTCCGTGGACGAGGCGCGCGAGTGGATCGCGAACTGCCGGCGCGGCTGGCAGGACGAGACGGGTCTGCACTGGGCGGTGGCCGACGCCGGAAGTGACGTGCTGTTGGGGCGGATCTCGCTGAGAGACCTGGTTCTGGTGGACGGTCAGGCCGAGGTCGCCTACTGGATGGCCCCGGCGGGCCGCGGCCGGGGCGCCTGCACCGCCGCGGTCGTGGAGCTCTCCCGCTGGGCGCTGGAGGAGGGCGGCTTCCACCGGCTCCAGCTCGACCATTCGACCACCAACGAGGCGTCCTGCCGGGTCGCGATCAAGGCGGGGTTCGCGGCGGAGGGCACACGGCGCGGGGCGGTCCTGCACACGGACGGCCACCACGACATGCATCTGCACGCGCGGATCCGGGGGGACGGGCTGGCTGCGGGGGCGTAGGCCGGATGCCTCTCTGGTCGGCGTCCCGTCGGCCACGCGGTCCGCAGGGCATTGTCAGTGGCGGATGCGACGATCGTTCGCATGACTGAAGCAGCCTTCAACTGGCCTTCCTTCCTCCAGCGTTGGAGCGACGAGTGGGCGGATTCCTGGGCGCCCGATGAAGCCCTCGACGAGGCGGACGAGGAGGCCAGGCGCGCCCGCTGGCTCGGCTTCGCGCCCGCGTCAGCCGAGCGGATCGCCGCGCTGGAGGAGCGTCTCGGCTGCCCGCTCCCACCGTCGTACCGCTCGTTCCTTGAGGTCAGCGACGGATGGCGGAACGCAGGCGGTTTCGTCTACGTGCTCGCCGGAACCGAGAGCCACGGCTGGCAGGAGGACGAAGTCGGCATCGGGGAGATGTACCGGGAGGAGCTGGACGAGGACTCCACCGAGGAGGAGATCCGGCTCGTCGAGGACATGTGGGACCGCACGCTACCCCTGGACGTCGAGTCCGATGCCACCTACGTGATGCTGAACCCCGGGGACCTGGGCGCCGACGGTGAGTGGGCGGTCTACTGCTACCGCACCTGGGCCGGTGAGATGCCGGAACGGTACGCATCCTTCAGGGAGTTCATGGCGGAGATGTACCGGGAGTTCCACCACCTGCGGGCCGGTGACCCCGGCAGCGCCACGGAGTTCGTCAACGCCACGACCCGGAAGCTGGACGCTGTGGTCGAGCAGGCACGGTGCGACGCCCTGGCGGGGGAGTACCGGCGGGCCGAGGACGCTCTGGCCGAGGCGGTGGAGTACGGCAGGCCCCGCGCGGCGGCGCTGCGGGACCAGATCCGGTGGCTGCTGGGGGACAGCTACCTCGCCGGTTTCGACGGACTGACGGATGACCCGGTGTACGCACTGGAGATGCTGTCCGTGCTGGCGGTCGGGCATGTGGAGCGAAGCCATGACGACGCGGTGTGGGCGTACACCGTGCGGCCCGCTCCCGGTGATCTCCATGAAGCGGCCGACGAGATACGGCGGCAGGTCGGAGCGGGGACCTTCCGCTACGTCACGTCCGGCCCGTTCGGGGACGCACTGGACGAGGCACGGGAGCTGGCGCGCTGGGGCGAAGCGGACGCCGCCTGGCGGACGGTGCTGGCTGCGCTGCCGCAGTGGCGACCGCTGGGCCCCTGCCACCTGGCACCGATCGGCCTGCTGGCCGACGCTCTCCTCGGCCCGCTGCTCACCCCGGAGCGTGGCCGCGAACTGCTCGCCGCCCCTCGGGGCGAGGCGGCAGGCGGTGAGGTGGCGGCCCCTGTCGACCTGGAGCCCGGGGGCCTCGACTGGCTGGCGGCCCCCGGACCGCACCGGACCAGCCGCGAGGCATACCGCTTCATCCTGGTGGAATCGGCGCATCCGGCCGAACTGCCGGACCGTGTGGGCGCCGAAGGAAGTTCCGGGCTGAACACGCCGATGACGGCGTGCGAAACACAGACGACGCTGCTGAACCGCGGGGAGACCTCGTCGTACGACGACAAGGCACTGGCCTCGGTGGGGCGTGCCGGATCCGGCTGGAGCTTCGCCTTCGACGGGCAGCCGAGCCCCTTCGACGAGCAGCGCTTCGTCTCCCCTGCCGCAGCCGCCTCCGGGCCCGGACACTCCGGCTCAGGCCCCGGTTCGCGTTCCGGTTCCGGCTCGCGAGCGATGGTGGTCTGGAGCGATCCCGGCCTGCCTCACCATGGGTCCCCGGCCCTTTTCCACTTCTCCCTCGCGGAGAACGGCGAGGAGCGGTACGACTTCACGGTCCACGGTTCGACGATCCGGCGCAGCGGCGAGATACCTCCGGCGCTGGACCCGGATCGACTCTTCGGCAACGCCGCCGCGGACACGTCAGCCGATCCGGATGCCGATCCGGATGCCGACTCGAATGCCGACCGGGATGCCGATCCGGCTGCCGCGCGGGCGGAACAGCACGCGCTGGAGGCGATCGCCACGGAGTTCGGCGTCTCACTCCCGCGCTTCGCGCTGACACACGGGCGCCTGCACACGTTCCAGACATGTTCCTGGACGCGCCCACCGGGGCCGGGCGAGACGTACATGACGGTGACGCTCGGGCAAGTCGACGAGACCATCGCGCGCATGACCGATCTTCAAAGCGGAGCGACGTGAGGGGTGTTCGCGGGTTCGGCAGGTGATGACTCAGCGAATGCGCAGGCGCTGATGGCCGTCGAACAACAGTAGCCTCTGGCCATGGCTATGCGACCTGACGAGTTCTACGCCCACGCACGTACCGCTGCGGATGGTGAGCAACGGCTCCCGCTGGCCCGCATGACGGGGTGGGACATCAGTCCGTTCGAGCCGGACGGCCTGCGCGTCGCGCCGCTCCGCCCGCCGGTTCTGCCCGAACCGGCGCGGCACGGCGAGGACCCCTCGGACTGCGACGCGTGCCGCAGCCGGGACGAAGGGATCTGGCTCGACGACCGTTGGCGGCTCACCCGGATCGCGGGAGCCGGCGTGCCGCTGGTGCTGATGCTGCATCCACGCGATCACTTCGACCTGGCGGACCTGCCCGACGAACTGGCCGCCGAACTGGGCGTGCTCACGACCCACATCGCCCGCCACGTGCAAGCACTGCCGCACATCTCGCGGGCCCACGTCTACCGCATCGGAGACGGCGGCGCCCATCTGCACATCTGGTTCTTCGCCCGCCCCGAGGGCCAAGCCCAGCTGTACGGATCGTGGATGGTCCTCTGGGACGACCTGCTGCCGGAGTACCCGTCGGACGTGGCCGAGGCGGACGCGGAGATCGTGGCAGACGCGCTGGTCGCCTCCTACGGAGGCCATCGGCCGGATGTCGGCGAACTGCCGCGCACCTGATCTGCCGGAACGCAACCCCGGGCCCGCACCCTTGGCCGGGCAGGGTGCGGGCCCGGGGTGTTCCCCCCTCCCCGGCGCTGGGATCAGCCGTCGGTCCAGCCGGTCCAGGCCGTCAGCCGACGCTGAACTGCCCGGTGAACGCGGCGTTCCTGACTCCTCCGAAGGGCGCCCCGGCGGTGCACTTGCCCGCTCCGCCGAAGAGTGCGGTGGTGAACTCGCCGCTGAAGCTCTGCTCCTGGAACGGGCCTTGGCGGACGTGGCCGCTGACCGAGGACGTGTTGAGGATGGTGTGGTCGATCCTGAGGTCCACCTGGCTGGAGAGCTTCGTGCCGTCGTCCAGGGTCCACTCGATGATTCCCGATCCGCTGCCTGTACCGAATCCGCCGGCGACACAGCTGATGATCACGTCCCTGAACCCGGCGGAGATCTTCGCCTCCCGGATGCCGACGCCACTGTTGTCCACGCACCCGGAGTTCTTCCCCTCGTAGGCGATCTGTTGGGGCAGAGGGAAGAGCTGGACACCAGGAGAGAAGTGGGTCTCTCCGGCAGCCGTGCACGACACGGAGATGTGGGGATCCGCCTGGGCCGTGGCCGGGGCACTGAGGCTTACCCCGACGGCCATTCCGGCTGCGGTGAGGGTGAGGGAGGTGCGGCGGGTGAGGAGTGCTGCCTTGCTGTGGGTGCGGGAGTTCATTGCGGACGAGCCTTCCTGAGCGTGTTGAGCAGCGGCGCGGGCGGTCCAGGGTGAGCGGTGTCTGCCCTGGGAACGCGGCTGTCGGTGATCCGAAGTGGGACGTCCTCCACCTTGGATGGTCACGCAGAGCAAGGTCAATATGACAATGGGTAGTTGAGGGCACTTTCCCTCGACCGGATGACGTGCGCTGCCCGTAAACCGGTTCTGAGCGGCGCAAATGACTACTGATGAGGTGTGGTGGCGGAAGGAACCAACTGCTGTCGCGCCCGGCTCGCAACCCGAGAGCACCGCACGCTCCGTAACCGCCGGAGCCGCCCCTGAGGGCTGTGTGTCAGCTCGGGAGGGCTTGGGGTGCGGTCTCGACCGTGCGGCGCTTGATCAGCAACACGATGATCAGGGCGACCTGAAGGAGCACGACGAGGGCAATGCCCAGGGATACCTGGGGCTTGTCGCCCACGAGGTTGGAGAGCAGGCTGGTGTCCCAGAGCCCGTGGACGAGCATCGGTAGCAGGATGATGCCGCCGACGCGCAGGCACAGGTAGAAGAAGTAGCCCGAGGTGGAGACGACGAGGGCCTGAATGATGGCCTGTGATCCCTCGCCGAAGGCGTTGCTGATGTGCACGGCGCCGAAGACGAGCGAGGAATAGAGGGCGACCTTGCCCTCGGTGAGTCCGGCCCGGCGGAAGACGTGGACGCCGATGCCCCGGAACATGAGTTCCTCGCCGACGCCGACGAACAGGCCGAGCAGTAGCAGGCAGGCCACGAGGGAGACGCTCTGGTCGGCGAGGTGCCCGTAGTTCAGGCCGATCAGGGCAACGGTGATCATCGAGATCGGTACCCAGCGCACCCAGCGCCGCACGGGGACGCGGTAGTGCAGGATCTCGCGCCACCAGCCGAGCCACGTGACGACGGCGGCGGCGAACACGATGGACGCCCCGATCGGGATCAGTGCGTTGCGCACCAGTGATTCGGTGGTCGGGAACTGACTGTCGGAGTAGCTGGTGTCCACGCCGATCAGCCGGCCCAGGCCCTGGATGATGCCCGCGTACGCGATGACCACCACCAAGAACCATGGCCATGGCAGTCTGCGTCCGGGCCGGCTGTCCGGTATTGCTTCCGCACTGTCGTGCACTGTGTCGCCCATTCGTCGGGCGGCGGGGATCTCCACCCCATGGGGGCGCAGGCCTACGTCGCCGCAGCTCTCCCCCTAGAGTCTCATGCGAAATCAAACGTATGTCGTGGATGATCGCTTGGCCGACAAGATCAGTGAATGTCTGTATTCTTCGGCGCCCCTCCGACAGGATCCGGCGGTGCGCCGAGCAGGCAGACGGCCCCGGTCGGGTTCGGTACCGGGGCCGGTCTCGCGGGTGTCAGGCGGAGAGCCGGCCGCTCTTCACGGCGGCGACGAAGGAGGCCCAGCCGGTGGCGGGGAAGAGCAGCGCCGGGCCGTGGGGGTTCTTGGAGTCGCGTACGGGGACAGCGGCGTATCCGTCTGCCACTTCGAGGCAGTCGTCATTGCCGGGGCCGCTGAAGCTGGACTTGCGCCACTCGCGTATGAACGCCGGGTCGGGAACGATGCGCGCGTTACTGTTCACGTTCGTACTCCTTCGCTACGGCCCTGATCAGGGCCAGTGATTCCTTGTGTGGCAGCGCGTCGCCCAGAGCCAGATCGTAGGCGAGGTGACAGTGGTTCACCATGGCCGGATCGTCGAAGACATGCCCCGTCCCAACGCCCTCTACGTAGGCGATGGATGGAGCTTCGTCGAAGCTCATCAGATACAGCATCCCTGCCAGTAGAGCGTGCGCCCCGACGCCAAATGGCAGGACGTGCAGGCGGATTCGTTGCGCTTCCGCTAGGTCGGCGACCTTGTGCAACTGTTCGGCCATGACCTGTGGGCCACCGATCTTCCGCCGCAGTGCCGCTTCGTCCAGCAACACCCAAAATACGGTATCGGTCGATTCCGTAATGATCGGCGCACGTTGCATGCGGCTGACGACGTGCTCGTCAACAGGTGCCGTCGGGTCGAGCGCGGTGTGCGCGCTGAGTACCTCCCGTGCATACGCGGCCGTCTGGAGAAGGCCAGGGATCAGCGAGGCACCGTAGTGCCGCATCTCCCTGGCCTGTTGCTCGAACTCCGCCACCCGGGCGAAGTGGCTGGCGTACTTCGGATCCAGATCCCGCAGCCAGCGCGCGAAGAACCCGTCCGTCCCCAGTACCCGGTCCAGCCGCTGCGCATCGTCCGGGTTGGGCAGGCGGCGCCCCGCCTCGAAGTGGCTGATCAGCGTCGGGGAGCAGACCACCCCCTCGCTCACCGCCTCCTGGGTCAGACCCGCCGCCATGCGCCGGATCCTCAGCTCCTCGCCGTACTTCTGCCGGATCGAGCGTGGTTGGGGTGCTGCTGCCATGAGATCAACTCCCTCACTTGAATTGCCCGTTGTCAGGGCGAAACCCCTAGAAGCGTAGCGACGCAAGACACACGCTGTGAGTTATTCGTCACAGTGCGAGACGTTCGCACCGGACCCCGGCAGATCTTCTGAGGAGCTTCGCGATGGCACTGAGTTCGGAATCGGACAGCGCGGTGGTGCGCCGCTGGAGCAGGCGTCCGGGCTGCGTGGGGCAGGCGCGGGCGGATCTCCGTACGGCGCTGGCCGGTTGGGGGCTGTCGTACCTGACCGACGCGGCCGTACTGATCCTCTCGGAGCTGCTGACCAACGCCGGGCGGCATGCCGTCGTCTCGCCCGGCCGGGAGATCGAGACCCGGTTCCTGGTCGGCGGGGGTGTGCTCCGTATCGAGGTGCACGACGCGTCGTCCGTGCCGCCACGGATGCCGGTCCCGGACCTGGAGGCGCCGGGCGGGCGGGGGTTGTTGCTCGTGGCCGCGCTGGCCGACGACTGGGGGTTCGGCGCGCGGCTCGGGCCCGGCAAGGTCGTCTGGGCGGAACTGGCGCTGGGCGGCGGCGGTGCTCGACGTGGTACGTGAGGTGTGCGCCGTGCTGGTGCTGCGCGGTGACCTCGTACGGATCCGGGGGTGCTGGCACGAGGTGCGGGGTTCGCGGCTCGACCGGTTCGTCACCGGGGGAGCGGTCGTGGTGCTGACGCTCGCGGACCGGCGGCCGGTACGGATGCCGGTGTTCCTGCGGGTGACGGTGATTCGGGATCCGGCGCCCCGGGATCCGGCGCCCCGGGCTCCGGTGGCGACTCACCTTCCGGATGGCGATCCGGTCGCCCGATATGCTGTTGAATCTCCGTAAATGCGGCCTGGAAATACGGCAGGCATCGCGTCGTTGTCTCGGCTCCGGGAAGGTGCGTCTTGCCCAGTAGGCCCGTGGTTCACAGGGCGCCCGGCATCCGTGGCGAGTCCATGCAGCGGCTGCTGTTCGGCGGTGTGTACGGCGCCGTGCTCGCCAGCGCGCTCGCGGCGGCGCTGGACCACGACAGCGGCCTCCCGGACCCCGGTTACGACGCGGTGTGGGTGCTGGTCGCGGGGCTCGCGTCGGCTGCGGCGCACGGCTACGCCCACGCCATCTCCCACCGGACGGCTGACGGAACACCGGTCACCGTGCACGTCGTACGGTCCGTGCTGGAGGAATGGCCGCTGGTGGCCGCGGTGCTGCCCACTGTGGCGGTGCTGTCCGCCTCGTACGCGGGGTGGTGGAGCGAGGACACCGCGCTCGAAGTGGCCCTGGCCCTCAACACGGCGGCCCTGTTCGGCTGGGGGCTCTGGGCCGCGCGTGTGACGGGCCAGGGCTGGGCGTCGTCGTGCCGGGTGGGCGGCGCGGACATGCTGCTCGGGCTGTTCATCGTGGCGGCGAACGTACTGAGCAAGTGACGCAGGCGCAGCCGACCGGAGCCGGCCCTGGTGCTGTTTCCGGTCGTCCGGTGGAGGTTTGCCTCCGGCTACTGCGAGTTGTACGCCTGGATGCTCACGGCCGGGGCCTCGGGGCTCTGTGGCCGTACTCATCCACCACATCAGACAGCCCACACGCGGACAGCAAGGTCACGCCTAGAGCAACCGCCACGATGGCGGCACCAAGTCTTCGTCGTCCGAACCCCATGATGTGCCCCTCCCCTTGTCTGATGACTGTCGGCCAGACGCTGTCCGAGCGCGATCCCGGTCTGTTCTTCAACTCCGGTCCGCTGCCCGGTGCTTGCCGACGGATGAAATTGAGGTGCGTGCCGTCGGCTCGCTGACCAGACTCGCGGGCATGACCGAGAAGATCACCCGTATCAACCCCGAGCAGTTGCATCACACGCCCGGCTACCACCACGTCACCGTCGTCGAGGCCGGCCGCACGGCCCA
The DNA here is from genome assembly GCF_036241575.1 of Streptomyces sp. NBC_01267. NCBI lineage: Bacteria > Bacillati > Actinomycetota > Actinomycetes > Kitasatosporales > Streptomycetaceae > Streptomyces > Streptomyces sp. NBC_01267. The sequence continues at coordinate 3,118,474 of NZ_CP108455.1, read as the reverse complement.
CCTTGCGGGGCAGTGCCCGCTTGACAGGAACGGTGACCTCGTCGGTCCCGGCTCCTTCGAGGAGCAGACCGACCAGGTTGTGGCGAACGCGTCCGTCGCCCTCGCAGCCGTGAGCGCTCAGCCGCACCATGTGGTGCGGTCGGTGATCTACGTGCGGAGCGACGACAGAGACGTTCTGGGAGCCACGTGGGACCGGCTCACCAACTCCGCCATCGGCCCGGCGTTCACCACCGCCAGCACCTTGCTGGGCGTCACCCAGCTGGGCTTCTCCGGACAACTCGTCGAGCTGGATCTCACCGTGGCGCTGCCCGACTGAGTCCGCCCCGCCGACAGGCCTCGCCGGCCTGGCTAAGCCGTATGCAGCATCAAGCCGATGCCGACCACCATCAGCCCCGCCGCCGCGATCCGCGGCAGCCCGAACTTCTCCTTGAAGAAGATCGCACCGATCGCCGCGCCCACGATGATCGACGACTCGCGCAGCGCCGCGATCGGGGCGAGCGGGGCGCGGGTCTGGGCCCACAGGACCAGGCCGTACGCGACGACCGACATCGCGCCGCCGATCAGGCCCTTCGTGGCGTACGGCCTGAGCTGCGCGACGAGTTGGCCGCGTCGGCGGTACGCCGCGTACGCCGGGATGGCGATGCCCTCCAGGACCATCAGCCAGGCGATGTAGCCCAGCGAGGAGCCGGAGTCGCGGACGCCGACGCCGTCGACCGTGGTGTACGAGGCGATGGCCAGGCCCGTCGCCAGTGCGGCGATGATCGCGGGCCAGTGCGGGCGGGAGCCCTTCAGGCCCCATACGGCGACGCCGACCAGCCCGGTGCAGGCGACGGCCACGCCCGCCAACTGCCAGCCGTTCGGGATCTCATGGACGAAGATCGCGGCCAGCACGGTCACCACGAGGGGCGCCGTGCCGCGGGCGATCGGGTACATCTGGCCGAAGTCGCCGAGGGTGAACGAGCGCATCAGCAGCAGCATGTACGTGACGTGCAGCGACGCCGATATGAGCAGGTACGGCCAGGCGGCGGCAGCCGGGAAGGGGACGAACGGCGCGGCCAGCAGGCCGATCAGCAGTCCGCCGCCGGAGATCAGCGTGAAGGAGACCAGCTGATCCTTGATGTGGTGGGCGATGGCGTTCCAGCTCGCGTGTGTGATCGCCGCGAGGACGACCGCGAGGATGACGACCGGTGTCACGCGGTCGGCTCCCGTGCATCGGTGAGCGTGAACCGAGGATGGGCGGCAGGTTCAGGAGTGGTCATGACCTGCACGCTAGCGTTTGCTGTACGGGCCACGCGAACGTGTTACGCGGGCGGTTCAGGACAGGCCTGCGCCCCGGCCGCCGGGATCGCGACCGTGTGACGATCCGGGCAGCCGGTACCGCCGTGTTTACGGCTCGGCCGCCCGAACCGCCGCGTTACGACCCGGCTGCCAGTACCGCCGCCACCACCGGGCCCGCCGCGTCCCCGCCGTGTCCGCCGGACTGGACGACCGCCGCCGCAGCCAGGTCGTTGCTGAACCCGGTGAACCAACTGTTGGACTTCCCCTGGGCGTCGACCTCCGCCGAACCGGTCTTGGCGCCCTTGTAACCCCCGACGCCGGACATGGCCACGGTGCCCGTGCCGTACGGAGCGGTCGCCGTCGTGTGCATCATGTCGCGCAGCTGCTGCGCCGTGTTGTACGGCAGCGGCTGGGCGGTCGCGACGGCCCCGTCGAGCATCGACCTGGGCACGATGACCGGTTGGTGGAAGCTGCCGCTGCGGGCGGTTGCGGTGACGGCCGCCATGTTGAGCGGGTTCATCTGGACCAGGCCCTGGCCGATCATCGCCGCCGCCGTGTTGGGGCCGGTCGTCTCCGGGACGCTGCCGTCGGCCGACGCGATGCCGACGTTCCAGACCTCACCGATGCCGAAGTACTTCTTGGCCGTCGACGGCAGCGCGGTGTCCGCGACGTGGAGGTCCGAGAGCTTGCTGAGCGGCTTGATGAAGGCGGTGTTGCAGGAGCGCGCGAAGCTCGTCTCCAGAGTGCCGCCGGCGATCGAGAAGTTGTCCAGGTTGTGGAAGGTCTGGCTGTGCCAGATGGCCTCCGACGGGCAGAGGACGGGGCTCTTCTCGGAGGCCACACCGTTGTTGATGAGCATCGCGGCCGTCATGATCTTCATCGTGGAACCGGGGGCGAGCTTGCCCTGCATGGCCGCGTTGAAGGAGTCGGCCCGGTGGTTGGCGACGGCGCGTATCTCGCCGGTGCTCGCCTTGACCGCCACCACCGAGGACTCGTCGAACTTCTTCACCGCCACCTCGGCCGCCGCCTGCGTCCGCGCGTCGAGTGTGGTGTGCAGCAGACCGGGGGTGCCCTTGGCGAGGACCACCAGCGTCTTGGCGGGGGCCGTGTCGGCCGACGTGCCGTCCGAGGACTTCTCGATGTACGTCTCGATGCCGGGCTTGCCGCCCGCCTTGCTGCCGTACCGCTCCCGCATGGCGTCCAGGATCGGGCCGAGCGAAGGGTACTTCTCCTTCGTCAGCTCGATGTTGTTCCGGTCGACGGCCTTGACCGGTGCGGCTTTCGCCTCACCGGTCGTGAGCGTGTCGCCCTTCTTGAGCTGCGGGTGGATGACGGACGCGTCCCAGTCGACCAGCGCCCGGCCGGTCGTCAGCCCCCGTACGACCGTGAGCGACGAGGAGTACGACCAGGGCTTGGTCTTCCCCTCGAACGACAGGGTGGCCTCGACGGTGAATGGCACCTTCGCGCCCGTCGGCGCACCGGGCGTCAGCGTCACCTTGGTGACGTGCACGTCCTCGCGGTAACCGGCCAGCAGGGGCTGCGAGTCCCCGGCGTTGTTGGTGAGCTGCGAGGCCTTCTCGGCGTCGCCGTCGGACCAGGCGGTGAGGAAGTCCTTCGCCGTCGAGCTGATCTCGTCGTCGGTCGGCGGGCCGGTGCGTACCGGCGCCGCCTGGGTCGTACTGCTCGTGCCGCTGCCCCCGCCGGAACTGTTCAGCCCGGTCCAGATGTTGTACGCGCCGTAGCCGACCCCACTGGCCACGACCGCCAGTACCCCGCTGACCATTCCTATCTTTGCCCCGTTGCGCATCGCTGCGTTCCCTCCCCAGGAATCTCCTTGAACACGTTCAAGAGAGTTACGCCGAGCAGCGTACGGGACAGCGGTGACACCCGGCCGGGGTCGTTACCCGACCGGGACCTGCGGCGGACGGGGCGTCCGAAACCGTTCCTAGATCCAGGTGTTCAGCCACATCCGGTTGTTCCACTGGCTCAGCGGAATCGCGTCCCCGGTGAACAGCGGCCAGAAATAAATGAAGTTCCACACGATCAGCAGCACCAGCACGCCCGCGCCGATCGCCCCCACCGCTCTGCGCCGCTCACTGGACCCGCGCGGCCCCAGCATCGCGCCGATCATCATGGCGACGGCCAGGCAGAGGAACGGCACGAAGACGACCGCGTAGAAGAAGAAGATCGTCCGCTGCTGGTACATGAACCAGGGCAGGTACCCGGCCGCGATCCCGCACGCGATGGCCCCGGCCCGCCAGTCCCGGCGGAAGATCCAGCGCCACAGGATGTACAGCACCGCGAAGCACGCCGCCCACCACAGCAGCGGGGTGCCCATCGCCAGGACCTCGCGGGCGCAGCTCTCGGTGCCCTTCGGGCAGCCGTCGACGCCCGGCTTGGGGGACTCGTAGAAGTACGAGACGGGGCGGCCCATCACGAGCCAGCTCCAGGGGTTCGACTGGTACTGGTGCCCCTCGGTCAGATTCACGTGGAAGCTGTAGACCTCGGCCTCGTAGTGCCAGAAGCTCCGCAGCGACGCCGGGACCCAGCTCATGTCGAACTGCGGCAGGTGGACCGTGCCCAGCACCGGGAGCTTGACGTGGTCGGGGGAGAGCCCGGCGCGGTGGGCGGCCCAGTCGCGGAAGTAGCCGCCCTTGGTCACGAACCAGCCGGTCCAGGACAGCATGTACGTCACCACGGCGACCGGCACCGTCGATACGAAGGCCGGGAGCACGTCGTGGCGGAGCACGGCCCGGTACGGGCGGACGGCGCCCGCCGTGCGGCGCGCGCCCACGTCCCAGAGCACGGCCATCACGGCGAAGAAGACCAGGACGTAGAGCCCGTTCCACTTGGTCGCCGACGCCAGGCCCAGCATCACGCCGGCCGCGATCCGCCAGGGGCGCCAGCCGAGCCGCAGGCTCCCGGCGACCGCGTTGTCGGGGCGCGGCCCGCCCTCCTCGCCGACCGGCAGGGCATCGGCGAGCCGGGCTCTGGCTCTGTCCCGGTCGATCAGCAGACAGCCGAAGGCCGCGACCACGAAGAACATGACGATGAGGTCGAGCAGCGAGGTGCGGCTCATCACGAAGTGCAGCCCGTCGACGCCGAGCAGCAGCCCGGCCAGACACCCCAGGAACGTCGAGCGCAGCAGCCGCCTGCCGATCCGGCAGATCATCAGCACCGAGAGGGTGCCGAGCAGGGCGGTCATGAAGCGCCAGCCGAACGGCGTGAACCCGAAGAAGTGCTCACCGAGGCCGATGACCCACTTACCGATCGGCGGGTGCACCACATAGCCGGGGTCGGTGGGCACCGAGACGCGCGAGGGGTTGGCGAGGATCGCGTTGTTGATGTTGTCCGGCCAGTGGCCCTCGTACCCCTGGTGGATCAGCGCCCAGGCGTCCTTCGCGTAATACGTCTCATCGAATATCACCGCGTGCGGGCTGCCCAGGTTCCAGAACCGCAGGATCCCGGCGACCAGCGTGACCAGCAGCGGACCGCCCCACGCCGACCAGCGCAGCAGCCGCTCGGCGAAGGCCGGGGAGATGCCCAGCACGGTGAACGCCTGGGGGCCCGGTGCGGCGTACGGAGGCACCAGCCGTTCGCGCAGACCGGTCCCGCGCGGGGCCGCGTAGCCGAACCGGCGCAGCCGGTGTCCCCAGCTGGGCGGCTGATTCCCGGCGTCGTGGCCCTTCGGGGGGTGAGGCGCTGTACTCGTCACCGCGCCATCGTAGGGAACCCGACTGTGTGAGTGGTGTGCACGGGGCTGGGAGAATGGAGTCGTGACAGGAACGCTGGTACTCGCAGGCACCCCCATCGGTGACGTCTCGGACGCGCCGCCCCGGCTGGCCAGGGAGCTGGAGACGGCCGATGTCGTCGCCGCCGAGGACACCAGGCGGCTTCGCAGACTGACCCAGGCTCTCGGGGTGCACACCACGGGGCGTGTCGTGTCGTACTTCGAGGGCAACGAGACCGCCCGTACGCCGGAGCTGGTCGAAGCGCTGGTGGGCGGTGCGCGGGTGCTGCTGGTGACGGACGCGGGCATGCCGTCCGTCTCCGACCCCGGGTACCGGCTGGTCGCCGCGTGCGTGGAGCAGGACATCAAGGTGACGGCCGTCCCCGGCCCGTCGGCCGTCCTCACCGCGCTGGCACTCTCCGGGCTGCCCGTGGACCGCTTCTGCTTCGAGGGCTTCCTGCCGCGCAAGGCGGGCGAGCGGCTGGGCAGGCTCCGGGAGAACGCCGCCGAGCGCCGGACGATGGTCTACTTCGAGGCCCCGCACCGGCTCGACGACACCCTCGCCGCCATGGCCGAGGTCTTCGGGGACGGGCGCAGGGCGGCCGTCTGCCGGGAGCTGACCAAGACGTACGAGGAAGTGAAGCGCGGGCCGCTGAAGGAACTCGCCGAGTGGGCCGCCGAGGGCGTACGGGGCGAGATCACCGTCGTCGTCGAGGGCGCGGGCGACACCGGGGAGCAGGACCTGGACCCCGCTGAGCTGGTGCGCAGGGTGCAGGTGCGCGAGGAGGCGGGGGAGCGGCGCAAGGAGGCCATCGCCGCGGTCGCCGCCGAGGCGGGACTGCCCAAGCGGGAGGTCTTCGACGCGGTGGTCGCCGCGAAGAACGCGGCCAAGGACACCGCGAAGAACGCCGCCAAGGACGCCTCGAAGGATGCTTAGAAGGACGCCGCTCGCGCGGGGACGCCGGGGGGCCGTGCCGTACCCCCGGAGGAGAATGCCACCGGAAGGTAAAGGACGCGCGTGAATGGCAAAGGCCGCAACGTGATCACGGGGCCTTTGCCCACGAGCAGGCCAAATCCGCTCCAATAGTCGGCTGCCCCTGGTGCATTCCGGGAGGTGGAGGCGTCCACTGGAAGTGGGACGAAATCGTTCCACGGAAGGCTTGTCCGCAGGGCAAGAGGAGCTGGCATGAGTGAGATCACTGAAACCACCGCTCACGAGGCGTATGCGTTCGCGTGCATGCGGTGTGGCCACGGCTGGGAACAGGCGTACGAGATAGAGCATCACGTCGATGCTTCCGGCCAGGCATTTGTTGTGTACAAGGCCGATGGCGAACGGGTTCCGTCGCCGCTGTCCAACCCGAGCTGCATGAACTGTGGCGGGCACGTCATCAGGATCATGCGGTCGGGGCGCGTCTCCTCCGTGCAGAACCTGCTGTACCACCCCGAGCGGGTGACCACCGCACCCGCGACCGCGACCACCACCGCACCCGCGACCACTCCCGCGTCGGCGCTCACGACCGCCGCCGCCCCCGAGCCGCTTCCCGTCCCGGTCGGCGGGGCGTCGCCGGCGCCGCACCACCACTGGCATCTCTCGGATCTGCTGCACCCGTTCCACCGGAAGTAGCCCGACGGCCACCGGGAGCAGCAGCCCGTCGGCCACCGGGAGCAGCCCGCCGGCCACCGGAAGCAGTCCACCGGGCGGGTGACCGTAGGATCGGGCGCCATGAGCCCGAAAGCCCCCAACGACACACCGCCGCCGCTGCCCGAACCGCTGAAGGTGCCGGTCGCGGACTCGCACACCCACCTGGACATGCAGGCCACCACCGTCGACGAGGCCCTGGAACGGGCCGCGTCGGTGGGGGTGACCACGGTCGTCCAGGTGGGCTGCGACCTGACGGGCTCCCGCTGGGCGGCCGAGACGGCGCGGGCGTACGAGAACGTGCACGCGGCGGTCGCGCTGCACCCCAACGAAGCACCCCGCATCGTGCTGGGCGATCCGGAGGGCGGAGCGCGGCAGGGGGTCCGCGCCCCGGGCGGCGAGGCGGCCCTCGACGAGGCGCTCGGCGAGATCGAGCGACTGGCGGCCCTCCCGTACGTGCGGGCCGTCGGCGAGACGGGCCTCGACCACTACCGCACCGGACCCGAGGGCATTACGGCCCAGGAACGGTCCTTCCGGGCGCATATCGAGATCGCCAAAAGGCACGGCAAGGCGCTGGTCATTCACGACCGCGAGGCCCATGCGGATGTGCTCCGCATTCTCGAAGAAGAAGGCGCACCCGAACGCACCGTATTCCATTGCTATTCCGGCGATGCCGCAATGGCGGAAATCTGCGCGGCAAAGGGCTATTTCATGTCCTTCGCGGGGAACATGACGTTCAAGAACGCCCAGCCGCTGCGTGACGCCCTCGCTGTCGCACCGCTGGAACTCGTTCTCGTCGAAACGGACGCGCCTTTCCTCACCCCGGCTCCGTACCGTGGGCGGCCCAATGCGCCTTATCTGATTCCGGTCACGGTAAGGGCGATGGCCCAGGTGAAAAGCGTCAGCGAGGACGCCCTGGCCACGGCGATCATGGCGAATACGGTCAGGGCGTTCGGGCTGGGCGGCGAAACCGGCTGAGGCGGAGTCGGGGGCGAGCCGGGGGCGCGTCAGGGGCGATACGGAGGCGATACGGGGGCGCACCGGGGCCGCCGGACCGGTCCGATGCGCCTACGAGCCTGGCGTCCGGCCCCGGGGGCGAGCCCGGAGCCGTACCGCGGCCGTAGGCTTTACGGGTGAGCAGCACTGAACCCGACGCCCCCGAAGCCTCCGACGCCCTTCTGGGCCCCGCCGACATCCGTGAGCTGGCGACCGCACTCGGCGTACGCCCGACCAAGCAGCGCGGCCAGAACTTCGTCATCGACGCCAACACGGTGCGCAGGATCGTACGGACGGCCGAGGTGACCCGGGACGACGTGGTCGTCGAGGTCGGCCCCGGCCTCGGATCGCTGACCCTGGCCCTCCTCGAAGCGGCGGACCGGCTGGTGGCCGTCGAGATCGACGACGTGCTGGCGGGCGCGCTGCCCGCGACGATCGAGGCCAGGCTGCCCGCCCGCGCCGACCGCTTCACGCTGGTCCACGCGGACGCGATGCAGGTCCAGGAACTGCCGGGCCCGCCGCCCACCGCGCTGGTGGCGAACCTTCCGTACAACGTGGCGGTCCCGGTCCTGCTCACCATGCTGGCCCGCTTCCCCACGATCGAGCGCACGCTGGTGATGGTCCAGGCGGAGGTCGCGGACCGGCTCGCGGCGGAACCGGGCAACAAGGTGTACGGCGTGCCGTCCGTGAAGGCCAACTGGTACGCGCACGTCAAGCGGGCGGGCTCCATCGGCCGCAACGTGTTCTGGCCCGCACCGAATGTCGACTCGGGCCTCGTCTCCCTGGTCCGGCGCACCGAACCGATCCCGACGACGGCCACCAAGGAAGAGGTCTTCGCGGTGGTCGACGCGGCGTTCGCACAGCGCCGCAAGACGCTGCGGGCCGCGCTGGCGGGCTGGGCGGGGTCGGCGGCGGCGGCCGAGGCGGCGCTGGTGGCGGCCGGGATCTCGCCGCAGGCACGCGGCGAGTCGCTCACCGTGGAGGAGTTCGCACGGATCGCGGAGGGCAAGGCGTGAGCGTCCCGGACAGTCGTCGCGTCCCGTCGGGTACGGGGGCTCCCGCGGGCGTGACCGTCCGCGTCCCCGCCAAGGTCAACGTCCAGCTCGCGGTCGGCGGCGCACGCCCCGACGGCTTCCACGACCTGGCCAACGTCTTCCTCGCGGTGTCGCTGTACGACGAGGTCACCGTGACCCCCGCCGACTCCCTCCGCGTCACCTGCACGGGACCCGGCGCGGACCAGGTCCCCCTGGACCGGACGAACCTGGCGGCGCGGGCCGCCGAACTGCTCGCCGCGCGCCACGGGATCACCCCCGACGTACACCTCCACATCGACAAGGACATCCCCGTCGCGGGCGGCATGGCGGGCGGCAGCGCGGACGGTGCGGGCGCCCTGCTGGCCTGCGACGCGCTCTGGTCCACCGGCGCCTCGCGCGAAGAACTCCTGGACATCTGCGCCGAGTTGGGCAGCGACGTGCCCTTCAGTCTGGTCGGCGGCGCAGCGCTGGGCACCGGCCGCGGAGAGCTGCTGACGCCGCTGACGGTCGGTGGCACGTTCCACTGGGTGTTCGCGATGGCCGACGGCGGCCTCTCCACCCCGACGGTCTTCCGCGAGTTCGACCGCCTCACCCCCGACGCCGCCCCGCCGGCAGCCGCACCGGCCCTGCTGGCGGCGCTGCGCACAGGCGATACGACGGCGCTGGCGGGGACCCTCTCGAACGACCTCCAGGCGGCGGCGGTCTCCCTGCGGCCCGCGCTCGCCGACACCCTCGCCGCCGGTACCGCGGCGGGCGCCCTGGCGGGACTGGTCTCCGGCTCCGGCCCCACGACGGCCTTCCTGGCCAAGGACGCGGAGTCGGCGGAACGGATCGCCTCCGAGCTGCGGGCCTCCGGGACCTGCCGGGCCGCCCGGGTGGCATCCTCGGCGGCGCCCGGGGCGACGGTGGTCGGCCGCCCCGCCAGGCGTCCCGGGCCCGGCAACGATCGGCCGGCCAGGTCCTAGGCCGGAGGAGGTGCGGCAAGGAGGCCCCGTCGCCGCGCCGTACCCTGGAGGCCGATCCATCCCCTTCCCAGGAGCGTCAATGGCCGTCAACCTCGTCAACGTCGAGGCCGTCAGCAAGGTCTACGGCACCCGTGCCCTGCTGGACGGTGTCTCTCTCGGCGTCTCGGAGGGCGACCGCATCGGCGTCGTGGGCCGCAACGGCGACGGCAAGACCACGCTCATCCGGATGCTCGCCAAGCTGGAGGAGCCCGACACCGGCCGGGTCACCCACAACGGCGGCCTGCGCAGCGGCGTCCTCACCCAGCACGACTCGCTGGACCCGGCAGCCACCATCAGGCACGAGGTCATCGGCGACCTCGCCGACCACGAGTGGGCGGGCAACGCCAAGATCCGCGACGTACTGACGGGACTCTTCGGCGGGCTCGACCTGCCCGGCTTCCCGCAGGGCCTGGACACCGTCATCGCCCCGCTCTCCGGCGGCGAGCGCCGCCGGATCGCCCTCGCGAAGCTGCTCATCGCCGAGCAGGACCTGATCGTGCTCGACGAGCCCACCAACCACCTCGACGTCGAGGGCATCTCCTGGCTGGCGGGCCACCTCCGCGCCCGCCGCTCCGCGCTCGTCGTGGTCACCCACGACCGCTGGTTCCTGGACCAGGTCTGCACGCGCATGTGGGACGTCCAGCGCGGCGCCGTGCACGAGTACGAGGGCGGCTACAGCGACTACGTCTTCGCCCGCGCCGAGCGCGAACGCATCGCGGCCACCGAGGAGTCCAAGCGCCAGAACCTGATGCGCAAGGAGCTCGCCTGGCTGCGGCGCGGCGCCCCCGCCCGTACGTCCAAGCCCCGCTACCGCATCGAGGCGGCCAACGAACTCATCGCCGACGTGCCGCCGCCGCGCGACACCTCCGAGCTGATGAAGTTCGCCAACGCCCGCCTCGGCAAGACCGTGTTCGAGCTGGAGGACGTCACCGTCCGGGCCGGTGACAGGACGCTGCTCCAGCACCTGACCTGGCAGCTCGGCCCCGGCGACCGGATCGGCCTGGTCGGTGTGAACGGCGCGGGCAAGACCTCGCTGCTGCGCGCGCTCGCCGAGGCGGCCCGTACGCAGGGCGATGTCCAGCCCGCCGCCGGGACGATCAAGGTCGGCAGGACCGTCAAGCTCGCCCACCTCTCGCAGGAGGTCTCCGAACTCAAGCCGACGCTGCGGGTCCTCGAAGCCGTCCAGCAGGTACGGGACCGGGTCGACCTCGGCAAGGGCCGGGAGATGACCGCGGGCCAGCTGTGCGAGCAGTTCGGCTTCTCCAAGGAGAAGCAGTGGACCCCGGTCGGCGATCTCTCGGGTGGCGAGCGGCGGCGGCTCCAGATCCTGCGGCTGCTCATGGACGAGCCCAACGTCCTGTTCCTCGACGAGCCGACGAACGACCTCGACATCGAGACCCTGACCCAGCTGGAGGACCTGCTCGACGGCTGGCCCGGCTCGATGATCGTGATCTCGCACGACCGGTTCTTCATCGAGCGGACCACGGACCGGGTCTTCGCGCTGCTCGGCGACGAGGCCCTGCGGATGCTGCCGCGCGGGGTCGACGAGTACCTGGAGCGCCGCCAGAAGGTCATCGAGTCCCGCACCCCGGCCGCTGTCCAGGCCCCCGCGAAGGACGTCCCGGGCGTCGTGTCGTCGAAGGACGGCCGCGCCGCGAAGAAGGAACTCCAGAAGATCGAGCGCCAACTGGACAAGTTCTCCGACCGGGAGAGCAAGCTCCACGCACACATCACCGAGAACGCCACAGACTTCGGGAAAGTGGCCGAACTGGACGCGCAGCTGCGCGAACTGAAGGCGGAGCGTGAAGAGTTGGAGCTGCGCTGGCTGGAGCTCGCGGAGGACGCGTAGCCGTACGGCGGGACTCGCGTAACGGCGGTATCACGGGCCGGTTCTCCCTTGGGAACAGGGGTGGACCGGCCCTGCTTGTCATGAACTCCGGGTGATAGAAAGAACTCCCGCTCGACTGACGTTGATCTGTGGGATCCACACCCGATTCGCTCCTTTCCGGCGCCGCTGGCTGCCGGAATTGCGGGGGAGGCCGGTCGGGCAGCGGACCCCGCGTGAAGAGGTGTGTGCTGATGACTCAGCCGCCTGACCAGCAGCCGCCGCAGGGCGGTTTCGGCGCTCCGCAGAATCCGCCCGGTGAAGGTCCGGGCGGTTTCGGCGCCCCGCCGCCGCCCGCTCAGCCGCCGCAGATGCCGCCACCGCCGCAGGCCCCGCCGGGTCCGCCGCCCGCGCAGGGTCCGCCGCAGAGCGGCCCGCCGAGCGCGCCCCAGGGGCCGCCGCCCCAGCCGCAGCCCGGTTACGGCTACCCCCAGCAGGCGCCGCAGCCCGGCCCGTACGGTCAGCCCCAGCAGGCGCCGGGACCGTACGGACAGCCGCAGGCCGGTCCCTACGGACAGCCGCAGCAGGGCCCGTACGCGCAGCAGCCGCCGCAGGGACCCTACGGTCAGCAGCAGGGTCCGTACGGCTACCCGCAGCAGCAGTACCCGGGCGCCCCGGTCCCGCCTCAGGGCGGTGGCAAGAACCCCTTCAAGGGCAAGCCCGGCGTCATCATAGGTGCGGCCGTCGCGGGGCTTCTCGTGGTGGGCGCCGGGGTGTACTTCGCGGTCGGCGGGGGCGGCGACGACAAGAAGCCGGTCGCGAGCGACACCAAGAACTCGGACGACAAGCCGTCCCCGACGGGAAGCGTGGACCGGGGCGACGGCACCGGGGACGGCCGTCAGGGGAACGACGACCTCAACGCCGGGCGCAAGCCCGGTGAGGCCAAGGTCGACTGGCTGCAGACGAACGACGTCGCGCTGCCGCAGAACGGCGCCGAGAGCTACGGCATGTGGTTCGCCGGCGACACCGTCGTACGCGCCATGTACAAGAAGGTCGTCGGCTACGGGGTGAGCGACGGCAAGGTGAAGTGGACGCTGCCGTTCGACCACGCGATCTGCGCCGCGCCGCACCAGGCCACCGCCGACGGCAAGATCGTCATCGCGTACAAGAACAACGACACCGACAAGTCCGACTGCAACCAGTTGCAGGTCGTCGACCTCGCCACGGGCAAGGGCGGCTGGAAGAAGGAGATCCCGAAGGAGGGTCTGTTCGACATCATGACCTCCGTGGAGCTGACGATCGCGGGCAACACCGTGACCGCCAGCCGGATGGGGTCCTCCAGCGCCTTCTCGGTCACCGACGGACACAAGATCTTCGGGAAGTTCGAAGGGGCGTGCCAGCCCGACGCGTTCGCGGGCGGCAGCAAGCTCATCGCGGTCGAGGAGTGCACCAAGAACGGCCAGCCGGACGCGACGGAGCAGGTGCAGGAGCTGGACCCGGCGACCGGCAAGTCCAAGTGGACGTTCGGGCTGCCCGCGGGCTGGCAGGTCAAGAAGGTCTACTCGGTCGATCCGCTGGTCATCTACTCGACCAACGAGAAGAAGAAGTCCTGGAACATCTCCGTCCTCACGCACAAGGGCGACAGGCGTTCCCAGCTGACCACCAAGGACAGTTTCCAGCCCGAGTGCGGCATGTCCTTCATCGACCGTGACCTCCAGGGCTGCACCGGCACCGCCGCCGACGCCAACACGCTCTACCTGCCGACCGAGGCGAAGAGCGGCGCCAACGACGTCGTGGCGTTCGACCTGAACACCGGCAAGGAGAAGTGGCGGGTGCCCGCGGACGACGACCGCACGATGCTGCCGCTGCGGATGGACGGTGCCAACCTCCTCGCGTACAAGGAGCCTTCGTACGACGGCGGTGGCGCGGTCGTCAGCATCCCGCCTACGGGCGGCAAGGCCACGGTGGTCCTCCAGCACCCGGAGTCGACCGCGAGCATCGAGAACTCCTTCTTCTCGAAGACGGTCGCCTACCAGGACGGACGGTTCTTCCTGATGTCCGGGCAGGTCAGGGGCAAGAAGGGCGACAACACCGAGAAGACGATGCTGGTCTTCGGCAAGTGAGCTGTCCCCGGTCCCTCAACTCCCCTTCCGCAAAGGCAGAAAAGCGATGACGCAGCCGCCCCAGCCGCCCGACGGACCCCCGCAGGGGGGTTTCGGCAAGCAGCCCCCGGCACAGCCCCCGGCCGGGGGGTACGGCGCACCGACGCCGCCCCTCAACCCGCCACCGGCCCCGCCGCAGATGCCCCCGCAGGCACCTCCCGTGCAGGCACCGCCGCCGCAGATGCCCCCGCAGGGTGGGCCTCCGCAGTTCGGCCACCCGCAGCACCAGCAGCCGCAGCCCGGTCAGCACCAGCAGCCCGGTCAGCCGCAGGATCCGGCGTACGGCTATCCGCAGACGCCGCCCGGCCAGCCCGGCTACGGCTATCCGCAGCACCAGCAGCCCACGCCGCCCTACGGCCACCCGCCGCAGCACCAGCAGGGTCAGCCGCCCGCGTACGGCTTCCCGACGCAGCCCACGCCGCAGTACGGCGGTCCGGGCGCCGGTCCGGGCGGCTCCGGCTCCGGCGGAGGCGGGAAGTTCGGCGTCCAGGCGAAGATCATCACCGCTGCGGCCGTAGCGATCGTGCTGATCGTCGGCGCGGGCTTCGTGTACTCGTCGAGCAAGGACGACAACAAGAACCAGGTGTCCACCGCGGGCCCGACCGGCGGCGGCAAGGACGGCAAGGGCGACGGCGGCGACAGCGGCACCGCGGGCGGCAAGGAGAAGGTGCCCGCGAACACCGACTCCAAGGTGCTCTTCCAGATCCCGGCGCCCAAGGTCGCCGACGTCACCGGTGTCAACGGCTCCTGGATGACGGACAAGCTGTACGTGAAGTCCGGCGTCAACGAGATCATCGGCTACGACGCGGTCAAGGGCAGCCAGGTCTGGAAGCTGCCGCTGCCGGGACCGCTCTGCGTGGCCAGCAGCGAGGTCAGCAAGGACCACCGGACGGCGATCGGCTTCCAGGAGAAGGTGCCGACCAAGGCCAAGCCGTACTGGGGCTGCACCGAGATCAGCGCACTCGACCTCGACACCGGCAAGCTGCTCTGGCAGAAGTCGTACAAGGACGGCGACCGCAAGGTCGACGTCAGCGAGCTCACGGTGGGCCCCGGCGTCGTCGCCGCGGGCAGCCTCAGCGGCGGCGCGGCCTGGGACCTGGAGAGCGGCGCCCTGCGCTGGTCGCCGAAGCCCACCACCGACCGGTGCGAGGACGCCGGTTACGGCGGCGGCAACGCCCTGGTCGCCGTGCGCCGGTGCGGCGACTACGAGAACCCGCAGCTCAGCATCCAGACCCTGGACCCGAAGACGGGGGCACCGGCCTCCACGTACCGGATGCCGTCGGGCATCCAGTACGGGCACATCGTCTCCTCGGACCCACTGGTGGTGGCCGCCGACATCAACGACAGCGCGGGTGACGGCAGCAGCATCTCCGACTACTTCTCCATCGACGGGAAGACCGGCAAGCTGCGCGCCCGGATCTCCGCCGACGCGGACCAGTACGGCGGCGACTGCGACAGCACCGAGGTCCAGCCGTGCACCAACCTGGCGGTCGGCAACGACCGGCTGTACGTCCCGACGGAGAAGCACGACGGTGTCGGCGAGGGCGCCGGCCAGACGAACGAGATCGTCGCCTTCGACCTGGCCACGGGCAACCTGGCCCCGGGCAAGGCCAACGCGGGACCCGGCTACGCCGCGTACCCGGTGCGGATGGACGGCTCCAACCTCATCGCGTACAAGACGGGCCCGTACGACAAGGGCGGCCAGGTCGTCTCCATCAACGGCACCACCCTCAAGGAGACGGTGCTGATGAACAACCCGGCGGACGAGGCGGTGCGCCGGGCGGAGCAGACGTTCCTGCCGGACCACGCCGAGATCCGGTTCGCCAACGGGCGGCTGTACCTGGCCGACGACACGATCAGCGACCTCACCTCCGAGTCGGAGAAGAGCTATCTGGCCATCGGCTTCGGTACGGGCTGACACCCGGTCCGACGCAGTGATGTGGGGGTGCCGCCCAGGACGGGGCGGCACCCCCACACGCATGTCCGGCCCGCGAATAGCCCTGATTGGCCGGGAATTAGACAATCCGGTGGGCTTCTGATCCGTAGAGGGCGCGCCGCGTCGAACTAGCGTGTAACTTGCCGGGGCAGGCGGGGGCCGGTGCGCCGGTGAGCCGACGGCAGGGGTGGCCCCGGTGCAGGGGTATCAGGGGGGAAGGGCTCGATGGGCGTGCGGCTCATGGTGGTCGACGACCACCGATTGCTCGCCGAGGCGCTGGCCTCGGCGCTGAAACTCCGCGGGCACCGGGTGCTCGCCGCCGCGGCGCCCACCGGGGGCGCGGCCGAACTGGTGGTGAGCCGGGCGCCCGAGGTGTGCCTGTTCGGTACGGCGATGCCCGCCGAGCCCGGGGTCTTCGACCCGATCACCCGGATCAGGCAGGAGCGCCCACAGATCGCCGTACTGGTGCTGGGACCGGTGCCCAGCCCGCGCGGCATCGCCGCCGCGCTCGCCGCCGGTGCCTGCGGGTACGTGCGCCACGACGAGCGCATCGAGGGCGTCGAGCGCGCCATGGTGAAGGCCAGGGCGGGGGAGGCGGCGATCGCGCCGCAGCTGTTGCAGGGGGCCTTCGCCGAACTGCTCAACCCGGCGGCCCAGCCGGACGACGAGGGGCTGCGGCTGCTGGAGCTGCTCACCCCGCGCGAGGCCGAGGTGCTGGTACGGGTCGCGGAGGGCGAGGACACCCGGCTGATCGCGGCCGGGATGCGGATAGCGCCCAGCACCGCCCGTACCCATGTGCAGCGGGTCCTGATGAAGCTCGGTGTCGGCTCCCGGCTGGAGGCCGCGGCGCTGGCGGCGCGCACCGGGCTGCTCGACCGCGCGACGAAGCGCGCCGAGGGTGCGTCGGCCGCGCCGGAACCGAGCTGAGACCGGCCGCTCCGCCGCCGGGCCTGACCTCGGCCGGTACCGGCCGTCCGCAGCGGGGCGGCGCCGGATGCCATGAGCCAGGCGCCCGTCAGCCCCTGGTGTTCTTTGTTTGATCGTGAGCGGGCGTACAGGCGTGCCCTGAGGGAAGCGCTTGCCGCAACTCAGCAATTCCCTCCCATTGACTGTTCTGTTGAGTTGTGGTTTGTTGTGTTCGGTTCTGTTGGGTGGGAGTGGGCGAGGAGCGCCAGCGTGAAGAAGACATCGACCCGACTCGCCGACGGTCGTGAACTGCTCTACTACGACTCCCGGGACGACGCGGTGCGTGCCGCCGTCGACCGGCGCCCCCTCGGCCCCGTGGCCACCGCCTCCGAGATCCGCCGCGACCCGCTGCTCGGTGACGCGGTCGCCGTCTCCTCGCACCGCCAGGAGCGCCCGTACCACCCGCCGGCCGACGAGTGCCCGCTCTGCCCGTCGCGGGACGGCAGACTGAGCGAGATCCCCGACGCGGACTACGCCGTCGCCGTCTTCGAGAACCGCTTCCCCTCGCTCGCCGGGGACTCCGGCCGCTGCGAGGTCGTCTGCTTCACCTCCGACCACGACGCCTCCTTCGCGGACCTCACCGAGGAACAGGCCGCACTGGTCCTCGGCGCCTGGACCGACAGGACCGCGGAACTCGCCGAACTCCCCCAGGTCAAGCAGGTGTTCTGCTTCGAGAACCGGGGCGCGGAGATCGGCGTCACCCTCGGCCACCCGCACGGCCAGATCTACGGCTACCCCTTCGTCACCCCGCGCACCGCGCTGATGCTCCGCTCCGCCGAGGCGTTCCAGGAGAGCAGCGGCGGGCGGAACCTCTTCGACGAGACCGTCGCCCGCGAACTGGCCGAGGGCACCCGGGTGGTGCTCACGGGCGAGCACTGGGTGGCGTTCGTCCCGTACGCCGCGCACTGGCCGTACGAGGTGCACCTCTACCCGCGCAAGCGCGTGCCCGACCTGCGCTACCTCGACGAGGAGGCGCGCACAGAGTTCCCACAGATGTATCTGGAACTGTTGAGGCGGTTCGACCGGATCTTCGGCGAGGGGGAGCCGCCGACGCCGTACATCTCCGCATGGCACCAGGCGCCCTTCGGCGAGCTGGAAGGATTCGGTGTCGACCGGGACGAATTCGCGCTGCATCTTGAGCTTTTCACCATTCGCCGTACTACGGGCAAGCTGAAGTTCCTCGCGGGTTCCGAGTCGGGCATGAACGTCTTCGTGAATGACGTGCCGCCGGAGGCCGCGGCCGAGCGACTGCGAGAGGTAGCGAGCAAGTGAGTAAGAAGTACCTGGTCACCGGTGGTGCGGGATATGTCGGCAGTGTCGTGGCCGCACACCTTCTGGAGGCCGGTCACGAGGTGACCGTGCTCGACGACCTCTCCACCGGCTTCCGGGAGGGCGTCCCGGCGGGCGCCGCGTTCATCGAGGGCCGTATCCAGGACGCCGCCCGGTGGCTCGACCCCTCGTACGACGGAGTGCTGCACTTCGCCGCGTCCTCACAGGTCGGCGAGTCGGTGGTCAACCCCGAGAAGTACTGGCTGAACAACGTCGGAGGCAGCACCGCGCTGCTCGCCGCGATGCGGTCCGCGGGCGTGCGCACGCTGGTCTTCTCCTCCACCGCCGCGACCTACGGGGAGCCGGAGAGCGTACCGATCAAGGAGAGCGCCCCCACCGCGCCGACCAACCCGTACGGCGCGACCAAGCTGGCCGTGGACCACATGATCGCCGGTGAGTGCGCGGCGCACGGCCTGGCCGCGACCTCGCTGCGGTACTTCAACGTCGCCGGTGCGTACGGGAGCCACGGCGAGCGCCACGACCCCGAGTCGCACCTCGTCCCGCTGGTCCTCCAGGTCGCGCAGGGCCGCCGCGACGCGATCTCGGTGTACGGCGACGACTACCCCACCCCGGACGGCACCTGCGTCCGCGACTACATCCATGTCGCGGACCTCGCCGAGGCCCATCTGCTCGCCCTCGACGCGTCGACGCCGGGCGAGCACCTGATCTGCAACCTCGGCAACGGCAGCGGCTTCTCGGTCCGCGAGGTCATCGAGACCGTACGGAAGGTCAGCGGCCACCCGATCCCCGAGATCGCCGCCGGGCGCCGCGCGGGCGACCCGGCCGTGCTCGTCGCCGCCGCCGACACCGCCCGCGACCGGCTGGGCTGGACCCCGTCGCGCTCCGATCTGGCCGGCATCGTCTCCGACGCCTGGACCTTCGCGCAGAACATCCGCCACGACAGTGGCATCTCACAGCAGGGGAGTTGCTGAGGCATGAGCTTCGAGGAGCTGTACGGAACCGCCCCGGAGGGCAGCTGGGCCGCACCGGGCCGGGTGAACCTCATCGGCGAGTACACCGACTTCAACGACGGCTTCGTGATGCCGCTCGCCCTGCCGCACACCGCCGTCGCGCAGGTCTCCCGGCGCACGGACGGAGTCCTGCGGCTGTACTCCGCGGACATCGAGGGCGGCATCGTCCAGCTCCGCACCGACGAGCTGGAGCCGCTCACCAACACCAGCTGGGCCGCCTACCCGGCGGGCATCGTCTGGGCGCTGCGCGAGGCGGGCCACGCGATAACGGGCGCGGACATCCACCTCAGCTCCACGGTCCCCACCGGCGGCGGGCTCTCCTCGTCGGCGGCCCTGGAGGTCGTCACCGCGCTCGCACTCAACGACCTGTACGAATTGGGCCTGAGCTGCCAGGAGTTGGCACTGGTCGCACAGCGCGCGGAGAACGCCTTCGTGGGTGTTCCCTGCGGCGTCATGGACCAGACCGCCTCGGCCTGCTGCACCGAGGGCCACGCGCTGTACCTCGACTGCCGTGACCTCTCGACCCGCCAGGTGCCCTTCGACCTGGCCGCGCAGGGGCTGCGGCTGCTGGTCGTCGACACCCGGGTGAAGCACGCGCTGGGCGACGGCGCGTACGCGGAGCGCCGCGCCGGATGCGAGGAGGGCGCGCGCATCCTGGGCGTCCCCGCGCTGCGCGACGTGCCGTACGGGGAACTGCCCGCGGCGCTGGCCAAGCTCACCGACCCCGTCGTGCACGGCTACGTCCGCCATGTCGTCTCCGACAACCACCGGGTGGAGCAGACCATCGCACTGCTCGAATCGGGCGATGTGCGCGGCGTCGGGCCGATCCTGACGGAGGGGCATGCCTCGCTCCGGGACGATCTGCACGTCTCGTGCGAGGAGCTGGACCTGGTGGTGGAGTCCGCGAACGCGGGCGGCGCGCTGGGTGCGCGGATGACCGGCGGCGGCTTCGGCGGATCGGCGATCGTACTGGTCGGCGAGGAGCACGCGGACGCCGTGGCGAAGTCGGTGACGGAGGCCTTCGCGGCAGCCGGTTACACACCGCCGCGGATCTTCCCCGCGGTGCCTTCCGCGGGGGCGCGACGGGTCTCGTAACGGCGCACGCACGGCGCTCCCGGCCGCGCATTGTCCCCAATCACCGTACGGGCTCCAGTTACCGCCCGTACGCTGAACCACCCGCACCGGTGGGGGCCGATGCGCGCTCTGGGGGTTCATGTGGTTCGTATCCGGGTTCTGGTCGCCGACGACCACCGCATCTTCGCCGAGTCGCTCGCCGCGGCTCTCGCCGCCGAGCCCGACGTGGAGGTCACCACGGCCGGCAGCGGGCCCGCGGCGCTGCGCTGTCTGGAGCGAGCCGTCGCCGACGGGCGAAGATACGACGTGCTCCTCGTCGACGCCGACCTCGGCGTCACGGTCCCGCGGGGGCGCGTCCCGTCGCAGTCGCCGTCCCTGTCCCCGTCCGCCTCCCCGTCCCCGGACGGCGCGGAAGGCGCCCGGGAGAGCGTCCCGGCCGACGGCATCTCCCTGGTCGCCGTCGTGCGCGCGGGCCGGCCCGCCGTCCGTATCGTGGTGCTCGCCGAGCAGGACGACCCGCGCAGAGCCGCCCTCGCGCTCCAGGCGGGGGCGTCCGGCTGGGTGGCCAAGGACAGTTCGCTCCAGCGGCTGCACGCGGTGATCCGGGGCGTCCTGCGGGACGAGACGCATCTGCCGCCCGCGCTGCTCACCGGCGTCCTGCGGGAGTTGACCGCGGCCCGCAAGCACCGCACCGAGAGCGAGCGGCTCGTCGAGGCGCTGACGCCGCGGGAGCGCGAGGTGCTGCGCTGCATGGTGGCGGGCTTGGGCCGCAAAGCCGTCGCCGAGCGGCTGTTCCTCTCCCCGCACACGGTCCGTACGCACATGCAGAACGTGCTGGGGAAGCTGGGTGTGCACTCCACCCTGGCGGCGGTCGCGCTGGCCAGACGGGCCGGGGTGGGACCCGCGGGCGCCGACCCGCTAGGGGATGTTGTCGAACGGGGCGGTCAACTGGCGTAGCAGATTGGCCAGTTCGCCCCGCTGGGTGCGCGACAGCTCGGCGAGCAGCGCGCGCTCCTGGGCGAGCAGCCCGGCCAGCGCCTGGTCGGCGCGGTCACGGCCCTCGGGGGTGAGGCGGACCAGGACGCCGCGCCGGTCGCTGGGGTCGGGCAGCCGCTCGACGAGGCTCTTGGTGGCGAGCCGGTCGATCCGGTTGGTCATGGTGCCGGAGGTGACGAGCGTCTGGGTGAGCAACTGACCGGGGGAGAGCTGGTACGGGGCGCCCGCGCGGCGCAGCGACGTCAGTACGTCGAACTCCCAGGGCTCCAGATTGTGCTCGGAGAAAGCCAGCCGACGGGCCCGGTCGAGGTGGCGGGCCAGCCTGGACACCCGGCTGAGCACCTCCAGCGGTTCCACGTCGAGGTCAGGGCGCTCTCGGCGCCACGCAGCAACCAGCCGGTCGACCTCGTCCTCCATATCGATCAGTGTAAAGGGTCCCTCGACATGAAGTCTCTTGATTTCAACTATCTCGATTCCAATGATCTCAAGGATAACTATCTTGACATCGAGACACATTGGCGGGAATGCTTCCACCATGACGCCACCCACCTGGGATCCACAGCAGTACCTGCGCCACGCGGACCATCGGACCCGCCCCTTCCACGACCTGCTCAGCCGCATCACCGGCACACCCACCCGGATCGCCGACCTCGGCTGCGGCGCCGGGAACGTCACGGCGCTGCTGTCCGAACGCTGGCCCGAGGCCCGGGTCACCGGCTTCGACAACTCCCCGCAGATGCTGGAACAGGCCCAGCGTTACGCGGGCCCGCGCCTGACCTTCCGGCCCGCCGACGCCGCGACCTGGACCCCCACCGTCCCCTACGACCTGCTCGTCTCCAACGCGCTGCTGCAGTGGGTCCCCGGCCACGCCGACCGCTTCCCCGACTGGCTGGACGCCCTCGCACCCGGCGGCACCTTCGCCTTCCAGGTGCCCGGCAACTTCACCGCCCCCAGCCACACGATCCTCGCCGACCTGCGGGAGTCCGCCCGCTGGAAGCCCCGGCTGGGCGGCGTCGGCGACCGCACCGCAGCCGTCCTCGCGCCCGGTCAGTACCTCACCCGCCTCACCGACCTGGGCTGCGCCGCGGACGTCTGGGAAACGACCTACCTCCAGCTCCTGACCGGCGACGACCCGGTCCTGGACTGGGTCAAGGGAACGGCCCTGCGCCCGGTCCTCACCGCACTGGCCGACGACCCGGAGGCCACCGGGGCCTTCCTCGCCGAGTACCGCGACCTGCTCCGGGCGGCCTACCCGCCGGGCCCGCACGGCACGGTCTTCCCGTTCCGCCGCATCTTCGCCGTCGCCCGCAAGAAGTCCTGAAGGAGTCCCGATGATCGCCGCACTCGACCATGTCCAGCTCGCCGCCCCGCCCGGCACCGAGGCGGAACTGCGGGCGTACTACGCAGGGGTACTCGGGATGACGGAGATCCCCAAACCGCCGGTCCTCGCCGCCCGCGGCGGCTGCTGGTTCCAGGCCGGGCCCGTACAGCTGCACCTCGGGACGGAGGACGGATTCCGCCCGTCCGCGAAGGCCCACCCGGCGCTGCGCGTCACGGACATCGAGGCGTACGCGGAACGGCTGACGGCCCGCGGCGCGAAGGTGACCTGGGACGGCAACCTCCCCGGCCACCGCCGCTTCTACTCCTGGGACCCGGTCGGCAACCGCATCGAATTCCTGGAACCGGTGTCCTGACCTCCCGACCCCTCTGACCTGCCAGATCTCACCCTTTCGGATGATCGGACCGCATACCGGCCCAGCGGGCCGCAGGGGCTCCTAGCTTGGCGGTGTCGCTTGTGCCGCAGTGGCGCCCGCGCCCACACTGATGGAGGAGGTGCTTCACGATGACCGCTCTCGCACACGAGGTTTCCCCGGCTGTGGACGAATACCCGGTCTCCGACCTGGACGAGGTCCTTTGGCAGGCGTGGAAAGCCATGGATCTCCCCGAGGGCTACCGGGCCGAGATCATCGAGGGGTCCATCGAGGTGTCACCTACTGGCCGTCGCCGTCACGGCGTGCTCATCGGACGAATCCGCCGGGCGCTGGACGCTCACCTGGCGGGCGGAGATCACGGAGACGTCGTCCACCATGACATCAACGTGATCCACCACCGGAAATCGTGGATTCCGGATCTCTTCGTGGCGCCGCTCGATCTGGACCAGATCCCGGACGAGGAAGGTCTCGGAGTCGATGCCGCCGGGGTCTCCATGGTCATCGAGGTTGTCTCCCCGGGGCACCGGAACGAGCAGCGGGACAGGGTCCGCAAGCGCCGTGAATACGCCCGCGCGGGCATTTCGCTCTACGTCCTCGTCGACGACCACGACGGCGACGGCACGGTCGTCGTACTGGCGTCGCCCAACTCGGAAAAGGCCAATTACGCCGACGAGCACCGAGTCCCGTACGGCACGGACGCGGTGATCCAGGAGGGCCCGGCGAAGGGCTTCGTCATCGGCGCGGACATCACCCGGAGCTGACTGCCGGGATCCCGGTCAGAGCTGCTCGAGGGTGCCCAGCGTGATGTCGATGTCGATGTCGTACGGAACGGTGACCTTGAGCTGGTCGTGATGGATGCCGGACAGCGCGTACGTCTTGGACAGCGGGTCGAGTTCGTAGACACGTACGACCGGGTGCTGGTCCGCCCCGGCCATCTCGACGAGCCAGAAGTACGGGATACCGGCCGCGGCGTACTTGCGTGGCTTGGTGTCGCGGTCACGGGACTCGGAGTCGGGGGAGACGACCTCGACGGCGAGCAGGAGGTCGGCGGCTTGGAAGCGGGTCTGTTCAAGGTGCGCCCGTGCTTCGGCCCGAACGATGCAGATGTCGGGTTCGGGCCCATTGCGCCGGTCCAGAACCACGGTCATCTCCCGGCGGACCTTCAGCTCCGGGGGCACGGTGCGACGCAGCCCGGCCATCAGCAGGTCGATCACTGTGCTGTGAAAATCCCGCTGAGGACTCGCGAATACCAGGCTCCCGTCGATCAGCTCTGTATGAGGCGGGAGATCAGGCAGCGTGAACAGATCGTCCACGGTGTAGCCGTCCTGTGGCGGCACAGGCCAGCGGCAGCCCGGTTCGGCGATCGACTCGGCGGTCATGGTGCCTCCCATGGGGGGATTGTCGGCCTGCCCTTCCAAGGTAGCGGTCAGGATCCGGCAGCGTCATCACGAAGAGTGACACCCCGCCCGATGGCGACTTCAGCCCCCACGGGCACCTGACTCACTTGCCCAGATCCCTGGCCCTGGCGGCACGCCGGGCGAGCATCTCGTCCTTCGACGCGGCCATTTCACGGAGGGCCGTCTTCCGTTCCCGCTGGGCGAGCCGGTCCAGGTACAGGCGGCCGTGAAGGTGGTCCGTCTCGTGCTGCAGGCAGCGGGCGAAGTAGCCCCGGCCCTCGATCACCAGCGGCCTGCCGTCCTTGTCACGGCCGCGTACGACGGCACGGTCCGGGCGGGGCACCACGCGGTACGGGCCGGGCACGGAGAGGCAGCCTTCCGGCTCCTCGATCAGCTCGCGCCGCTCGGCCGGGATCTCGTCCAGGACGGGATTGGCGAGGTGCCCGACGTGGCGCACCCCCCACTCGTCCGTGATGTCCCATACGAACAACTGCAGGTCCACGTCGACCTGGTTGGCGGCGAGCCCCGCGCCCTCCGCCACCTGGTTCGTGGCGAACATGTCGTCCACCAGCTGTGACAGTTCCGGCGTGCCGAACCGGGTGACCTCCTGGCACCGGCGGTGCAGGATCTGCTCCCCGACGACGGTGATGCGGCGCACCGCACCCCGTCCGGCCTCCGGTACGAGCCGGGGGTAGGAATCGACGGGTTCGCCCAGCACGCGTACCCGGCGGTCCTGTGCGGTGTCACCGGACCGACCAGCCATGAGTATCAACGCCTTCCGCGCGTGCAACGCGTGCCCCGGCCGCCCGACTTGACCGACCGCTTTGCAAAGTAGCACTCTTTGCAAAGTGAGCGATGAGAAACGTCAAGCCGCATCCGAGAACCCGCTGCTGAACCGCGCCCGGCAGGTCCTCCCCGACCATCCCGTGCGTATCGCCCTGCTGGACCTGCTCGCCGAGACCGGCACCGTCACGTCCACGCAGGCAGCGGCCCGCCTGGGCCACAGCTCCGGGCTCTGCTCCTTCCACCTGCGCCAGCTCGCCCGGCACGGCCTCATCGAAGAAGCGCCGCACGACGGCGGGCGGGCCCGGCCGTGGCAGCTCCGCTGGGCGCCCTCCCAGCCGTCCGGTCAGCCGTCGGGGCAGCCGTCGGGGCAGCAGACGCCGGAAGAGTTCGACGCGCTCGCACGCGGACTGGAGGACGAGAGCTACCAGCACTGGCTGGCCCACCGGGAGCAGGCGCCGGCCGAGTGGCAGCAGGACGAATCCTTCAGCGCCGTACTCCACCTCACCCCGGCGGAGACGGCCGAACTGGCCGCCGCCGTCCGCCACCTGCTGGCCGGCTACCGCGAACGGGACCGGAACCCCGCCACACGCCCCGCGGGCACCGCAGCGGTAGCGGCGGTCACCCGGCTGTTCCCCCTGCTGCCCGAGAACCCAGGGCAGCCACCGTCGGCCTGAGCTGCCCGGACCGGACGGCGGGCCGGGGCCGTCAGTTCTTCCGGTGCCCTATCAACCGCGGCTTCGGCTCCAGATTCTCCAGACCGTGCCACGCCAGATTCACCAGGTGCGCCGCCACCTCCGCCTTCGGCGGCTTCCGTACGTCGAGCCACCACTGGCCGGTCAGCGCCACCATGCCCACCAGCGCCTGCGCATACAGCGGCGCCAGCTTCTGGTCGAAGCCGCGGGCCTTGAACTCGCTGCCCAGGATGTCCTCCACCTGCGTGGCGATATCACTGATCAGCGAGGCGAACGTACCCGTCGACTGGGCCACCGGGGAGTCCCGCACCAGGATGCGGAACCCGTCCGTGTACTCCTCGATGTAGTCGAGCAGCGCGAACGCGGCCTGCTCGCACAGCTCACGCGGATGGCCCGCCGTCAGCGAGCCGGTCACCAGCTCCAGGAGCTGGCGCATCTCGCGGTCGACCACCACCGCGTACAGCCCCTCCTTGCCGCCGAAGTGCTCGTACACCACCGGCTTGGAGACCCCCGCCTTCGCGGCGATCTCCTCCACCGACGTGCCCTCGAACCCCTTCTCGGCGAAGAGGGTGCGGCCGATGTCCAGCAGCTGCTCGCGGCGTTCCTTCCCGGTCATCCGGACCCGGCGCGGACGCCGCCCCGAGGCCGTTCTGTTCTTTCTGCCGCTGGTACTGCTGCCTTCGATCGCCACGTCTGTCATCATGCCGTTTCTGTGAGCTCGCTCTTGCGCCGGGCATCGATCCGGGAAGCGGACGGCCAGCGCACGTCGTACGCCCAGCCGAACTGCTCGAACCAGCGGATCAGGCGGGCGCTGGAGTCCAGCTGGCCGCGCAGGACCCCGTGCCGTGCGGACGTCGGGTCCGCGTGGTGCAGGTTGTGCCAGGACTCCCCGCAGGACAGGACCGCGAGCCACCACACATTGCCTGAGCGGTCCCGCGACTTGAACGGGCGCCTGCCCACCGCGTGACAGATCGAGTTGATCGACCAGGTGACGTGGTGGAGCAGCGCCACCCGGACCAGCGACCCCCAGAAGAACGCCGTGAACGCGCCCCACCAGGACATCGTGACCAGACCGCCGACCAGCGGCGGGATCGCCAGCGAGACCACCGTCCAGTAGATGAAGTTCCGCGAGATCCACCGGATCGCCGGGTCGTTGACCAGATCAGGCGCGTACTTGCGCTGCGGCGTCTGCTCCTCGTCGAACATCCACGCCATGTGCGCCCACCACAGCCCCTTGAGCAGGGCCGGGAAGGTCTCGCCGTACCGCCACGGCGAGTGCGGGTCACCCTCGGCGTCGGAGAACTTGTGGTGCTTGCGGTGATCGGCCACCCAGCGGACCAGCGGCCCCTCGACCGCGAGCGACCCCATCATGGCCAGAACGAGGCGCAGCGGACGCTTCGCCTTGAAGGCGCCGTGCGTGAAATACCGGTGGAAACCGATCGTGATGCCGTGGCACCCGACGTAATACATCACCACGAGCAGCCCCAGGTCGAGCCAGCTCACACCGCCCCAGCTCCAGGCCAGCGGCACCGCCGCGACCAGAGCGAGGAACGGCACGATGATGAAGAGCAGAAGACCGAACTGCTCCACGGAGCCCTTGCTGTCCCCGCCCAGTGTCGCGGAGGGGAGTGGAGGGCCGGTCGGGGTCTGGGCGTCATCGATCAGATCGGGACCAATGGTCATGAGTGGACGTCCCCCGTGGGGTGAGGAGTGCGGCTGATGCCCGGCTACGGTTCCGTAACCTACGGCCTCGTAAGTATGTCAGCGGGGAGCCTCGCGGCAAGAGGCTGTGGGTGATGCCCCGAGGCGGACACCTATCCTGGGTGCGTGTCGTCGGACAGCGCGGTCCGTTCTGTGACTTCTGGGAATGACACCCAGACCCCTTTGCCAGTCGTGCCAACACTGCAAGGAGCCGCACCTGTGAGCAGTGCCGACCTGACCCCCACCCCGACCGCCAGCCCCGAGCTGCGCGCCGATATCCGCCGGCTCGGCGATCTGCTGGGCGAGACCCTCGTACGGCAGGAAGGCCCCGAACTCCTCGAACTGGTGGAACGCGTACGCGCGCTCACCCGCGAGGACGGCGAGGCAGCAGCCGAACTCCTCGGAGACACCGGCCTGGAGACCGCAGCCAAGCTGGTGCGCGCCTTCTCCACCTACTTCCACCTGGCCAACGTCACCGAGCAGGTGCACCGCGGACGCGAGATGCGCGCCGTACGCGCCGCCGAGGGCGGCCTGCTGGCCCGCACTGCGGACCGGCTCAAGGACGCCGACCCCGACCACCTGCGCGAGACCGTCAAGAACCTCAACGTACGGCCCGTCTTCACCGCGCACCCCACGGAAGCCGCCAGGCGTTCCGTACTGAACAAGCTGCGCCGTATCGCCGAACTCCTCGAGACCCCCGTCATCGAAGCCGACCGGCGCCGCCACGACCTGCGGCTGGCCGAGAGCATCGACCTCATCTGGCAGACCGACGAACTGCGCGTCGTACGTCCCGAGCCCGCGGACGAGGCGCGCAACGCCATTTACTACCTGGACGAACTGCACGCGGGCGCCGTCGGCGACGTCCTGGAGGACCTGGCCGCCGAACTGGACCGCGTCGGCGTGGAACTCCCCGCGGGAACCCGCCCATTGACCTTCGGCACCTGGATCGGCGGCGACCGCGACGGCAACCCCAACGTGACGCCCGCCGTCACCTGGGAAGTGCTGATCCTCCAGCACGAACACGGCATCACCGACGCGATCGACCTCATCGACTACCTGCGCGGTCTGCTCTCCAACTCCATCCGCTACACCGGCGCCACCCAGGAACTGCTCGACTCCCTCCAGCTCGACCTGGAGCGACTGCCCGAGATCAGCCCCCGCTACAAGCGCCTCAACTCCGAAGAGCCGTACCGCCTCAAGGCCACCTGCATCCGGCAGAAGCTCGTCAACACCCGCGAGCGCCTCGCCAAGGGCACCCCTCACCAGGACGGCCGCGACTACCTCGGCACCGCCGAACTGCTGACCGACCTGACGCTCATCCAGGTCTCCCTGCGCGCACACCGCGGCGGACTCTTCGCCGACGGCCGCATGGACCGCACCATCCGCACCCTCGCCGCGTTCGGGCTGCAGCTCGCCACCATGGACGTACGCGAACACGCCGACGCCCACCACCACGCCCTCGGCCAGCTCTTCGACCGGCTCGGCGAGGAATCCTGGCGCTACGCCGACATGCCCCGCGAGTACCGGCAGAAGCTCCTCGCCAAGGAACTCAGGTCACGGCGCCCGCTGGCCCCCACCCCGGCCCCGCTCGACGCCGCGGGCGAGAAGACCCTCGGCGTCTTCCACACCGTCAAGCAGGCCTTCGAGCGCTTCGGACCCGAGGTCATCGAGTCGTACATCATCTCGATGTGCCAGGGCGCCGACGACGTCTTCGCCGCCGCGGTACTCGCCCGGGAGGCCGGACTGCTCGACCTGCACGGCGGCTGGGCCAAGATCGGCATCGTGCCGCTCCTGGAGACCACCGACGAGCTGCGCGCCGCCGACGTCATCCTCGACGAAATGCTCGCCGACCCCTCCTACCGGCGCCTCGTCTCGCTGCGCGGTGACGTCCAGGAGGTCATGCTCGGCTACTCCGACTCCTCCAAGTTCGGCGGCATCACCACCAGCCAGTGGGAGATCCACCGGGCCCAGCGCCGACTGCGCGACGTCGCCCACCGCTACGGCGTGCGGCTGCGGCTCTTCCACGGCCGCGGCGGCACCGTCGGCCGCGGCGGCGGCCCCTCGCACGACGCGATCCTCGCCCAGCCCTGGGGCACCCTGGAGGGCGAGATCAAGGTGACCGAGCAGGGCGAGGTCATCTCCGACAAGTACCTGGTCCCCGCCCTGGCCCGGGAGAACCTGGAACTGACGGTGGCCGCCACGCTGCAGGCCTCCGCGCTGCACACCGCGCCCCGCCAGTCCGACGAGGCGCTGGCCCGCTGGGACGCCGCGATGGACGTCGTCTCCGACTCCGCCCACACCGCGTACCGCAGGCTCGTCGAGGACCCCGACCTGCCCGCGTACTTCTTCGCGTCCACCCCCGTCGACCAGCTCGCCGAACTGCACCTGGGCTCCCGCCCCTCCCGCCGCCCGGACTCCGGCGCGGGCCTCGACGGGCTGCGGGCCATCCCCTGGGTCTTCGGCTGGACCCAGTCGCGGCAGATCGTGCCCGGCTGGTTCGGCGTCGGCTCGGGCCTCAAGGCCCTCCGCGAAGCCGGACTCGACACGGTCCTGGACGAGATGCACGAGCAGTGGCACTTCTTCCAGAACTTCATCTCCAACGTCGAGATGACCCTGGCCAAGACGGACCTGCGGATCGCCCGGCACTACGTCGACACGCTCGTGCCCGACGAACTCAAGCACGTGTACGCCGACATCGAGGCCGAACACGAACTGACCGTCCGGGAGGTCCTGCGGATCACCGGCGGCCAGAAGCTGCTCGACTCCCACCCGGTGCTCCAGCAGACGTTCGGCATCCGCGACGCCTACCTGGACCCGATCTCGTACCTCCAGGTCTCCCTGCTCGCCCGCCAGCGGGCAGCGGCCGAACGGGGCGAGGACCCGGACCCGACCCTCGCGCGGGCACTGCTGCTCACCGTGAACGGCGTCGCGGCGGGACTGCGCAACACCGGCTGAGCCGACCGCCCGGCCCAGGCCCCCGGCCACCCCGGCCGGGGCACCGGACTTCTGTCCGGTGCCCCGGCCGGTGGCCTATCGTGGGTCCACCTGCACCCCCACGGATCGGCGATCATGAAGCGACCGGCGGCACCCGGAACGGCACACGCCGGCTTCCGCGGCCTGCTGGGACTGCTCGTCGCCGTCGTGGCGTTGCTCTGCGCGTTCGGCCACACCGAGCGCGGCGGACGCGTGGCCGAACGGGCCACCACCTCCGCCACTTCGCCCGCCGCCGCTTCTCCCGCCGCCGCTTCTTCCGCTGTGCCTTCTGCCGTGTCTTCCGCGGGCACCGCCCTGCACCACGTCCGGAACGCCTCCGCACACGCCACGGAAGCCGACGGCTCCACCCCCGCGTGCGGCAAGAAGGTGCTCCCGGACCCGCGAGCCCAGCGGGCGGAGAACCACCGGCACGCCGACAACTGCGCCGCCCGGCCCACCGGTCCGACACCGGTCACGCCCGAGCGGACCCCCCGCCCCGCGACGTCCCCCATAGGGCCCGCACCCCCACCCCCACCAGCCCTCCTCTCCGTTCTGCGGATTTAGGACCTGCCCGGTCCTGGACCGACCCCTGAGTCGCGTCCGTGAATCCTCGGAATCGGAGCAACTGAACATGTCCTCTTCCCCGCGCTCCCTGAGCCGGGCGGGTTCGGCACTGCGTCACTGGCAGCGCCACCAGTGGGCCGCGGCAGGCGCAGGCACGCTGCTGACCGCCGTACTGGTCGGCGTGCCCACCGACGTGATCCCCACCCCGCTGTTCTCCCGGTCGGTCCCCGTACAGGGCTGGAACTACCCGGCCCTCGCCGTCACCGCCGCCCTCGCAGGCATCGTCCTGAGCACCTACGTACGCGGGCCAGCGACATCCGCGACACCCACGGCCCCCTCGGCGCCGGACCCCGCGACCGGCGGCCGACTCGGCTCGCTCGGCGGCATCCTGTCGTTCCTCGCGGTCGGCTGCCCGGTCTGCAACAAACTCGTCCTGCTGCTGCTCGGCGCCTCCGGAGCGCTCAGCTACTGGGCACCCCTGCAACCACTGGTGGCCCTCGCCTCCGTCGCCCTGCTCACCGAAGCCGCACTGCGCCGCCTGGCGGGCCAGACCGCCTGCCCCGTACCGGCATCCGCCTGACCCCGGGCCCCCTTCACCCCTTTCTCGTCCTCCGCATCAGGACCTCCGCATCAGGAGAGGCACGCCATGCCCCACAACAGCACCACGCCCGCACCCCGCAGGAACCGCAAGCGGACCGTCCTCGCGTCCGCCGTCCTCGTGGCCGCAGCCGCCACCGCCACGTTCGCCCTCACCCTGAACGGCACCGACAGCCACACCCCCGAACCCGCCGCACGGCCCGCACCCACCGCCACCACGAGCGCGCCCGGCGACACCCCGTCACCGGACAACGAACTGGCCGCCCTGGCCCGCCGCGAGAAAACCGACCCACAGGCCACCGGGCGCGCCGACGCACCGGTCGTACTGATCGAGTACTCCGACTTCCAGTGCCCGTTCTGCGGGCAGTTCGCCCGCGAGACCCAACCCGCACTGCAACGCTCGTACGTCGACCAAGGCATCCTGCGCATCGAATGGCGCAACTTCCCCATCTTCGGCAAGGAATCGCAGCAGGCCGCCCTCGCAGGCTGGGCAGCCGGCCGGCAACACAAGTTCTGGGAGTTCCACACCCTCGCCTACAGCGAGCCGCACAAACGGAACACCGGCCACTTCGACCAGGACCAACTGACCACCCTGGCACGCAAAGCAGGCGTCGAAGACCTCGACCGGTTCCGCGCGGACATGACCTCCGCAGCCGCACACAAGGCCGTACAACGCGACCAGGAAGAGGGCTACGCCCTGGGCGTCACCAGCACCCCCGCCTTCCTCGTCAACGGCACACCGCTGCTCGGCGCCCAGCCCACCGACACCTTCCGCAAAGCCATCGACGCGGCGGCGAAGGCGGCCCGGCCATGACCGAGGTCAGCCTCCTCATGGCCTTCCTGGGCGGACTCCTCGCGCTGCTCAGCCCCTGCAGCGCCCTGCTGCTCCCGGCGTTCTTCGCGTACTCCTTCACCAGCCGCACCCGACTCGTCGCCCGCACCGCCCTGTTCTACGCCGGACTGTGCACCACCCTGGTACCGCTCGGCGTCGCCGGCTCCTTCGCCAGCCGTCTCTTCTACGGTCACCGCGACACACTGATCACCGTCGGCGGATGGACCGTCATCGCACTGGGAGCGGCCCAGATCCTCGGCCTCGGATTCGGCTCACGCCGCCTCCAACAGGCCGCCGGCGCCCGCCGCTCGGGATCGGCGGCCTCCGTCGTCGCACTGGGCGCCGTCTACGGACTCGCCGGGTTCTGCGCCGGACCCGTCCTGGGCGGAATCCTCACCGTCTCCGCCGTCGGCGGCGACCCGCTGCACGGCGGACTCCTGCTCGCCGTCTACGCCCTCGGAATGGCCCTGCCCATGTTCGTCCTGGCCCTCCTGTGGGACCGCTTCGACCTCGGCCACCGCACATGGCTCCGCGGCAGAACACTCACCGCGGGCCCCCTGACACTGCACACCACGTCACTCGTCGGCGGAACCCTGTTCATCCTGCTCGGCGCCGCGTTCCTGCTGTTCGACGGCGCGTCCGCGCTGCCGCCGCTGCTCAGTACACACACCGAATTCGCCCTGGAGGAACGGGTGTCGGCCCTCGGCACCGCCGTCCCGGACCGGGTGGCGCTCCTCGTCCTCGCGGGGCTCGCGGCCGTGGCAGCCGTCGCCGTTCTGCTGACACCCCACGGTCGGCGCACGGCCGACGACACCGACGCGCACGCTCACGGCCCGAAGGAGAGCGACTGACACCGCCGGGCCCGTACGGGACCCCCGCCACCGCACGGGCCCGGCCTCAACTCCGCTCAGCTCCGCGACGTACACCGCCCGGAGCGAACCCGCTCACAGCGCGAGGAACGCCGCCGCCAGCAACGCCGCACCCGCGCCGCCCGCCACCCACGCCGTACGCGTCATCCGCAGTCCACCACCGATCACCAGCGCCGCCAGCACCAACGCCCCGCCCAACGGCACCCAGGCGTGCAGCACCCCGGCCCACCCGGTCCGGATCGCCTCGTCCGACCCGGGACGGACCACCACCGGCAGCTCCTCGCCCTTCTTCGCCGCCGTCGACTTGTCGATGCTCAACCCCGAGTGCGGCTCCGACCCCGCCGACGGCGTGTACGGGCCGGTACAGGTGTCGCCCGCGCAGGAGGCCACCGTCAGCGTGCCGTGGTCGCGGCCCTTCGCGAGGATCACGTGCTGGGCCGTCCCCCACGAGGACCAGAACCCGGCGACCAGGATCAGCGCCGCGACACAGCCCATGGCTGCCCGGCGCGCGTACAGCAGGACGCCACGACTCCGCTTCATGGGGCGCGATCCTTGGCCATGCAACCGCATCCGGTCAACCCGGGCGGGAAGAACGCCCGGGGGAGTCAGGAGTTGTACGTGGTCTGCGCGCGCTCCAGCCCCTCGATGATCAGCGCCTCGACCGCGTCCGCCGCCCGGTCCACGAAGTACCCCAGCTCCTTGCGCTCCGCCGAGGAGAAGTCCTTCAGCACGAAATCGGCGACCTGCATCCGCCCCGGCGGACGCCCGATACCGAACCGGACCCGGTGGTAGTCGGGGCCCATCGACTTGGTCATCGACTTCAGACCGTTGTGGCCGTTGTCGCCACCGCCCAGCTTCAGCCGCAGCGTGCCGTAATCGATGTCCAGCTCGTCGTGGACGGCGACGATGTTCGCCGTGTCCACCTTGTAGAAGTCGCGCAGCGCGGTGACCGGACCGCCCGAGAGATTCATGTACGACATCGGCTTCGCCAGCACCACCCGGCGGTTGGCGGGACCCGGCGGACCGATCCGCCCCTCCATGACCTGGGCACGGGCCTTGTGCGCCTTGAACCTGCCCCCGATGCGCTCCGCGAGCAGATCGGCCACCATGAAGCCGACGTTGTGGCGGTTGGCCGCGTAGTCGGGGCCGGGGTTGCCGAGACCCACGACGAGCCAGGGCGCGGTCGGATCGGTCGTCATCTGCACGTCTCCCAGGGGCAGCCGGTGAAGCGGGTGAAGCCGGAAAGCGAGTGAAGCCGGAAAGCGGGTGAACCGGAAAGCGGGTGAAGCCGGGAAAGCGGGTGAACAGCCAGCCGCCGCCCGCGCCTTGCGGCACGGACGGCGGATTCAGCGAAGTCCCGGAACAACGCGGCCCGGGATCAGAGCGAGGCTCAGGCCTCGGCGCTCTCGCCCTCGGCGGCGTCGGCAGCGGGCTCCTCGGCCTGCGCGGCCACGATCTGGATGACCACGGCGTCCTCGTCGATGGCGAGGGTGGTGCCGGCCGGCAGCGGGATGTCCTTGGCCAGGATCGACGCACCGGCGTCCAGACCCGCGACCGAGACGGTGACCGACTCGGGGATGTGGGTGGCCTCGGCCTCGACGGTCAGGGTGTTGAGCACGTACTCCAGCAGGTTGGAGCCCGGCGCCAGGTCGCCCTCGGCCTGCACCGAGACCTCGACGGTGACCTTCTCGCCCAGCTTGACCGCGAGCAGGTCGACGTGGGTGATGGTGCGCTTGATGGCGTCACGCTGGACGGCCTTGGGGATGCAGAGCTCGGTGCGGCCCTCGATGTCCAGGCTGAGCAGAGCGTTGGCGGTCTTGAGCGCCATCATCAGCTCGTGGCCCGGAAGGGTGATGTGCACCGTCTCGGCGCCGTGACCGTAGATGACCGCGGGAACCTTGTTCTCACGACGGGTCTGACGGGCGGCGCCCTTGCCGAACTGGTTACGGACTTCGGCGCTGAGCTTGACCTCGGCCATGTGGCACTCCTCGTAGGTGACGAAAAACGGCTGGGTCACCCGGCCACGTATCGCGGCCTGCTACGAAGAGCGCGTCGATAACGGAGCGCCGTACCTATGAGTACGGCCTCCCTCGCCGAGCAACTCCGTGAGTCTACCCGGCGGGGAGGCCGTCCCAGAAATCGATCTTCAGGCTGCCCTCGGGCAGCCTTCAGACGGTTACTCCTGCTCCTCGAAGAGGCTGGTCACCGAGCCGTCCTCGAAGACCTCGCGCACCGCGCGGGCGATCGTCGGCGCCATCGAGAGCACCGTGATCTTGTCCAGGTCCAGATTGCCCGGGTCGGGCAGCGTGTTCGTGAAGACGAACTCGCTGACCTTCGAGTTCTTCAGACGGTCGGCCGCCGGACCCGAGAGGACACCGTGCGTCGCCGTCACGATGACGTCCTCGGCGCCGTTGGCGAACAGCGCGTCGGCCGCGGCGCAGATCGTGCCACCGGTGTCGATCATGTCGTCCACCAGCACGCAGACGCGGCCCTCGACCTGACCCACGACCTCGTGAACGGTGACCTGGTTCGCGACGTCCTTGTCACGGCGCTTGTGGACGATCGCCAGCGGCGCACCGAGACGGTCGCACCAGCGGTCGGCGACCCGTACCCGGCCCGCGTCGGGCGAGACGATGGTCAGCTTGGAGCGGTCGACCTTGGCGCCCACGTAGTCCGCCAGGATCGGCAGCGCGAAGAGGTGGTCCACCGGGCCGTCGAAGAAGCCCTGGATCTGGTCGGTGTGCAGATCGACCGTGAGAATGCGGTCGGCGCCCGCGGTCTTCATCAGGTCCGCGATGAGACGGGCCGAGATCGGCTCCCGGCCGCGGTGCTTCTTGTCCTGGCGGGCGTAGCCGTAGAACGGCACGATCACCGTGATGCTCCGGGCCGAGGCCCGCTTCAGGGCGTCGATCATGATCAGCTGTTCCATGATCCACTGGTTGATGGGAGCCGTGTGGCTCTGCATCAGGAAGCAGTCGGCACCACGGGCCGACTCCTGGAAACGGACGTAGATCTCGCCGTTCGCGAAGTCGAAGGCCTTAGTCGGCACCAGGTCCACACCCAGATTGGATGCGACCTCCTCGGCCAGCTCGGGGTGGGCGCGGCCGGAGAAGAGCATCAGCTTCTTCTCGCCGGTCGTCTTGATCCCGGTCACAGCACAGTCTCCTCAGACGTGTTGATTGCTGCTGGGCGAGCCAGCCGGTGCGATATGTCCGGGGCGAACCCCGTAAATCCGGCCCGAGAGCCGGGGCATGTCCGGCCCGTGGGCCGGTGCGTGTATCTATCACGGTACGCGCAGATGAACACACCTGTTTCCGGTCAGCTTTCGCTGACCGGCTCCTCCGACGCCGAGAGAGCGGCCTCCGCGGCGGCGCTTCCCGGACGCTTCCTGGCCACCCAACCGTCGATATTCCTTTGCTGGCCCCGGGCGACGGCCAGTGCGCCCGGCGGCACATCCTTCGTGATCACCGAGCCGGCGGCGGTGTAGACGCCGTCCCCGACCGTGACAGGCGCCACAAACATGTTGTCCGAACCGGTACGGCAGTGCGATCCGATCGTGGTGTGGTGCTTGTGCTGCCCGTCGTAGTTCACGAAGACGCTCGCGGCGCCGATGTTCGTGTACTCGCCGATCGTCGCGTCGCCGACATAGGAGAGGTGCGGCACCTTCGTGCCCTCGCCGATCGTGGCGTTCTTCGTCTCGACGTACGTGCCGATCTTGCCCTTGGCCCCGAGCCGCGTACCGGGCCGCAGGTAGGCGAACGGGCCCACGGTCGCCTGCTCGCCGACCTCTGCGCCGTCCGCCACCGTGTTGTCCACCCGGGCGAACCTGCCGACCGTGGTGTCCTTGAGCCGTGAGTTGGGGCCGACCTCGGCGCCCTCCGCGAGGTGGGTGGTGCCGAGCAGCTGCGTGCCGGGGTGGATGATCGCGTCCGGCTCGAAGGTGACGGTCGCGTCGATGAACACCGACGACGGGTCGATCACGCTCACCCCGTCCAGCATCGCCCGCTCCAGCAGCCGGGCGTTCAGCAGCGCGCGCGCCTCGGCCAGCTGCACCCGGTTGTTGATGCCGAGGATCTCCCGGTGGTCACCGGCGACGGACGCCCCGACCCGGTGCCCGGCCTCGCGCAGGATGCCCAGCACGTCGGTGAGGTACTCCTCGCCCTGGCTGTTGTCCGTACGCACCTTGCCCAGCGCGTCCGCGAGCAGCTGCCCGTCGAACGCGAACACCCCGGA
Source organism: Streptomyces sp. NBC_01267 (assembly GCF_036241575.1). NCBI lineage: Bacteria > Bacillati > Actinomycetota > Actinomycetes > Kitasatosporales > Streptomycetaceae > Streptomyces > Streptomyces sp. NBC_01267. The sequence continues at coordinate 3,081,178 of NZ_CP108455.1, read as the reverse complement.
GTTGATCTCCCGGATCACCAACTGCGTGTCGGAGGCGTCCTTGTGCTCGACGATCGCGGTCACGGCGCCGCAGTGGTCCCGCACGATGCGCCCGTAGCCGGTGGCGTCGGGCACCTCGGCGGTCAGCACGGTCACGGCGTTGCCGTCGGCGGTGTGGGCGGCCGACAGGGCGCTCAGCGTGGCGCCGGTGAGCAGCGGGGTGTCACCGCAGACGACGAGGACGGTGCCCCCGGGCACCGAGCCCAGCTCTTCGAGCGCGGTCCGGACGGCGTGCCCGGTGCCCTGCTGGGTCTGCTGCACGGCGGTACGGACGTCCGCGTCGATCTCGCCGAGGTGGGCCTGCACCTTCTCGCGCTCGTGCCCGACGACCACGACGAGGTGCTCGGGGTCCAGCTCACGGGCGGCGGCGACGACGTGCCCGACGAGGGAGCGGCCGCTGATCTCGTGCAGGACCTTGGGGACGGCCGACTTCATACGGGTGCCCGCACCCGCTGCTAGGACGACGACGGCCGGGGGGTTGGCGCTCACGGTGGTGCCCTTCGGCTGCGGGGGGTGGACACCCGCAGGATACCGGGGGGGTTCGGGACGGAAACGAAGGCGGGTCCCGGCCGTGGAGGCCGGGACCCGAATTGTGGCTCCGCCGGCTGGATTCGAACCAGCGTCTCAAGACTCCAAAGGTCTGCGGGATGCCGCTACCCCACGGCGGATCACAGCGTCAGACCCTACCTGAGGAGAGACCGCGTCTCATCCACGATGCCATGCCACCAGCCTTCGATGCGTCGGTACAGCTCAGCTCCCTGCGCGACGCGGATGACGAGGCAGCCCCGGTAGTTCTCACCGGTGTTCTTCCGAACCGTCTTCGGATTGTGTTTCTTGAGGGTCGTCTTCTGGAAGACGGAGACATCGACGCCTATCAGCTCGGCCCAGTAGAGCTTGGCTGTCTCCACATCGGCTGTCTCGTGAATCATCAGCCGGTAGCAGATACGCTCCGGGGCCACTTCGAGCAGCCTGAGCCATGCCAGGTAGACCTCGATCACCCCAGGGTCGCTGTTGACGAAGGTGACGTTCTCCCGGCGGTCGTACGGCTTGTCCTTGGTGCCTTCTGCCCAGTACAGGGCTACGCCGACGAAGAAGAGCTCCCGGTCGGACAGGGTGCCGATTTCGTCTGCCGCAGCGGCCTTGGTCTTCTGGCGCTCGATGTCGCGTACCGCCAGTTCGTGCTCCCATCGCAGACGGCCGGCGAGTTTCGCCTGCTCGGTGGTAGTGCGTCGGGGAGGCGTCGGCAGATCCCGCACCCACAACGAGATCGAACCTTTCGAGCACCCCAGCTCCACCTGTATCTGGTCGTACGTCATCCCCTGGAGCCGCAGCTCCCGTGCCTTCGCCCGCAGGCCGTCCTTGGCGCGGGGGCGTTTCGTCCACTCCGGCGCGGGCTCGCCCTGCAACAGGCGGTTGAGGATGTCGTTGTTGTCGATGTACAGCCGATCGCGGATCTGGCGGCGGCTCAGCCCCTCCCTCCGCAGAGCGACCGCCCGCTCACGCAACCCCTCGAAGTCGCTGTATTTGCTGCTGGTGTCCGTCATGTGACGAGCCTCATCCGATATGCGCTCACCCGCTTCGAAAGCTTGGCCGATTCACTGGTTCGGGTGGTCGTCGCGTATCGCACGTAACCTCCCGCATCGAAATTCGTGAGCCCGGGACCGGCCCGCCCGTACGCTGGACGGCATGACCGCAACGGGGGCGTACCAGGACGCCACGGCCACGGGACTGACCGCCCGTGGCTGGTGGTGGTGGGAGCGGCGGCGCAGCGCCGTGCTGGATGTGGGGCTGGGGGTCGTCTCGGCGCTGGAGTGTGCGCTGGAGGGGGTCGACTTCTCCGGGCAGGCGGGGCTTCCCCTGCCGTTCGGGGTGGTGTTCGGGCTGCTGGCCGGGGCGGTGCTGGTGTTGCGGCGGCGGTGGCCGATCGCTGTGGTGCTGGTGTCGGTCGCGGTCACGCCTGCCCAGATGGGCTTCCTCATGGGCATCGTCGGGCTCTACACGCTCGCGGCGTCCGATGTGCCGCGCAGACTGACCGGCGCGCTGACGGCGATGTCGCTGCTGGGCACGCTCATCGTGACGTTCGTGCAGCTCCGGCACGGACTGGGTCCGCGTGACGGCCTGTTCGTGGTGCTGGGGTCCGTCTTCATGTCGCTGGGTCTGACCGCGCCGCCGGTGCTGTTCGGGTTGTACATAGGGGCGCGCAGGCGGCTGATGGAGAGTCTGCGGGAGCGCGCGGACAGCCTGGAGCGTGAGCTGTCGCTGCTGGCGGACCGGGCCGAGGAGCGTGCCGAGTGGGCGCGTACCGAGGAGCGGACGCGGATCGCCCGGGAGATGCACGACGTGGTGGCGCACCGGGTGAGTCTGATGGTGGTGCACGCCGCGGCGCTCCAGGCGGTGGCGTTGAAGGACCCCGTGAAGGCGTCGAAGAACGCGGCGCTCGTCGGGGACATGGGCCGTCAAGCGCTCACGGAGCTGCGCGAGATGCTGGGGGTGCTGCGTACGGGGGATGCGGTGCGGGCTCCGGCGCCGGTGCCGTTGGCGGCTGTCGGAGCTGCGGCTGCCGCGGCGGCTGCGGCGGCCGGGGGTGACGGCCCGTGTCTGGACGAGCTGGAGGCGTTGGTCGGGCAGTCGAGGGCGGCGGGGATGGTCGTGGAGCTGGTGGTGGAGGGCGAGGCGGGGCGGTACGACGAGGTGGTCGAGCGGACCGCGTACCGCGTGGTCCAGGAGGCGCTCACCAATGTGCACAAGCATGCGGCGGGTGCGAAGACCTGGGTGCGGCTCGCGCACCGGGGGGCCGAGGTGGCCATGCAGGTGGAGAACGGTCCGTCGGACGCGGGGGTGGCCGATGCGGGGCTGCCCAGCGGGGGGAACGGCCTGGTGGGGATGCGGGAGCGGGTGACCGCGCTGGGCGGGGCGTTCGTCTCGGGGCCGACGGATGCCGGGGGGTTCCGGGTGTCGGCGCTGCTGCCGGGGCGGCAGGCGGCCTGAGCCGGTCGTGGTTCGTGAGGGCCCGGGTCGCGGGTGCGCGTGCCCCGGGCCTGCCGGGGGTCAGCCCGAGGTGAGCCGGAGGGGTTGCAGCCCGGTGATCAGCGTGGCGAGGCCTTGGTCGATGTCGGGGCCGAGGTACCAGTCGCCGGTGTGGTCGATGCTGTAGATCCGGCCGTCCGAGTCGATCGCGAGGAGGGCCTGGCCGTCTCCTTCTTCGCCGAGCGGGGCGATCTCGGTACCGAGGGCGCGTCCGAGGTCGGCGAGTGTACGGGCGAGGTGCAGGCCGGTGAGCGGGTCGACGAGGAACGGGGCCGGGGCGTTCTGGCGGCCGGGTGCCGGGCCGGTGATCCGCAGTCCGCCGAACTCTGCCCAGGCCTCGACGGCCGCGGGGAAGACGGCGTGCCGGTGGCCTCCGGGGGAGACGTGGGCGCGCAGGGCGTCGGCCCACTGCTCGGCGCCCCGGATGTCCCAGCGTCCGGGCAGCCAGCCCGCTGTGCGCAGCGCGGCGTCGACGGTGTCGGGGAAGCGGGTGCTGGGAGCGTCCGGCGCGTCCTGCGTGTGCGGCGGCATCTGCGGTGGTTCAGCCCTTCTCGGTGGTCGGATCGACTGCGCGTACCCCGAAGTGGGCGAGCATCGCCGTACAGGAGCGGCACGGCGGTGCGTAGCTGCCGTGCAGCGGGTCGCCGTCCTCGCGGATGCGGCGGGCGGTGATCTTGGCGTGTTTCAGGGTACGGCGGGCTTCGCCGTTGGTGAGGGGCTTGCGGGCGGCTCGTTTGGAGCGGGTGCCCTCGACGGCGGTGAGGTGCCGGGAGAGCAGGATCGCTTCGGGGCAGCGTCCGGTGAACCGTTCCCGCTGGCCGCTGGTGAGGGTGGCGAGGAAGTCCTGGACGAGGGGGTGGAGCGCGGGTGGCTGGTCGGCCTTGCCCGCGGTCGAGGTGAGGGTGTCGGCGCCGCGTACGGAGAGTGCCGCGGCGACGGTGGGCAGGATGCCGTCCCGGCGGTGCAGGAGCTCCGGCGGGCGGGATTCCGTACTGCTCCAGCGCAGGCGTGGGTCGCCCGATGGCCCGGTTTGTGGTGACTGTGCCGTGTGCATGGCTGTGATACCCCTCCCACCCCCTGCAGCTGTTGCTGCCGGTGTTGCGCCCCCCGTGTTGCGGGGTCAGCCTGCCAAATGGGACGGGTGGTGCGGAAGCTGGGGCTGTTGATCGGGGTGTTGTGTCGCTTGCGGGTCACTCGAACGTGACGGTCCGTTACGGCTGTGGGCCGGTGGGAACTGGGGCGGGGCCTCTTCTTGCCCCACCGCATAGGCTGTCCGTCACTAAGACCGCCCCGGGCGGTCTAAGCCATTCGCAGCAGGGGGCAACCGCCATGACGACAGGTCGGCTCGGGCAGCAAGCCGCGCCACCGAATGCGGCCTACACCGGGCAGCTCGTGAACTTCCCGGACCCGGTGCGGGCCGCGCGCCACCCCCGTGGTGTGCGGGTGGACGGAGACGGCTTCCCGGATTTCTCGCCGTACGCGCGTGCCGCCGCGGAGATCGCGGAGCCCCCCGAGGGGTTCGGTGTCGATGAACTGCGGCTGACGGACTACGTGTCGGCCAATGCGGCGCTGGCCGCTTCGGGGCACGAGTTGTGGGACACGATCCCGGCTGTTGCCACTCCGCACGGCTGGACCTGGCACCACGTGCCCGGGGGGCGTCGGCTCGAACTCGTACCGGTCGAGGTCAAGGCGTTGCTGCGGCACCACGGTGGGCTCGCGACGGCGGCTGTCGACCAGGAGAAGAGGGGTACCCGCCCGCTCCAGGACACGCGTCCGGCGCACTTCGGGCTGCCGAAGGGGTCGGTGGCGGTCGGTGAGCAGCAGGTTCTGGGTGTCGAGGAGGATCTGGGGTACCGGTTGCCTGCCGCGTACCGCTCGTTCCTGAAGGCGGCGGGCGGTTGCGCGCCGGTCGGTGCCGCGCTGGACGCGGAGTTGGGGCTGTTGGTGGACCAGCCGTTCTTCACGGTGCGGGACGAGGCCGCGGTCAATGACCTGGTGTACGTGAACAAGTGCTTGCGGGACCACCTGACGAAGGACTACCTGGGTGTCGGTTTCGTCCAGGGCGGGATCCTCGCGGTGAAGGTGAAGGGCGGCGGGGTCGGCTCGGTCTGGTTCTGTGCGTACGACGATGCGCGTGACCAGGATGCCTGGCCGCCGGCCGAGAGGGTGGAGCGGCTGTTGTTGCCGTGCGGTGCGGATTTCGATGCGTTTCTGGAGCGTCTTGCGGGGAATCCGCCGGAGCTGGAAACGGTGGCGAACCTGATGGTGGACGGCGGCTTCGCGCAGGCCGTCCCGGTCTCGGCCGAGGGGTGAAGAGCCGATGGTGACCTTTGCGCAGGCGCAGGAGCGCGCGGAAGAGTGGGTCAACGGGGACGTTCCCGCGTATCAGCACCGTGAGGTGCGGGTGCGGGAGTTCGACCTCGGGTTCGTGGTGTGGGCGGAGGACCGTGCGGAAGGCCCTTCGGGTGGTGGTGGCCGGCAGCGGCTGGTGATCGCGCGCGACAGTGGTGAGGCGACGCTGTGGCCGGGGCTCGCGGTGGGTGAGGTCGTCCGCCGTTTCGAGGAGGAGTACGGGGTGGCGGGTGAGGCGGCTGCCGCGTCGCCGGAACCGCCGCAGCGGATCGATCTGAACCAGACGTCGTTCCTGCTGACTCCGCCGGAGTGGTTGCAGGACGCGGCGGACAAGCTGGGGATTCCGGACCGGCGGTCGGGGGCGGGGTCCGGCTCGGATGCCGGTTCCGGTTCCGGTGCCGGGAGTCCCGTGGGCGCCGGTACGCCGTCGTCGGGCGGGAGTTGGGGTACGTCCGGCGGGACCCCGTCCGCCGATGCGGGCGGGTCGTCCTGGCCGAACGCCGGTGGCCCCGGTGCCGATCACGAGCCGACGGCCAATGACGGCGTTCCCGTGGACGGCACTCCGTGGGCCGGGACGGACACGAGCGCCGTTCCCGGCGGGGAGGACGCGTCCGTACCGCTGCCCGCGACGGTGTTCGCGCCACCGCTGGCCGGTTCGGACGACGAGAGCGACGCGCCGCCCGTGGTGGCGCCGGAGGCCAGGACCGCGCTGATGTCGGGCGGCAGCGGGTTGCCGTCGACGACGCTCGCGCCCGCGCTGGACGGTCCGGGGAAGCGGCCGGAACCGCACTCGCCGCAGTCCCAGGCGCCGCAGCAGTCCCAGGTACCGCAGTTGCCGTTGCCGTCGCAGCCGCAGCCGCCGTCTCAACCGCAGTCGCCTCAGCCTCCGCAGCAGCAGTCCCCGCTGCCCCCGCCGATGCCGTTGCCCGAGCGTTCGGCGCCGACGGCTCCGCCCGTAGCGCCCGCTGCCCGTCCCGGCCCCCTCCCCGCGCCCGGTCCTGCCGCGGGTGCGAGTGACATCGCCGACGCCGCGACCAGCAAGGCCACGGCGCCCCCGCGCGTGCCCAGGGGGGCCCGGGGTGCGGGTGCCGGTACTCCGCCGCCGCCCGGCGCCCCGGGTACGCCGGGTGCGCGTGCCCCCGAGGGTCCGCCACTGCCGCCCGGGGTTCCGGCCGGTGGATACGTCCCGACGCAGCTGGTCTCGCAGCTCGGCGCCGACCGGCCGCTGCCGCCCGGTGTCCCGGGCCCGCCCGGTATCTCGGGTGCGCCGCGACCGCCCGGTCCTCCGAAGCCGCCGTCCAGCGGCGGTACGGGTGGCGGCGGTACGGGCGGCGGGGGTGGGGTCCACCACGCCGCGACGATGCTGGCCACCCCGAGCCTGGGCGGCCAGGGCAGTCTCGGCGGGGCCCGGCCCCCCGGTCCGCCGCAGCCCCCGGGCCCGCCCGGTGTTCCCGGCGCGCCGCAGCCGCCCGGTCCGCCCGGTGTTCCGGGTGCGCCGCAGCCGCCCGGTCCGCCTGGTCCTCCGGCGCCGCCGTCCGGCGGCAGCATGGGCGGCGGGGTGCACCAGGCGGCGACCATGCTGGCCGGTCCGGCCGTGTCCGGTCCCGTAGCGCCGCCCGGTCCCGTGCCGCCCCAGCAGGGTGCCGCGTACGGGTATCCGCAGCAGCCGCCGACCGGGCTGCCGACCGTGGGCCCCGGTTACCAGGCGGTGCTGCGCTTCCGGGCGCCGGACGGGTCCGAGCAGCAGCTCATCCGGCGTTCCGCGCCCGGCACTCCGCACCCGGAGTGGCAGATGCTGCACGAGCTGCGTGCCATGAACGTGCCGCCGCAGCAGGTCATCGAGCTGCACACGGAGCTGGAGTCGTGCGAGCTGCCCGGCGGGTACTGCGCGCGGATGATCCGGGAGACGTGGCCGCAGGTGCGGATCACCAGCGTCGCCCCGTACGGCAGGGACCATGCCAGCCGTCAGCAGGGGATGCAGCACCTCCTGACCCACCAGGGTGAGCTGCACCAGGTGGCGGACGGTCCGGCGCGGCCCGCGCCGGTGCGTGCGCCGCTGCCCGCGGTGCAGCCGGCGCCGCCGCTCCCGCCGCAGGGCGTCGCGCAGGAACTGGCGCAGAGTTTCGGGCCGCAGGGTGTCTTCCGCTTCGATCAGCGGGCCGTTTCGCGTCAGGGTGTCCCGGACGTCGTGGCGCAGACGCTGGTGTGGGCGGGGCTGCCGGTGGACTTCGGTCCGTTCTTCTGGGCGCAGGCGGTGCCCGGTCAGCCGGTGCCGACACTGGCTGAACTGGCCGCCCAGCGGCAGGTGCAGGCCGCCTCGGACGCCGGTTCGTATCTGGTGATGGGGTCCGACTTCGGCCGGGCGCTCTGTGTCCAGTACGGGACGGCGAACATCGTGGCCGTGCCGGTGGAGGCGGGTCCCGGGGGGCAGCCGGTGCCGCCGCAGTTCGTGAACTCGGGGCTGCCCGAGTTCGTGCGTTCGCTGGCGCTGCTGGGCCGGATGTGGCGGCTGCGTTTCGGGCTCACCCCGGAGCAGGCGGGCCGCTGGACCGTCGATTTCCAGGCACAGTTGATGATGCTGGACCAGGCCGCGCTCGGTTCACCGGACAACTGGTGGTCGGTCCTGCTGGAGCAGATGTGGGACGGGCTGCTCTGACACAGCCTTCCTGGCACTGCCCTTCCTGACACAGCCCTTCCTGAGGCGCCCGGCCGCGATGCGCGGCCGGGCGCCTCTGTCGTGTGCGGGTGCCGGGAGCACCCGGTCCTGAGGGTCGGCCGGGGGCCGGATCCGGCCGCTGTCGGACCGCGATGCCGGCTTCCGGGACGGAGTGCCGCATCCTGGGTGGATGAGATGGGCGGAGTGTCGCGTTATGAGCGCTTCGCGATGATCTACCAAGATGTGCGCCGGGCCGTGTGGAATGCCGGGCCGCACATCGTGTTCGAAGAGGGGCTTGAAGGATGAGTTCAGCATCGGTGTCACCTCATGGCTTCACCGGCGTGCGGGGCCGCGGGTACCGGGCGGAGCAGGTCGACCGTTTCGTCGCGGGACTCTCGCAGGAGCGCGACGAGGCGTGGGAGCGGGCGGCGCGGCTGACCGTACTCGCGAAGGAGATGGAGGCCGCCGCCGTCGCCCTGGGTGAGCAGGTGGCCGCGCTCGCCCCGCAGACGTACGAGTCGCTCGGCGCTCGGGCGCAGACGCTGATCACGCTGGCCACGGAGGAGGCGGAGGGCCTGCGCTCCGAGGCGCTCGCGGCGGCTCAGCGGCTGTACGACGAGGCCGGAGCGGCGGAGCGCGCGCTGCGGGACGCGGCACGCACGGACGCGGACGCGGTACGGGCCGCCGCCGACGCGTACGCCCAGGAGCTGCTGGCGGGTGCGCAGGGCACGTCCGACGAGCTGCGGATCGGTTCGCGCCGGGACGCGAAGCAGTGGCGGGGCGAGTCGCTCGGCGTGCTGCGGGAGATGCGGGCGCGTACGGCGGACCTGCTGGCGGAGCTGGAGAAGGAGCAGGGCGAGCGGGGTGAGGCCGCGGAACACGAACTGGCCTCCAGGGAAGCCGACTTCGAAGCCCGTCACACCGAGCTGATCTCCCGCGCGGAGGCCCGCCTGGCGGAGGCGCAGCGCGCCCTGTCGGTGACGGAGGAGCAGGCGCGGCACGGCCAGGAGGATGCGGAGGCCCGCGGCGCCGAGCTGATCGCGCAGGCGCGGGTGCGGGCGGAGCGGGTGGAGCGCGAGACGGAGCGGGTCCTGCGGGAGAACACCGAGGCGCAGGAGGAACTGCGCGCGCACATGGCGCACGTACGGAGCAGCCTGGCGTCGCTCACCGGCAAGGCGCCGGCGGAGGGGTGAACGCCCCGGCCGGGGCGCGCACCTCTCGGGGCCGGGTCAGGGCTGGGCGAAGAGCTCCCCGGCGGATGCGACGGACCAGGCCCGGTCCAGCCAGGCGGCGAGAGTCGGAAGGTTCGTGCAGCGGTTGACGCGGTCCCGCACCTCGGGGGGAACGGCGACACCGCGCCGCTCCAGCACCATCAGCACGGCACCGGCCTGCGCTTCCGCCCGGCCTTCTTCGCGTCCCTCTTCCCGGACCTGCTGGGCGGCCTCGGACTGGAAGAAGTAACTCAGGGTGGTCATCAATTCCCTCCAGATCTGTCGTGCCCGGGTGTCTCCCAGGAACTGACCACGCGAAAAGGTTTTTCTCCGGCAAGCGCCGCACATGGGTGCGGGCTTGCTCTCACCCCAACGGGTCATCCCCCGCACGGCGTTGACGCCAACGGGATGACTAACCGCACTACCGCGGCCCGGTCGTCGTGCGCACCCGTATGTCCCGTCGTGCGTACCCGTACGTCCGCAGCCCGGTCCCCGGGGAACCCCTAGGGTCCGCCCCTTACACATGGCCGGGGAGCGTTCGTCCCGGCGGAGGACGAGCGGGACCGGGGCTGTTCCTTAACGTTTGTTCATGGCCGCTCGCACGACCGGGCGGCCCGCCGCAGGGGTGGGGTGGGGAAAACCCCAGGGCGGAGACGGAGACGTGCACCAGTGCGCCGGTGCACCCCGGATCGACAGACTTCTTGCCTGCTTGCTGACAAGCGGGTGTTGACCGACATAGGAGACTTACCGTGACAACGGCTGTGACCATTCCCAGGCACGGGGGTACTGGAGGGCGTACGGCTGTTGCCGCACGGGCGCGGCAGGTCGTCAAGGCGTACGGCTCGGGGGAGACCCGGGTCGTCGCCCTGGACCATGTCGATGTGGACATCGCCCGGGGGCAGTTCACCGCGATCATGGGGCCTTCGGGCTCCGGCAAGTCGACGCTGATGCACTGCCTCGCCGGGCTCGACACTGTCAGCTCCGGGCAGATCTACGTGGACGAGACCGAGATCACCGGGCTGAAGGACAAGAAGCTCACCCAGCTGCGACGCGACCGGATCGGCTTCATCTTCCAGGCGTTCAACCTGCTGCCCACGCTCAACGCGATCGAGAACATCACGCTGCCGATGGACATCGCGGGCCGCAGGCCCGACGCCGAGTGGCTGCGGCAGGTCGTGGAGACCGTCGGGCTCAAGGACCGGCTGAAGCACCGGCCGACGGAGCTCTCCGGCGGGCAGCAGCAGCGCGTCGCGGTGGCGCGTGCGCTGGCCGCCCGGCCCGAGATCATCTTCGGTGACGAGCCGACCGGGAACCTCGACTCCCGTGCGGGCGCCGAAGTGCTGGGCTTTCTGCGGAAGTCGGTCTCCGAGCTGGGGCAGACCATCGTGATGGTCACGCACGACCCGGTCGCCGCCTCGTACGCGGACCGGGTGCTGTACCTCGCGGACGGCAGGATCGTCGACGAGATGTACGGCCCCACGGCCGACCAGGTCCTCGACCGTATGAAGGACTTCGATGCGCGCGGGCGGACGTCATGACCGTCTGGAAGACCTCGATGCGCAACTTCTTCGCGCACAAGGGGCGGATGGCGCTGTCCGCCGTCGCGGTCCTGCTGTCGGTCGGCTTCGTGTGCGGCACGCTCGTCTTCACCGACACCATGAACACCACGTTCGACAAGCTCTTCGCGGCCACCGCGGCGGACGTCACGGTCAGCCCCGAGGCCGCGAAGGGGGCCGACGAGAACCCGCTGAACGGCAGGCCCGACTCGCTGCCCGCCTCCGTACTGGCGAAGGTCGGGAAGGCCGACGGGGTGAAGTCGGCGGTGGGCGGCGTCTCCAGCATGAGCGTGACCGTCGTCGACCGCCACAACACGGACATGGGCTCCAGCAGCGGCGCCCCGACGATCGCAGGCAACTGGACGGCCGACGACAGCAAGTCGATGGCGGTCACCTCCGGCCACCGGCCGCAGGGCCCCACCGAGGTGATGGTCGACGCCGACACGGCGAAGAAGCACCACCTGAAGCTCGGTGACGAGCTGCGCACCATCACCGCCACCGGTGACATCCGGGCGAGGATCAGCGGCATCGCCACGTTCAAGGTGACCAACCCCGGTGCCGCCGTCGTGTACTTCGACACCGCCACCGCGCAGCGGGGACTGCTGGGCGCCCCCGACCGGTTCACCAGCATCGGGGTCACCGCCCGACCGGGTGTCAGTGACATCGAGTTGAAGCGGAACGTGGCCGCCGCGCTGCCCGGACCGTACAAGTTCCAGACCCAGAAGGAGAACGCGGACGCCAACCGCGCCGACGTCGGCTCCTTCCTCGACGTCATGAAGTACGCGATGCTCGGCTTCGCCGGGATCGCCTTCCTCGTCGGCATCTTCCTGATCATCAACACCTTCTCGATGCTGGTCGCCCAGCGCACCCGGGAAATCGGCCTGATGCGGGCGCTCGGTTCCAGCCGGAAGCAGATCAACCGCTCGGTGCTGGTCGAGGCACTGCTGCTCGGCTTCTTCGGCTCGGTACTCGGCGTCGGCGCCGGTGTCGGCCTGGCCGTCGGGCTGATGAAGGTGATGGGCGCCACCGGCATGGACCTGTCCACGGACGATCTGACGGTCCTCTGGACGACCCCCGCGATCGGCATGCTCCTCGGCATCGTCGTCACGGTCGTCGCCGCTTACATCCCGGCCAGGCGGGCCGGGAAGATCTCCCCGATGGCCGCGCTGCGGGACGCCGGTACACCGGCCGACGGCCGGGCCGGCCGGCTCCGGGCAGTCATCGGCCTGGTGCTCACCGGCGCCGGTACGGCGGCGCTCCTCGCCGCCGCGGGAGCGGACAAGTCCGGCCAGGGATCGGCGTATCTCGGGATCGGCGTCGTCCTCACGCTCATCGGTTTCGTGGTCATCGGCCCGCTGCTCGCGGGTGTCGTGGTCCGGGCGATCAGCGCGGTGGTACTGCGGGTGTTCGGCCCGGTCGGCCGGATGGCCGAGCGCAACGCGCTGCGCAACCCGCGGCGTACGGGAGCGACGGGCGCCGCCCTGATGATCGGGCTCGCGCTGGTGGCCTGCCTGTCGGTGGTCGGCTCCTCGATGGTGGCCTCCGCCACGGACGAGCTGGACAAGTCGGTGGGTGCGGACTTCATCGTCCAGAGCCCCCGGGGCGCGCTGATCGTGCCGCAGGCCCGGAAGGCGCTCGCGGCGACGCCGGGCCTGGAGCACGTCACCGACTACAAGGCGGTCGACTCCGAACTGACCGCCCCGGACGGTACGAAGGAGAAGCAGCCGGTCGTCGCGGCCGACCCGACGTACGCGCAGGACCTGCGGCGCGAGACCGTCTCCGGTGATCTCTCGGCGGCGTACGGCAAGGACGCCATGTCGGTCGGTGACGCCTACGCGAAGAAGCACGGCATCAAGGTCGGAGACACCCTGACCGTCGCGTTCGAGGGCGGGCGTACGGCGAAGCTGCGGATCGCGGCCGTCACGTCCGACGACACGAGCGTCGACAAGGGCGCGATGTACATGAACATCACGACGGCCAAGCGGTACCTGCCCGCCGCGAAGGTCCCGCTGAACGTCATCATGTTCGCCAAGGCCAAGGACGGCCAGGAGAAGGCCGCTTACGCCGCGCTGAAGAAGACGCTGACCGACTACCCGCAGTACAAGGTGCAGGACCAGACCGACTTCAAGCAGACGCTGAAGGACCAGATCGGCCAGCTGCTCGACATCGTCTACGGGCTGCTCGCCCTGGCGATCATCGTGGCCGTGCTGGGTGTGGTGAACACCCTTGCCCTGTCGGTCGTCGAGCGGACCAGGGAGATCGGCCTGATGCGGGCGATCGGCCTCTCGCGCCGTCAGCTGCGCCGGATGATCCGGCTGGAGTCGGTGGTCATCGCGCTCTTCGGTGCGCTGCTCGGTCTGGGGCTGGGGATGGGCTGGGGCACGTCGGCCCAGAAGATCCTCGCGCTGGAGGGCATGGGCGTCCTGGAGATCCCGTGGACGACGATCCTCACGGTCTTCGTCGCCTCGGCGTTCGTGGGTCTGTTCGCCGCGCTGATACCGGCGTTCCGGGCGGGCCGGATGAACGTACTGAACGCGATCGCGACCGACTAGGACAGGTCCTTGGACCGGGGGAACGGGGGAACGGGGGAACGGGGGAACGGGGAGACGCGGCCCCGGCAGGCGCACCAGGCGCCTGCCGGGGCCGCGCCGTCGTCAGCCCCCCGGGGGCGGGTCGGTCGAGAGGAAGGTGGTGGACGGTGTCGTGGGGATGCTGCTGGGCCAGTCGGACGGGGAGGCCGTGGCGGAACCCGACCAGGGGCTCGTCCGGTCGCCGCGGACGGAACTCTGTGGGCCCGGCGGGGCGGCCGGAAGTACGGGGGCGGCGGACCGGAACTGGACCGCGGCCACCGCGGCGCCGCTCGCCAGCACGCACACCGCGCAGGCGGCGGCCGAGGCGAGCACCCGGCGCCGGCGCCGGGCCCCGCGCGCCGAGACCAGCGCGGCCGGTGCGGGCACGACGGCCCGGCTGCCCGCGTCGGCGGCCTGCTTGAAGGCGCGGGCGAGGGCGTCGTCGGGCTGGTACTCGTAGGTGTGCGTGCCGGCGGATCCCGTCCCGGATCCCGCCCAGGCGGATCCTGCTCCGGCACCTGCCCCGGATCCTGCTCCGGCGTTCGCTCCGGCGCCTGCCCCGGAGCCCGCCCCGTATCTCTCCCCGGCGCCGCTCCCGGAGCGGTCGTCCCACCCGTCGTCCTCGTGCTGGTACTCGGTCTCAGGCACCGTGCTCCTCCTCGGAGAGATGCGGCGCGAGCGCGGCTCGGGCGCGGGAGAGATGGGTCTTGACCGTGCCCGTCGATATCCCCGTCTCGGCGGCGACCTGCTCGACGGTGAGATCGCACACGTAGTGCAGGACCGCCACCCGCCGCTGCCGCTCGGACAGCTGCCGCAGGGCGGCGATCAGTACGACCGTGCCCGGATCGGGCTCGGACACCGCGGCCGGGCGGGCGTCGCTGTGGCGGCGCCAGGCGTCGGCGCTCCGGCCGCGCCCCCGCCACCGGCTCACCGCGAGCCGCCAGGCCACCGTCCTGATCCACGCCTCGGGCCCGGCGTCCTTCCGCAGCGCGGAGCGCCGGCCCCAGGCCCGTACGAAAGCCTCCTGCACCACGTCCTGGGCCTCATGCAGGTCCCCGGTCATCAGGTAGACCTGCCCCACCAGCTGCTTTACGGAGTGAGCGTAGAACTCCTCGAACTCCTCGACAGTCATGCAGCTCCCTGGCGGACGTGGTCCCATCTCATGAGGACATACGACCAGACGGCCACTCCGGTTGACACAGCACACCGACTTTGCCCGGAAGTCGTACGCTGGAGAACCCCGGCCCGTGACACGTGTCGGGTCCTTCGCGTTGCGCACCGCAGTACGGCCGCGCCACGCCCGCACGATGCCCGCCACCACCGGATCTCCGGATCTCCCGGACGGAAAGCGTTCTTCATGAGTCTGCACGGTCTGCTCGATGCCGCCCTCTCGGACCCCGCGCTCGCCGAAGCGGTGAAGGCCGCCACCGACGGGCACCGCATGCATGTCGACCTGGTCGGCCCGCCCGCCGCGCGGCCCTTCGCCGTCGCCGCGCTGGCGCGCGAGACCCGGCGGACCGTGCTGGCGGTGACCGCCACCGGCCGGGAGGCGGAGGACCTGGCGGCGGCGCTGCGCTCGCTGCTGCCGGAGGACGGGGTGGTGGACTACCCGTCGTGGGAGACGCTGCCGCACGAACGGCTGTCGCCCAGGTCGGACACCGTGGGGCGGC
Organism: Streptomyces sp. NBC_01267; assembly: GCF_036241575.1. Lineage (NCBI taxonomy): Bacteria > Bacillati > Actinomycetota > Actinomycetes > Kitasatosporales > Streptomycetaceae > Streptomyces > Streptomyces sp. NBC_01267. The sequence continues at coordinate 3,066,097 of NZ_CP108455.1, read as the reverse complement.
GGATCGCGGTGCTGCGCAGACTCGCGCACCCGCGTGCCGACGACCCGGCCGCCGGGCCGGTCAGTGTGGTCGTCGCGCCGATCAGGTCCGTACTCCAGCCGCAGGTCAAGGGGCTCGGCGACCTGGAGCCGGTGGCGCTGCGGTCGGGGCAGTCGGCCGATCTGGGTGAGGTCACCGGGGCGTTGGCTGCTGCCGCCTACGCCCGGGTCGAACTGGTCGAGAAGCGCGGCGAGTTCGCGGTCCGGGGCGGCATCCTCGATGTGTTCCCGCCGACCGAGGAACACCCCCTCCGGGTGGAGTTCTGGGGTGACGAGGTCGAGGAGATCCGCTACTTCAAGGTCGCCGACCAGCGCTCCCTGGAGATCGCGGAGCACGGGCTCTGGGCGCCGCCCTGCCGTGAACTGCTGCTGACCGACGAGGTACGGGAGCGGGCCGCGGCGCTGGCGCTGGCCCACCCGGAGCTGGGCGAACTGCTCAACAAGATCGCCGAGGGGATCGCCGTCGAGGGCATGGAGTCGCTGGCCCCGGTCCTCGTCGACGACATGGAGCTGCTGCTCGACGTGCTGCCCGCGGGGTCGATGGCCGTGGTCTGCGACCCCGAGCGGGTGCGGACCAGGGCGGCGGACCTGGTGGCCACCTCGCAGGAGTTCCTGCAGGCCTCGTGGGCGGCGACGGCGGGTGGCGGAGAGGCGCCGATCGATGTGGGTGCGGCCTCCCTGTGGGGGATCGCCGACGTCCGCGACCGGGCCCGTGAACTGGGCATGATGTGGTGGGCGGTGAGCCCCTTCGCCGCGGACGAGGACATCGCGGACGACATGATCAAGCTGGGGATGCACGCCCCGGAGTCGTACCGCGGCGACACCGCCCGTGCGCTGGCCGACACCAAGGGCTGGATCGCCGACGGCTGGCGCACCGTGTACCTCACGGAGGGCCACGGCACCGCCAGCCGTACGGTCGAGGTCCTCGGCGGCGAGGGCATCGCGGCCCGTCTCGACGCCGATCTCGTCGAGCTGACCCCGTCGGTCGTCCATGTCTCCTGCGGCTCCGTCGACCACGGGTTCATCGACCCGGCGATCAAACTCGCGGTGCTCTCCGAGACCGACCTGACCGGCCAGCGCACCGTCTCCAAGGACCTGGGCCGGATGCCGGCCCGGCGCCGGAAGTCGATCGACCCGCTGACGCTGGAGACGGGCGACTTCATCGTCCACGAACAGCACGGCGTGGGCCGCTACATCGAGATGGTGCAGCGCACCGTGCAGGGCGCGACCCGTGAGTACCTGCTCGTGGAGTACGCCCCGGCCAAGCGCGGCCAGCCCGGCGACCGGCTGTACATCCCCACCGACCAGCTGGAGCAGGTCACCAAGTACGTGGGTGGCGAGGCCCCGACGCTGCACCGGCTCGGCGGCGCGGACTGGACGAAGACCAAGGCGCGCGCCAAGAAGGCCGTCAAGGAGATCGCCGCCGATCTGATCAAGCTGTACTCGGCGCGGATGGCGGCGCCCGGCCACTCCTTCGCCCCGGACACCCCGTGGCAGCGCGAACTGGAGGACGCCTTCCCGTACGTGGAGACGCCCGACCAGCTCTCCACGATCGCCGAGGTCAAGGAGGACATGGAGAAGACGGTCCCGATGGACCGGCTGATCTGCGGTGACGTCGGCTACGGCAAGACGGAGATCGCGGTGCGCGCCGCGTTCAAGGCCGTCCAGGACGGCAAGCAGGTGGCGGTCCTCGTCCCGACCACGCTCCTCGTCCAGCAGCACTTCGGCACGTTCACCGAGCGGTACGCGCAGTTCCCGGTCACCGTCAGGGCGCTCAGCCGCTTCCAGTCCGACACCGAGGCGAAGGCGACGCTGGAGGGCCTGCGGGACGGTTCGGTCGACATGGTCATCGGCACGCACCGGCTCTTCTCCTCGGAGACGAAGTTCAAGGACCTGGGCCTGGTCATCGTCGACGAGGAGCAGCGCTTCGGCGTCGAGCACAAGGAGCAGCTGAAGAAGCTCCGCGCCAACGTCGACGTCCTGACGATGTCGGCGACGCCCATTCCCCGTACGCTCGAAATGGCGGTGACCGGCATCCGCGAGATGTCGACGATCACCACACCCCCGGAGGAGCGCCACCCGGTGCTGACCTTCGTCGGCCCGTACGAGGAGAAGCAGATCGGGGCGGCCGTCCGGCGCGAACTGCTGCGTGAGGGCCAGGTCTTCTACATCCACAACCGGGTCGACTCGATCGACCGTGCCGCGGCCCGGCTGCGGGAGATCGTCCCCGAGGCGCGGATCCAGACCGCGCACGGGCAGATGGGCGAGAGCGCGCTGGAGCAGGTCGTCGTCGACTTCTGGGAGAAGAAGTTCGACGTGCTGGTCTCCACGACGATCGTGGAGTCGGGCATCGACATCTCCAACGCGAACACGCTGATCGTCGAGCGCGGTGACAACTTCGGCCTCTCGCAACTGCACCAGCTGCGCGGCCGGGTCGGCCGTGGCCGGGACCGCGGTTACGCCTACTTCCTGTACCCGCCGGAGAAGCCGCTGACGGAGACCGCGCACGAGCGGCTCGCGACGATCGCCCAGCACACCGAGATGGGCGCGGGCATGTACGTCGCGATGAAGGACCTGGAGATCCGCGGCGCGGGCAACATGCTCGGCGGTGAACAGTCCGGCCACATCGCGGGCGTCGGCTTCGACCTGTACATCCGGATGGTCGGCGAGGCGGTGGCCGACTACCGCACGCTGGTCGACGGCGGTACGGAGGAGGAGCCGCCGCTGGAGGTCAAGATCGAGCTGCCGGTCGACGCGCACGTCCCGCACGAGTACGCCCCCGGGGAGCGGCTGCGCCTCCAGGCGTACCGGTCGATCGCGTCCGCCACCACGGAGGCGGACATCAAGGCGGTACGCGACGAGCTGACCGACCGCTACGGCAAGCTGCCCGAACAGGTGGAGAATCTGCTGCTGGTGGCGGGGCTGCGGATGCTGGCACGGGCCTGCGGGGTCGGCGAGATCGTCCTCCAAGGTCCCAACATCCGTTTCGCACCGGTGGAGTTGAGGGAGTCCCAGGAGCTGCGCCTGAAGCGGCTCTACCCGCGTACGGTCATCAAGGCGCCGGCCCGCCAGATCCTGGTCCCGCGCCCGACGACGGGGAAGGTCGGCGGGAAGCCGGTGGTGGGGCGTGAACTGCTGGCGTGGACCGGGGAGTTCCTGACGACGATCCTGGGGTCGTGATCACGGGCTCGTGATGACGGGGTTGCGATCTCCGGGGTGGGATCACGGGGGCGTGAACCCTGGGGTGCTCTCCGTCCCAGGGGTGCGGGTCGGGATCCCGGGGGTGCTCTCCGTGTCCGGCGCGCGGTAGTCGCGGGTGCGGGCGATGAGCAGTGCGACGTCGTCGTGGTTGCCCGGGTGCCGCAGCGCGCGGAGGAGGTGGTCGCAGGTGTCCTCCAGGGTGTTCTGTTCCTGGGTGAGCAGCGACAGCAGCGCGTTCAGCCGTACGTCGATGGCCTGGTCGCGGGTCTCGACCAGGCCGTCGGTGTACAGCACCAGCCGGTCGTCGAGGCCGAGTTGCAGGGTGGTCTGCTCGAAGGGGACGTCGCCGACGCCGAGCGGGGCACCGGTGGGCAGGTCGAGCAGTTCGGGTCCCCGGCCGCGGCGGACCAGGACCGGCGGCAGATGGCCCGCCATGGCGATGGAACACCGGGTGCGCTCCGGGTCGTACAGCGCGTAGACGCAGGTGGCGAACGCCGGATCGAGGTCGGCGGCGACGCGGTCCAGGTGCTGGAGGACGTCGGTGGGGCAGAGGTCGAGCCCGGCCAGGGTCCGGGTGACGGTGCGCAGCTGTCCCATGGTGGCGGCGGCGTTGACGCCGCTGCCCATCACGTCGCCGATCACCAGGGCGGTCTTGTTGCCGGCGACCGGTATGGCGTCGAACCAGTCGCCGCCGACCTCGACGGCCGCCTGGGCGGGCTGGTAGCGGTAGGCGAGTTCGAGGCCGTGCCGCTGCGGCGGCCGGGGCGGCAGCAGATGGCGCTGGAGGGTGAGGGCGGTGCGGCGTTCGCTCTGGTACAGCCGGGCGTTGTCGATGTACACCGCCGCGCGCGCGGCCAGTTCGCGGGCCAGGACGACATCGTCCCGGGTGAACGGCGCGGGGTTGCGGGCCCGTACCAGGTCCAGGGCGCCGAGGACCTCACCGCGGGCGATCAGCGGGACCGCCAGGTAGGAGTGCAGGCCCTCCGTCGCCAGCTGCTCGGCGGCCTCCGGGCCGGAGGCGATGCGCAGCAGGTCCTGTGCGTTCACGTGCTCCACGAGTACCGGACGGCCGGTGGTGACGCACTGGGTGATCAGACGGTTGGCGGCGTACGTGGCGATGTGGCCGACCGGGTCGGCGGCGTCGACGGCGGGCGTGGGGTACGCGGAGGTGACGGCCATCGCGCGGAAGAGCGTCGGCTCCCCGGGCGACGGGGCGGTGTGGCGGCGGCCGTCCAGGATGCTGTCGAGGATGTCCACCGCGGCCAGGTCGGCGAGTTCGGCCACGGCCACGGCGGCCAGTTCGTGGGCGGTCTGCTCGACGTCCAGGGTGGTTCCGATGCTGGCGGACGCGTCGGCGATGACGGCGAGCCGCCTGCGGGCCTGGGCCGCTTCCAGGGTGGCCCGGTGCTGTTCGGTCACGTCCACCACGGAGGTCGCCACGCCGATGACCCGCCCGGCGGGATCCTCCAGGCGGTAGTAGGACACCGACCAGGCGCGGTCGTCCTGCGCGCCGGGAGGGCGGCCGACCGTGAACAGGTTCAGTGCCGGTGTGCCGGTGTCCAGTACCTGGCGCATCGTGGCCGCGGCGGCCCCGGTGTCCAGGAACGGGAGGGTTTCGCGGACGTCGCGTCCGATGTGCTGCTCGGCGGACAGGGCGTTCATGGTCTCCAGCGCCGGGTTGACCATCACGTACCGCAGGTCGGTGTCCAGGACGGCGAGGCCGATCGGGGACTGGGCCACCAGCCGCACCGACAGCGCGAGGTCCTGCTCGACCTGGCGCAGGACGTTCTGGTCGGTGGCGATACCGAGGGCGTAGGAGTTCGCCTGTTCGTCGAGGAGCCGCATGTTGCGGAACTCGACCGGGCGGGTGCTGCCGTCCTTGTGGCGGATGGGGAAGACCCCCGCCCAGGTCTCGCCCCCGCCGATGACCTGCGCGAACAGCTTCAGCGCCAGAGCGACGTGCTCCGGGGCCACCAGGAGTTCGGCTGCGAACCGGCCGAGGGCCTCCTGCGCGCTCCAGCCGAACAGCGCCTCGGCCTGCGGGCTCCACAGGGTGATCCGGCCGTCCGCGTCCAGCATCACCGCGGCCACACCGAGTACGTCCAGCAGACCGCCGGGTTCGGACGGGCCTGCCTCCACCGGGCCCACCTCCACCGGCGCGGGATCGCCTGCGGCGCCGGGATCGCCTGCGGGGGAATCGTCTGTGGCGGAATCCTCCGAGGTGGAATCCCCTGGGGCGGAATCCCCCGGGGCGGAATCCTCCGGGAACGTGCCGGTCGCATCCATCGGAACACCTTCCTCCGCGCCCGGTCACCCGGTGGTGAGAGGTAGCCGGCTCTGGCCGTCCTGAATCCGCACGACCAGGATAGTTCGCCGGTACGGATCGGACGCGGTGTCCGGCGGACATTCCGGCACGGGAGGCGGACCCGGACGCCCGGTGGCAGGCTGGGAGCAGCGACGGTCCGGGGTGCCCGCCAGGGGCAGTGTGCGCCGGGCCGCGGCCCGCGCAGCGCGCGCCGGGCGGCCCCGGTAGTCCTGAGGGGGCACCCGGCATTGTCACCTGGTATCGGAGCGTGCCCCATGACGGACATCCAGCCGCAGTCGGAGCCGAACCTGAACCCGGAGGGGAACCCGGAGCCGAACCTGAACCCGGAGCCGAGCCGGGAGCCGCGCACCGCTGCGTACCAGCTGATCGCCGCCCATCTGCTCGAAGGGCGGGCGGTGCCCGGTGAGGAAATCGCGCTGCGGGTCGACCAGACCCTCACCCAGGACGCCACCGGGACCCTGGTCATGCAGGAACTGGAGGCCCTGGGCCTGGACCGGGCGCGTACCGAGGTCAGCGTCCAGTACGTCGACCACAACATCCTGCAGGCCGACGAGCGCAACGCCGAGGACCACGCCTTCCTGCGCTCCGCCGCGCACCGTTTCGGCCTCTGGTACTCGAAACCGGGCAACGGCGTCTCGCACCCCACCCACATGCAGCGGTTCGGGATCCCCGGTAAGACACTGATCGGCTCCGACTCGCACACCTGCGCGGGCGGCGCGCTGGGCATGCTCGCGATCGGGACCGGGGGCCTGGACGTGGCCCTGGCCATCGCCGGGCGCCCCCTCTACCTGCGGATGCCGAAGATCTGGGGCGTACGGCTGCACGGCAGCCTCCCGGACTGGGTCAGCGCCAAGGACGTGATCCTGGAACTGCTGCGCCGGCACGGAGTCAAGGGCGGCGTGGACCGCATCATCGAGTACCACGGCCCGGGGCTGGCACAGCTGACCGCGATGGACCGCCACGTCATCGCGAACATGGGAGCCGAACTCGGGGCCACGGCCACCGTCTTCCCCGCTGACGCGGCCGTACGGGACTTCCTGCGCGCAGAGGGCCGGGAGTCGGACTTCGTACCGCTCGAAGCCGAGCCCGGCGCCCGGTACGACCTCACCGAGGAGATCGATCTGGGCGCGCTGGAGCCGCTGATCGCCCGCCCGACGTCCCCCGGCAACGTGGTCCCGGTCCGGGAGGTCGTCGGTACGCCGGTCGGGCAGGTGGTCATCGGTTCGTCCGCCAACCCCGGGCTGCGCGACTACGCGATCGCCGCGGCGATGGTCACGGGTCGCCAGACGAGCAGTGAGGTCAGCTTCGACGTCAACCCCAGCAGCCGCGAGGTGCTCCAGGACCTGACCCTGACCGGGGGGACCTTCAAGCTCATCGCCGCGGGGGCCCGGATCCACCAGGCCGGGTGCATGGGCTGCATCGGCATGGGCCAGGCCCCGGCGCCCGGACGCAACTCGCTGCGGACCTTCCCCCGTAACTTCCCCGGCCGGTCGGGCACCACCGGGGACGCCGTCTGGCTCTGCTCCCCGGAGACCGCTGCGGCCTCCGCGCTGACCGGGGTGATCACCGACCCGCGGGAGTGGGCCGCGCGCGAGGGCGTCGAGGCGCCGGTCCTGGACCTTCCGGCGCGGGCCTCGGTCAACCTGGCCATGCTGGAAGCGCCGCTGCCGCCCGAGCAGGCGGCCGGGGTCGCACTGGAACGGGGGCCGAACATCTCCGCGCTGCCCGAACTGGACGCCCTGCCCGAGGTGATCCGGGGCCCGGTCCTGCTCAAGGTCGGCGACAACGTCTCCACGGACGAGATCTCCCCGGCCGGTACGGAGGCACTGCCGTACCGCTCGAACCTGCCCGAGCTGTCCGAGTTCACCCTGATCCGGATCGATTCCGAGTACCCGCGGCGGGCCCGTGCGGCGGGTACTCACCTGATCGTGGCGGGCGACAACTACGGGCAGGGTTCCTCGCGTGAGCACGCCGCGATCACTCCCCGGCTGCTCGGCCTGCGGGTGGTGCTCGCGAAGAGCTTCGCCCGCATCCACTGGCAGAACCTGGCCAACTTCGGTGTGCTGGCCCTGGAGTTCGCGGATCCGGCGGACTACGAGCGGATCGAGCAGGGCGACGAGCTCGAAGTGGCCGGGCTGCACGAAGCCCTGGCGCCGGGCAGTGAACCGGCGCTGCGGGTCCGCAACACCACCCGGAACGAGGACTACCCGGCCACCCACCGCCTGTCGGCCCGCCAGCGGGCTGCCGTGCTGGCGGGCGGGGTGATCCCGGCACTGGCGGGCGACTAGGCCGTGTTTTGAAAGTAGCGTCGTCCGCCCGAAGGGCGGGCGCAGGCGGGACTTTCAAAACACGGCCTATGGGCTGTCCCGTGGCCGCCGCCGCGCTCCGATCGGCTCGCGGAGCTACCTGCGGGCCGGTGCCTCCGTAGGGGTGCCGCCCGAGGGCAGCTTCAGGTCCGGGCAGCCCCGCAGCACCTTCGTCATGGCGTCCTTCTCCGCCTGCGTCACCCACACCCCGTACTTCTTCTTCACGGCGGTCTGCCCCGCCACGTAGGTGCAGCGGTACGACGCATTGGCGGGCAGCCAGGTCGCCGCGTCGCCGTCGCCCTTCTGCCGGTTGGCGGAGGAGTCGGCGGCGACCAGGTTCAGCGGGTCGTTCGCGAAGGCCCGCCGCTTGTCGGTGTTCCACTTCGCCGCGCCCTTCTGCCAGGCGTCGGACAGGGCGACGAGATGGTCTATGTCGACCTTGCTGTGTCCGCGTACGTAGGTGATGCGGGTCCCGGTGTACGGGTCGGGGTCGAGCGTTCCGCGCATGACCTTGCAGCCGTCGGCGGCGCGGGAGACCGAGTGGAGCTGACGGCCGAGTATGTCGTCGCGGGTCCCGCAGCCGTTGTGGTCGGTGTCGGCCCAGGCGGTGCCGAAGTCCTTCCGCTCGTAGCCGGTCTTGGGCGCCCTCCCCTTCACGGGAAGACTCTCGGCGGCCTTGAGGGCGGTTCCCGTCGCCGCGGGAGAAGTTCGGGTGGACGAGTCGTCCGTGCTGCCTGCCCCGTGGCACCCCGTCAGCGCGAGGGAACCCGTCAACAGGAGTGTGAGGGACGGGAGAAGGGCGGTCGTACGCCGGGCGGCGGTGCGCGGGGTGTACGGACGCGGGGCGGACGGGCGTCGGGCGGCGGGGCTGAATATCACGGCGGTCCAGAGTGAGGTGTCGACAGGGAAGCTGCCGCGCACCGAACACGTGAGCGGCAAATGGGCTCAACTGTATGCCGGTTACGGCAGTCCCCGACAGCAGTCCCCGACACCGGTCCCCGACACCGGTCCCTGTGGCAGCAGTCCCCGACAGGCGCCATCGGCCGTCTCCCCGTCGGCATCAGCCTTCTCCCCGAACGGCATCCGCCGTCTCCCCCGTGGACGGCGGATGCCGGCTCTGCGCCTGGCCGCGTCAGCCGGCCAGGTCGACTATGTCCTTCTTGGCGGGAGCCTTCGCGTCGACCGGCTTCTCGAACTCGGAGAAGGCCAGCGTGCCCGGCTGGTCGCCGCCCTTCATGATGGTCTTGAGGATGTACGGCTTGCCCTCGGCGGCGACGTACAGCGTGTAGTCCGTCTTGCCGTCCTTCTCGGTGAGGGTGGTCGCCTTCTGCCCGTCGACCGTGAGGTCCTTGCCCTTCTTGGCGGCGGTGTCGGTGCCCTTCAAGTCGCTGAGCAGGTCCTTGAGATCGCAGAGTGCGGCGAGGTCCTTGATGTCCGGGTCGGTGGGGGACATCTTGACCCAGTGGCCGGCGAGCATCTTCACCGCCGCGTCGACGTCCGCCTTGGACTCGCCCTTGCTCTGGGTGCGCAGCATCTTCTCGTCGTACTGCATGTAGACGACGCCGCCGGTCCGGATGATGCCCATGGTGCCCTCGTCACCCAGGCCCATCGTGCCCTTGCACTCGCCCTTCTTGTCCAGGCTGAGGTCCAGGCGGACCTTGCCCGATTCGCTGTCCGAGATGTCACCGTTCACGTGGAGCGAGGACGCGCCGCGGGTGGCCTTCATGGCCTTGGTGGCGAGCTCGCCGCCGTCTTCGGACGTCGGGTTGCAGGCCGTGAGGCCCAGCGCGGCGGTGAGGCAGAGCGCGGTGAGAGTGACGGTGCGGCGCATGGCGGATTTCCCCCCTGGGAAACGGTGGTTCGTCGATCGGGCGGGCAGCGGCGGGATGCGCCGAGCCGCGAAGCAGTGGGTCAATAAGAACAGAAGCTGTGAACCGAATCAACATGGCATTGGTTGAAGAGTGAGTTAACAGCGTGAATCGATGTCTCCGGTAATCATCGGTATGCTCGGCGCGCACGTGTACGGCCCCGCACGTGTACGGCCCGCAGGAGAACAGCGCGCAGTGAACGCCCGCAGCCGACGACCACGCGGCGGGCAACGGCGGAGACCGGCACGCACGAGGGACACGAGGGAACACGAGGGAGCAGTCAGGTGCCTGACGAGAGCACGGCAGAAGTGACCGCCGCCGGGATCGCCCGCCTCGCCGGGGTCGGCAGAGCCGCCGTCAGCAACTGGCGGCGCAGGCACGCCGACTTCCCCAAACCGGTCGGCGGCACCGAGACCAGCCCGTCGTTCGCGCTCCCCGAGGTCGAGCAGTGGCTGCACGACCAGGGAAAGCTCGCCGAGGTCCCGCTCCGCGAGCGCGTCTGGCAGCAGCTGGCCGCACACCCCGCGGGCGCCGCCACCGCCCTCGCCCACGCGGGCTGCGTGCTGCTGCTCGTACGGGACAGGCACCCCTCCTGGCTGGAGATCAGCGCCGTCTCCGACGCACGGCTGGCCCGGCTGCTGCCTACCGCCTTCGAAACGGTGCTCAGCGCCCGTTTCGGCGGCCACCCGGCGGTCCGCACACCGACCGCGCACGCGCTGCAGCCCTCCGTCCCGTTGCTGCGCGCGAGCGCCGAACTCGCCGCCGAGCTGGGCGCGTACGAAGCCTTCGAGTTCCTGCTCGGCCGTCACTTCGAGGCCAACCCCCGCCAGTACACGCTCACTCCGCCCGGCACCGCCGAGCTGATGGCGGCGCTCGCCGGGGTCTCGGCCGAGAAGTCCACCGCGGGCAGCCGCACCGGCACGGAACAGCCCGCGGTCACCGTCCTCGACCCCGCGTCCGGCACCGGGTCCCTGCTCTGCGCCGTACGCCGGCCCGCCGCGCTGTACGCACAGGAGGCCGACGCCGACCTGGCCGCCCTCACCGCCCTGCGGCTCGCCCTGCACTCCGGCGCGGACGTCGGCGCGCGGGCCGGTGACACCCTGCGCGCCGACGCGTTCCCGGAACTCGGCGCGGATGTGGTGCTCTGCCACCCGCCGTTCAACGAACGCAACTGGGGCCACGACGAGCTGGCGTACGACCCCCGCTGGGAGTACGGCTTCCCGGCCCGTACGGAGTCCGAACTGGCCTGGGTCCAGCACGCCCTGGCCCGGCTGCGCGAAGGCGGCACCGCCGTCCTGCTGATGCCGCCCGCCGCCGCGTCCCGCCGCTCCGGCCGCCGGATCCGCGCCGACCTGCTGCGCCGGGGCGCGCTGCGGGCGGTCGTCGCACTGCCCGCGGGCGCCGCGCCCCCGTACGGCATCCCCCTGCACCTGTGGGTGCTGCGCCGCCCCGGCGCCGCACAGCCCCACGCCCCCGAAGTCCTCCTCGTGGACGCGGCGGGCACCGGCCACGACAACGCGGGCACCGGCCACGACAAGCAGCCCTGGCCCGCCGTCCGGGCCACCGTCCTGGACGCCTGGCGCGCCTTCGACCGGCACGGCACCGCCGAGGAACAGCCGGGCGTGAGCCGCGCGCTGCCCGTCATCGGACTCCTCGACGACGATGTCGACCTGGCGCCCGCCCGCCATCTGCCGCCCCCGGCCGCCGACCGCGGAGCCGCCGCGCTCGACTCCGTACGGGAGCAGCTGACCGGCACCCTGCGGCGCACCGCCCGGCTCACCCCCCGCCCGGCCGCGCCCGCCGGGCCGGTACGGCTGCCGCTCACCACCGTCGGTGAACTGGCGCGCGCGGGCGCCCTGTTGCTCCGCGTGGGCGGCCCCGGAGCCGGGACCGTGGCCGGTCCCGTCCTCACCGAGCACGACGTCGTCGCCGGGACGGCCCCCTCCGGGGCGCTGCCCGACGGCCCCGACGAGGAGCCCGTACGCACCGAGGCGGGCGATGTCGTCCTGCCCGTGCTGGGCGGCGGCTCCGTCGCCCGGGTCGTCGACGAGGCGACGGCCGGAGCGGCACTCGGCCGCAACCTCCAGCTGCTGCGCCCCGACCCGGCCGCGCTCGACCCGTGGTTCCTCGCCGGATTCCTGCGCGGCACGGCCAACCACCGCCAGGCCAGCAGCTATGCCTCCACCGCGACCCGGCTGGACGTCCGCCGCCTCCAACTGCCCCGGCTGCCCCTGGCCGACCAGCGCCGTTACGGCGAGCGCTTCCGTACGCTGGCCGCCTTCGAGGACGCGCTGCGGCTGGCCGGACAGCTGGGCGAACAGCTGGTGCAAGGGCTGTTCGACGGCCTGACGGACGGCACGGTGAGCCCGGAGTGAGCCCGGAGTGAGTCCTGCGTGAGCCCGGAGTGAGCCGTCGGCGCCGCCCGTAGTGATCGGTCGGACAACGGTTCGGTACATCAGGGCCGGGCTGTGGGCACCGGTGTATACGCTCGAACCCGTATCGGCACACCGTTCGGTGGCCACCTCACCGTGACGTCCCCTGGATGTCCCGGCGGTGTCCGCAGCCCGCCCACAGGTTCCAGGAGCAGACATGTACGGCCCAGGCCCCGAGCCGTCCTCCCCCTCCCCGGCCCCGAGCGGGAACAGCCGGATCTTCCTGCGCGTACTGTTCGCCGCCTCCTCGCTGCTGACCTGCGGCTTCCTGATGAGCCTGCCGCTGTTCCGGATTGCGTTGCTGCGCGGGCGCCGCTACGACTGGGCGCTGGCCGTGGTGAGCGTGCCGGTGGCGGTCACCTGCTTCGCCGTCGTCGGCGAGCTGCCCGAGGCGGACCCCAGGACCGATATGGCCATGGCGTTCATGATGCTCTGCGCCGTGGCGAGCGCCGTCTACTTCCTGGTCGTCGACCTGCGTCACCACGACCGGCTGCAACAGGGCGCGGCCCCCGGGTACTTCGCCACACCCCAGGGTTACCCGCCGCACGCGCAGACGGTCAGCGGCTACGGATTCCCGCCCTCGGGCCACCCGATGCCGGGCCCCCAGCCGATGCAGCAGCCCGTGCAGCAATCCATGCAGCCGATGCAGCAACCCATGTCCCAGCCGGTGCCGCACCCCGCGCCCCAGCCGATGCCGGTACCCCAGCCGCAGCACACCCCGCCCCCTGCCCAGCAAGCACCGCACCAGCCTCCCCAACCCCCCCAGCCTCCTCACCGGAGCAGCCCGCACCGCATCGACCAGGTCAGGGCCGAACTGGACGAGCTGAGCGACTACCTCCGCAAGGAGGAGGGCCGTTGACCGGCGGACGGGTCGTCGCCGGGCGGTACGAACTGGCCTCGGTCATCGGCCAGGGCGGCATGGGCCAGGTCTGGACGGCGTACGACCAGCGCCTGGACCGCCGCGTCGCGGTGAAACTGCTGCGCCCGGACCGCGTCGCGGGTTCCGACGACGCCGAGGAACTGCGCCGCCGCTTCGTGCGCGAATGCCGGGTCACCGCCCAGGTCGACCACCCGGGCCTGGTCACCGTCCACGACGCGGGCAGCGACGACGACGACCTCTACCTCGTCATGCAGTACGTCGAAGGCGCCGACCTCGCCGACCATCTCGCCGAGCACGACCCGTACCCGTGGCCGTGGGCGATCACCGTCGCCGCCCAACTGTGCGCGGTGCTCTCCGCCGTACACGCGGTGCCGATCGTCCACCGCGACCTCAAGCCCCGCAACGTCATGGTGAAACCGGACGGCACGGTCACCGTCCTGGACCTGGGCGTCGCCTCGGTGCTCGACACCGACACCACCCGCCTCACCCACACCGGTACGCCCATCGGGTCGCCCGCGTACATGGCGCCCGAGCAGGCGATGGGCGGCGCCGTCGGCCCGTACACCGATCTCTACGCCCTGGGCGTGCTCCTGCACGAACTCCTCAGCGGGGACGTGCCGTTCGCCGGCTCCACCGCGCTGGGCGTGCTCCACCGCCACCTCTACGAACCACCGCTCCCGGTCCGCCGCCTGCGCCCCGAGATCCCGGCAGCGCTGGAGAGCCTGGTGCTGCGCCTCCTCGCGAAGGACCCGCAGCACCGCCCGGCGAGCGCGCAGGAGGTGTACGAACACCTCGCCCCGCTGCTTCCCCACCCGGGCGCGAACGGCCCGAACGGCCCGAACAGCGCGAACGGCCCGATGAGCCCCCTCTACCCGACCCGCCCCACGGGCCCCCTCGACCCGACCCGCCCCTTCCTGCGCCCGCACGCCCCGTGGCCCGACCGCGTCACCACCCCGCCCGCGGACCGCCCCACCCCCACGCCGACCCCGACCCGACCGGACGTGGCGGCGGCGGTCGACGAGGTCAAGCAGCTGCTGGGGGAGGGCCGCATCACCCAGGCCGTCGACATCCTCGGCGGCATCCTCCCGGCGGCGGCCGAACAGCACGGCGAGAAGTCCACGGTCGTCCGCATCCTGCGCAAGCAGTACGCGGCGACGCTGCTGGACGACGGCCAGTACCGCCGGGCCCTGCCCGAACTGCGCAGACTGGCCGACGCCCGCGCGACGGAGTCGGGCGCGGCCGACGAACAGGCCCTCCAGTACCGCTTCGACGCCGCCCAGTGCCTGGAACAACTGGGCGAGCCGGCGGCGGCACTCGCCGAGTACCGCGCGATCCTGCCCCCGTACCAGAACCAGTACGCGGCAGGCACCGACCCGGCCCGCTCCTTCGAAATCCGCCATCGCATCGCCCACTTGCTCCTGGCGATCGGCGACCACGGAGCGGCCCACCGCCAACTCCAGGAACTCCTCTACGACACGGAACGCCGGTACGGCCCGCACCACCCACTGCCCCTGGAACTGCGCCGCTCACTGGAACGCAACCAGGAGATGCGGCGGGGATAGGGCAATGGACAACCCTGGTGCTGTCATCACCGGGCCGCTGGCTCCCGAAGCGGTCTGGCGGCAGCGGGTGTCGGAGGTCCTGGCGGACTCGGCCCGCCTGAGCGATTTCTCCGCCGCCTTCAGCGCTACGACGCGTGAGGAGGAGCCGCCCACGCATCTGCATTTCCATGTGGCGCGGATTCTGCAGGGTGCGGTGGGGATCCCGGAGACGGTCGGGATGTACCGCGTGGCGATCGATGACGTCAGCGCTTGGACCATGGGCGACTTCAGCTACTTCAGCTACTCCGACCACTGAATCACTGCGCGCTGAGGAATCTCCCGGCACGCGGTGAGGGTCCGACCGGCGCCTGCCGGGTCGGACCCTCACTGTTGTTCTGGTGGCGGCTCGTGCCTGCCCGCCGGTCAGACGGCGGCAGGGGCACCGAGCATCGCGGAAGCCTGTTGGAACGGGCTGGGAGCCCGCTTGGGCGCGGCGGTGTGGGCAAGGCCGGGGCAGGTGAAGCCGAGCTGGGTCATGGCCCGGAGGATTTCACCGGCGCTGAAATCGCGGCGGTCCTGGCGCGTGATGACCTGCCCGACCTGCTTGATCGGATAGGTGCGGCGGCCGATGATCACGGACTCGCCGATGACCTGTTCGGGCTTGACGCCCTTCATGGATTCCAGGACGCCGCTCTTGGTGAGGTCGAACGGGAAGCGGGCGATAACACAGCGCATGAAGCCTCACAGAGGGGAAGAAGGGGATGGTTGTGCCGCGGTGAGGCGGTCAGTGGGCAAGGGCGAGGACGCCCGGAGCGCTGCACTGCTCGTCGATGACCGAGAGGGCCACTGCGACGGTCATGTCGTCGCAGACCTGCGGTCAGGCTGTGTCCATGGCGTCGGCCACCGTCCTGTGGGCAGGGGCGCCGCTCGACGGGCGGGGGTGCATGTGAATCAGTGCCGCAACGTGCCTCCTGCAGAGACAGGCCAGTTTCCTGATCACGGGTTCAGGCCGCCGCGTCGAAGGAGGACTGCCGCACGGTCGTGCGCCGGGCAGCTGATGCGGGGCTGCGTCGGCCGCGGGAGGCCGTGCTGCGGGTGCGCTCACGCCGTGCGGCCACCGGCGCGGTGATCGTCACGGGGATACCGGAGGGTGTCCGGGCGCCGGTGATCCGGCTGAGTGCTTCTTCCCCTGAGCGGACCGGGGTGGTCTGGGGGACGATGCCTGCGGCCGCCAGGAGGCGGGTCATGTCGCGGCGCTGGCCGGGGGTGACCAGGGTGACGACACGGCCGGACTCGCCGGCCCGCGCGGTGCGGCCACCACGGTGCAGGTAGTCCTTGTGGTCGGTCGGCGGGTCGACGTTGACGACGAGGTCGAGGTTGTCGACGTGGATACCGCGTGCCGCGACGTTCGTCGCGACGAGCACAGTGACGTGCCCGGTCTTGAACTGGGCCAGCGTCCGGGTGCGCTGCGGCTGCGACTTCCCGCCGTGCAGGGCAGCGGCCCGCACCCCGCTGTTCAGCAGATCCTGCGTCAGCCGGTCAACGGCGTGTTTGGTGTCCAGGAACATGATCACCCGGCCTTCGCGGGCCGCGATCGCCGTGGTCGTCCGATGCTTGTCGGCGCCGTGGATGTGCAGGACGTGGTGCTCCATCGTGGTGACCGCGCCTGCAGACGGGTCGACGGAGTGGACGACCGGGTCGGTGAGGTAGCGGCGTACCAAGAGGTCGACGTTGCGGTCGAGGGTGGCGGAGAAGAGCATCCGCTGGCCCTCGGGCCGTACCTGGTCCAGGAGCGCGGTGACCTGGGGCATGAAGCCCATGTCGGCCATCTGGTCGGCCTCGTCGAGGACGGTGATCGCGACCTGGTTCAGCCGGCAGTCGCCTCGGTCGATGAGGTCCTTGAGGCGGCCCGGCGTCGCGACGATGACTTCGGCACCACGCCGCAGTGCGCTGACCTGCCTGCCGATCGGCATTCCGCCGACGACGGTGGTCAGGCGCAGGCTCACCGAGCGGGCGTGGGGGGTGAGAGCGTCGGTCACCTGCTGTGCCAGCTCACGCGTCGGCACGAGGATCAGCGCCAGCGGCTGGCAGGGTTCGGCGCGCTGTCCGGCGGTGCGGGCCAGCAGGGCCAGGCCGAAGGCGAGGGTCTTACCTGAGCCGGTGCGCCCGCGACCGAGGACATCGCGGCCCGCGAGGGTGTTGGGCAGGGTCGCGCCCTGGATCGGGAACGGGATGCGCAAGCCTTGCACGGTCAGTGAGGCCAGCAGCCGCTCGGGCATGTCGAGATCAGCGAACGCCTCGACGGCGGGCAGCGCGGGAGTGACTGTCTTCGGCAGGGCGAACTCGCCCGAGACCGCTGCGGGCCGCCGGCCCTGGCCGCCCGGGCGGCTCGGCCCTGCGGAACGGCGCGGGGCGGGCGAGCCGAAGCGGTTGCCGCGTTGCGAACCAGCGCCAGAGCCGAAAGCGGGACCGCCGGTACGGCTGCGAGAGGAGCGGTTGTTCGTACGTGTGGGGTTCATTCAGAACCTTCCTTGATACGGCACGTATCAAGGAATTCCCGCAGCGGAAGAACAGTGCGGGGAATCACAAGAACGGACCGAACGAAATGCGAAAGCAGATCTGGCCCGCGGCGAATCCGGTGTGAGTGCAGGCTATGAAATGGGTGGCGTCATGTGGACGTTAAATCCCGGACGTCTACGGGCGCACCTTTGAAGAGGCCCGCATTGCTGAAGAGGAATCCGCGGCGTCGTTGCCCCACAGGGGTAGACGCGGGAAATGCCCGTAGCTGGGGCCTGCACCCCGAGGGATGCGGGCCCCAGCTACGAAGTGCTCGTCGGCGTCAGGCGGGAACGATGTTCTCGGCCGTCGGGCCCTTCTGGCCCGCCGCGATGTCGAAGGTGACCTTCTGGCCTTCGAGCAGCTCCCGGAAGCCATCGGCGGCGATGTTCGAGAAGTGGGCGAACACGTCAGCGCCGCCGCCGTCCTGCTCGATGAAGCCGAAACCCTTGGCCGCGTTGAACCACTTCACTGTGCCAGACGCCATGTCATATCTCCTTGTGGGGCAGTACGCCGGGACCCGCAATCCACGGATACCGGGTCGCCGCGATGATGCCCCACCCGAAGAATAACCGGAAATACAAAACACTTCCTGCGGCTGAAAATACCGGTGAAAGTGTTGAAGTTTTGGGAAACCACTACTGCAACTGGGATCGACAGTAGCATGCGGTAGCGGCCTGTGTACGGCTAATAACTTCAATCTGCTCGTTGCGGTAAACACACTGTCCGCGCGGCGCATTAAACTCTCGTCTCGCGGTCATAGATATTGGGCCACCTGAAATTCAGGGTTTCAGGAAGAGCGGTCGCTCTTTCCGGCTCGGCGCGCACCACTATTTGCGGGTGACACCGCCCTGCGGCGCCGCCCCCCATCAGCCCGTATGCCGGTCCCGGCGCTGAGCCCGTAGGCCGGTCCGGCGCAGATCAGCGCCGCGCAGCAGCAGTGCTGCTGCGCGGCGCTCACACGAGTGCCTCAGATACCACCACCATCGCGCGAAACAGGCGGGTGGCAGGGCCCATCCGGGAAGCGGCTGTATACGAGCGCGGGCGGGAAGGTCGGGCGGGTGCCGGGACGCGCCGCCTCAGTCCGCAGTCGTCGGGTTCTCCGACTCGGCGGCGTGGCGGTATTCGGCGTTGATGCGCTGGGCTTCTTCGAGCTGGTCCTCAAGGATGACGATGCGGCAGGCGGCCTCGATGGGGGTGCCCTGGTCGACGAGCTCCCGGGCGCGGGCGGCGATGCGCAGCTGGTATCGGGAGTAGCGGCGGTGGCCGCCCTCGGAGCGCAGCGGGGTGATGAGGCGGGCTTCGCCGATGGCGCGGAGGAAGCCCTGGGTGGTGCCGAGCATGTCGGCGGCCCGGCCCATCGTGTAGGCGGGGTAGTCGTCGTCGTCGAGACGGCCGAACGAGTCGTCTGCTGTCATTTGCACCTCTCTGTGGAACGCATGGAGGGGCCCGGGTGCCATATGGCACCCGGGCCCCGAAGGAACTGCTACACCATCTGCCGGCCCTGACGCTGCACCGGCCTTCTGTTTCCGCTGACCCGACCTGGAAGTTGTCGGGGTTGCGGGGATCGCGGTTGCTTGACCGGAGACCACCTCACTATCGATGTCCTGCGGTACCCGGGCTCAAGACTTCCGCCCGGGCGATCCTGATGGCGCCTGGTCCTCCGTTTCTTCCCTCTGGGATCAGTCACTTACCTACTGCTGGTACTGCTCTCCTGCGTACTGCTCTGTGACCTGTAAAGCGCCACTTTCCGACAGCCAGCCCCGTCGCCCGTCCTGCATATGCTCTGGCTTAGAACCCCACTGCCGAACCTCCCGGTGCGCGCGTCCGCAGCCGACGCCTTCACCGAGGTGCTGCTCACTGACTTCACTGCGTACTGCACTTGCGGGTACTCGTTACTGCGTGAACTGCGGTACTGCTCGCGGCGGCCCCTGATCACTGCGGGCCACCCGGTCCGGCCGTCAGCCCCGTCGCCATCCTGCAACAACCCTGGCTTCGGAACTCCACCACCGCACCGTCCTGCGAACTGCAATTGCGGTACTCCTGCCCGGCAGTTCGTCTCTGCCGGGCCCTGCTGTCTCTCTGGGCTACGAGAGAAACCATAGCCACACCACCGCTCAATGTCTACCCCGGCCGACACAGATTTCCGTGGCCCGGGTGGGGAGGTAGTCGACATCGGCCACGGAACAGATGCGCGGCGTCGCACTCCAGCCAGGCTCGCCCGCACCATCGCTGTGACCCGCCAGGCAGCCGACGGCAAACCCGTAAGCGCCCTCCTCGTCCGGTAGTGCCAAAACCGCCAGCACCTGCCGGCCTCCCCGGGATCGCTCTCGTATATGGCCGCTGTACCGAGGTGGTCAAGGCCGAAATCAGCGAACCCGCGCCCAGGTGTCGGCGCCTTCTCGGTCGTCTGTCTCCATGGGCAGGCGGGTGATGGCCGAGGGCGTCAGACGGTGGCCACCAGCAGGTCCTCGCCGCTCGACGGGCGCAGTCCGTCGGTCCGGTCGGCGAAGTACCGGTCGGCGAAAGAGCTTCCTGACACGTGCCGGGTGTTCTCGAAGCCCGCGTCGCGGGCCAGTGTGAGCATCTCCCGCGGGGTGTAGAAGCTGATGAACGGTGTTCCGGATGCCTTCGCCTGCGGTTTGGTCGCTTCCAGGGCGGGGCGGTCGGCGTCGTCGATGAGTTCGGTGGGCAGCATGAACGTCATGGCGAGTGTCGAGCCGGGGGCGAGCGCGGTGAGCGTGCGCAGGGTGGCCGTGGTGGCGTCCTTGGTGAGGTACATGGTGACGCCGGTGCAGACGACGACCGCCGGCCGGGTGGGGTCGAAACCGGCGTCGGACAGCTGCTGCCACCAGTCCCCGTCCGCCTCGAAGTCGACCGGTACCAGGCGCAGCCAGTCGGGGATCCCGTAGCCGAGTTCGATCAGGCGTCGGCGTTTCCAGGCCTGGGTGCCCGGCTGGTCGATCTCGAACACCCGCAGGTGGGAGGCGACTTCCGGCCTACGCTGGGCGAAGGTGTCCAGCCCGGCGCCCAGGACGACGTACTGAGTGACGCCGTGCCCGGCCTGCTCGACGACCAGGTCCTCGATGAAACGGGCGCGGGCCACGATGGCTGCCCGGAACCCGCTGGTGCCGCGCGGGTCCATGTCCGGGCGGCGCCGCCAGCCGTCGTCGGGGGCCACCAGCCGCAGCCCGACCTCGTCCTCGATCACGTGCGGCGGCGGGTCGGCCTGTACGTGCAGCGCCCGCCAGAGGGCGGTACGCACCGCGGTGCTGTCCGGCGCTTCGTTCTGTTCGTCAGCCATGGCGTTCCCCTGTCTGTCGCGGTCGTCGTCGGCGCGGTCAGTTCTTTGCGGGGGCCTGGAGGCTCCACAGTCGGCCGTCGGGGTCGCGGACGGTCATCTCCCTGGTCCCGAAATGGGTGTCGATGAACGGCGTGACCACCTCGACGGCAGGATCGGGACGGAACGTGTCCGCGTCCGGAACCTTCAGCACGATCTGGGTCTGCGGCTCTCGGTCCTCGGGGACCTCGGCGATGAAGAGGTAGGGGCCGTCACCGTTGCGGAGCCGGCCGGAGTTGTGGTCGGTCGAGAACTCCAGCTCGTAGCCCAGCCCCTGGAAGAACTTCGCCGCCTTGCCCCAGTTGTGGGTCGTCAGGAATACGGCCTCGATGCCTTCGGTCGCCATATCAGGTCTCCTTCTCGGACGATTGCGGTTGCTGCCCATGGGCGTCGTCGAGGTAGGCGCGCAGGGCATCTGCGACCAACGCCGACAGGGACGAGCCCGAATCGATGGCGCGGTATTTGACCTGCTTGATCAGCCCGACAGGCAAGTACACGTTGAACTGCTTGACCTCTTCGTCACTCACATAAACGATGCTAGCACTCTAGCAAGCTAGGCGCCCAGTCCTGTGGGAGGTGAGAGTCAACAGGTCGGCGTGGGCAGTGGCAGCGCACTCCTTGCACCGTCCCGGCTCCGGCGCACGGAAGGCGCGGTCGCAGGAGTCGCAGGTCTGGAACGGGTGCGGGCGCGCGTGCGGTGCCGGTTCCGGCGGGAGTGGCGCGGGCGCGGTCCGGGGCTGGTCGCGGGGGCGGGTCGGTGAGCTGATTACCCAGTACAGCGACTTTTCCCTGGGCGCGGTCGGAGCCTCCGTGCGTCGCGGAACGCTACTGGTACGCGAAGAGCCCCGACCGCCGCCCCGCACGGGCTGACGGCCAGGGCATACGGATCAGCGCCTCGGGCTCGGCACCACGAAACCGCGCACGGGACGGACCCCGCCACGCGACGGCATTTGTGCCCGATTCCACGCTGCGACCAGTTCGGCATATCGCGGGTCGATGCTCTCCTGCACGGCTGGTCTCCTTTCTTCCCGGAGACTCCCTATCGGCGAGGAGTGCCCGGGTGATGACGGGGATCGGGGACGGGTCGGGACCGGGGCTCGGAGGGCGCTCACACTGATCTCCTCTGATGCGTTCGGTGGGGATTGACCCCGCCCTGGCCTGCTGCTCCGCCAAGAGGTCTGGCCGGGGCGGGAGTTCTCGTACGGCAGGTCGCCGCGCGGGCAGTCGGTCATTTCCGCGTCTCCCTTACGATGCGGCGCAGTTGTGCGCCCACAGGGCAGCCGGTGGTCAGGCAGTCCGGGCACTGTTCCGCGTGGGCGAGCACGGCCCGGTAGGCGGCGGTGCCGTCGTGGCGCTTGCACGCGCGGGGGAACCACTGGGTGGTGTGGTCGAGTATCCGTACGTCACGCGGGCCGAGATCGACGGCCGTCCCGGGGGCGAGGGTGATCCCGCACCACACGCAGTCCATGCCGCGTTGCTGGCGCTGGGACAGCGAATCGATCGCCGGTAGGGGTCCGAGGGGTGTGGGCATCCCGTGCCTCCGCAACGTGGTGCAGATGGTCAGCCCGGCACGGGAGGTCGAGCCGGGCTGCTGCTCGGGACGCTAGAGGCGGTACGGGTGCCGCTGCTACTGATGTGCATGGATGTGCATATACGGGAGCGCCCTAGGGGGATGGCCAGTTCACACCCTTGACCCGTGCTCCACGGTCGATGAGATTGGTGCACATCACCGCACAGCAAGACACGGAGGGTGGCCATGAACTTAGAGTTCATCGGGATCGATCCGAACACAGGGCAGAACGGTTCACCGACCGCATGGGTGGACCGGGAGAATGCCGACATCGTGCTGCAGAGCTACACAGCCGACGACGCCACCCGCGCGCAGTGCATGGAGAACACCGCACCGGGACACGCGAAGGGAATCCCGGAACACGAGAGCGTCATCCGCGTTCCCGTCCACCTGGTGCCGATGCTGAGGGAGGCCTGCGATGCCGCAGAGCGAGCCAAACTTTCGTGAACTGATGGAGACGGCACAGCATTCCGCCGTCCACCTGGAGATGCGCGACGTCTACGGGGTGGGCGACGAGGCCGATGACTTCACCCGCTGGCAGACCACAGAGCTTCGCGACGTCGATCCCGCCTCGGCCTACTGGACACCGTGGGTCGACCTCATCTCCCGCGCCACAAAGCGCGGCGTTACCGTCCGTCGGGCGCGCGTGGTCTCCGAACCTGTCACCGAGTACATCCGGTACGAGCACGCAGGTACACCCGTCAACGTGCATGCCGGGGAGCAGGTTCGGTGGCTGCCGCGACATCGTGCCGCAGACCTTCTGCTCCCGGGCAGCGACTTGTGGGTCTTCGACGGATCGGCGGTGCTGTTCAACCACTTCACCGGTGAGGGGAACTGGGCCGTACCGGGGATGGAGTTGCGCACGGAGCCGGACCTCGTCAAGCAGTGTGCTGACGCGTTCGAAGCGGTGTGGGAGCGTGGGACCCCGCACGACCAGTACGAGATCCACTGACAGGAAGCACCGAACAGGCCGACTCATGCCCATCTCTCCGTCGTCCTCAGCCCAGGAAGCCCGCGAGAACGTGGCGCGGCGACTCCGTGACCTCAGGAAGGACGCCGGGCTCACGGTCGTCGAGCTGGCCGTTCAATGCGGCTGGCATCACGCCAAGACATCGCGGATCGAGAACGCGAGGACACCACCGTCCACGACGGACATTCGCCTGTGGTGCCGCACGTGCAGCGCGCCCGACCAGGTCGCTGATCTGATCGCCGCATCACGGCACGCCGAGTCCCTGTACACCGAGTGGCGGCGCCGGGTGCGCACGGGGCTGCGGCAGTTGCAGGACAGCTACGTGCAGCTCTATCGCTCCACCCGCACGTTCCGGGTGTACTCCCCGACGCTTGTCCCTGGTTTCCTTCAGACGGAGGGCTATGCGAGGGCGTTGCTCAGCACGAACGCGCGGTTTCTCGATGTCCCCGACGACGGGCCGGAGGCAGCGGTCGCCCGGTTGGAACGCTCGCAGATCATCCACGAGTCGGGGCATCACTTCCTCCTGCTCATCGAGGAAGCGGTGTTGCGCTACCAGCTGGGCGATGCCGAAGCCATGGCAGCACAGTTGGGACAGTTGCTGACCGCCGGTGCGCTGCCGGCCGTATCGCTCGGCGTCATACCGATGGCAACGCCGGAACGAGCGCTGTGGCCGCAGGAGACGTTCAACGTGTACGACGACACCCTGGTCTCCGTCGAACTGCTCTCGGCGCAGGTGAATATCACGCAGCCGTCCGAGATCGCCCTGTACCTCAAGGCATTTGACGAGCTACGGGGCATGGCCGTGTACGGTGCGGCGGCACGCGCTCTGATCGTCAAGGCGATCGAAGCCCTGCACTGACCCGCGTGCGCGTGCTGTGCCTGTCGAAGTGTCCGTGTGCCCATGAACAGGACGGTAGACGGCTGTGTTTCTCAGCTGGCGCCGTGTTTCTCGCTGTTTCTCTTCAGGTCCCGGTCGTTTCCGATGTTGCTCAGGCGGCTTCAAGGCATGCGCGGGCGCGGGCGTTGACGAACCAGGGGCTGGTCGCGTCGTGTGGAGGCGCGACTCCTCGGTGGAACTGGCGGTACTCCTCCGTGGCCTGGTCGGCGGCGTAGTCCCGGCGGGTCTCCAGCCGCCAAGCGGTGTGCTCGAAGCTCTCCCGGAAGAAGTCGAGGATCTCCTGGGCTGGAACGGCGTCCTGCACCGTCACTCCTTCGGCGAGAAATTGATCAGCAACGCCCGGTCGACCACGACCATGGTTTCACCGGACAGGGGATTGACCATCTGTGCGATGTCCTCCGGCTCGGCAACCTCGTCCGGTGCTGAGCAGGGAGCCGTACTCCGACGGTCGGATCGTCAGTTGCTGAGTGCCAGCCTCAAACCGAAGGCGCCGATGACCGTGCCGGTGATCCGGTCGAGCAGGCGACGGGCGTGGGGCTTGCGGAGCCAGCCATGCAGGACGCGAGCGAAGCCGATGAGGACGGCAGACCAGAGCAGACCGATCAGGATGTGCACCGTGGTGAGCAGGAGGCCCATGGTGAAGTGGCCGGTGCCTGGGGGGATGAACTGAGGCAGGACGGCGACGTAGAAAGCGCCCATCTTCGGGTTCAGGAGGTTGGTGAGCGTCCCCTGCCGCCAGCCGCCGCTGACCGAGTCCGCGCCGGCGGCCAGAAGGGAATCGTCCACATCTGCCGCAGGCAGTCCCCGGAAGGTGTCCCGGAGCATGCGGGCCCCCACCCAGATCAGGTAGACGGCACCGATCCAGCGCAGCGCGGTGTAGGCGAGATGGGAAGCCGTGAGAAGCGCGGTCACTCCGAGGGATGTGAACGCACCCCACACCAGGGTGCCGGTCTGAATTCCGAGGACGACGCCCCAGGCTCTGTTGCGTCGGCCAAGGGCCGACGTGCGCAGGATCAACGCGGTATCGAGTCCGGGAGTCAGAGTGAGAAGCCCTACAACTAGGGCGAAGGACCACAGGGCGGAGCTTATTACCATGCCAGCTTACCTCGCCAAATCGCCTGCTTTGCCAGCGGGTCCGGTGGATCTTGAGCTGGTTGGCTTCGACGCCGAGGAGACAGGCTCTAGCTTCCACCGGCAGCGCACTCCTTGCACCGTCCCGGTTCCGGCGCGCGGAAGGCGCGGTCGCAGGTCTCGCAGGTCTGGAACGGGTGTGGGCGTGCGTGCGGTGCCGGTTCCGGTTCCGGTGGGAGTGGTGGTGGGAGCAGGGTCGTGAGGCGGTGGGCCAGGAAGCCCGCCGGGTGGTGCAGGGGTTCCTGGGGCAGCAGTGTGGTGAGGGTTTGCTGTACTGCGGTGGGCTCGATGCCGCGTTCCAGCCAGGTGGACACGGCCGGGGTGAGCCTGCTGATGTCCGCAGCGGAGAGCAGCAGGCGGGGGTCCCGGGCGCGGAGTCCGGCCAGGAGATCGGCTGCGGTACGGGCGCGGGCCAGGTCGGGGGCCAAGGGCCGGGGGAGCGGAGTGGCGGCGGCGGTCGACGAGGTCAAGCAGCTGCTGGGGGAGGGCCGCATCACCCAGGCCGTCGACATCCTCGGCGGCATCCTCCCGGCGGCGGCCGAACAGCACGGGGAGAAGTCCACGGTCGTCCGCATCCTGCGCAAGCAGTACGCGGCGACGCTGCTGGACGACGGCCAGTACCGCCGGGCCCTGCCCGAACTGCGCAGACTGGCCGACGCCCGCGCGGCTGAGTCGGGCGCGGCCGACGAACAGGTCCTCCAGTACCGCTTCGACGCCGCCCAGTGCCTGGAACAACTGGGCGAACCGGCCGCGGCACTCGCCGAGTACCGCGCGATCCTGCCCCCGTACCAGAACCAGTACGCGGCAGGCACCGACCCGGCCCGCTCCTTCGAAATCCGCCACCGCATCGCCCACTTGCTCCTGGCGATCGGCGACCACGGAGCGGCCCACCGCCAACTCCAGGAACTCCTCTACGACACGGAACGCCGGTACGGCCCGCACCACCCACTGCCCCTGGAACTGCGCCGCTCACTGGAACGCAACCAGGAGATGCGGCGGGGATAGGGCAATGGCCAACCCTGCTACAAAACACCGGTGGGTCCGATGGACTGGCTGGCCGGTCCGCCACCTGCCCGCCGAACCGACCCACTGCCCCTCACCCTCACATGCTGCTCGATACGCCGCCCGGGAGCTCAGCCGAGCTTGGTCGTCAACTCCGGCATGTTGTCGTGGAACATCTTATGAATCCACAGCTTCTCGCCCCCGGATTCCAACGGCGCCCAAGTACCCGACAGCGGCCCTACCTTGGTCCCCTTCGGCAACCGGGTAACCACCTTGACCGGCTTCTTGGCGGTGAACTTGCCACAGGCGAGCAGCACCACGGACCGGTCGGTCTTGAGAATCACCCGGCGTGTGGTCAGCATCGTGGCGATCAACCAGCCAACGAACCCACCGACAAGCCCACCGAGCGCCCCGAAGCCGCCCGGCTGTCCCATGGCGCCGCTCAGCCCCCGAACGAGCACCAGCCCGACCACGGAGAAAGCGATCAGGGACCAGGGGTTGATTCCGCCTTGCGCGAGATAGACGCGCGACACGGACTCGCCTGGCTCCAGCAATCTCCGCGATTTCTCAGTCACCACATTTGCAATAGTTCGAGACATTAATTCCTCGGTTCGTGAAAGGTGGACTCGCGCTATTTTCAGCATTTATGGCGCGACGGCAGAGATGTGCATAATTTATGGAGGAGAATCACGAAAAGGCTTACTGGATGCGCCATTTGGTGCATCCCACCAAATTGTGTACTATCCGTGTTGTTTGAGATGTTTTGCACGAGTTCCAGCGAGGCGGTCTTTGCCCGGCAATGCCAAAGCGTCAAGCAGTCACCCAAGGAGGTCTTTGGGGTCAGAAGGTGGACCCGCTCTGCGCTCCCGGTAACGTCAACTGCGCACTCAAATTCACCAGGCGTCCGACCTGGTCTGATGACACGCTAACTCGCAAGAATTGTCAGAATGTTCCGTCTCCTATCGCCTGCTCGGACTTTGGGTGTTCCGGCATTCGGTAGGACTTTTTTCTGGAGATACTTGCTAATTTCACTACCGTGAGGCTTGTGAAATCCACTCCTCCAGTCCCAGTACAACCGTTTCTAGTTGGTCTTCGAAATTTGCTTCAGAGAGCTCTCCGCTGTCGAAAGATCGCCACAATTCGATCAGGGAGTCAATTAGATCAATCTGTCCCATGAGGAGATCGGCCAACTCTTCTCCGCTCCGCGAATGCTTTCCTCTGGAAAGCATCCAGACGACGCTGGCTGCATCCGCCGAGATTCCTCGGCCCGCGAACTCGACAGTACGCCACGAAACCCTTGAGTCAGCAGCAACTTTGAGGAATACATCTAGCGCTTCAGAATTTCTTGCAGCCATCCGTTTTCCTTATGATCGGGAACTCCGGCGAAGAGTTCGGGACGGCCCTCCTGGCGTCGCATCCGGGAGGCCACCCCGTCCTCGATATCGCGCACCACTCCGTGCAGGTCCGCGTACCGGGACAGAACGCTGCGCGCGTACTCCGGGGTCTGGAAGATCCCCGGGATGACGGATGCGGAGATGCCACGGAGGACCGTGGTCCTCTGATGCTGGGCACCGATCGCGTCCTGCACCGCTCGATGCCCGCCTGCGAGCTGCCGATGCCACGAGCGGTATCGGGACTCCAGCCCGGACAGGCGGCCTTTCAATTCCGCAGCCGCCTCCGGCCTGTTGACTCCCGCAGCCCACACGTCAAGGTCCCCAGGGGTCGCGGTCTGGCGGCCGTTCTCCAGCTTGGACACCTTCGACGGGGGCCACTGACATGCGGCGGCCAGAGCGCGGACGGTGAGCCCGGCCTCGGTGCGCAGCTCGCGCAGCCGTGCACCAAGGGCAGCCCTGGCCTGCTGGTAGTCGGTGCTCACATGGGGAAACGTACCCGCGTCTTGAACTCCTCGTAACGTGCGGCGTGATGCCAGGCCGCATCACGGGCCTGGCACGCCCTCAGGACCATCCCCGGATCTGACGTCAACTCCATGCGCCGTGCCGGGTCGTCCCAGTTGAAGACGGCCATAGTGCGGGAGTCGAACAGCCAGAAGTCGTATTCCGGCAAGCCGAGTTGGTTGGCATCCGGCCTCGTCATGAATCGGATGTCCTCACCTGCGGCCAGGTTGTCCGGGGTGGTGGCGAGGAGGTACTGCTGATTGTCCGAGGGCGGCTCATCGATCAGGCGCACCCGCTCGATCCGCTTGCCCCGGGCAGTCTGCTCGCGGGCGTTGACGAACCAGGGGCTGGTCGTGTCGTGCGGGGGCGCGACTCCTCGGAGGAACTCGCGGTACTCCTCGGTGCCCTGGTCGGCGGCGTAGTCCCGGCGGGTCTCCAGCCGCCAAGCGGTGTGCTCGAAGCCCTCCCGGAAGAAGTCGAGGATCTCCTGGGCTGGTACGGCGTCCTGCACCGTCACTCCTTCGGCGAGAAATTGATCAGCAACGCCCGGTCGACCACGACCATGGTTTCACCGGACAGGGGATTGACCATCTGCGCGATGTCCTCCGGCTCAGCAACCTTGCCCTGTACGAGGACTTCGCCGGTGTCGATGTCCTCGTACAGGGTCGGGCATTCGCCGGTCTTGCTGTTCGTACCGAGCATCCGCAGCCTGCGGGCCATGAGGGTCCCCTCTCGGTGGGCCGGTCTGGTGGGCCGGACGAAAGCTGACGGTAGTGGCGCGGGCGAGAAACACACCAGGGCTCCCGGACGAGAGCCCGCCACCCGGACGTACTCGCCGCCCAACGACGCGAACGCGCCCGCATCCGCAGCGAGAAACACATCCGCTGGGGCGGTAGACCTCTCCAGCTTGCGGCCTGAATCGGAGACGTGTTGGTTACAGCATCAGTCGTCGAACTCGAAGCCTGCCGTCTCGGCGCGGGCAACAATCTCGCGAACCGCGCTGAGGCTCGAGATCACGGGCTCAAGGACAGTCTTGAGCTGCGTGAGGTCACGCAAGCTCCCGAGTGCACAGAACATGCCGCCCTCGCTGTCGAAATCGAGGCGCTCAGCAAGATCCGGCCAGGCGAACTGCACAAGACCTTCCCAGAAGTACCCGTTGGGCTCGTGTCCGGCGGCAACCACAGCCGCATCAGCGGCCAGGCCGCCGACAGTGAGCGTCAGCGAGTGCTCACCATCAAAGTCATGCAGGGTGATAGTCACCACGCGATCTTCCCACTCCCAGTACACAGGCTGCCCAGCCCATTCAAACTGCTTGTCTGCTCCCAGCCCGGCGAACCTCTCCGGTCAGAGCACTAGCTTTCGTCGGCAGCGCACTCCTTGCACCGTCCCGGTTCCGGCGCGCGGAAGGCGCGGTCGCAGGTCTCGCAGGTCTGGAACGGGTGTGGGCGTGCGTGCGGTGCCGGTTCCGGTTCCGGTGGGAGTGGTGGTGGGAGCAGGGTTGTCAGACGGTGGGCCAGGAAGCCCGCCGGGTGGTGCAGGGGTTCCTGGGGCAGCAGTGTGGTGAGGGTTTGCTGTACTGCGGTGGGCTCGATGCCGCGTTCCAGCCAGGTGGACACGGCCGGGGTGAGCCTGCTGATGTCCGCAGCGGAGAGCAGCAGGCGGGGGTCCCGGGCGCGGAGTCCGGCCAGGAGATCGGCTGCGGTACGGGCGCGGGCCAGGTCGGGGGCCGAGGGCCGGGGGAGCGGGGCGGGGGTGGGCCGGGGCTGGTCGCGGGGGACGGTCGGTACGGGTACGGGTACGGGATCGGGAACCGGAACGGGATCGGGTCCAGCCGGTAGGGGTCCGGTCGGTACGGGCATGGGTACGGGCATCGGTGCGGGCGTGGGTACGGGTTCAGCCGGTACGGGTGTGAAGCCGGCCGGGGCGGGTTCAGCCGGTACGGGCCGAGGCGGCCGGAGGTCCATTGCGGGTGGCCGAGGGGCTGCGGGCCGTTCCCCATCCGGGTTGTTGAACGACGTCGTCCGCGTCACGATCCGCCCCGACGGCAGACGTACCTTCGTCCGGCTCAGATAGCCGTAGGCCTCTAACTCCCGTAACGCTGCGGCGATTCGGGACGCGCCCTCGCGGAATTTGGCGGCCAGGGACTTGATCCCGACCAGCGCGCCCTCCGGCAGCGACTGGATGTGGGTGGCCAGGCCGATCGCCGTCAGCGACAGAGCGGGGTGCTGGGCGAGGTGGTTTCCGACCACGGTGAAGCGCTCGGGGTGACGTACGACTACATGTCCAAGTCCCGTTCGGGAACGGCCGGAACCGCCGGACCGGGCGCGCACAGGCGCATTAAACTGCTGTTCAGCCATCGGGAAGCGCTTCTTCCTGGGTGGTCAGGCCCTCGTCCGGGATTGCAGTCCCGGCGGGGGCCGTCTCGTGTCGGTTGCGTGATGCGGCCGACCCTGCCCTACCGAATCCCTTGATCGCCAGCTGAGTTGCTACCTGTCACCCGTGCGGGTGACCAGGCCGGGAGGGGTGGGGTTGGGTTGGTTCTTTCCCCGGTTCTTTGGCTTCTGGCGTCGCGTCGGGCTGGATCGCGGAAGCCCGGATCACGGGAACCCGGAACCCGGTCGGACGCGCACCCGACCCCGTGCCCGACCCCGTGTCCGACCGAGTGCCGGACCGCGTGCCTGACCGGGTTCTTGCCCATGCGGTCACCGGGGTGAGATCCAGCTCCGCCCACACCGTCTTGCAGGGCGAGGGCCCGACGTACGTCCCCCAGCGGTCGGCGTACGCCTCCACCAGCAGCAGGCCCCGGCCGGATTCCGCTTCCCGGGGATGGGGGCGGCCCAGCTGCGGCAGACGCTCGGGGCGGGCATCGGTCACCTCGATGCGCAGCACGGAGGCCCCGCACCACATGAGCGTCAGACGGAAGCCTCTGCCGCGCACATGACCATGCGTAGCTGCGTTGGCGGCCAGCTCGGCCACGATCTGAGCGGCGGCGTCGAACGGGAGCCCCCAGTCGCTGAGTTGCTGCACGCTGAACAGGCGTGCCTGGTGGGCCCCTCGTCGAGTCGCGGACAGCAGCACGCTGAACTGCTGTACCGGGGCGGCGGAATGGGCGATTTCTTGGTTCATGTCACTCAGCGTGGCCAACTGTGTCTAGGCTGAAAAGGACTGACGCCGGTACGGAGCGTCACTGTCCGGGTGCGGTCCGGTTCTGTCCGGTCCGTACCCCGTGTCGAAGGTGGGCGGCATGGAACATGCGATGGACGACGAATCGGCTGCGGTGCTCAGGGCGGTCGGTCGGCAGATCAAGCTGTGGCGGGAGCGGGCAGGCCTGACGCAGTCGGAGCTGGGCGCTGCGATCGGGTACGGCGAGGAACAGGTCTCGTCGGTGGAGCGAGGGCGGCGCGTGCCGAAGCCGGAGTTCCTGGACGCGGCGGACCGGGTGCTGGGCGCGGGCGGGATCATCTCCGCGATGAAGAAGGACGTGGCGGACGCCCGACTGCCGAAGAAAGTAAGGGACTTGGCGAAGCTGGAAGCGGGAGCTGTTGAGCTGGGGGCGTACGGGAACCACAATCTCCAAGGACTGCTCCAGACCGAGGAGTACACGCGGGCGCTGTTCCAGATGCGACGGCCCGCCTACTCGGAGGACGAGATCGACCGTCAGGTCGAGGCGCGCATGGGACGCCGCATCATCTTTGAGCGGCGCCCCTCACCCACTCTCACCTTCGTGCAGGAGGAAGCGACGCTGCGCCGACCGCTCGGTGGCAGGCCGGTGCTGCGGCGTCAGCTTGAACACCTCCTGGAAGTAGGCCAGTTGCGTAATGTCGAGATCCAGGTGATGCCGACGGAGCGCGAGGACCACGCGGGAATGGGCGGAGAGATCCAGGTGCTGAAACTGGAGGACGGCTCGGCGGTGGGGTACACGGAGGCCTCGTTGTCCAGCTACCTGATCTCCGATCCGAAAGAGATTCAGATCCTTGAGCTCCGCTATGGGATCATCCGTTCCCAGGCGCTCACACCGCGCGAGTCGCTGGCCTTCATCGAAAAACTGCTGGGAGAGACATGACCGCCACCGAGCTGAAGTGGTTCAAGAGCAGCTACAGCGCCAGTAACAGCAACGACTGCGTCGAGATCGCAGTCGCGCCAGCTGTGGTTCACGTGCGTGATTCGAAGGACAGGGGCGGCGCCTGTCTCGGCTTTGCCAGGGATCCGTGGGCGGAGTTCGTGGCGTACGCCGTCGGCTGCTGAGGGAGAGACATGACCACCGCCGAACTGAAGTGGTTCAAGAGCAGTTACAGCGCTACTGCTGTGACCACATAGGTTCGCCGGGTTGGTCGTCGTGGCGGTTGGACGTGCGGTGACGTCCGATCCGACCGCTGGAGGCGCCGGTGGCCGAGCCTGTCCGTGTGCGCAGACCGACCGACCAGGAGGGGCAGCGGCTGGGGCCGGTTCAGGAGAAGGGCGGCTCCAGGGGAGAACGACTCAAGAGGCGGACGGCTCGATCTCTCCCGCGAAGACGATGACCTGGTCGATGAGGCTCCGCCGCAGATGGACGACGTCCGTTCCCGCCAGGCGGGGGCCTCCATCCGGCGTCGTGAAGACCCACTGGTACCGGGCCCACTCGTCCGGCATGTCCACCGCCGAACAGCGCACCATCGTGCCGGTCCCCGCGGGGTGGCGCCGGATGTCCAGCACGAACCGCTCGACCGCCTCGATCCCCTCACTGCGGCCCAACGGCCCCCAGAAGACCACGTCCGAGGTTAGGGCCTGGGAGAGCAGCGCAGTCACATAGCTGTCGTCCGAGGCGTTGAAGGCGGAGATGAACGTGTCGATCGCGGACCGCGCGGTCTCTTCTCGCATGCACCAGTAATACCAGTCGCCTCGCGGACCGCGCTCGTCCGTGAGCCGTCTCCCGACCACGGTGAACCATCCCGGTCACAGCACTGGCGACAACAACGACTGGGTCGAGGTCGCAGCCGCGCCTGCCGCTGTCCACGTGCGTGATTCGAAGGACAAGGGCGGCGCACGCCTCGACTTCGCCCGGGATTCGTGGGCAGAGTTCGTGACGTACGCCGCCGTGCCTGGTGCTACTTGCTGAAGTTCAGCGAGGCGGGCCGGGAGGCGTTCCCGTACGTGTCGAGGGCGACGACCTGGGCCGTGTACTTACCGCCGGCCGTGACCGCCGCAACAGGGACGTCAAGGGTGTTGGGGCGGGGCATGAAGTAGTACTCGGACAGGATCTTGGTGGAGAGCACCTTCTTGCCGGTGGCCTTGTCGGTGATGTCGACGTTGTAGTGGTGGACCATCTGGTCGTCCTTGGCCTGCTGGATCCGCAGCGCGG
The DNA here is from genome assembly GCF_036241575.1 of Streptomyces sp. NBC_01267. NCBI lineage: Bacteria > Bacillati > Actinomycetota > Actinomycetes > Kitasatosporales > Streptomycetaceae > Streptomyces > Streptomyces sp. NBC_01267. The sequence continues at coordinate 3,032,805 of NZ_CP108455.1, read as the reverse complement.
TGCCTCCGGCGTCGGTCCGGACGGCCGTAAGGGGCTGCTGGGCCGTGAACTTGGGCGCGACGGTGTTGCGGGCGGTGGCGGTGTAGCGGAAGTTCTTCTTGATCTCCTGGTTGTTCTTGCCCTTGAGCTGGAGGGTCCAGGTCGGACCGCTGAGCGTCCCGGAGCTGGAGTACGGCGGGTTCGGGTTCGCCGACCACTCGCCGCCCTGGTAGATGTCGTGCTTGTCGGCAGCCATGTTGACGCGCGCGATCTCCGTGCGGTCCTTGTAGACCTCGACGAAGAGGGCCTGCGCGGTGGTCGCCTCGAAGCGGTCGGCCAGGCCGGTGTCCGTGATGGCCTGGTAGCCGTGGTCGACCTCGACGTAGGACATCGATCCGTCGTTGACGGCGGTGAAGTCCTTCTGGGCGATGGACCGTTCGTCGTTGATGTTGAGGTGCGAGTGGCCGCTGAAGTAGACGGCCTGCGGGAACGCGGCCAGGTCCTGGGTGAGCAGCGGGTTGGACGTCTGCTGGTCGTCCATCACGGTGCTGCCGGTGGCGGGCCGGTGGCCCTGGATGAGGATCGGCTTGTTGACGCTGGCCGGATTGGCGGTGATCTGTGAGAGCCGCTTCTTGAGCCAGTCGCGCTGCGCGGTGTCGGAGTTGTACGTCTCGGTGTTGACGGTGAAGAGGTGCACGCCGTTGACGTTCGACTCGTAGTAGCCGCCGCCGTTGTCCGGGAACCACTCGCGGGGGTATCCGGCGCGGATCGCTGCGAGGCTGGCGTCGTGGTTGCCGTTGGAGATCAGCAGCTGGGTGTCGGTCATGCCCTTGCGGGCGAGGTTCGCCTCGAAGATCTCCGCCACGGCCTTGTGGTCGGGGCCGTGGCCGTCACCGTTGTCGTTGATCATGTCGCCGTTGGACAGGATGGCGTCGGGCTGCGGAAAGATCGAACCGATGGTGTTGAAGAAGGCGTTGTAGCGCGCGTCGCCGGTGGCGTGGCTGCCCGTGTGGACGTCGGACATGATCACGAGCTTGGCGACCGGCTCCTCCTTGGTCTTGATGAGGTAGCCGGCCGAGACCGCGGGGCTCGACGTCTTTCCGTTCTTCCCGCTCTTCCCGCTCTTCCCGTTCTTCCCGTCGAAGGCGGCGGCCGTCAGGTTGGTGTCCTTGCTGATCCGCAGCGGCTTTCCGGGGGTGTACGCGGGGCTCGTGTTCGTGGGGGTGGTCCCGTCGAGGGTGTAGCGGACGACGGTTCCGCGCTCGGACTTCAGCTGTACGGAGACGGCCTTCGTGTAACGACCGCCCGGGACGCTCATGGTGGGCGCGGCTATGGCGTGGCCCGTGGAGGCGGAGGCAGAGGTGGAGGCGGATGCGGAGGAGGAAGCAGGCGTGGGCTTTGCGTCGGCGTGCGCGAGTACGGGGGAGACGAGCGTGACGGAGGCCACGGCAATCGCGAGGGGCGCGAATCTCACGGGGGATTCCTTGTCGCTGGTGCGGATACGGATACGGATGCGGATGCGGATGCAGATAACGGATTGGTAACCGGTCTGAACCAAGAGATTAGGGCGCGCATGCCAGCAGAAAGGGGGCGTTCCGTGGTCCCCGCAGTGAAGCGACCGTGAACGTCCCGCCCCTGGGGTCGGTGGTGCGGGTGGTGGCCGTACCAGGGGGCGCCGGACCTTCACTTTCCATCCTGGAAAGTATGTGCCAGGATGAAAAACGCCAGGCCGGATGCACGTCCGGCGCACGAGGGACAGGAACCGGAGCGCGTGATGACGATGCACGAGGACAACCCCGCACCTGCACAGGGCGTGGCCATCACCGTCGACGGCGCGACGGACGCCCTGCGGAACATCGATGTGGCCAGGGAGCGGGCCGCCCTGAACTCGCGGCTGATGCCCGCCTGGTACGGCCCGGCCGCAGCGGCAGCCCTGATCGTGCCTGCCGCGGGGGAGGCCTGGGCCGGGAGCAAGGGCGCGTGGGGCGCGCTGCTGTCGCTCGTGCTGTCGCTCGGAGGTCTGGCGGTCGTCATCGCGCTCGCCGTGGCCGTGAAGCGTGCGGCGAGGGTTCAGGTGAGCCGGTCCCTGTCCTCGCGTCTCAGGCAGCGCTGGCTCGGGCTGCTGGTCGCTGTTGCTGCGGGTGTCGTGGCGTGGGTGGTGTGCTCGCTGTCCGGACTGGGTGCGGGTGCAACGCGTATAACGGTGTTCACCCTGTGGGGGCTCGGCGTGTGGTGCGTCTGCGTCGTACGCAACGCCGCGATCAAGCAGAAGCTCGGGGAGCTCGTGTGACCACCGACGGCAGACCTCCGGGGCCGGATGGCAGTCTGGGGGCGGATGATGGCCCGACGCCGGATGATCGCCCGGCTCTCGACGAGACGATCCATCACCCCACCCGGCTGGCTGTCGCGGCCTTCCTCTCCGCCTGCGACGAGGCAGAGTTCGCCGCCGTACGCGACGGCTGCCAGGTCTCCGACTCCGTCCTCAGCAAGACCTCCTCCGCGCTGGAAGCCGCCGGATACCTCACGGCCCGCAAGGGCTACGTCGGCAAGCGGCCCCGGACCTGGCTGTCTCTCACCCCGGCCGGACGGCACGCACTTGACGGGCATATCGCTGCGCTGCAGAACATCGCCGTCGCGGCCCGCGAGGTGGGCGCCAGGGGGCAGGCGGAGCGGGCGGGACAAGCCCGCCAGTAAACATACATCGATGTATGATACGTCGATGTATGTTACGGGGGCGACGGAAGGTGAGCGGGCGTGGACTTCTACGGACGCCGGTACGTATTCGACGACCTCGGCCGCCGACTGGACCGTATCCGCGACACCGGCACCGGTCAGCTGCTCGCTGTTCGCGGGCGACGACAGGTCGGGAAGTCCCGGCTCTTCACCCGGTTCGTGGAACGGTCCGGACTGCCGTATCTCTACTTCACCGCCGTCAAGAACGCGGCCCCCGCAGCTCAGCTCCAGACCCTGGCCGCCGACATGCGTACGTCGACCACCCCGCTGAAGGACGCGGATTCCCTCTTCGCCGCGCCGCCGACGGACTGGCGGGACGCGCTGGGCCGGATCGCTGTGGCCTGCCGGGATACGCCCTCCGTCGTGGTCGTCGACGAATTCCCGTGGGCGGCGGCGGCCGATCCGTCGCTCGAAGGGCAGCTGCAGAACGCCTGGGACCGCCAGTTGGAGCACACCCCCGTGCTCTTCGTGCTGATCGGCTCGGACGTCACGATGATGGAGCGGCTGACCGAGCACGACCGGCCGCTGTACGGGCGGGCGAAGAACCAGACGATCTCGCCGTTCAACCCTGCCGAATGCGCTGAAGCGCTGAGTGCTGGAGTCGGTACCGAAGCGGACGCCGTCGCCGCGTTCGACACCGCGCTGGTCACCGGCGGCTACCCCCGACTGGTCGCCGACCGGGCGCGTGCGGAGAGCACCACCGCGTTCGTTCACGAGCAGCTCGGCGACGAGAACAGCGATCTCGCGGTCATGGGGCAACGCTCCCTCGACGCCGAATTCCCCGATGCGCAGCAGGCCAGGAGGGTGCTCTCCGTCATCGGGGGCACCGAGATCGGCTCCAGTACGTTCAACCAGGTCGTGGGCCGGCTCCCCGGAGCTGACTCCACCGCGCAGACCGCGGTGACGCGTGCCATAAGGGTTCTCTCCGACAAGGGCGTGGTGACCGTCGACGTCCCCGTCGGGAGCGGCGCGAACAGCAAGCTGCGCCGCTACCGCATCGCCGATCCCTGTCTCCGCTTCTGGTTCCGTTTCGTCGAGGAGCAACTGCCGCACATCGCACGGGGGCGGCCGGACATCGCCCGCAGCGCGTTCGACCGCGGCTGGCTGAGCTGGCGCGGGCGGGCCGTCGAACCACTCGTCCAGGACGCCGTGTCGCGCCTCGGCCCCGACCTGCCCGGACTGGAGGGCGCAGGGCAGGCCGGCAGCTGGTGGAACCGTGACAACAGCACGGAGTACGACATCGTTCTTCCAGCGGCAGCCGGGAAGAAGGCGCTGCTGGTCGGCTCGGTGAAGTGGCGTGGGAACAAGCAGTTCGGCGCCCGGGACCTCGCTCATCTCGCCGAAGCGCGGCACCATGTGCCTGGCGCCGACACCGCCCAGTTGCTGGCGGTGTGCCCTGCCGGCCTGGCCGACGGGGTGCGGCCGGACGTGGCGCTCGGTCCGGCGGACCTGCTCGCTGCCTGGCAGAGCTGACGCACCGGCCTTGGGCGGGCAGGCCGATGCCCTGCCTCAGGTCGACGCCCGCCTCAGGCCGATGCCTGCCTCAGGTCGACGCCCGCCTCAGGCCGGTCCCGCGAGTGTCAGCGTGCTGCCCCCGCCGCTGCGCCGCGCCCGAACTGCCCGCCGTACGACCGCACTTCCCGCCAGCACCAGTACCGCCAGTGCTCCCGCCGCCGACCCCGCCCGCAGTCCCGGTGGCCGGAACGTGCAACTCACCGTCGTTGCCCGGCCGTTCAGGGGTACGGACACCAGGCCCAGGTAGGAGCCTGCCAGGTGGTCGGGGCCGTTTCCGGTGCGGCACTGCCAGCCGGGGATGCTCGGCATGGCAAGGACGGCTGTTCCCCTGGAGCTCGGGGGGAGTTGGGCGCGGATCGAGTCGTCCGTCACCGTGACCGAGGTCGCTCCGGTGGCCTTCAGATGGGCCACTGCCCGCGCCAGCCGTGCCTTCGACAGGCAGCCCGTCTCCCCGTGCGGCGACGATCCCGCCTCCCCGTGCGGCGTGACGGTCTCACCGTGCGGTGTGACCGTCTCCCCGTGCGGCGTGTCCCTCTCCCCGGACGTGGTGATCGCCGCACCTCCCGGCGTGACCGCGACCCCGCCCGGCGCCGTCCCCATCGGCTGCACGGCCGCCCGTCGGCCCTTCTGGCCGCCGTTCAGCGCCACCTCCGTCGGGCCCAGGCGCACCGTGCCCGTGAAGTTCGGCGCCGAGTAGTAGACCTCACTGCCCGCCGGGCACGCGGCGGCATACGTATATACGGACGCGCCCAGCAGCGCCTCCTGGTTGCGGAACGGCGAGCGGCCGAAGTGCGGTACCGGGCCCGGCGGGCGCACCGTCACCAGTGGGGGGACCTCGGCCCGGGTCACGGTCGGCGGCCGGGTCCCGTCCGGTGACGGGTCGTCCGGTGACGAGTGCACCCGTGCGCCCACCGAGAAGATCGCGTCGGTGACCGGGTTGTCCAGCGACTGGATGTTCCGCCCGCGCGAGGTCCAGCCGTCGCCGAGCGCCGCCATCGTCCGCGTGTACACGTCCGGCGTCATGCTGCTGTAGTACGAAGCCCCCTGCCCGCCGACCAGCAACGGGTCGTTCCCGGTGGTCTGTTCGCGCCCCGGGTCGGTGCGGTAGCGCGGCCAGCCGTCCGCCTTCGCGACCGCCGCCGCCTCCTGGTCCAGATGGCGGCCCCAGGGGGCGTAGTCGTCGAGGCGGTGGATCCGGACCCGGTCCGCGTACGCCGTCGTCGCCGCCGCCTGCCCCGCCTGCGAGGCCGCCAGCAGCAGCACCCCCAGCGCCACCATCCCCCGCCGGCCGGTGGCCCGCGCCAGTACCAGCAGGCCGCCCGCCAGGGCCGCCAGGCCCAGCACGAGGAGCGGGTACGTGAACACGGTGACGATCCGGGAGGACGCCGCGACTGCGCCGATCACGGCCAGCACCCCGCACCCCCCGAGCAGCGCGCGCCGGTCCGGCAGACCGTACGAGAGCGCGGTCCAGGCCGCGATGACCAGCAGCCCGCTGAGGACGAACGTCTGCCGGTACGGGCTGCCGTTCGGTGTCGCGAAGAGGTGCCAGAACAGATGCGTGGGCTTCCACTGCAACGACAGCGCGACCAGGACCACGAGCCCCGTCCAGGCGGCGCGTTCCCGGACCGGCACCGCCCGGTGGAAGGCCAGCGCGAAGACGAGCAGCAGGGTGCCGGTGCCGAGGAAGAGCGCGGGGGTGGAGAAGCTGTACGTCGCGGGGAGCGTCCGGGCGAACAGGTCCGTCCAGGACGCGGGCGTGAACTCCCTTGTCCAGCCCGGGTAGGCCTGCTCGGTCCCGAGGAACACCGGGTACAGGAGGGGCGCGGCGAGCGCGATGCCGAGGAGTACGGTCCGGGCGGCGCGGAGCAGCGCGCGTATCCGTATCCGCGCACCCGCCCCGACTGCCCCGGCTGCCTCCCCGGAGCCGCTCTCCAGGAGCAGCCGCACCACCAGCACCAGCGCGGCGCCGATCGTCGCCATGTACGCGGTGTAGAAGTTCGCCGTCCAGGCCAGCGCCACCACCACCGGTCCCAGCAGCGGCCGGCGGCTCTCCCTCGCCCACTCGCCGACCAGGCACAGCAGCGGGAAGGCGATCAGCCCGTCCAGCCACATCGGGTTGTACGACGCCTCCAGCACCGACCAGCCGCACAGCGCGTACGAGGCACCGAGCAGCCCGGCCGCCCACCAGCGGCCGGGCCGCAGGGTGAGGAGCAGCGAGGCCATCGCCGCCGAGGCCGCCGCCATCTTGAGCAGGGTCACGACGTACAGAGCGAGATCCACCCGGTCCTTCGGGAAGAAGCCGACGACCAGGGCGAACGGGCTGCTCAGATACGTCCCCAGGTCGGGCAGGAAGGACATCCCGAACCCGGACTGCCAGTTGACGAACAGCCCGCCGTCGGCCCGGCCGTGCAGCAGGTCCTGGAGGTGGGCGTGGAAGGGGACGTACTGATTGCCCAGGTCGCTGACGCTGCGGTGGCGCGGGCCGTACGGGTAGATACGGGCGGCGGCATCACCGGTGCACACGGCCAGTACGGTGAGCAGCGTCGCCAGTACGGTGGCGCGGAGGCGGGGCGGCAGGGCCCTACGGCGGAACGTCATCCGTCGAATATGGCAAGGAATCGGCTGAATTGGCCCGTAGTGCGGGGAGTTCACCGAACCGTCGCCCCGACTTCACCGGGAGGGGCTGCCCCTCCCGACTTCACCGAGAAGGGCTGCCTCTCCCTGACTTCACCGAGAGGGGTCGCCCCTCACCCCTGCCTCCTGGAGCTGTACGCAGATGACCGCCCCGATCGCCCAGCTGGTCCGCTTCGCGCTGGTCGGTGGGGTGAACACCGCCACGTACTACGGCTGTTACCTGCTGCTCCTCACCCAGCTGCCCTATCTCGCCGCGCACACCCTCGCGTTCTGCCTCAGCATGATCGGCTCGTTCTTCATGAACGCCCGGTTCACCTACCGGATCCGGCCGACCTGGCGGAAGTTCCTGCTGTTCCCGCTGACGAACGTGGCGAACTTCGTGATCACGACGGGCGGTGTCTACGTCCTGGTGGACCTGGCCCACCTCGGCCCGCACTACGCGCCGCTGGTCGCCGCCGCGGCGGCCATTCCGCTCACTTTCGTCATCTCACGGACGATCATGCTCCGCCCCGACAACCCGGAAGCCTCCGAATCGTTGGTCGAACCAGTGGCCCCCGCCACGCCGAATGCCTAACATCGATCACCGCAAGGCCTTGTGCTACCCGCTCGTCGCCAGGCCCTGAACCCCCTTGCCGGGGGCGCCGGGCACCCGCACCGATGTCTGCACAAACTCGCCGCCAGGAGGCTCCTTTGCACCGCCGCCGTCGCACTGCGCTCTCCGTATCCGCCGCGCTCCTCGGCGCAGCCCCGCTCCTCGCCGCCTGCGGCAGTCAGGCGCATCCCGGGGCCGCAGCCGTCGTGGGCAAGGACCGGATCACGGTCGCTGCCGTCCAGGCGCAGGTGAAGGAGGTGCGCGACGCCCAGAACAAGTCCCCGCAGGCCGCCGAGATGATCAAGAGCAGCAACAACCTCAGCGGAATGAAGCTCGGCGGCATGATCTTCGACCGGGTGCTCGCCAGGGCCGCGGCGGACGCCGGGGTCAAGGTCACCCGCAAGGACGTGCAGGACGCGCGGGACCAGCTCGCCAAGCAGGCGGGCAGCGAACAGCGGCTCCAGCAGGTCTACCTCCAGCAGAACGGCGTGGCCCCCAGCCAGATCGACGCGGCGCTCCAGGAGCAGGTCACCGCGTCGAAGCTGGCCCAGCAGCTGGGCGCCGACCTCGGTACCTCGGCCGGGCAGACCGTGGTGCTCCAGGCGATGGCGAAGACCTCCAAGGCCATGGGGGTCGACGTCAATCCCCGCTACGGGGTCTGGAACGCGAAGAAGAGCCAGCTCGGCGAGTACCAGGCACCGTGGATCGCGCAGACCGCCAAGGGGCAGGGCATCCAGACCGGGGCGTAGGGCCTCCGGCCGGCGGGGTACGTTCGAGGGGTGACCGCTGAAGACACCCCGAACGCCTCCGACGCCGCCTCCGTCCCCGCCGGTCCGGAAAGCCCCGACGGCGCCACCGGCCGCATCGTGCTGCTGACCACCAGCCACCGTGTCGCGCCGGGGCTGCTGTCCTGGCCCGCCTGGCAACTGCTGCACGCCGCCGACCGGGTGCTGTGCGGGGACGAGACCCACCCCCAGCTGCCGTACCTGCGGGAGGCGGGCGTCACCGTCGAGCACGCGTCGCCCGACGCGCACCGGCTCGTCGAGGAGTGCGCGGGCGGCCGTACGGTCGTGGTCCTCCCCTCCGGCGAGGGCGACCGGCCACTGACCGACGGTCTCGCCCGGCTCGCGGGCAGCGGCCGGGTGCGGATGCCGGACCTGGAGCTGCTGCCCGGCTCGTACGACCTGCCGGGCGCGCGCCTGCTCGACCTCGTCCAGGTGATGGACCGGGTGCGCCGCGAGTGCCCGTGGACCTCGCAGCAGACCCACCGGGGGCTGGCGAAGTACCTCATCGAGGAGGCGTACGAACTCGTCGAGGCGATCGAGGACGGCGACCGCGACGAACTGCGCGAGGAGCTGGGCGACGTACTGCTCCAGGTCGTCTTCCACGCGCGGATCGCGGAGGAGGCGAGCGGGGAAGAAGGGGACGAGCCGTTCTCCATCGACGACGTCGCGGGCGGCCTCGTCGACAAGCTCGTCCGGCGCCACCCCCATGTGTTCGGCGACGAGACGGCGCTGACCGCCGAGGACGTCCACGCGCACTGGAACCGCACCAAGGCGATCGAGAAGCAGCGGGCCTCGGTCACCGACGGTGTTCCGGTCGGCCAGCCCGCGCTGGCCCTCGCGGCGAAGCTCAGCTCCCGGGTGCGCGCCGGGGGACTGGACGTTCCGCTGCCGCAGGGGGAGGGCGTCGGCTACCAACTGCTCGCGCTCGCCGCACGGGCCGAGGCGGAAGGCACCGAACCGGAGTCCGCGCTGCGGGCCGCGGCGCGTGCGTACCGGGACGCGATCCGGGCCGCTGAGGCGGGAGTTGCTGAGTAACGTGGTGGCCTGGACGCCGTGATGTGGGGGAGCGATGGGTACGCAGGGGGACCGCTGGGCCGAGGACGGTGCGGCGCGCGTCAGTAACGGTGTGTCCGGTGGCACCGTGGGTCCCGTCGTTCAGTCGGGGTACATCGGATCCGTCCACTTCAACGGCGGCACGGGCCCACTGCCCGAATCGAGGCAGTGGCCGCCGGCAGCCGACGCGGACCCGGTCGCGCTCGGTGTACGGCGTCCCTGGCGGGCCAAGGGCAGCCCCGACCTTCCGCTGTACATCAGGCGGGACACCGACGACGAACTGCGCCACGCGGTAAGGGAAGTGGCGTGGACCGGAGGGCTGGTGCTCGTCACCGGCGAGCCCTTCTCGGGCAAAACCATGAGCACCTGGGCGGCGATGACCGCTGAGATGCCGAACGCCTGCGTTCTCGCGCCGCGCCGGGGCGCGCCGCTCCATACGCTTCCCCCGCTCTGCCGGACGAGCCGGCCCGACGAGCGCCCCAGGATTCTCTGGCTGGACGACCTTCCCCGCTACCTGGGGGAGAACCCGGGGGAGAACGGCCTGGAACCCGGCCTGTTGAACGAGTTGCAGAGGCAGCGGGTGGTGGTCCTGGCAACGATGCGGAACGAGGTCTACGAGAGGGTCCGGTACGGCACCGGACCCGCGTCCACCGTGCTCGACATGGCCAGGGCCACCGTCGATCTGGCGTCCGAGTGGAGTGACGCGGAGTTCGCGGGCCTGGCGTGGAAGGGCGATCCACGGCTGAACGACGTGCACCAGCGGTGGCGGCCGACGCGCCGGGTCGGTGAGTATCTGGCCGTCGGCCCGCTGCTGTGGGACGAGTGGCGGCGCTCCCGGCAGGCGGCAGGCAGACGGCGTGGGCACGCCCTGGTGCAGGCTGCGATCGACCTGGCCCGCTGCGAAGTTCCGGGACCGGTGTCGGCCCTGCGGCTGCGGGAGGCGCACGAGTTCTATCTGGATGCCGTTCCCGCAGCGGGTCGGGAGAGCCTGGACGAGGCGTTCGACTGGGCGTCCGGCGTACGCCACGGGGTGACCGGACTCCTCGTACCCGGTGAAGAGCAAGGGACCTGGCGGGCGTTCGGCTCCCTGGTGGTGATGGCCGCACACGATTCGGCACGGTCGCCCGTGCCGCTGGCGGTGTGGCGGTGCGCGTTGCGGGCGGCCGAGGGAACGGACGGCCACGACGCCGTGGTGAAGGCGGCGGCTGCCGCCTACCGGTCCGAGGCCGAGGCCGGAAGCGCCGAGGCGATGTTCGGCCTCGCCGATCTGTTCGTGGCGGCCGAGGACATGGACTCCGCCGAGGAGTGGCTACGGAAGGCGGCGGAAGCCGGTCATGTGAAGGCGGCCGGGCGGCTGGGCCGCATCCTGGTCGACCGGGGCGAGTTCCGGGAGGCCGAACCCTTCCTGGAAGTGGCGGCCGAGACCGGGGACTCCGACGCGGCGGGGCTGCTCGGACAACTGCTGCAGGACCGCGCGATGCGGTGGCTGCGCAGCGCGGCCGAACAGGGCAACGGCGAGGCGGCGCACGATCTGGGCGACATGCTGGTCGGCACGGGTGAGACGGCCGAGGCGATGCGTTTCTACCGCACGGCCGTGGCGGCGGGGCGCGAGGAGGTCGCGGCCAGTATCGGTTCGCTTCTCCACGACTGGGGGCAGACGGTGGAGGCGGAGAGCTGGTACCGCAAGGGGGTCGACGCCGGGGACGCGCGTGCTGCGCACAACCTGGCGCTGCTGCTGCATTACCAGGGTGGTTGGGCCGAGGAGGCGGAAGCCCTCTACCGGCAGGCCATGAAAGCCGGGCGTCCTCAGGCGCCCACCGGTCTGGCCGTACTGCTGGAACGGCAGGGGCGCTTGGTGGAGGCAGAGCCGCTGTACCGCCTGGGGCACGCGTGGGGCGACGAGGGGGCCGCGTTCCTGCTCGCGGGGAATCTGAAGCGGCGCCACCGGACCGCCGAGGCCAGGGAGTGGTACCGGAAGGCCGCGGACGCGGGCAGCGACCAGGCCGCGATCACCCTCGCCCAGCTCGACAGCGACGCGGCCCACCTGGAGTAGCACCGCCCCCTCTCCCCCTGTCCCTCTCTCCGGAGCCGATGCGGCAGACGGAGACAGGCCCGTCTAACGTCGAGACGTGACCGACGAGACTGCCGCAGGCCCCACCCTCGCCCTCTTCACCTGGGAGTTCGCCACCGATCCGTACCCCGCGTACGCCTGGCTGCGCGAGCACGCCCCCGTGCACCGGACCGCGCTGCCCAGCGGTGTGGAGGCCTGGCTGGTGACGCGGTACGCGGACGCCCGTACCGCCCTCGCCGAACCCCGGCTGTCGAAGAACCCCGCGCACCACGCCGAGTCCCCGCACGCGAAGGGCAAGACCGGCATCCCGGGGGAGCGCAAGGCGGACCTGATGACGCATCTGCTGAACATCGACCCGCCGGACCACACCCGGCTGCGACGCCTCGTCTCGAAGGCCTTCACCCCGCGCACCGTGGCGCTCTTCGCGCCCCGCGTGCAGGAACTGACGGACCAGCTGATCGACGCCTTCCTGGAAAAGGCGGATGCGGAGAAGGGGGAGGGAGAGAAGGGGGAGGCGGACCTCATCCATGAGTTCGCCTTCCCGCTCCCCATCTACGCCATCTGTGATCTGCTCGGCGTCCCGCGCGAGGACCAGGACGACTTCCGGGACTGGGCGGGAATGATGATCCGGCACGGCGGCGGCCCGCGCGGCGGGGTCGGACGGGCCGTCAAGAAGATGCGGAACTACCTGGCCGAACTCATCCACCGTAAGAGGGAGGACCTGGGCGACGACCTCATCTCGGGGCTGATCCGGGCGAGCGACCACGGTGAGCACCTGACGGAGAACGAGGCGGCGGCGATGGCGTTCATCCTGCTCTTCGCCGGGTTCGAGACAACCGTCAACCTCATCGGGAACGGCGTGTACGCCCTGCTGCGCAACCCGGACCAGCGCGCACGGCTCCAGGCGTCCCTGGCCGCGGGCGAGACGGAGCTGCTGGCCACCGGGGTCGAGGAACTTCTGCGCTACGACGGCCCGGTCGAGCTGGCCACCTGGCGGTACGCCACCGAGGAGTTGGAACTGGGCGGGCAGACGATCGCGGAGGGCGATCCGGTGCTCGTCGTCCTGGCCGCCGCGGACCGGGACCCCGAGCGCTTCTCCGAGCCCGACACCCTCGACCTCTCCCGCATCGACAACCAGCACCTCGGGTACGGCCACGGCATCCACTACTGCCTGGGCGCCCCCCTGGCCAGACTGGAGGCACAGACCGCGCTGGCCACCTTGTTGCGGCGGCTGCCGGACCTGCGACTTGCGGGGGAACCTGGCGATTTGCGGTGGCGCGGCGGGCTCATCATGCGCGGACTGCGCACCCTTCCGGTGGAGTTCGGCCCCAGCCAGAAGTGACGCACCGTCAAGGATGTGACATTCACGTGATCTGCGCTGCATCGACTTGTGACTGACGTTCGAGTACGGCTACGTTCACCCCTCGACTCATCCGTCACACGGAAGGCCACCGCATGCGCACCGGGAACGGTCGGCACCGCCGCCCCCGTCAGGCTCCAGCTCTTGTCGTAGCGGCAGGAGTCACGGGCTCCGCCATGGCCCTTCCACTGCTGGCCGCGACCGGGGCGCACGCCGCCGACGCCTCCACCTGGGACCGGGTCGCGCTCTGCGAGAGCGGCGGCCTCTGGAGCGCCGACCTCGGCAACGGGGCCTACGGCGGGCTCCAGTTCTCGCAGAAGACCTGGGACCAGTACGGCGGCACGCAGTACGCGGCCCGCCCCGACCTCGCCAGCCGGGCCCAGCAGATAGCCGTGGCGCAGAAGGTCCTCGCGGCCGAGGGTTCGAAGCCCTGGGCCAGCTGCGCGGACATCTCGGGCCTGACGGAGAGTGACACCGCGACCCCGTCCGTGGATCCGGGCGCTCCGGACACCGCGAGCCCCACGCCCTCGGCGACCGATTCCGCTTCGGATCCGGCTACGCCCGCACCGAAGTCCTCGGCCTCGGCGCCGCGATCGAAGGGCTCCGCTTCGGCCGCATCGCCCAGTTCGCCCGCTTCACCCACTTCACCCGGTTCATCAAATAAGTCCGGTTCATCAAGTAAGTCCCATTCTTCTGGACCGTCCGACTCTGCGAACCCCTCCGGCTCTGACTCCGGCTCACCTTCCGGCTCCACGTCGGCGCCTGAGGGTGCCACGGGATCCGGTCAGGGGGGAACGGCGGGCAGGCACCGTGGCGGTGAGGCGCAGGACGGTGCGGGTGTCGGCCGTGACGATTCCGGCCGCCACGCCTCGCGCTCCGCCGGTCCGGCTCGCGATACCGCCCGTACGGACGGCACTTACACCGTCCGCGAGGGTGACAACCTCTGGGCGATCGCGGAAGCGCACGATCTGCCCGGCGGATGGCCCGCACTCTATGAGGCGAACCAGCGGACGGTCGGCGCCGACCCGGACCACATCGTTCCTGGCCAGAGCCTTGATCTCGACCAAAAACAAGGGTAGTTCGCGGGGCTATGTCCGCTTCGTTCGAGTGAGACATGGCTCTCGTTCGACTTGCTGAATGTCCAGACTGTCCGCCCGGCGTGCGCCGCCCCTCACCTGCGAAAACAGGATGCGGGGGGTTGTAAACCAGGGCGTTCCGCCCTTCATGGTCATCTTTGAATATCGGAGAGTCCTGTGTTTTTGTCAGACCGCTCGCACCGCGGGCCTCTTCGATCGCCACGCCGAATCCTGCCATCGGTCGAGGGGAAACAGTCGACGCGTAAAGCGCCGTAGGCAGGAGCGGGGGACCCAGGTAAGCGCCGGGGCCGGCCGTCCGTTCGTGAGTCAGCGAACGGTACGAACTGGAACCGGCTTGGGGTGAAGCTGTGCGCTAGGTCGCGCAGCCGGGCAACTCATTGGCCCGAACCCGACAGCTCACCTCGTAGGCGTCGGTGAGGAGAGTCCCCATGCTGTTTTCCAGCAAGTCCAAGCACCGTCGCCCCTCCAAGGCCGTCCGCATCGCCACGCTCGCCGGTGTCGCCGGTGCGGCCGTAGCCGTGCCGCTGCTGGGCGCGACCTCGGCCTCCGCCGCTTCCGTCTCCACGTGGGACGCCGTCGCGCAGTGCGAGTCCGGCGGTAACTGGTCCATCAACACGGGCAACGGTTACTACGGTGGGCTCCAGTTCTCCGCCTCCAGCTGGGCCGCCGCCGGTGGTACGCAGTACGCCCCGCGTGCCGACCTGGCCACCAAGGACCAGCAGATCGCCGTGGCCGAGAAGCTTCTCGCCATCCAGGGCCCGGGTGCCTGGTCCTGCGCCGGTGCCGGAAACCTGAGCAACGACGGTGTCGACCCGGGCGTCAACACCTCCACGTCGAGCCACTCGGGCAGCTCCAGCGCCAGCTCCAGCACCAGCCAGCAGAGCAGCCGCGGCGAGCAGCAGACCGCTTCGCGCGGCGAGGCCCGCACCACCACGAAGGCCGCCCCGAAGCAGGCTGCCCCGAAGCAGGCCGCCCCCCGCCACGCCGCTCCCCGCCACGCCGCCCCGGTCGTGATCCAGAAGGGCGACGGCGAGTACAAGGTCAAGGCCGGCGACACCCTCAGCGAGATCGCCGCCGCCGCGCACACCCCCGGTGGCTGGCAGAAGCTGTACGACCTGAACAAGAACATCGTGAAGGACGCCGACCTGATCTACCCGGGTCAGCAGCTTCACCTGAGCTGATCCCCGGCTCTCCTCCCCTGAACGCCCCGGCCCGGCGCGACTCCCCCGTACGCGCCGGGTCGGGGTCTTTTGGCTACTGGTCAGTACTTCACTGACTTCCGTACCGTAATACGAGCTTTTGGGCCCTTTTTCGTCCCAGGGGCCGGGCGCCCTGCCGGTGGCGGTGCCCTGGGCGGTTAGGCTCTTGTCGCAAGGCCAAAGAGACCCTGCGCCCATAGCGTCACATCCCAGAAGGAGATGCTAGTGCCGTCGATCGACGTCGTCGTAGCCCGGGAAATCCTGGACTCCCGAGGTAACCCCACGGTCGAGGTCGAGGTCGGCCTCGACGACGGCAGCACGGGTCGTGCTGCAGTTCCGTCCGGTGCTTCCACCGGTGCGTTCGAGGCCATCGAGCTTCGCGACGGTGACCCGAACCGTTACCAGGGCAAGGGCGTCGAGAAGGCCGTCCTCGCCGTCATCGAGCAGATCGGCCCGGAGCTCGTCGGCTACGACGCCACCGAGCAGCGGCTGATCGACCAGGCGATGTTCGACCTGGACGCCACCGAGAACAAGGGCTCGCTCGGCGCCAACGCCATCCTCGGCGTCTCGCTCGCCGTGGCGCACGCCGCCTCCGAGGCCTCGGACCTCCCGCTCTTCCGCTACCTGGGCGGCCCGAACGCGCACCTGCTGCCCGTTCCGATGATGAACATCCTGAACGGTGGGTCGCACGCCGACTCCAACGTGGACATCCAGGAATTCATGATCGCCCCGATCGGTGCGGAGTCCTTCTCCGAGGCCCTGCGCTGGGGCGCCGAGGTCTACCACACCCTCAAGAAGGTCCTGAAGACCAAGGGTCTGTCGACCGGCCTCGGTGACGAGGGCGGCTTCGCGCCGAACCTGGAGTCGAACCGCGCCGCCCTCGACCTCATCCTCGAGGCCATCAAGGAAGCCGGTTACGCCCCGGGCAAGGACATCGCGCTCGCGCTGGACGTCGCCGCCTCCGAGTTCTACAAGGACGGCACGTACGAGTTCGAGGGCAAGTCCCGCTCGGCCGCCGAGATGACCGAGTACTACGAGGAGCTCGTCGCCTCGTACCCGCTGGTCTCCATCGAGGACCCGCTCTTCGAGGACGACTGGGCCGGCTGGAACGTCCTCACCGAGAAGCTGGGCTCCAAGATCCAGATCGTCGGCGACGACCTCTTCGTCACCAACCCGGAGCGCCTGGCCCGTGGCATCGAGGAGAACTCGGCCAACGCCCTGCTCGTCAAGGTCAACCAGATCGGTTCGCTGACCGAGACCCTGGACGCCGTCGAGCTGGCCCAGCGCAACGGCTTCAAGTGCATGATGTCCCACCGCTCCGGCGAGACCGAGGACGTCACCATCGCCGACCTGGCCGTCGCCACCAACTGCGGCCAGATCAAGACCGGCGCCCCGGCCCGCTCCGAGCGCGTCGCCAAGTACAACCAGCTCCTGCGCATCGAGGAGATCCTGGACGACGCCGCGGTGTACGCGGGCCGTTCGGCATTCCCGCGCTTCCGCTCCAGCTGATCCGCTCCCGCCTCCGTCCGTCCTCGCACCCGGTCCCGTACCGTGTCCGGGGACGGACGTGCGTACACGGGGAGGCGGCATGGCAGGGAACCGGGACCGGTTCTCCACCGCGACCAGACTGAAGGCACTCGGCGAGCAGACCGCGGCCCGCGTCTACCGCTCCCAGTCGAAGCGCCAGGCGCGCAGGCCCCGGCTCACCGGCCGGGCGGCGGTCCTGCTGATGGTGCTCTGCACGCTGGTGGTGGCCCTGGCGTATCCGATGCGGCAGTACGTGTCGCAGCGCAACGACATCGCCGACCAGCGACGTCAGGTGCATGACGCGAAGGCCAGGGTGGAGGAGCTGCGGGACGAGAAGGCCCGGCTCCAGGACGACGCGTACGTGGAGCGGCTGGCCCGCGAGCAACTGCACTACGTGCGGCCGGGGGAGACGAGCTACATCGTCGTCGACCCCGACTCCCGCACGCAGCGCCCCGAGAAGCAGGGGGCGGCCGACCGGCCCTGGTACGCGAACCTGTGGGACGGCGTGGACAGCGCCGACCACGACAAGACGCACTAGTGCACGACCGATCAGATTCAGATACCGACCGATGAGTTCCTGGCCGATCCGTTCATGACCGATCCGTTCATGACCGTTCGGTTCACGACCCACGAGTGACAGCCACTCAGATCCAAGGCAGGCATGGAAACGCCCCCTCCGCAGACCGACCGCACCGAGCCCACCGACGCGGACATCGCCGCGTTCAAGGAGCAGCTCGGCCGCCCGCCCCGCGGGCTGCGCGCCATCGCGCACCGCTGCCCGTGCGGCAACCCGGACGTCGTCGAGACCGCCCCGCGTCTGGAGGACGGCACTCCGTTCCCGACGACGTACTACCTGACGTGCCCGCGTGCGGCTTCCGCGATCGGCACGCTGGAGGCGAACGGGGTCATGAAGGAGATGACCGAGCGGCTCGGTACGGACCCCGAACTGGCCGCCGCGTACCGGGCGGCGCACGAGGACTACATTGCACGGCGTGACGCGATCGAGGTCCTGGAGGGCTTCCCCAGCGCGGGCGGCATGCCGGACCGGGTGAAGTGTCTGCACGTGCTCGTCGGGCACTCGCTGGCCGCCGGGCCGGGCGTGAACCCGCTCGGGGACGAGGCGATCGCGATGCTGCCGGAGTGGTGGCGCAAGGGGCCGTGCGTGTCGCCGTGCGGCGGGCCGGGCGAGGGCTGAGCGTTTCGTTCGGGGGCTCCGCCCCCGGGCCCCCGCTCCTCAATCGCCGGAGGGGCTTGAATCGGGGCCCCGCTCCTCGGTCGCCGGAGGGGCTTGAAAGGGGCGCCGGCCCCGGACTCGTGCTCCTCAATTGCCGGAGGGGCCAGATGCAGGAGTACTCATGACTCGCGTTGCCGCCATCGACTGCGGTACCAACTCGATCCGTCTGCTCATCGCCGACGCCGACCCCGCCACCGGTGAACTCGTCGATCTCGACCGGCGGATGACCATCGTCCGGCTCGGTCAGGACGTCGACCGGACCGGGCGCCTCGCGCCCGAGGCGCTGGAGCGGACCTTCGCCGCCTGCAAGGAGTACGCCGAGGCCATCAAGGCCCACGGGGCGAAGCATCTCCGCTTCGTCGCCACCTCCGCCTCCCGGGACGCCGAGAACCGCGACGCCTTCGTGAGCGGGGTGCTGGACATCCTCGGTGTCGAGCCCGAGGTGATCACCGGTGACCAGGAGGCCGAGTTCTCCTTCACCGGGGCCACCAAGGAGCTGACAGGGCAGGGCGGGGAGTACCTGGTGGTGGACATCGGGGGCGGCTCGACCGAGTTCGTCGTCGGTGGTGAACACGTCAGTGCCGCCCGGTCGGTGGACATCGGCTGCGTACGGCTGACCGAACGTCACGTCCGGCACGACCCGCCGACCCTCGGGGAGATCACCGCGGTCCGCGCCGACATCGCCGACGCGCTCGACCTGGCCGCGGAGACCGTCCCGCTGACGGGCGACCGTACGCTCGTCGGCCTCGCCGGATCGGTGACCACGATCGCCGCCATCGCGCTGGGCCTCGACACGTACGACTCCTCGGCGATCCACCACTCGCGGATCACCGCCGGGCAGGTCGCCGAGGTCGCCGGTTCGCTGCTCTCGGCGACCCACGAGGAGCGCGCGGCGATCCCCGTGATGCATCCCGGGCGGGTCGACGTGATCGTGGCGGGGGCGATGATCCTGCACGCCGTCATGCAGCGCACGGGGGCCTCGGAAGTGGTCGTCAGCGAGCACGACATCCTCGACGGGATCGCCTGGTCGCTCACCTGAACGACCCCTGGAGGCAGTCCGGTCGGTCCTCCGCGGGAAAGTTCGTGAAGTTCTTCACAAGGAATTGGCGCCTGTCGGCCGAAGATCCGGGGCCGTTGGTCCTTATCGGGGGCCCACAGGTCCCGGTTCTGCGCATTACGGGCAGTGTCGTGGGTGTTGCGGGCGGGTGAAATCCGGCAGTGGTCCACTCGGCTCTGCCCAGTGATTACCAGCTCAGCAGGGGTGAACAACGTTCATTCCGGGGCAGTGGTTCCCTCGCGGGAGGATGATCTCCGTCACGTGGGCCGCGCAGTGTAGCAGAGGCGCCCGAGGACCTTGTGAAGGGGCGCACGAGGTACCCCCCTCCTGGAGGTGGATACTCGTTGCCATGAGCACCACGGAGCGTCCCAGGATCCTCGTAGTTGGAGGCGGGTACGTAGGCCTGTACGCAGCTCGACGCATTCTCAAGAAGATGCGCTACGGCGAAGCGACCGTCACGGTCGTGGACCCGCGCTCGTACATGACGTACCAGCCCTTCCTCCCCGAAGCTGCTGCCGGCAGCATCTCGCCTCGGCATGTCGTCGTCCCGCTGCGACGCGTGCTGCCCAAGGCTGAGGTTCTCACCGGCCGAGTCACCACGATCGACCAGGACCGCAAGGTCGCCACGGTCGCGCCGCTCGTCGGCGAGGCCTACGAGCTGCCCTTCGACTACCTGATCATCGCGCTCGGCGCGGTCTCCCGTACCTTCCCGATCCCCGGCCTCGCCGAGCAGGGCATCGGTATGAAGGGTGTCGAGGAGGCCATCGGCCTGCGCAACCACGTCCTGGAGCAGCTCGACAAGGCTGACTCGACGACCGACGAGGACGTCCGCCGCAAGGCGCTCACGTTCGTCTTCGTCGGCGGTGGCTTCGCGGGTGCGGAGACCATCGGCGAGGTCGAGGACATGGCCAGGGACGCCGCCAAGTACTACACCAACGTCAAGCGCGAGGACATGCGCTTCGTGCTGGTCGACGTGGCCGACAAGATCCTTCCCGAGGTCGGGCCGAAGCTCGGCGCGTACGGCAAGGAGCACCTGGAGTCCCGCGGTGTCGAGGTCTACCTCAAGACCGGCATGGACTCCTGCGTCGACGGCCACGTGGTCCTGAACAACGGCCTCGAGGTCGACGCCAACACCCTCGTGTGGACCGCGGGCGTCAAGCCGAACCCGGTACTGGCCCGCTACGGCCTGCCGCTCGGTCCCCGTGGCCACGTGGACACCTCCGAGAAGCTCCAGGTGCAGGGCACGGACTACATCTGGGCCGCGGGCGACAACGCCCAGGTGCCGGACATGGTCGGCCGCAAGGCCGGCAACCCGAACGCCTGGTGCCCGCCGAACGCCCAGCACGCGCTGCGTCAGGCCAAGGTCCTCGGTGACAACGTCATCTCCGGGATGCGCGGCTTCCCGCAGGGCACCTACGAGCACGCCAACAAGGGTGCGGTGGCGGGCCTCGGCCTGCACAAGGGTGTCGCGATGATCGTCGTCGGCAAGATGAAGATCAAGGTCAAGGGCCGTCTCGCCTGGTACATGCACCGTGGCTACCACGGCCTCGCGGTGCCGACCTGGAACCGCAAGATCCGCGTCGTCGCCGACTGGACGCTCGCGATGTTCCTCAAGCGCGAGGTGGTCTCGCTCGGCGCCATGGAGACTCCCCGCGAGGAGTTCTACGAGGCGGCCAAGCCGGCCCCCCGTCCGGCCGCGGTTCCGGCCGAGACCGAGAAGGCCAAGGCCTGACCGGGCAGCACCAGCACGTCAGTTCATGCCCGAAGGGGCCGTTCGCCATCCGTGGTGCGAGCGGCCCCTTCGGCATTCCCGGACAGATATACATGTATCGACCATGGATTTTACGGTCCCGTTACGTGGTATTGGGACTGTGACGGCACGTGTGCGTTGTTTACCAACTGCTGAGCCTTTTCCATCTGTACGGAGGTGTGCGCCATGGCCGACGCCGCGCTGCGGCTGACCACTCTTGCCGAGGAGCTGCTGGGAGCCCCGCTCCCGGTCCGTATCCGGGCCTGGGACGGCAGCGAGTCCGGGCCCCCGGGGACACCCGTCCTGGTGATCCGTCACCGTCGGGCCCTCAGGCGGCTGTTGTGGAAGCCGGGAGAGCTGGGACTCGCCCGTGCCTGGGTGGCCGGTGAGATCGACGTGGACGGTGATCTGTACGCCGCGCTCGGGCTGCTGGCCGGACTGATCTGGGAGCGCGGCGACGACGAGGCGGACACCAAGAAGGCCCGCCACCCGCTGCTCGACCCGAAACTGCGGGCCGCCGCCCGGGGGCTGCTGGACATCGGCGGGCTGCTTCCCCCGCCGCCCCCGCCGCCCGAGGAGATCCGCAACCGCCGCGGCACGATCCACACCAAGCGCCGCGACAAGCAGGCCATCAGCCACCACTACGACGTGGGCAACGACTTCTACGAGCTGGTGCTCGGGCCCTCGATGGTCTACTCCTGCGCCTACTGGGACGAGGACTCCACCCTGGAGACCGCCCAGCGCGACAAGCTCGACCTGGTCTGCCGCAAACTGGCGCTCAAGGAAGGCATGCGGCTGCTCGACGTCGGCTGCGGCTGGGGCTCGATGGCCATCCACGCGGCCCGCGAGTACGGCGTACAGGTCACCGGCGTCACCCTCTCCCGCGAGCAGGCGGCGTACGCGCGCAAGCGCATCGCCGAGGAGGGCCTGACCGACCGGATCGAGATCCGCGTCCAGGACTACCGGGACGTCAGGGACGGCCCCTACGACGCGATTTCGTCCATCGGGATGGCCGAGCACGTCGGCTCGGTGCGCTACCGGGAGTACGCGGACGACGTCTTCGCCCTGCTGAAGCCGGGCGGACGGCTGCTCAACCACCAGATCGCCCGCCGCCCCGAGGCGGACGAATCGGCCTACGAGATCGACGAGTTCATCGACGCGTACGTCTTCCCGGACGGGGAGCTCGCGCCGCTCGGCCGCACCGTGTCGATCCTGGAGGAGGCGGGCTTCGAGGCCCGTGACGTCGAGACCCTCCGCGAGCACTACGCGCTGACCCTGCGCGAGTGGGTGGCCAGGCTGGAGGCGAACTGGCAGGAGGCGGTCCGGCTGACGAGTCCGGGCCGGGCCAGGGTCTGGCGGCTGTACATGGCGGCCTCGGCGCTCGCCTTCGAGCACAACCGGATCGGCGTCAACCAGGTGCTGGCCGTGAAGACCCCGGAGAGCGGGGCCTCCGGGCTGCCGCGCCGGGCGCGTGACTGGCGCCGGACGCACTGACGTACCGCTGTCGGCCCGTCGCTGATCCGCGGGGGACCTGACCTCCGGGGACGGCCGCGGGCGGGCGTACGGACGGGGAGGCCCCGGGACATCGAAACTGTCCCGGGGCCTCCCCGTCCGTGTACCCCCTGACGGAGGGCTACTCGGTCTTGATCGCCGTCAGCATGTTCAGCCGGGCGGCGCTGCGGGCCGGCCAGAGCGAGGCCAGCACCCCGACGAACGCCGCGAGCAGCAGGAAGATGCCGATCCGGCCCCACGGCATGACCAGGACGTAGTGCGGGATGCTCGACCTGATGGTCTGGCCGATCGCCCAGGCCAGGAACGAACCCAGCACGATCCCGACGACCGCGCCGAAGACCGAGATCACCACGGCCTCCAGCCGGATCATCCGCTTCACCTTGGCCCGGTCCAGGCCGATCGCCCGGAGCATCCCGATCTCCTGCTGGCGCTCGAAGACCGACATCGCCAGGGTGTTGACGACCCCGAGCACCGCGATGATCAGGGCCATCGCGAGCAGCCCGTACATGATGTTCAGCGCCGTGTTGATCATGCCGCCGAACGCGTTGCGGATGTCCTTCTGGTCCATGACCGAGATGGCGGGGTTGTCGCCCATCGCGTTCACCAGGGACTGCTCGGCCGCCTTGCTGCTGCCGCCGTCCGTCTTGACGAAGATCTCGCGGATCTCGGGCTTCTTCTCGTGCGGGGTCACCACCGTGGTGGAGGCCAGCACGTCGGAGACGAACTGGTTGTCCTCGAAGACCGCGCCGACGGTCAGTTCGCCCTTCTTCTCGTCCAGGTACGTCACCGGCAGCTTGCTGCCGGGCTTCCAGTGGTGCCTGTCGGCCGTCTTCTGCGCGATCGCGACCTCGCCCTTGCCGAGCGTGGCCAGCGAGCCGGAGACCGTCCTGACGTTCAGCACCTGCTGGACGGCGCCGGGAGCGACACCGGAGACCGAGAGGCCTTCGCCGCCCAGGATCAGCTGGGTGCCGATGTGCGGCGAGACCGCGGTGACGCCCTTCGCGTGGTCCAGCGCGGTGACCGTGGAGGGGGCCAGCGGCATGCCGTTCGCCATCTGGACCATGTAGTCGGCCTTGATGTTGTCCGTGGTCACCCGGTCCACGGCCTGGCTCATCGTGGCGCCGAGCACCGAGAGCCCGGTGACCAGGGTGAGCCCGATCGCGAGGGCGGACGCGGTGGCGCCGGTGCGGCGCGGGTTACGGACCGCGTTCTGGCCCGCCAGCTTCCCGGACACCCCGAACAGCCGGTTCAGCAGCGGCCGTACGAGGGCGATGACCGGCCGGGACAGCAGCGGGATCAGCACGATCACGCCGATCAGGGCCAGGAAGGCACCGGCCGCGATCATCATCCGGCCGTCGGAACCGGCCGCCGCGCCCGCCACGATCACGGCCGCGCCGAGCAGGGTGATGACGCCGCCGATGACGTTCCGCACCACCAGGGACTTGGTCGACGCGGGCAGGTGCGCACTGCCCATCGCGGCCACCGGCGGGATCCTCGCGGCCCGGCGGGCGGGCAGCCAGGCGGCGAGCATCGTGATCAGTACGCCGACCAGCAGCGCGGCCAGCGCGGTGGTGGGCGCCACGATCAGCGGACCGCCCGGCACCTTCGCACCGAACGCGCCCATCGCGGAGCGCAGTCCGACGGCCAGCCCGATACCCAGCCCGAAGCCGACCGCGGACGCCACCAGACCGACCACCAGGGCCTCGGCGAGCACCGACCGGGTGACCTGCTTGCGGGAGGCGCCGACCGCGCGCAGCAGCGCCAGCTCCTTGGTGCGCTGGGCGACCAGCATGGTGAAGGTGTTGGAGATCAGGAAGATCCCGACGAAGAGGGCGACTCCGGCGAAGGCGAGGAGCATCTGGTTGAGCCCCGACATGCCCTTCTCGATCTGCTTGGCCTGGTCGTCGGCGAGCTGCTTGCCGGTCTGCGCGGTGGCGTTCTCCGGCAGCAGCGGCCTCACCTGGGAGAGGAGCTGCGTGGCGGACGTACCGGACGCGGCGGAGATGTTGACGTCCTGGAAGTAGCCGGGCTCCAGATAGAGCTTCTGCGCCACGGCCGTGTCGAAGAGGACCAGGCTGCCGCCCGCGCTGACCGCGCCGTCCTCGGTGGTGAAGACACCGGAGAGGGTGTACTTCTGCACCGGCCCGTTGGTCGCCACCCGCACGGTGTCGCCGACGTGGTACTTGCCCTTGTCCGCGGTGTCCTGGTCGAGGGCGATCTGACCGTTCTTCACCGGGCCCGAGCCGTCGGTGAAGGTGTACTGGGCGTCCTTGCCCTGCGGTCCGGGTGCGAAGTTCCCGCCGGAGTTGGACCAGCCGTTGCCGATCAGCTTGCCGTTCCGGTCGGCGACCCCGGCGAATCCGGAGACCCGGCCGGTGGCCGAGGTGACCCCGTCCAGCCGCCCTATCTTCTCCAGGGCCGCCGCGCTGACGCCGGGGTTCTGCTTGCTGCCGTGGTCCTGGCGGTAGGAGGTGACGGCGACGGCGGTCTTGTCGTAGCTCTTCGCCGACTGGTTGCGGAAGGCGTGGCCGAGGGTGTCGGTGAAGACCAGGGTGCCGGAGACGAAGGCCACGCCGAGCATCACGGCGAGTACGGTCATCAGCAGCCTGGCCTTGTGCGCGAGCACGTTGCGCAAGGCGGTACGGAACATGGTGTGTCAGTCCTGAGGTGAGGAGCCGGCGGGGGTGGGGCAGGGCCGAGCGGGGTCGGCGGGTGCGGTCCGGTGTCAGCTGGTCCGGCCCCGGGCGTCGAACTCCTTCATCCGGTCGAGCACGCCGTCGGCGGTGGGCGACAGCATCTCGTCGACGATCCGGCCGTCCGCGAGGAAGATCACCCGGTCCGCGTAGGCGGCGGCCACCGGGTCGTGGGTCACCATGACGACGGTCTGGCCCAGTTCCCGTACGGAGTTGCGCAGGAAGCCCAGCACCTCCGCCCCCGAGCGGGAGTCCAGGTTCCCGGTCGGCTCGTCGCCGAAGATGATCTCGGGCTGCGAGGCCAGCGCGCGGGCCACCGCCACGCGCTGCTGCTGGCCGCCGGAGAGCTGGGTGGGCCGGTGGCTGAGCCGGTCCTTGAGCCCCACCATCTCGATGACGTTCGCCAGCCACGCCTTGTCGGGCTTGCGGCCCGCGATGTCCATCGGCAGCGTGATGTTCTCGGCCGCGGTCAGCGTGGGCAGCAGGTTGAACGCCTGGAAGATGAAGCCGATCTTGTCCCGGCGCAGCTGGGTGAGCTGCTTGTCCTTGAGGGTGCTCAGTTCGGTCTCACCGATCCGTACGGAACCGGAGCTGAACGTGTCCAGGCCTGCCACGCAGTGCATCAGCGTCGACTTGCCGGAACCGGACGGGCCCATGATCGCGGTGAACTCGCCCTGCCGGAAGTCCACGGAGACGCTGTCCAGGGCGACCACCTGGGTCTCGCCGTGGCCGTACACCTTCGACAGTTCGGTGGCGCGAGCGGCCACCGCGGTGGAGCGGCGAGCGGTGGTGGTCGTGGTCACGTGAGGCTCCTCGGGACAGGCTGTGGGGACCTCTTCATCCTGTCGCCGGTCCTGGGCCGGAACGTCCGTCCTCATGCCCGTTCCCGGGGCCGCCTTGAGACTGACCGAGGGCCGCTCGCCTCCTCCTCGGGGATGACACCGGCCCTGAGACGGTCCGCCGGAGGGACCGGGCGGACCGGCCGGGCGGCGACTTTCCGTCAATCCCGTACCCCCCAGTACGAGGCGTCCACCACGTGCGGCATGTGCCGATGGCCCATCCACTTGCTGACGCACCTTCAGGCATCAATAAAATAAGACAACATCGGGCTTCTCGTCCGATGCTCGGCGGGCGGGTCCGGATAGTCTCTGACTCGCGAATGCGGTGCCGCGCGCCCTGCCCGGATGGTGGAATGCAGACACGGCGAGCTTAAACCTCGCTGCCCCTCGGGGGCGTACCGGTTCAAGTCCGGTTCCGGGCACTTCGCCAGTTCCTGTGTGTCCGCTGGGAGAGCATCCCGCACTGATGTCGCGATTGTCCGGGTTCGCCGCGGAAAGATCCTTCTCAGGCAGTAGGGCCTTCTCTTTGCTGTCCCATTACTCTTGCCCTGAGGCCACGCACCGTGGCCACTGAGGAGTGAGATGAGGAGCAGCAACCCGGTCTTCTCGCGACGGGGCTTCAGCCGCGACAACGGCTACGCGGGCTTCAACGCGGCACCGCAGGCCGGGGGCCCCGCGGTAGGGACCAACCCGTACGTGACGAATCCGTATGCCACGAATCCGTACGCGCCCGACCCGCACGGCCCGCAGGCGCCCGCCCGTACCAACGCGATGACGATGGACGACGTCGTCTCCCGCACGGCCATGACGCTCGGCACCGTCGCGGTCGCCGCCGTACTGGCCTGGACGCTGCTGCCGGTCTCCACCACCAGCTACGGGCTGGCCTTCGGCTCCGCGCTGGTCGCCTTCGTGCTGGCCATGGTGCAGTCCTTCAAGCGCACGCCGGTGCCCGCTCTGATCCTCGGTTACGCGTTCTTCGAGGGCATCTTCCTCGGCGTGATCAGCGAGATGTACAACAGCCAGTGGGCGGGTGCGCCCTTCCAGGCGGTGCTGGGCACGATGGCGGTCTCGGGCGCCACGCTGTTCATGTACAAGCAGCGCTGGATCCGGGTGACCGCGCGCTACGCCCGCATGGGCATGACCGTCGCCTTCGCGTTCATGGGGCTCCTGCTGGTCAATCTGCTGCTGGTCGTCACCGGGGTGGCCGACCAGGGCGGGCTGCGCAGCTTCGGTCCGCTCGGTGCGCTCGTCGGGATCGCGGCGATCCTGATCGGCTGCTTCTTCCTGACGCTGGACTTCAAGCAGATCGAGGACGGCATCGCCTTCGGCGCCCCGCGCGAGGAGTCGTGGCTGGCCGCGTTCGGTCTGACGGTGTCGCTCGTGTGGATCTACACGGAGATGCTGCGGCTCGTTGCGATCTTCAGCGGTGACTAGCAGGAAGTACTGAGGCGACGTCAGGGGACTGACGTGTACCCGCCGATGGCCGCCCGGACCTGGTCCGGGCGGCCATCGCTGTTCCACCGTCAGCCGCGGCTCCTCGGGTGCCCCGTGGTGACCTCGATCGAGTCGATCAGCAGCTTCCGGTAGTACGCGGGCACGCTCTCCAGCGCCCAGGTCGACGCGACGTCGATCCGGACGTAGCGGGCCCTGGTGTCGAGGTCGATGAAGCGCACCGCCTTCGCGCTCTCCAGCTCCGCGCTCGCGATCACGGTCGACCAGTTCCGGCCGTCGCGGCTGACCTGGACCCCGTACTCCTTGATCCGGGCCGAGTCCTCCTTGCGCCCGAAGGTCTCGCGGTTCTGCGTCGGGGACCACTCGTGGTGGTTGACGCCGAGGCAGGCGACGTTGCGCACCTCGCCGAGATCGAGGGTGATCGAGACCGGGATGGTGTCGCCGGCGTCCCAGTACGTGGTGAAGTCACCGTCCACCAGGTTCGACGCGGGGAACCCGGCCTTCGACGAGGTGGCGGTGGCGCGGACCCGGTGGCCCGGCAGGACGAAGGCGCGGTCACCGGTGGTCCTGATGCGGAAGACGGTGTCGTAGTCGTCCCACGTGGAGACGGAACGGATCGTCAGGGTGCCGTTCTCCTGGACGAACGGCATCCGCCGGCCGGTGCGCAGGTCCTCGACGCGGGTGATCCGGTAGCCGTTGTCGCGGACCCGTACGAAGGTGTCCGACGTGGGGCGGGTGGTGACGTGCAGGTACTGGAGCCGGGGGTCGTGCCGGGCCACGGTGACCGCGGCGAACGCCCCGTCGTTCAGCCAGCCGGGCTGCAGGCCGCCGTACATGTAGCCGCCGCCCTCGGTGCCGTCGACGGACTCCCACATGCCGTCGAACCAGTCGGCGACGTAGTTGTTGAACGCCTCGATGTTCGGGGTGAAGCGGCCACTGTGCTGGGCGCCCTCGGCTATCAGCGAGCGGATCGAGGCGCCCACGTTGCTGATCACCCGGCGGATGGTCAGCGGGTAGTCGACGGTGTTGTTCTTGCCCTCGTACCACCAGTTGCCGCCGACCGTGAAGCAGCCCTCGGCCAGCCGCGGCAGCGGTGTCCAGGTGGCCGCCGAGTAGTCGTAGTCCGGCAGCATCCCCTTCTTCTGCTCATGGCTGACCATGTCCATGATCGGGGTGTCCTCGTTGTTGTTGCTGAGCGTCATGTCCGGGCGCTCGGTGCGGATGCGCTCGTAGAGCTTGTTGCGCTCCCAGTACTCGTTGTCGTTGTCGATCCAGAAACCCGCCAACTCCGGGTAGTTCCGCATGAGTTCGACGAAGACGTCGTAGGAGTACTCGCCGAAGCCCTCGCGGGTGGTGAGGTCGACGGCCTTGCCCTTGTACGCGGAGTAGGCGGCCGAGTCCAGGCACTCGGTCCCGGTGGCGTCGTGCCACTGGGGGTCGTCGGTGACGTAACAGATGACCTTCAGGCCGCGCTTCTTCGCCGCCGCGATCAGTTCGCCCAGGAAGTCGCGCCGGGTGGAGCCGCTGCCCGGGATCTGCGAGGGCCAGGCGCGGGCGTAGCCGAGGCGGCTGTGGAAGGTCACCAGGACCAGGTAGGACGCCTTGAGCTTGAGCGCTTCCCGGACCCAGTACTCGGCGGTCCAGCCGGAGCCGGTGACCTCCGCCTCCCACGCGGCGGCATCGGTGAAGGCGGGGGCGGTGAACATGCCCCAGTGCAGGAAGAGACCGGTGCGGGCGGTACGCAGCCAGGGGTGTTCCCGGTACAGCGGCGGGGTCGGGGCGGCGGGGGCGGTCAGGCCGGTGGACGACCGGGCGGCGGACGGCCCGGTGACGGACGCCGGGGCGGCGAACGCGGGTGCGGCGGCGCCCAGGCCGGTCGCGGCGCCGGCCACGGTGATGCTCGCGGCCAGGAAGCCTCTTCTGCCGATGGTGCTCATACGGTGTGCTCCTCGGGTGCGGTGGGGGTACGGGACCGGACAAGCGCCGGGGACGGGTGGAGCGTCTCCCCGGAGGTCATGAGGGCATGGCGAAGGTGCGCGCCGTGGGGGTGGCCGCGGCGGTGGTGGTAGGGGGCGTGGTGGGTGGCGGCGGTGGTGGGCGGGGGCGTGGTGGTGGGTGCGCCGCGGGGGTGGCGGTAGGGGGCGTGGTGGGTGGCGGCGGTGGTGGGCGGGGCCGTGGTGGTGGGTGGGCGGTCAGCTGGACGCGCGGATCACCAGGTCGGGGACGATCACGGCCTCCTCGGGCCGGTCACCGGACATCAGCGCCTCGACCTGGCGTACGGCGGCCCGGCCCAGCTGTTCCTTGTCGATGTGCAGCGTGGTGAGCGGGGGGTCGACGAGCCGCCCCAGCATCAGCCCGTCGCAGCCGACGAAGGCGCAGTCCCCGGGGACCGAGAGCCCCCGGGCCAGGGCGCGGCGCATGGCACCGATGGCGATGAGGTCGTTGTACGCGACCACCGCGGTGACCCCCGGAAGGGCCGCCAGCAGCCGGTCCATCGCCTCCGCGCCGCCGTCCAGGGAGTTCTCGGCGGGCAGCACCCAGGCCTCGTCCACGGGCAGCGCGTGTTCGGCGGCCACCCGCAGGAAGAGCCCGTGCCGGGTGTCCGGCAGCAGGGCGTCGCTGTTCGCGCGGTCGTCGAGCATGGCGATCCGGGTGTGGCCACGGGCGGTCAGATGGCCGACCGCCTGCCGGATCCCCGACTCGAAGTCGATCCGGACACCGCCCACCGAGGGCGGCGGCGCCTCGTGGTTCAGCAGGACGAGCGGGATGCCGGAGGCGCGGATGCGCTCCACCGCCACCGGGTCGATCATGAACGCCACACAGGCGTCGACGTGTTCGGCGACGGTGTCGGCCACCGACGACTCGCGTTCCGTCGCGTGGCCGGTGCTGTGGACGGTGACCTGCCAGCCGCGTTTGTCGGCGGCCTCCATCACCCCCGACACCACCTCGGGGAAGAAGGGGTTGAGGACGTCCGCGATGACGAGTCCGACGGTGGTGACCCCCTGGCTGACCATGCCGCGGGCGAAGCGGCTCGGCCGGTAGCCCATCGCGCGGGCGACCTGGAGCACGTGCTGCCGGGTCGCCGGGTCGATCTCGGGCTTGTCGTTGATCGCCCGGGACACGGTCTGCCGGGAGACCCCGGCCGACCGGGCGACGTCGTCGATCGTGGCCCGTCGTGACGTGCTGGCTGCGGACAAGTGCGTCGCCCTTCTTGCCCCGGCCGGTGAACGGCCGGTGAGGGATGGGAAGACGGTGAGGACGGTGGAGGGAGCCGGGTACGTGAGCGCTCCCGGGAGCGCTCACGGGGTCATGATTCTGGCGCCCGGGATGCCTGTCAATACCGCCGGATCTCTGAAATCCCTTCCGGGCGGCGGCACTTGGCCCGTCGGGCGTCGTGGGCGCTCGGTGCGTCCGTGGCACGGCTGCCCGGCACGTCCCGGCGTGCTCACGGTCAAGGCGCGCGGCACGACAGCACTTCGCCCCGCAGGCCGGAGCCGACGGGGCGAAGACGGGGGGAGGGGGACCGTACGCCTCAGCGCAGCCGTCGGGCGGCTCGCCGCAGGTCGTACTCGTGGATGATCGCCTTGGCGTGGCCGTAGGCCAGGTGGTGCTCGGTCCTGAGCCAGCTGACCTTCTCGTCGAAACGGACGAGGGTGGGGCCTTCGTCGACGGCACGGAGCCAGTCGGACACTTCGCGGCCCGTGCACTGGGGGATGCGGGAGAGCAGATTGCGATGGGTCTCTTCGGAGAAGACTTGGGACATCGGCGCCTCCGGAGGCGTTGCGCTGAGTCGGCCGTGGAGAGCCCGGTGGTAGCGGGACGGGCCCTCGTGCTGGTCCTTCACTGCACCGTGCCTGAGCGTCGGCCCGTTGGCAACAGTCCTGGACGGGCGCGTAAGGTCGCGGCGTGCTTGATACGACCCCCCTCACCGCCGCAGTGGAACGCTTCGCCGACCGGCTGCGCGCCGCCCCGCAGAGCCGTCTTCAGCGGGGCGCCGCCGCCGACGGGCTCGCGCTGGCCAGGGAACTCTCGTCCCGCGCACAGCGCTTGGAGGTGCAGCGTCGGCAAGGGGCGGGCGCTGCCGTGCGGGTCATGCCGGACGCCGGGATATTCGCCGTGGCCGACCAACTCGCCGTAGCGGGGAACGACTTGGCCCTGGAGCTGCGAACGGCCTCGTCCGTGGAGCTGGACGAGGCCGTGAAGTTGGTGGAAGCGGCCGAGGCCGGTTCGGGTCTGTGAGGGGCGGGTCGGGTCCGCGGAGGGCCGTCGGGTGCGGGTGCTGCGGGGACTGCGGGCGCTGAGGGCGCTGCGGGACTACAGGGACGCGATGACGCGGTCGGCGAGGATGTAGACGTTCTCCTCGCCGCAGGTGAAGGTCAGCGCGTACGCACCGGAGATGCCGGAACCGCCCAGCAGGACCGGGGTGTCGCCCGCGCGCAGCGCCTCGGCGAGCCGTTCGGCGGTCTCGCGGTGGCCCGGGGTCATGCAGAGCGTGGTGCCGTCGGCGAAGACGTACACATCGAGCGTGCCGAGCGGGCCGGGGCGTACGTCGGAGAGCGCGGTGCGGGTCTCGGCCAGCTCTTCCAGGCGGGTCACCATGCGCTCGTGGTCGGTCACCACCGGTGTCCGGACCGGTACGAAGTCGGGGTGCGAGGGGTGCCTGCGGCGGGCGGCGGCCAGCTCGGCACTGTCGTTGGCGTACTCGTCGACGCCCGGCTCGTCGTCCGCCTCGATGCCCGCGTCGACGGCCGGTTCGAGCTCCGGCGCGAAGGGCGATTCGAAGCCGCGCCCCAGAAGGGCGTCGTTCAGGGCGCTGTCCAGGCCACCGTCCGGACCGGATTCGAGGCCGGATTCGAAGCCGGTGAAGTCGGCCTGGCGCGGCAGGAAGAACGCGGCGTCCTCGCCGAGTCCGGCCAGACCGCCCAGCAGGGAAGGGGTGTCCGCGGCGTCACGGGACTCCTGCGCCGCCCAGAAGGCGCGCGCCTCGGCCAGTTCGCGTTCGCGTTCCTCGGCCAGCGCCTCGGCGACGGCCGCGCGTATCTCCGCGACCGGAGTCTCACGGGCGGCCGGTACGGTGGCGCCCCGGGTGCCGCGGGACGTGGCAGCCAGGTCGTCGCGCAGGGCGGCGATCTGACCGCGCAGGCCGTGCGCGGCATAGAGGGACGCAGCGCCGACGGCCGTGGCGGCGGCCGTCGTCAGCAGCAGGGCAATCGACAAAGTGCTCACTGACTTACTCCCGGATTCAATCGTTCCCCGACTTCCTACATCAGCTTGTCGTGAGAGTGCTCCCACCGGCAGTGCATTACGTCATGAATTGGACAGGTCTTTGTGCCCTATGTTCTGTCCCGATACTGCTGTGACCTGCGGAAACAACTCTCCCCCGGGACGTAGGTCACATCCTGGGGGAGATTCGGTCACAGCTGGGTGGCGAGAGGCTTACCTGAGGCACGGTTGTGACAGGGGCGGCATCAGCCGTGCCTCTGGGTAGCGGAGTACTTCAGGCCGAACAAGCTGATTCAGGTCAGCTGAGGCGCTCGATGACCATGGCCATGCCCTGGCCGCCGCCGACGCACATCGTCTCCAGACCGAACTGCTTGTCGTGGAACTGGAGGCTGTTGATCAGTGTGCCGGTGATCCGCGCGCCGGTCATGCCGAAGGGGTGACCGACGGCGATGGCGCCGCCGTTGACGTTCACCTTGTCCAGGTCGAGGCCCAAGTCCTGGTAGGACGGGATGACTTGAGCGGCGAACGCCTCGTTCAGTTCGGCCAGGTCGATGTCGCCGATGGTCAGACCGGCCCGCTTCAGCGCCTGCTTCGACGCCTCCACCGGGCCGTATCCCATGATCTCGGGGGACAGGCCGGTGACCCCGGTCGAGACGATCCGGGCCAGCGGGGTCAGCCCCAGCTCGCGCGCCTTGGTGTCGCTCATGATGACGAGTGCGGCGGCGCCGTCGTTCAGCGGGCAGCAGTTGCCCGCGGTGACCCGGCCGTCGGGCCGGAAGACCGGCTTCAGGCCCTGCACGCCTTCGAGGGTGACTCCGGCGCGCGGGCCGTCGTCCTTCGAGACGACCGTGCCGTCGGGGAGCGTGACCGGGGTGATCTCCCGCGCCCAGAAGCCGTTCTTGATGGCTTCCTCGGCGAGGTTCTGGGACCGTACGCCGAACTCGTCCATCTCCTGGCGGCTGATGCCCTTGAGCCCGGCCAGGTTCTCGGCGGTCTGCCCCATCGCGATGTACGCGTCGGGCACCAGGCCGTCCTCGCGCGGGTCGTGCCAGGAGGCGCCCTCGCTCTCCGCCACCGCCGCGGTGCGCGCCTCCGCGTCCGCGAAGAGCGGGTTGTGCGTGTCCGGGAGGCTGTCCGAATTGCCCTTCACGAAGCGGGACACCATCTCGACACCGGCGGAGATGAAGACGTCGCCCTCGCCCGCCTTGATGGCGTGCATCGCCATCCGGGAGGTCTGGAGCGAGGAGGAGCAGTAGCGGGTGACCGTGCAGCCGGGAAGGTGGTCCATCCCCATCTGTACGGCGACGATGCGGCCCATGTTGTTGCCCTGCTCGCCGCCGGGCAGCCCGCAGCCGAGCATCAGGTCGTCGATGTCCGTGGGATCCAGCTCGGGGACCTTGGCGAGGGCGGCCTGGATGATGGTGGCGGTGAGGTCGTCGGCGCGCAGGTCCTTCAGCGAGCCCTTGAAGGCGCGGCCGATGGGGGAGCGGGCGGTTGACACGATCACGGCTTCGGGCATCACGGCTCCAGAGGGTGCGGTGGTCGGGTGACGGGGTGCTGGGGGTGGTGGTCGGGTTGCGTGCGGGCGGCGCAGGAAGGCACGGCTGATTGGAAGTTACCCGGACGTACCGTGAAGGTCACCGGACCGGGCATGTGATGCGGGACTCTTTTCTAAGCGACCGCTCAGGACGCGCCGGGGCGGTCCCGGATCTCACCCGTGCGGCGCAGTGTCGGCCGGTTCCGACGCCTCCGGTGTCTCCGGCAGCCGCCTCCGCCTGCGGTGCTTCAGCAGCGCCCACGGGGCCCGCGCCCCGGTGACCTCGGTACCCGCCTCCGACGCCGCCGCCGATGCGGCCTTCGCCACCGGGAGCATGTCCTCGTCGCGGGTCGCGTCCAGCCGGTCGGCCTCCGGCCACAGGCCCAGGGCCGCGCAGAGGGTGGGCAGGACCGCCATCGCGGCCGTCGCGTACCCCTCCGCCGACGGGTGGTAGTTGTCCGGGCCGAACAGCTCGCGCGGGTTCGCCGCGAACTCGGGGCCCAGCATCTCGCCCAGCGACACGGTCCGCCCGCCCTGTTCGACCACGCCGATCGTCTGGGCCGCCGCCAGCTGCCGCGAGACGCGGCGGGCCAGCCAGCGCAGCGGCTGGTAGACCGGCTCCACCGTGCCCAGGTCGGGGCAGGTCCCGACGATGACCTCCGCCCCTGCCGTGCGCAGCCGCCGTACCGCCGTGGCCAGGTGCCGCACGGACCGGGTGGCCGGCATCCGGTGCGTCACGTCGTTCGCGCCGATCATGATCACGCAGACCTCCGGCGTACCGGCGGGATCCGTGAGCACCAGCGTCACCTGGCGGTCCAGGTCGTCCGACATCGCGCCGGGCAGCGCCACGTTCCGCAGGTCCACCGGCCGCTCGGCCACCGCCGCGAGCCCGGAGGCCAGCA
Source organism: Streptomyces sp. NBC_01267 (assembly GCF_036241575.1). NCBI lineage: Bacteria > Bacillati > Actinomycetota > Actinomycetes > Kitasatosporales > Streptomycetaceae > Streptomyces > Streptomyces sp. NBC_01267. The sequence continues at coordinate 2,998,061 of NZ_CP108455.1, read as the reverse complement.
GCGCGGCCGGGGTCTGGCCCGCCCGTCGTACGCCCTGCCCCGCCGCCGTCGAGTCGCCGAGCATCGCGAGCCGCAGCGGCTCCAGGCGTTCGGTGCGCCCGGCGAACGCCAATCCGTACCGCCCGTCCGCGCTCGGCGCGTCCGGGGCCCGCCCACCGCCCACCGACCGCTTCGCCAGCTGGACCTCCGCGAGCACCACACCCACCGCAGCCGCTCCGACCAGGCCGATGCTTCCTCCGCCGTACGCCGCGCCCGCGGCGATCCGGCGTGCCACCCTCGCCCTCGACACTGCCACCTCCTCATGGCCGGACACCTGCCGGGCGGTGTCCGGCCGACCAAGTCGTAACTGCCCGGAGACCGGTGCCGCTCAATCTTCTCCAATACGCTGACCGCCATGGTGCACTTCCACGACTCGATGATCAGCCTCGTAGGCAACACCCCGCTGGTGAGGCTCAACCATGTGACCGCCGGTATCAGGGCGACCGTCCTGGCCAAGGTCGAATACTTCAACCCGGGCGGCTCCGTGAAGGACCGCATCGCCGTACGCATGATCGAGGCGGCGGAGCAGAGCGGTGAGCTGCAGCCCGGCGGCACGATCGTCGAACCGACCTCCGGGAACACCGGTGTCGGCCTTGCGATCGTGGCCCAGCAGAAGGGCTACAAGTGCATCTTCGTCTGCCCGGACAAGGTGTCCACGGACAAGATCAATGTGCTGCGGGCGTACGGCGCCGACGTCGTCGTCTGCCCGACGGCGGTCGACCCGGACCACCCCGACTCGTACTACAACGTCTCCGACCGCCTGGTCAGGGAGACGCCGGGCGCCTGGAAGCCCGATCAGTACAGCAACCCCAACAACCCGCGCTCGCACTACGAGACCACCGGTCCCGAACTGTGGGAGCAGACGGAGGGGAAGATCACCCACTTCGTCGCGGGTGTCGGCACCGGCGGCACGATCACCGGCACCGGGCGCTATCTGAAGGACGTCTCGGACGGCCGGGTCCGGGTCATCGGCGCGGACCCCGAGGGCTCGGTGTACTCCGGGGGTTCCGGGCGGCCGTACCTCGTCGAGGGCGTCGGTGAGGACTTCTGGCCGACCGCGTACGACAGGACCGTCACGGACGGCATCGTCGCCGTGTCCGACAAGGACTCCTTCCGGATGACGCGCCGGCTCGCCAAGGAGGAGGGCCTGCTGGTCGGCGGCTCCTGCGGGATGGCGGTCGTGGCGGCGCTGAAGGTGGCGGAGGACCTGGGCCCCGACGACATCGTCGTGGTCCTGCTGCCGGACAGCGGACGCGGATACCTCTCGAAGATCTTCAACGACGAATGGATGAACGACTACGGGTTCCTGGAGCAGCCGGGCGACGAACCGTGCGTCGCCGACGTACTCGAGTACAAGTCGCACGGCATCCCCAGCCTGGTGCACATGCACCCGGAGGAGACGGTGGGCGAGGCGATCGAGGTGCTGCGGGAGTACGGCGTCTCGCAGATGCCGATCGTCAAGCCGGGGGCCGGACATCCGGACGTGATGGCGGCCGAGGTCATCGGCTCGGTGGTGGAGCGCGAGCTGCTCGACGCGCTGTTCACCCAGCGGGCCTCGCTGGGCGACGCCCTGGAGAAGCACATGTCGGCGCCGCTGCCGCTGGTCGGTTCGGGCGAGCCGGTCGGCGATCTGATGGCCGTGCTGGGCAAGGCGGACGCGGCGATCGTGCTGGTGGAGGGGAAGCCGAAGGGGGTCGTGACGCGGCAGGACCTGCTGGCGTTCCTCGCCAAGGTCGAGGCGTGACCGGCGCACGCTGAACGTGGAGCGTCCCTGATCCGGGCCGTCCTGATCCGGGCCGTGCCGGTTCGGGCCGTGCCAATTCGGTACGTGCGTGTCACGTCCGCGCAGCACGGGCTTAACACCACTGGGGCACATTGGTGAGTGCCGGAAGGGAAACCTTCCGGCACCACGAACGGCGTCAAGGACCTCCGGAGCGGCTCCCGGCCTCCAGGACGCCACGGACGCGGTACCCCGGCCCTGACCCGGGACCGCGTCCCTCGCGGGGACCGTCGTCGTCCCGCCCTCCGGCCCGCCGGAGGTGCGGCGGTCCCCGCGGTCACCTCTCCGGCGTTCAGCTGTCCCAGTCGGAGTGGGAAGAGGGGGCGGATGTCGGTGGCTTCGCCGGGTGGGGCCTGAGCAGCCCCCGTCCCGCGCTGCGTGCACCGCCGGAGGTGCGGCGGTCCCCGCGGTCACCTCTTCGGTGTTCAGCTGTCCCGGTCGGAGTGGGAAGAGGGGGCGGATGTCGGTGGCTTCGCCGGGTGGGGCCTGAGCAGCCCCCGTCCCGCGCTGCGTGCACCGCCGGGGGTGCGGCGGTCCCCGCGGTCACCTCTTCGGCGTTCAGCTGTCCCAGTCGGAGGAAGAGGACGAGGACGACGACTTCACCCGGTGGAACCCGAACAGCCCCCCGTCCCGCGCCGCGTGCACCATGTTGACGCCGACGATGCCGACCCAGGTGGCGATGAGGCCCGGCAGATGTGCGTTCACCACGCCGATCGCCGACAGCGGGACGGCCAGGATCATCGTGACGATCCCGAATCCGAACCGCTCACCGAATCCGCTCTCCGACTGCGCCGGACGGCTGCCCCGGGCCACCGCCACCTGCTGCTCGGCGAACTGCCGCCGGACCCGCCGGTCCACCGTGCTGTCGAGCCGCTGCTCCACCTTCTCCAGGAACGACTCGACCAGGGCGGAGTCGTACTCCTCGCCCAGCTCCCTGCGGGCGTGCAGGGCGGCGTCGAGTTCCTTCTTCAGCTCTGCGTCGCTGGCTTCCATGTCGTACACGGTACGAATCCGGGGGCCCCGGAGCAGTGGGGCTAACCCCCCAATCCGATTCGGGGCTGCCTCCGGTCCGGCTCGTTCCGCCGGCCCGGCACCTGGCCCGGCACCTGGCCCGCCGCCGTGACGATCGTCGCTTCCGGGATGTGTGACGTGTCCCGGCGGGCCAGCAGCCAGTACAGCGCCGCCGGGACCACCAGCCCCACGATCCAGGAGATGTCCGCGCCGCCCAGCGGGTCCACCAGCGGGCCCGTGTAGAAGGACGTGGCCAGGAAGGGGAATTGGGCCAGCAGCCCGATGCCGTAGACCAGGAGCGCGTCCCAGCGCCAGGCGCCGTAGCGGCCGTTCGGGTCGGACAGGGCGGGGATGTCGTAGCGCTCGCGGGAGATCAGGTAGTAGTCGACCAGGTTGATCGCCGACCACGGGGTGAAGAAGGCCAGCAGGAACAGCAGGAAGTCCTTGAAGGAGTTCAGGAAGCTGTCCTTGCCCGCGAGCGCCACCGCCGTACCGGCGAGCATGATGAGCAGGATGTAGAGCGTGCGTCCGCGCGGGGAGAGGGTCTTCTGGCCGCGGAATCCGCTGATGCTCGTCACCATCGACATGAAGCCGCCGTAGGTGTTGAGCACATTGATGGTGAGTTTGCCCAGGGCGATGACGAAGTAGAGGACCGAGGCCATCAGGCCGGTGCCGCCGAGGCCGACCACGTAACCGACCTGGTCGTCGAGGAACGCGTCGCCCGCCGTGGCCGCGACGAGGACGCCGAACGTCATCGACCACTGGGAGCCCAGCGCGGTGCCGCCGAGGGTCCACCAGAACGTGGCACGTCCGCTCGTCGTGCGCGGCAGGTAGCGCGAGTAGTCCGCGACGTACGGGCCGAAGGCCAGCTGCCAGGAGGCCGAGAGCGAGATCGCGAGGAGGAACAGCGGGACGGAGAAGCTGTGGTCGTGCAGGACCGTGGAGAGGTCGATGCGGTCCAGCAGCCGGATGCCCAGGTAGACGAAGGCCACCGCGCACACGATGCTCGCCACCCGGCCCAGCGTGTGGATGATCCGGTAGCCGATGACGGCCATCACGGCGGTGATCGCGCCGAAGACGATGATGCCGGTGGTGTCGCCGAGGTGGGTCAGCTTGCCCACCGCCTCGCCCGCCAGGACCGTGCCGCTGGCGAAGAACCCGACGTACATCAGGATGACGAGGAGGAGCGGGACCACCGCTCCCCTGACCCCGAACTGGGCGCGGGACGAGATCATCTGGGGCAGACCGAGCCGCGGTCCCTGCGCCGAGTGCAGCGCCATCACCGCGCCGCCCAGCAGATTGCCGAGCAGCAGGCCGACGATCGACCAGAGCGCGCCGCCGCCGAAGACCACGGCGAGCGCGCCCGTGACGACCGCGGTGATGTGGAGATTGGCGCCGACCCAGAGCGTGAACTGGGAGAAGGCGCTGCCGTGACGCTCCTCGTCCGGGACGACATCGATCGACCGCTGTTCCACCAGGCCTGCCATCCGACGGCCTCCTCTCTCGTCCCCCCGCACCCTCATGTATTGATCTATGCAGAGTGTGCGGTGATGAATGGAAGGTCAATAGGTGGCGGTCGATCGACTCGATAATCAGCGGATTCTCAGGCTGCGGGAGAGTCCATCGGTCGGAGTTCGTCCGCATATGAGACGGAATGGCGTCGCATCAGGCCGTCATCGCTGATGTCGTACTGGCCGAGCCGCCAGAGCGGCGGCGAGTACGCGTGGATCGAGACCGCGTCGTCCGTGGCCCCGGTGAGGCGGTGGATGTGGTCCGGGCCGAAGCAGAACGAGGTGTCCGCGCCGACCGCCGTGGCCAGGTGGTGGCCGCCGATGCGGGGGTTGGACTCGGTCAGCGCGCCCTGGACCACCCGGACCGCGCCGGACGAGATGTCGTGGTCGTGCCAGCCGGTGTCGTTCTGCCGGGTCCAGCAGAGCAGCCAGATGTCCACGTACTCGTCGCGGTGCAGCGAGGCGTAGTGGCGGTCGGTGTCGGAGAACGCGACCTCCGAGCGCCACAGCTCCGGCCTGGCCGCCAAGTCGTCGACCAGGGCCCGGAGTTCACGCTTGTCGAGATTGCGGTCGGGCAGCGCGGCGTCGTACGTCATGGGCGTGCTCCGTTCAGGAGGCGGGCGGGGTTGGTGGCACGCAGGGCGTGGACGGCGGCGTCGGCCCCGAGGTCGGGGTGGACGGGGACGGCGTACGGGCGGTCGCTGCCGGAGACGACCACATCGATGCCGACGGCCCGGACCAGCGCGTCCACGGCCCGGGTGCCGTACGAGGAGGTCTCGTAGAAGGCGTCGAAGTCCACCGGGCCGCGTCCGCCGCCGCGCGCCGCGAGGCGCTCGCCGTGCAGCGGGGCGAGGCCCGCCAGGGCGGCGAAGCAGATGCGCAGCCCGGGATGGCGCGGGCGGCCGAACGCACGGAAGGCGAACCACGCGGCGTGCATCTGCTGGAGGTACGGCACCAGAGCGGGCCACCACGGCGGCGCGCCGGGGTCGCCGGCCGGGGCCGCGCCCGGGTGGACGAAGAGCGGCTTGTCCGCGCGGGTGAGGGTGTCGATCAGCGGGGCGCAGTGGGCCCAGCCCGCCTCGTCCAGCAGCGCGGTGGCCGGGAGTTGGAGGCCCGCGCAGCCCCGGTCGAGGGTGTCGGCGAGCGAGTCCGGGTCGGGGGCGACGAGACCGGCCGAGGCCCAGACACCGAAGGGGGCGGGCAGCGCCAGGGCGCCCTCGTGGAAGGCGGCGAGGAGCGGGGCCGACTCGGCGGGTGGCAGATATTCGATACCGAGGGGGCTGGAGAGCGAGACGAGTGCCAGCCCGAGGCCGTCGGAGCGGGCGAGCGCGGTGCGGGCGGCGAGGTCGTGGTCGGCGGGGTCGACCTGGTACGGCGGTTCGCCCGGCAGGTGGAGCGTCCATCCGTCGAGGTGCGGACCTGTCCGGCGGGCGCGCAGCAGCTCCGTGAAGGCCGGGGGCCAGAGATGTTGGTGGACGTCTACAAGCAAGGGTCACTCTCGTGTTAAGCGGTTCAGTGATGCGCTTAAGTGAAGCGGTTAACGAGGCGGGGTGTCAAGAGCGGCCGGTAGGCTTCCGGGCATGGCCAGGCCCAGCAAGCGCACCACCCTCCGCGAGGTGGCCGAGGCCACCGGACTCTCCACTGCCGCCGTCTCGTACGCCCTGCGCGGCAAACAGGTCTCCAAGGAGACCGAGGAACGCGTCCGCAGAGCCGCCGCCGAGCTGGGTTACGAGGCCGATCCCATCGCCCGTGCCCTCGCCAGCGGCCGTACGAGCATGGTCGGCGTCCTCGCCGGTGACCTCCAGGACCTCTGGCAGCAGCAGTTGATGGCGGCCATAGGACGGGAACTGCTCGCGGGGGACCGGTACGCGCTGATCCTCGACGCGGGCGGCGACCCGGACCGGGAGCTCGTCCTCGCCAAACAGCTGCGTGACCAGCGGGTGGACGGCCTGCTGGTGTCGCCCGTCGACCCGTCGGCCGGGGGCTGGGCGAAGATCGCCGACGCGGTGCCGGTGGTCTCGATCGGGGACTCGCTCCAGCAGGCGAGCACCGCGGGCGAGGTGCTCTTCGACAACCGGGCCGGTATCGATGCGGTGCTCGGGTACCTGGCGGGGCTCGGGCACCGGTGCGTGACGGTGCTGACGCCCACCGGGCCCAGTACGCCCGACCGGCCCGCGGACGTGTATGTGCGGGAGGCGGCGGACCGGCTCGGCCTGGAGGTCGAAGTCGTGCCCTGCGCGCAGGAGTTGGGCGAGGCCACCGGGGTCGCCCGAGGGGTTCTCGGGGGGCGTTCGACGGCGGTCTTCTGCTTCTCGGACTCGATCGCGTACGGGGTGTACGCGGCGGCGGCGGAGGCCGGGCGGGTGATCGGGCGCGATCTCTCGGTGGTCGGCTTCGACGACCATCCGGTGTCGCGGGTGCTGACACCCGCGCTGACCACGCTGGACTGGGGGCTCGCGGAGATCGCCACGCAGGCGGCGCGGCTCGCGGTGGCGGCGATCGAGGGGCGCCGGGTACGGCGGAAGCGGGTGCTGTGCGCGCCGCGGCTGGTGGAGCGGGGGTCCGCGACCCGGGCCGGGTAGACCTGGGCCGGGCAGGCCTGGGCCGGGCAGGAAGTCCGGCCGGTCGGGAAGTCGGGCCGGTAAGGAAAGTCCGGCCGGTCTCTGCCCCGCCGGGAACGGAAAACACCGCAGGCCCGGTGCTTGCGCACCGGGCCTGCGGTCTTCAGTAGCGGGGACAGGATTTGAACCTGCGACCTCTGGGTTATGAGCCCAGCGAGCTACCGAGCTGCTCCACCCCGCGTCGGTAACCCCGACAGTACGGGTTCGGGGACCAGGTGGGAAATCGCCCCCGTCGCGCCCCTGCGCTCGCGGCCGTCATCCGAGCCCGGCGAAGCCCCCCCCCGGACATGGCCTACGCCGTCACCCAAGCCCGGCGAAGACCGGCCGGACACGGCCCGCGCCGTCATCCGAGCCCGGCGAAGACCCACCGGACACGGCCTACGCCGTCAGCTTCTGCCGCTTGAGCCACGCGTCGGCCACCCGGTCCGGGTCCTGCTTGTCCTTGTCCACCAGCCGGTTCAGCCGGGTCAGTTCCGCCGTGGTGAGCGCGTTGCCCAGCTCCGCCAGCGCCTTGCGGACCTTGGCGTCCGCCTTGCGGGCGGCGACCAGCGGGACGATGTGCTGCGCGGGCACCAGGTTCTTCGGGTCCTCCAGGACGACCCACTTGTTCGCCGCCACGTCCACGTCCGTCGTGAAGACGTTCGCCACGTCCACGTCGCCCTTCTTCAGCGCGCCCTTCACCAGCGGCCCCGACGAGTCGAGGGCCTTGAACTCCTTGAACTCCACGCCGTACTGGTCCTTCAGACCGACGACTCCGACGACCCGCTTCTTCATCTCGGCGGCGGCCCCGAAGACCAGTTTCCCGTTGGCCTTCTTCAGGTCGGCGAGGGTCTTCAGGCCGTACCTGTCGGCGGTCTCGCGGGTGACCGCGAAGCTGTCGCGGTCCTCGGCCGCCGCGTACGGCAGCACCTCCAGGCTCGCCGGGAGCACCGCGGCGAGCGCGTTCTGCATGGCGCCCGCCTCCGTCTCGGTGGCCTTCGGATCCAGGTAGAGCAGCAGGCTGCCCTGGTACTCGGGGAGCAGGTCGATGTCGCCGCCCTTCAGCGCGGGCACGATGATCTCCCGCGAGCCGAGGTTGGGCTTGACCGTGGTCTTGATGCCCGCGGCCTTGAGCACCCCCGCGTAGAGGTAGCCGAGTATCTGGTTCTCGGTGAAGTTGGCGGTGCCGATGACCAGGCCGCCCGAGCTGCTGCCGGTGTCGCCGCCGGATCCGTCCCCGTTCAGGGACGTGATGCCGGACGAGCAGGCGGCGAGCAGCGGTGCGGAGGCACCGGCCAGCAGGGCGGTGAGTGCGGTACGTCGGTTCATCTCGGGTCTCCAGAAGTTCAGCGGGCAGTCAGCGGGCGGTGGTGGGCCGGCCGCGCAGCAGCAGCCGCTGCACCCCGCCCAGGGCCAGGTCGGCGAGGACGGCGAGGACGGCGACGAGCACCGCGCCGCCGAGTACCTGCACCAGATCGCGCTGGGCCAGGCCGTCGAACACGTAGCGGCCCAGGCCGCCGAAGCTGACGTAGGCGGCGATGGTGGCGGTGGCGACGACCTGGACGGTCGCCAGCCGGATGCCGGTCATGATCAGGGGGAGCGCCAGGGGGAGTTCGACCTGCCAGAGGACCTGGTGCCCGCGCAGGCCGACGCCCTTCGCCGCGTCCTTGACCTCGGGGTCGACGGCGGCCATGCCCGCGTACGTATTGGTGATGATCACCGGCACGGCGAGCGCCACCAGCGAGATGTACACCGGCCAGATGGAGAGGCCGCCCGCGAGGAAGACCAGGGTGACCAGGCCGACGGTCGGCAGCGCGCGGCCGAAGGAGGCCAGGTTGACCGCGAGGAACGCGCCGCGTCCGGTGTGGCCGATCAGCATGCCGATGGGCAGCGCGATCACGGCGGCGACGACGGTGGCCAGCAGCGAGTACTGGAGGTGTTCGACGAGCCGGTGGGCGATGCCTTCCGGGCCGGACCACTGGGCGGAGCTGGTCAGCCAGGTGGCGAGGTTCTTGAGGAGTTCGATCACGGCTCAGGCACCTCGCTCGTGGGTCCACGGCGTGCACAGCCACTGGACGGTGACCAGCAGCGCGTCCGCCACCAGGGCGAGCAGCAGGGTCAGGACCACCCCGGCGACGACCGGGGTGGGGTAGTTGCGCTGGAAGCCGTCGGTGAAGAGCTGGCCGAGGCCGCCGTACCCGATGTAACTGGCCACGCTCACCAGGGAGATCGACATCACGGTGGAGACCCGGACCCCGGCCATGATCACCGGGAGTGCGAGCGGCAGCTCGACGGTGAGCAGGGTGCGCAGCGGCCTGGTGCCCATGGCGGTCGACGCCTCGCGCACCCTGGCGGGCACCGCGTCCAGGCCCTCGACGGTGTTCCGTACGAGCACGACCAGGGTGTACGCGGTCAGCCCGGTGATCGCGGTCGTCCGGGTCAGCCCGGTGATCGGGAGCAGCAGGACGAAGAAGGCGAGGGACGGGATCGTGTAGAGGATGTTGGAGAGACCGAGGGCGAAGCCGCGCAGCGGCCGTACCCGGTGGGCGAGGACCGCCAGGGGGAGCGCGATCAGCAGGCCGAGGAGGACCGCGGGTACCGCGGTGGAGAGATGGTCCGCGGTGAGATGGGTCATCTCACCGGTGTGGTCGGGGAACCAGCCCCAGTCGATGGTCATGCGGCGCTGCCCGTGCCCGCTGCCGCGTGGGCCTCGCCCGCGCGGTCGTGGATGTCGTCGCGCGCGGTGACGCCGGTCAGGACGCCTGCCGCGTCGACGCGGGCGACGAGACCGGCCGGGGAGGCGACCGATTCGTTGAGCGCGGAGAGCAGCGAGTCGGTGTCGCGCAGGGCCCGTACGGGCAGCAGCCGGGCGTCGCCCGCGGTGTCGTTCGTGGGGCCGGACGCCTTTTCGGCCTCGGCGTCGAGCCAGCCGAGCGGCTTGCCGTCGGCCGAGACGACCAGCTGCCAGCGGGCCGCGCCCTTGGCGGCGGAGAGCTTCTCGCCGGCCCGGACGGTGGGGGCCGCGGTCTGCGGTACGCCCGCGAGCGTGGACAGCGAGAGGAGCTTCAGCCCGCGCTCGGCGCCCAGGAAGTCCGCGACGAAGGCGTCGGCGGGACGGGCGAGGAGTTCGGCGGGCTCCGCGCACTGGACGAGATGGCCGCCGGTACGGAAGACGGCTATTCGGTCGCCGAGCCGCACGGCCTCGTCTATGTCGTGGGTGACGAAGACGATCGTCTTGTCGATGTCCTGCTGGAGCCTGAGCAGCTCGTCCTGGAGCTGGGTGCGGACCACCGGGTCCACCGCGCCGAACGGCTCGTCCATGAGCAGGACCGGCGGGTCGGCGGCGAGCGCGCGGGCCACGCCGACCCGCTGCTGCTGGCCGCCGGAGAGCTGGTGCGGGTAGCGCTTCGCGGTGTCGGCGTTCAGTCCGACGGTCTCCAGCAGCTCGGCGGCGCGGGCACGGGCCTTCTTCCGGCCCCAGCCGAGGAGGAGCGGGACCGTCGCCACGTTGTCGAGGATCGTCCGGTGCGGGAAGAGCCCGGACTGCTGGATGACGTAACCGATGCCGCGCCGCAGGTCGGCGGCGTCCGCCTCGCGGATGTCCTTGCCCGCGAGACGGATGGTCCCCGAGGTCTGCTCGACCATGCGGTTGATCATGCGGAGCGTGGTCGTCTTCCCGCAGCCGGACGAGCCGACGAGGACGGTGATCTGCCCCTCCGGCATGTCCAGGCTGAGGTCGTGGACCGCGGTGGTGCCGTTCGGGAAGCGTTTGTGCACGGAGTCGAATTCGATCATCGGTCATCCCTTGCCGGGCTGCATATGGTCATGCAGAGTTCTTGGTGGCTGAATAATTTGTCATGGGGCTGTGGTGAGAGGTCGGGCGGTACGAGGCCATGGGGCAAGACCGTATGTCGGAAAAAGGAGGCGTTCGCGCATGATGTCGTCCCGCACGGTGGATACCCCGACCGGCATCGTGGTCCTCGACGGTGAGTCCCTTCCGGTTTCCGATGTGGTGCGACTGGCGCGTGGTACGGCCAGGCCCGTACCCGGATCCGAAGCGATGAAGCGTGTCGAATGGTCGTGGGACGCGGCCCGTGAGCTCGCCGCGTCGGGCCGCGTGTACGGCCGCTCCACCGGTGTCGGGGCCAACCGTAACGAGTCCGTGCCCTCCGGCGCCGCCGCCGACCACGGACTGCGGCTGCTGCGCTCGCACGCCGGGGCCATCGGCGACCCGCTCCCCGCGCACGAGGTCAGGGCCATGCTCGCGGTCCGCGCCAACCAGCTGCTCGCCGGTGGGGCCGGACTGCGGCCCACCGTCGTCACCGCGCTCTGCGAGGCCCTGGAGTCCGGCGCCCACCCCGTCGTCAACGAGTTCGGCTCGGTCGGTACGGGAGACATCGCCGCCCTCGCCCAGCTGGGACTCGCCCTGGCCGGCGAGCACCCCTGGGAGGGCGGTGCGCCGCCCGCCGCGCAGCCCCTCGACAACAACGACGCCCTCGCACTGATCAGCAGCAACGCCCTCACCCTCGGCCAGTCCGCGCTCGCCCTCGACGAGCTGCGCCGGCTGGTGTCCGCGACCCAGGTGGTGGCCGCGCTGTCGCTGCTCGCCGTGGACGGCTCGTTCGAGGCGTACGCGGAACCGGTGCACGCGGCCCGCCCGCACCCCGGCTCGTACGCGGTCGCCGCCCGCAGCCGCTACCTGCTGGGCGCCCCCGAGCGGCCCACCCCGCCGCTGGGCCGCATCCAGGACCCGTACGGTTTCCGCTGCGTACCGCAGATCCACGGCCCCGCACACGACGCGGCCGACCTGCTGGAGCGGACCATCGCCATCGAGATCAACGCGGCGGCCGAGAACCCGCTGATCCGCCCCGCCGACATGGCCGCCTACCACCACGGTGGCTTCTACATGGCCCAACTGGTCCTGGCCCTCGACCACTTCAGGCTGGCCCTCACCCAGACGGCCCGGCTCTCGACCTCCCGGCTCTCCGCGCTGAACGAACCCGCGCTCACCCGGCTGAGGCCCTTCCTGGCCGACGGCGAGGCCGCCTCGTCGGGCGTGATGATCCTGGAGTACGCGGCCGGGGCGGCCCTCGGTGACCTGCGGGCCTTCTCCGCGCCGGCCTCGCTCGGGCATGCTGTTCTCTCCCGCGGCGTCGAGGAACAGGCCAGCTTCGCCTCACTGGCGGCCCGGCAGGCGCTGCGGGCCGGGCGGGCGTACCGGTACGTCGTCGGCTGCGAACTGGTCGCCGCCGTAAGGGCGTTGCGCCAGCGCGAGCTGCGGATCGACCCCGGCCTGCCGGTCGGCCGCGCCTTCGAGCTGGCGGACGCGGTACTCGATCCGGACCTGGCGGACCGGCCGCTGACCGGCGATGTGGAGGCGGCAGCCGCGCTGCTCGACCGGTTCAATGAACTCTGACACGGACATGGATCTTGAGGGGGACGGCATGAGCGACAGCCCGGCCGCACGGCTGCAACAGCTCTTCGAAGGGCACCGGCTGACGCCGACCCAACGGCGGATCGCGCACTGCATGGTGCGCCGGGCCGCCGACGCGCCGTTCCTCTCGTCGGTCGAGCTGGCCGAGCTGGCCGGTGTCAGCCAGCCCTCCGTCACCCGCTTCGCCGTCGCGCTCGGCTTCGACGGCTACCCGGCGCTGCGCAAGCACCTGCGGGAGGTCGCACCGAACGGGCGGGCGGTCGGCGGGGACAGCCTCAACGAGTACCAGCAGGCCGTCCAGGGCGAGTTGGAGAATCTGCGGCAGCTGTCCGAACTGCTCGCCGACCCGTCACTCGTGGAACGGGCGGGACGGCTGCTCGCCGGGTCGCCGACCCTGCCGGTGCTCGGCCTGCGTGCCGCGTCCTCGCAGGCCAGGGGGTTCGCGTACTTCGCGGCGAAGGTCCACCGGGACGTCCGGCTGCTCGACGAGGGCGGCACGATGCTGGCCGACCGCATCGACGCGTCGGTACGGGCGGGCGCCACGGTGCTGCTCTGTTTCGCGCTGCCGCGCCACCCGCGCGAGGTGGTCGAGGCACTGGCGTACGCGCAGTCGGCGGGGCTGACCGTGGTGACGGTCGCCGACTCGGCCTTCGCGCCGGTCGCCAAGCACAGCGACATCCTGATCCCGGCGGCGGTCGGCACCGGTCTGGCCTTCGACACGGCCTGTGGGCCGATGCTGCTCGGCCGGGTGCTGCTGGAGGCGATGTGCGACGAGCTGCCGCAGGCGCAGTCGCGGCTGGAGGAGTTCGACGCGCGGGCGGCGGCGCGGGGGCTGTTCGTGGAGTAGCGCCCGTTCTCGTGGTGTGCGCGGCGCCCTTCCGCGTCCACGGCGTGCGCAGGGGCCCGTTCTCACGGTGCCCCGTTCTCGCGGCGTACGCGGAGACCCGTTCTCACGACGTACTCAGAAAGCGTCGCTAATCTCCGCCCGGTCCAGGAACAGTGTGCGGAGGGAGCGGGAACGTGGGGCGTGGAAAGGCGCAGGGACAGGCGCGGACCGTGGCGAGGGTCGCGGTGCTGGTACGGGCCGGAGCCGCCCCGCTGTGGTGGCTCGGGCTGCTGGCCGCCGCTGTCGGTGTGCTGCTGCCCGGACCGACCGGGCGCCGGATCGGGCTGCTGGCCGGGGCCGCGCTCTTCCTGATCGTGGCTGCGGTCGTCGCCCTGGCCCGCGGGCGCCGGTTCGCCCATCTGTCGAAGTCCCCGGTGCGGGCCGGCCGGTCCGACTTCCTCCAGGACCGGGCCGTGACCGTACGGAACTGGCGGCGGGCGCACCGCTGGTGGCTGCTCGCCGCGTTCGTCGTGGCGGTGGGCTCGTCGTTCGCCCTCCCCGCGGCGGGTGGGCTGGCGCTGGCCGGGGCGGGCGCCGGACGCTGGCTCAAGGCGGTCCGGCTCGGCCGCCGGGAGCACGCGGACGACCTGCTCCTCTGGGTCCGTACGGACTGGATCGCCCGGGGCCCGGCCGGGAAGCAGGTCAAGGGCTACCGCTCCACGGGCGTACTGGCGGGCGACGCCGCACCCGGCGGGGCGCGGCGCCGCTGACCGGGCTCACACCTCCAGCTCGGCCTCGATCTTCCTCAGCTGGTGGCGGGCCATCGCGAGATTGGCCCGGGACTTGTCCAGCGCGAGGTAGAGGAACAGGCCCGTGTTGTCGCGTCCCTTGAGCAGCCGGATCAGGTGGTACTGCTCGCCCAGCGTGATCAGGATGTCCTCGATCTCGTCCTTCATGCCGAGGTGCTCCATGGTCCGCACCTTGGCGCGCACCACATCCGTGTTCCCGGCGGCGGCCACCGCCAGATCGAGGTCCTTGCCACCACCGAGCGTGCCGAGGGCCATGCCGCTGGTGAAGTCGACGAGCGCCGCGCCGAGCGCGCCCTCGATCGAGGTCATCGCGTCCTTGAGTGCGTTCTCGGTGTTCGCCATGAGGGGTGCACTTCCTTTCTCGTGGGTGGATTTCCTGGTGTGGTTCCGTGCGTGGTCCGGTGCGGTCCTGGCACGGGCGGCGCCGGAACGGCCCGCCCGTGAGGGGGAGTTGGTCATGGGCTCTCCAGCCGGTCGAGGGCGCCGTCGACCAGCTCGCCGATCCGGGTGCCGGCCCGGCGGGCTTCGAGGTGCAGGCGGCCCACGTTGACGCGCGGCCGGGCGAGCAGGGTGAGGACGGCGGACGGGCCTGCCGCGTAGGTCGCGACATAGCCGTTCTCGCCACGGACCAGCAGCTCGCGGAAGCCGCCCTGGCCCGTCGTCTCGGTCAGCCGCTGGGCGACACCGAGGGCGGCGGCGGTCAGTGCCGCGACGGACTCGGCCTCCGCCGCGGCGTCCTGCGCCAGCACCAGTCCGTCGACGGTGGCCGCGAGCGCCCCGCCGATCAGCGGCACCCGGGCTCTCAACCGGCGTAGCTCTTCGAGGACTTCGGACTCGGCGGACATCAGCTGTCTCCTCTCGGCGCGCTGCCGCAGGGAGCGGATCACAGCGTGGCCTCCAATGCGTCTCGCAGCCGTTGGAGCAGGGCGACATCCGGGTCCCGAGCCACCTCGCCGACCCAGGCGGGGACGGCGGAGGCGGGCGGCGCGGGTGTCCGCGGGGTCTCGACGGCGCCGGCGGCTGCCAGCCTGCGGACGTCGATGAGGACGTGGAAGGCCGGGCGCCCCAGCGTCCGCGCGATGTCCGGCGGGGTCCGTACGCCGTCGGCCAGCGCGAGTACCGCGCGCTGGCGCGGGGTGACGGGCGTGCCGGGGACGTCGGCCGCGCGGCTGCGGTGCGGGGCCCGCACCACGGGGGCGCTGTCGAGGTCGGGGTACGGCCACAGCCGGTCGAGCAGTTCACGGCGGCGCGCCGCCTCCCGCTCCACCGCGTCGGCGGGTACGGGGTGCACCGGGCCGATCCAGTGGGCCACCCCGTAACGGAACCGGGTGGGGCCGCTGCCCGGCGCCAGGGCGAAGTACGCCGCGTCGTGCAGCGCGCCCAGGTGGCAGATCTCCAGCTCGCCCCCGGCCACCTGCCCGCTCTCGACGAGGAACCGGCCGACCGATCCCTTGGCCCCGGCCCGGTCGACGGCCTGCTGCCACCCCTCGGGGCGGAGCCGTCCGGTGGTGGTCAGCAGGATGTCGATACCGGGGGCGGCCGGGCTCTCGGCGTGCACCACCTGGCCGTCGACCAGGTAGAGGGTGCCGCGGTCACGCAGCAGGGCGCCGGTGGCGCGTTCGCCCGCGAGGCGGACGAGCATCGGGGAGACGCTGCTCTGCGGCGCCGGGCCCATCACAGCACCAGTCGTTCGGCGAGGTCCCGCAACCGTAATCGGGCGAGCGCCAGATTGCCCTCGTCGCGGTTCAGCCAGAGATGGAGGAAGACGCTGCTGTCGAAGGTCGTCTCGACGAAGTGGAGGAGGTGGTAGCCGGTGCGGGTGGTGACGATGACGTCCTCCACGGAGAGGCCGCCGTCGTTCCCGTCGCCGTTCCCGTCGCCGCTCCCGTCGCCGCTCTCTCCGCTGCCCGCGGGCGCTGTCGCACCGAAGGCTGTCGCACCGAAGGCCGTCGCGCGGAAGGCGGGGTGCTCGGCGGCCATCCTGGCCAGCTCCGCCGTCTCGGCGGCGGTCGCCTCGTGGTCGTCGTTGGGTGACTGGCCGATGGTGCCGAGCGTCAGCCCGCTGGTCCAGTCGACCACGCCCGCACCGAGGGCACCGGGCAGTCGCATCGCTTCCAGCAGACACTCGTCGATTCCGGGCACGCGGAACTCCCCTCCCGGCGTGGTGCGCACGGTGGCCGTCGTGACCGCGGGGGGCGGCCGTGCGGCAGTAACCGTGAAGTTACGGGGACGGTCCTCCGGCCAGTGGGACTTCTGGCATTTTCCAGCGGAACATGCCCAGCGGGTCTAGAGTCCGCGACCCGGCGGGCGGCAACGGCCGGGACGGGAGCGGAAGGCAGGGCAAGTCCCTTTGGACACACGCGAGTTGCAGTCGTCGACAGCCCGCCTCAGAGCAGCGCGTCCGCGTGCTCGCCGCCCGACTCCGCCACGATCTCCGCCACGCTCTGCGCGTCCCGCACCACGGCGAACCGCACCCCGTCCGCCCCTGCGGTGAACCCGTGGATCCCCGGCCTGGCCAGGCTGTTGTACGCGTAGTGGTGCGCGAAGTAGTACGCCCCCGTGTCCAGCACCGCCGCGTAGTCCCCCGGCTCCAGCAGCGGCAACTCCCGGTTCTCCGCCAGCAGATCACCCGCGAAGCAGGCCGGTCCCGCCACGTCCTGCGCGACCGCGGGCCCGGTCCTGGGGCGCCCCTGCGCGTCGAACGCGGCGATCCGCAGCGGCCAGGACGCCGGCGCGTACACCGTGCGGGTCGCCACCTGGACCCCCGCGTGGGTCACCGCGATGGGCCGCCCGCCGGCGGACTTCGTGTACTCGACGCGGGCCAGGATCGTGCCGTGCCGGGCGAGCAGCGAGCGGCCGAACTCGGTGACCAGGCCGTAGCGGCCGTCCAGCAGTCCGGGCGCGGTCCTCTTGAGGAGGCGGGCGTAGTCGGCGTACGTGGGGGTCTCCTCGTCGGACGAGAAGTTGACCGGGAGGCCGCCGCCGATGTCGATGGTGTCGATCTGCTGCCGGCCGGCCGCGGCGTTGATCTCCTCGGCCAGTTCGTGGACGGTCCGTACCCCCTCCGCCATCAGGGCCAGCGGTACGCCCTGCGAGCCCGTGTGGGTGTGCAGCCGGGTCAGCCACGGGCGGTCCAGGTAGGCGCGTACGACCCACGCGCGGGCGCCCTCGTCGCGCAGCGCCACCCCGAACTTCGACGTCGCGGTGGCCGTCGACAGCGCGCCGATGGAGCCCGCGCCGATCTGCGGGTTGACGCGCACGCCCAGCGGGGACGTGGTCGGGGCCGACCGGACGAGCGCGTCGATGCGGGCCAGTTCCTGCGGGTTGTCGGCGTTGACCGCGATCCCCAGGGCCAGGGCCTCGCGCAGCTCGGCGGGGGTCTTGGCGGGGGAGTCGAGGACGGTGCGGGCGGGGCGTACCCCGGCCGCGCGGGCCAGCGCCAGCTCGCCCGGACTGGCGACCTCCGCGCCGATGCCCTCCGCTCCGAGCAGCCGCAGGACCGGCACGAGCGGGCACGCCTTCACCGCGAAGGCGTGCAGGACGGGTGTCCCCGGCGGGGTGACCTCGTCGAAGGCGGTACGCAGGGCGGCGGCGCCGCCACGGATGCCGGAGACGTCCAGCAGCGCGACGACGGGGTTGTCGGGGCCGACCAGGCCGGCCGCGACCGCGGCCTCGACCGCCTGCTCACGCCGTACGACGGTGCCTGTTTCGAAGGCCGGTCCGGAGCTCGTATGGGAAGCCATGCGATCCAGCCAATCACCGGCCGGGGGCCGGCGGGAGGCCCAGCGGTATTGACTAACTCTATTCAGCTCATCAAGATGTGAATAGTTCATGCAACAGTGGGAGATCGCAGCGTGAGGCCACGGTGCGGGATCACACTGCGACATCGAGGTCGCGACACCGAGGAGGCAGAACCATGTCAGGACCCCGGCCGGTACGGGCCCCGCGCGGTACGGAGCTGAGTGCCCTGGGATGGCAGCAGGAAGCCGCCCTCCGGATGCTGCAGAACAACCTCGACCCCGAGGTCGCCGAGCACCCCGACAAGCTCGTCGTCTACGGCGGCACCGGCAAGGCCGCCCGCGACTGGCGCTCCTTCGACGCGATGGTGCGTACGCTGCGCACCCTCAAGCAGGACGAGACCATGCTCGTCCAGTCGGGCCGTCCGGTCGGTGTGATGCAGACGCACGAGTGGGCGCCGCGGGTCCTGATCGCCAACTCCAACCTGGTCGGCGACTGGGCCAACTGGGAGGAGTTCCGGCGCCTTGAGTCGCTCGGGCTCACCATGTACGGCCAGATGACGGCCGGTTCCTGGATCTACATCGGGACCCAGGGCATCCTCCAGGGCACGTACGAGACCTTCGCCGCGGTCGCCGCCAAGCGGTTCGACGGCACTCTCGCCGGGACGATCACGCTCACCGCCGGTCTCGGCGGCATGGGCGGCGCCCAGCCGCTCGCCGTGACGATGAACGACGGCGTCGCGATCTGTATCGACGTCGACCCCCGCGCCATCGAGCGCCGGATCGAGCACCGCTACCTGGACGTACGCGCCGACAGCCTGGAGCACGCCCTCCAGCTCGCCGTCGAGGCCCGCGACGCCCGTAAGCCGCTCTCCATCGGCCTCCTCGGCAACGCGGCCGAGCTGCTGCCGCGGATGCTCGCCGAGGGCGCCCCGATCGACATCGTGACGGACCAGACCTCCGCCCACGACCCGCTCGCCTACCTCCCCCTCGGCATCGACTTCGACGACATGGCCGCGTACGCCGCCGAGAAGCCCGCCGACTTCACGGTGCGCGCCCGTGAGTCGATGGCCCGGCACGTCGAGGCCATGGTCGGCTTCATGGACGCGGGCGCCGAGGTCTTCGACTACGGCAACTCCATCCGCGGCGAGGCCCAACTCGCCGGATACAGCCGGGCGTTCGACTTCCCCGGCTTCGTCCCCGCCTACATCCGTCCGCTCTTCTGCGAGGGCAAGGGACCGTTCCGCTGGGCGGCGCTGTCCGGCGAGGCCTCGGACATCCACAAGACCGACAAGGCGCTCCTCGACCTCTTCCCCGAGAACGAGTCGCTGCACCGGTGGATCAAGATGGCCGGCGAGCGCGTCCACTTCCAGGGCCTGCCCGCGCGGATCTGCTGGCTCGGCCAGGGCGAGCGCGACAAGGCCGGGGCGCTCTTCAACGACATGGTCGCCGACGGCACCCTCGCCGCCCCGCTCGTCATCGGCCGCGACCACCTGGACTGCGGCTCGGTCGCCTCCCCGTACCGCGAGACCGAGGCCATGCTCGACGGCTCCGACGCCATCGCCGACTGGCCGCTGCTCAACGCCATGGTCAACGTCGCGTCCGGCGCCTCCTGGGTCTCCATCCACCACGGCGGCGGGGTCGGCATGGGCCGCTCCATCCACGCCGGTCAGGTGTCGGTGGCCGACGGCACGCAGCTCGCGGGCGAGAAGATCCGCCGGGTGCTCACCAACGACCCGGGGATGGGCGTCATCCGGCACGTCGACGCCGGGTACGACATCGCCGAGCGGGTGGCGGACGAGCGCGGGGTCCGCGTCCCGATGCGCGAGGGCGACGACGCGACCGGTGCCACCGCGGGCGCCGGCAGCACCACCGGCACCAACGGTGTCGCGAGCGGCGAGGGCGATCCCCGGTGACCTCCTCGTTCCACGAGATGTGGGCGGAGCTGCTGCCCGTCGGCCGCAGCTCCGCCTCCGGCGGGTACCGGCGGTACGCCTGGACCCCGGCCGACGCCG
This sequence comes from Streptomyces sp. NBC_01267, assembly GCF_036241575.1. Taxonomy (NCBI): domain Bacteria; kingdom Bacillati; phylum Actinomycetota; class Actinomycetes; order Kitasatosporales; family Streptomycetaceae; genus Streptomyces; species Streptomyces sp. NBC_01267. Next base: position 2,978,299 of record NZ_CP108455.1, on the reverse strand, counting down.
ACTGCCGCGCCTGGTTCAAGGACCAGGCCGAGTCCCGCGGTCTCACGTACGAACTGGACCGCAACGGCAACCAGTGGGCCTGGCTCGGTGACCCGCAGGGCTCCGACGCCGTCGTCACCGGCTCGCACCTGGACTCCGTACCGGACGGGGGCGCCTTCGACGGCCCGCTCGGCGTCGTCTCCTCCTTCGCGGCACTCGACGAACTCCGTCGCAGGGGAGCGGAGTTCAGCAGGCCGCTGGCCATCAGCAACTTCGGCGACGAGGAAGGCGCCCGGTTCGGGCTCGCCTGCGTCGGCTCCCGGCTCAGCGCCGGACAGCTCACCGCCGACAAGGCCCGCCACCTGCGCGACGGCGACGGGATCTCCCTGCCCGAGGCCATGGAACGGGCCGGGTACGACCCGGCCGCCATCGGCCCCGACCCCGAGCGGCTGGCCAGGATCGGCGCGTTCGTCGAGCTCCACGTGGAGCAGGGCAGGGCCCTCGACCTCAGCGGCGACCCGGTCGGCATCGCCTCCGCCATCTGGCCGCACGGCCGCTGGCGGTACGACTTCCACGGCGAGGCCAACCACGCGGGCACCACCCGCCTGGTGGACCGCCGGGACCCGATGCTGACGTACGCCGAGACGGTCCTCGCCGCCCGCCGCGAGGCCGAACTCGCGGGTGCGGTCGCCACGTTCGGCAAGATCGCCGTCGAGCCGAACGGGGTCAACGCCATCCCCTCCCTGGTGCGCGGCTGGCTCGACTCGCGCGCCGCCGACCAGGCCACCCTCGACACCGTCATCGCCGGTATCGAGCAGGCCGCGAAGGAACGCGGCGAGCGCGACGGCGTGGACGTCCGCGTCACCCGGGAGTCCTTCACCCCCGTGGTCGAGTTCGAGCACGCCCTGCGGGACGAGCTCGGCAAGATCCTCGGCGGCGACGGCTCGGACATCCCCGTACTGGGAACGGGCGCGGGACACGACGCCGGAATCCTCTCCGCGTCCGTCCCGACCGCCATGCTGTTCGTACGCAACCCCACGGGCATCTCGCACTCCCCGGCGGAGACCGCCGGCGAGGACGACTGCCTGGCCGGGGTGACCGCACTCGCCGATGTTCTGGAGGGCCTGGCGTGCAGGTGACGTACTGGCTGGAGCATGCCTGGCTCGACACCCATGTCGAGCCGGGCGTCGCCGTGGAGACCGAAGGCGGCAGGATCACGGCCGTCAGCAGAGACGTGCCGCAGCCGCCGCCCGGCGCGACCGCCCTGCGCGGCCTGACCGTCCCGGGCCTGGCGAACGCCCACAGCCACGCCTTCCACCGCGCCCTGCGCTCCACGGCCCAGGTCGGCTCCGGCACCTTCTGGACCTGGCGCGACGTGATGTACGGGGTGGCCTCCCGGCTCACCCCCGACTCGTACCACGCGCTGGCCCGCGCCGTGTACGCCGAGATGGCGCTGGCCGGGATCACCGTCGTCGGTGAGTTCCACTACGTGCACCACGCGCCGGGCGGCAAGCCCTACGACGACCCGAACGCGATGGGCGAGGCCCTGATCGCCGCCGCGGCCGACGCGGGCATCCGCATCACCCTGCTCGACACCGCCTATCTCGCCTCCGGCATGCTCGACAAGCACCGCAGCGCGGCGCCCGAGAAGCACCAGCGGCGCTTCTCCGACGGCACCGCCCAGCAGTGGGCCGAGCGCGCCTCCCTGCTCAAGGACCGGGACCACGCCCGGATCGGCGCGGCCGTGCACTCCGTGCGCGCGGTGCCCGCCGACCAGCTCGCCACCGTGGCCCAGTGGGCCGAGGCGCGCACCGCCCCGCTCCATGTGCACCTCTCCGAGCAGACCGCGGAGAACGAAGCCTGCCTGGCGGCCCACGGCTGCACGCCCACCCGGCTGCTCGCCGACCACGGTGTACTGGGCCCGCGCACCACCGGCATCCACAACACCCACCTCACCGGCGAGGACATCGCCCTCCTCGGCTCGACGGCGACCGGTACCTGTATGTGCCCCACGACCGAACGGGATCTCGCCGACGGCATCGGCCCGGCGGTCCAGCTCCAGCGCGCGGGCAGCCCGCTCTCCCTCGGCAGCGACAGCCATGCCGTGATCGACATCCTCGAAGAGGCACGCGCCCTGGAGCTCGACGAGCGTCTGCGGTCCCGCACCCGCGGCCACTGGACGGCCGCCGCCCTGCTGCGCACCGCCACCGCGGGCGGCCACCAGGCCCTCGGCTGGTCCGAGGCGGGCATCATCGAGCCGGGCGCCCTCGCCGACCTCACGACGATCGCCCTCGACACCGTCAGGACAGCGGGACCGGTGCCACGCCTGGGAGCGGAGACCGCCGTATTCGCCGCCTCCGCGGCGGACGTACGCCATACGGTCGTGGGCGGCCGTCATGTCGTACGCGACGGGGTCCACGCCCTGGTACCCGACGTCCCGCAGGCGCTGGCCGACGCCATCGGGGCCCTGCACCCCTGATTCCGGCCCCGGCGCCGTTCCCGCTTCCGCCCCCGTCTCCGTTCCTGTTCCCGTTTCCGTAGGAGCACACCGCGATGCCGAGCACCACGGCCATCACCCACATCAGCAGCCTGGTCACCAACAACCCCTCCCTCGGTGACGGATCCCCGCTCGGTCTGATCCAGGACGCGGCGCTCGTCATCGACGGTGACCGCATCGCCTGGGTCGGTGAATCCAGCAAAGCACCCGCCACTGACAACGCGGTCGACGCGGGCGGCCGGGCGGTCCTCCCCGGGTTCGTGGACTCCCACTCGCACCTGGTGTTCGCCGGCGACCGCACGGCCGAGTTCAACGCGCGCATGTCGGGCCGCAGCTACTCGGCGGGCGGCATCCGCACGACGGTCGCGGCCACCCGCGCGGCCACCGACGAGCAGCTCTCGGCGAACGTACGGACGTATCTGGGCGAGGCGCTGCGCCAGGGCACCACCACGCTGGAGACCAAGTCCGGCTACGGCCTGACCGTCGCCGACGAGGCCCGCGCCCTGCGCATCGCGGCCGAGCACACCGACGAAGTCACCTACCTGGGCGCCCACATCGTCCCGCCGGACCACGCCGACGACCCCGCCGGTTACGTGGACCTGGTCACCGGTGACATGCTCGAAGCCTGTGCCCCGCACGCCCGTTGGATCGACGTCTTCTGCGAGCAGGGAGCCTTCGACGCCGACCAGGCCCGCACGATCCTCACCGCGGGCCGCGCCAAGGGCCTCCTTCCGCGCATCCACGCCAACCAGCTCAGCTACGGTCCCGGTGTGCGGCTGGCCGTGGAGCTGGACGCGGCGTCGGCCGACCACTGCACGCATCTCACCGACGACGACGTGACGGCCCTGGCCGACGGCAACACCGTCGCCACGTTGCTGCCCGGCGCGGAGTTCTCCACCCGCGCCGAGTGGCCCGACGCCCGCCGCCTCATCGACGCGGGCGTGACGGTGGCGCTCTCCACCGACTGCAACCCGGGCTCGTCGTTCACCTCCTCCGTGCCGTTCTGCATCGCCCTGGCCGTACGGGACATGGGCATGACCCCGGACGAGGCGCTCTGGTCGGCCACCGCGGGCGGCGCACAGGCCCTGCGCCGTACGGACATCGGCCGTCTCGACCCGGGGGCGCGGGCGGACCTGACGCTGCTCGACGCCCCGTCCCACGTCCACCTCGCCTACCGGCCCGGTGTCCCGCTGGTCTCGGGCGTGTGGCAGCGCGGGGTCCGGGTGGTCTGAGACCGACCGGCACCCGGGGGGTCCGGAAAAGCTCTGGCGGGCCCGGTGCCCAGGGCCGAGCATGGCGGGCATGACTGGACCCCTCAGACGTGCCGACATGTTCATCGACACCGCCGACGATCCCCGGGAGGACGGGCCCACCCTGGGCGGTGAGCTGGCCACACTCGTCGAATTCCTGCGCTGCCAGCGGCTGACGCTGGAGTTGAAGTGCTCCGGGCTCGACGCCGAAGCCCTGGCCCGGCGTGCTGTGGAGCCCTCCACGATGTCGCTGCTCGGGCTGGTGCGGCACATGGCCGACGTGGAGCGGCGGTGGTTCCGGGTGCGGATGGCCGGGCTCGACGCGCCGCCGTACTACCGCACCGACGCGGACCCCGACGGGGACTTCGACGGCGCGGTGGCCGATCCGGCGGTGGTCGCCGACGCCTGGGACACCTGGCGGGACGAGACGGCGTTCGCCGATCGGTTCGTGGCCCGGGCGCCAAGCCTCGACGTCATCGGGGACACCGGCAACGGCCCCATCTCGCTGCGGGAGTTGCTCGTCCACATGGTGGAGGAGTACGCGCGGCACAACGGCCACGCCGATCTGCTGCGCGAGCGGATCGACGGCAGGATCGGCGAGTAACCGGCCTTCCCCGACACAGAGGAGCCGGTCTCGACGCGGAAGAGCCGTCTCCCGACGCGGAAGAGCCGTCTCCTACACGGAGGAGCAGTCTCCCTACGTGGAAGAGCCGGTCCCGACGAGCGGGACCGGCTCTTCCACCGAGGAGCCCCGGGCTCCTCGCGGCGGTGCGTCACTGCTCCAGGGTCAGCCCCTTGCGCAGCTTCACCAGCGTGCGCGACAGCAGCCGCGACACATGCATCTGTGAGATCCCCAGTTCCTCGCCGATCTCCGACTGCGTCATGTTGGCGACGAACCGCAGCGAGAGGATCTGCCGGTCGCGCGAGGGCAGTCCGGCGATGAGGGGCTTGAGCGACTCGATGTACTCGACGCCTTCGAGGTCGTGGTCCTCGTAGCCGATCCGGTCCGCCAGCGCGCCCTCGGACTCGTCCTCCTCGGGCTGGGCGTCGAGAGAACTGGCGGTGTACGCGTTGCTCGCCGCCATCCCTTCGACGACCTCTTCCCTGGTGAGGTCGAGGCGCGCGGCGAGTTCCGCCACGGTCGGGGCGCGGTCCAGCTTCTGTGCGAGTTCGTCGCCCGCCTTGGCGAGGTCGAGACGGAGCTCCTGGAGGCGGCGCGGTACCCGGACCGACCAGGAGGTGTCGCGGAAGAAGCGCTTGATCTCGCCGATGATGGTCGGCATGGCGAAGGTCGGGAACTCGACGCCCCTGCTGAGCTCGAACCGGTCGATCGCCTTGATCAGGCCGATGGTGCCGACCTGGATGATGTCCTCCATCGGTTCGCTGCGGGAGCGGAAGCGGGAGGCGGCGAACTTGACCAGAGCCAGGTTCAGTTCGACGAGTGTGTTGCGTACGTACGCGTAATCGTGTGTTCCCTCTTCGAGGGATTCGAGACGCGCGAAGAGCGTCTTCGACAGGGCCCTGGCATCCAGCGGGCCCACCTCGTCGTACGGCGGAATCTCGGGAAGATCCTCGATTCCGGACTCGATCCGGTTGGGCTGGGTAGTCTGAAATTTCGACGGATCACTGTGGGATTCGTCGAGCCGGGGTGACATGGCGTCCTCCATGGTTCTCGGCATATGGCTGCCGATGCCTGCGTGTCAGCGGTGTAGCGGCGCCTCCAAAGCCGGCCGTGTTCGAATGCTGTCGCTCCTACCCCTATCGGCTAGTGAGGGACCAGCGCAAGTATCGAATGTCCGTATTGTGATGGTTCGTTGGCGTTGTTCGGGTACCGGACGGCGCGCGGAGGGCGTAGTCTTTCTCGCACGTCAACGACATCTCCAACACGGTGAAGAGGGACGGACATGGACCGCGGGACGGTCGGCAGCGCGAACCGGGGCCGGCTTCAGGTCGGAGTCCGGTCCGAAGGCCGGAGCGAAGTCGTGACCCCGGCGGGTGAGCTGGATCACCACACCGCCGAATTGCTGAGCGAGCCGCTGGACAGGGCTCTGGAGCGGGGTCGGTCCCGGCTGGTCATCGACTGCTCGGAGCTGGAATTCTGCGACTCCACCGGCCTGAACGTGCTGCTGGGGGCCCGCCTCAAGGCGGAGGCCGCCGGGGGCGGGGTTCATCTGGCGGGGATGCAGCCGGTGGTGGCCAGAGTGTTCGAGATCACAGGCGCCGAGGCGGTCTTCACCGTGCACGATTGCCTGGAAGACGCACTGCGCGACTGATCCGCACACTCTGTCGAAAGAAAATGAGTGTTGTCACCATTCGGCAGGGCAGGAGTCCCTGCGCAATCCCTGTAACGCTGACTTTTTGAACTGGTGAATCGGTGAGGTGAAGCGCTGATGAGCACCACCCGGCAGCAGCCGCCGGGGGACCTCGGCCCCGAGCGCGACAGCGCCGGACCAGCCTCGACCGTGTCCGCCGACGGCCGCATCCGCACGCTCTCCTTGCAGAGCGCCAGCGGCATCGTTCCGCTGGCGCGCGATTTCACGCGGCAGGCGCTGTACGACTGGGCCTGGCTGCCCGCGGCGAGCGCCGACCGGCGTGCCGCGGCGGAGGACGTCCTGCTGGTCGTGTCCGAGCTGGTCACCAACGCGTGTCTGCATGCCGAGGGCCCCGAGGAGCTGCGCGTCTCGTACGGGCCGAAGGTGCTCCGCCTGGAGGTCAGCGACCGCGGCGCGGGCCAGCCCGCGCCGCGCAGCCCGCACCGGGCGGGCCGCCCCGGCGGGCACGGCATGTTCATCGTCGAGCGGCTCTGTCTGGACTGGGGAGTCGTCCGTACGCCGGGCAGGCCCGGCAAGATGGTCTGGGCGGAGCTGGCCGCGCCCGCCTGAGGGCGGAACGGCCCGCACGGCAGTCCGTACGACCGGCGCACGGGAGCGCCTGAGCTCCCGGTGTCCGCCCCTGTTGTCCCGCATCCCCCAGAGCGCACCGATCCGGTGCGCTCTTTGTCTTCCCTCGGCAAGGCCCCGGGCGTACCTTGAGCGCCCAATCTGATGTGTCGTCAGTAACTTAGCGGCGGCATCCGGCATAAGGGGACACGAGGTGTCGTACCAGAAGCGGACAGCGTTTGCGCTGGCGGCGGCGGTCGCGGGCTCGGTGGTGCTGATGACCGCACCGGCGGCCCACGCCGACGTCGTGGACGTCAACTACCAGTGCAAGACGCCGATCGGGAACAAAGGAGCCGTCTCGCCCATCGACATCAAGGGCGTCAAGAGCGGCAGCGGCTACACCCTCAGCATGTCCTTCCAGAAGGGCGTCTCCTCCAGCCCGGTGGAGCTGGGCAAGGGTGCCATGAAGCCCAACGCGCTCATCCAGCTGGGTGGGGCGGAGAGCGGCACGGTCGCGGTCGCGGGACCGGCCAACGACGCGGCCATTCCCGCCAACACCCCCATCAAGATCAGCACTCTGACGGGCACGTACACGCCCAAGAAGAGCGGCAAGGTCACCTTCACCGCCTCGACGCTCACCATCAAGGCGCTCGGGACGACGACCACCTGCACCCCGTCCAACAGTCCCAAGCCTTCCCTGGAACTGACGGTCGCGGGCTCGGGCGGCGGCGCGAGCGGCGGTACCGGCGGGAGCAGCAGTTCCGGCGGCAGCAGTACGAGCGGTGGCACCTCCCAGAGCGCGTCGGGCGGCGACCTGCCGAAGACCGGACCGCTGGACTCCACGATGGCGCTCGGCACGCTCGGCGGGACCGTCCTGCTGACCGGCGCCGCGGGTGTCCTCTGGCTGACCCGGCGGGGCCGGCCGGCCTGAGGTCCGGTGTCCGCGTGTCCTCGCCTGTCCTCGCGTAAGCCGGTACCCGGGAGTCGTTTCATGCCGACGCGCATCGTCCGTTCCGCCGCGCTCACAGCCGCCGTGCTGCTGTGCTCGGCCCTGTCCGCACTCGTACCCGCCCACGCGGCGGGTCCCGCCGCGGGCGATCACGCCTGGACGGCGGCTCCCGCGTCCGGCGGCGGGAGCAGGCCCGGCGAGGACGGCCGCCCGTACTTCTACCTGGAGGGCGCGGCGGGAACGGTACTGGAGGACACCCTGACGCTGACCAACCCGGGCACGAAACCGGTGTCGGTACGGCTGCGCGGGGCCGAGGCGTACAACACGGCGTCCGGTGCCTTCGCGATCCGCGGTACGGACGACTCGTGGATCACCCCCGCCGTCCGTACGGTGAAACTCCCGGCGCGCACCCGGGCCGACGTCCCGTTCAGCGTCACCGTCCCCGCCACGGCCGCACCGGGCGATCACCCGGCCGCGATCGTGGCGTCGGCGGGCGGGCGCCAGGCCGGGGTACGGGTGCAACTGCGGGTCAGCGGGCCCACGCTGTCGGCGCTGACCGTCGAGGACGTCGGCGTCGACAAGGGCCGCGGGCTCATCCGCTACACCGTGGTGAACCGCGGCAACACCGCCCTCACCCCGAAGCTCGAAGTCCGCGCCGACGGCCTGTTCGGCCGTGTACTGCACCGGGCCCCGCACGCGCTGCCGATGGAAGTGCTGCCCGGCCAGCGTGTGCGGCTCACGGAGAAGTGGCCGCACCCACCGGCGCTGGACTCGGTACGGGTCCGGGTGACGCTGACGGCGGGAGGCGGCGCCCACGGCACCGGAACGGCCTCGGCGGTGTTCGTCCCCTGGGCGTGGGTGGCCGGTCTCGCGGCCGTCGTCGCACTGGGCGCCGGGGCGTGGTTCGTACGCCGGAGACGGCCTGCGGAACCGGAACGGGCGCCTGCCGCCGGGTCGGACAGCGGCGACGGAGCCGACGGGGCCGACGGAAATGGCGACGGAGCCGACGGGGCCGACGGAAATGACGAAACGCACGTGAAGAACAGCGAACCGGCTACGGCGGGAGCGGCAACGTGAAGATCAAACCCGTCCGGTCCCCGAGGGCTCCCCAGCCCCTGCGGACCCTGCGGAACCTGGGAGTCTGGGGGGCGGCCCTGACGCTGCTCCCCGCCCTGGTCCTCCTCCCGGCCACCGGCGCCGTCGCGGACGGTGGTCCGGGCGCCACCCTCTCCCAGCAGCAGGCGGGCAAGGGCGGCGACATCACCGTCAAGGGCACGGGCTGGCGCCCGCACGCCCTGCTGATGATGCTGATCTGCGGTCAGTCCGCGCCCGGCCGCGGCGTGATCGGCGGTACCAACGCCTGCGCCAACGCCGACGGGCGCGCGGTGACCACCGACGCCAAGGGCACCTTCGACAAGAAGCTGCCGGTCGCCGAGCCGCCCAAGCCCTGCCCCTGCGTGGTGCACATCGCGACGGTGACCGGTGAACCGGCCGCCGCCGACGTGGTGTTCAAGGTGGCGGGCCATCCGGTGGCGCCCCTCCCCGAGGCCCCGGCGGGCGGGCGGCTCGCGGTGCTGTCCGCCGCCCGGCTCGAAGGGTCGAGCGGGATCCTCACCTGGTTCGGGGCACCGCCCAGCCGGCAGATCGTCTTCACGGTGGGCAACCTCGGTTCGACACCGGTCAAGGACCCCCTCTTCTCGCTCGGCACCTCGCACGGGGTGTTCGCGCCCCAGTGGGAGGACCGGCAGTGGCACGGCACGATCGCGCCCGGCAAGAAGGCGCAGATCAAGCTGGACACCGAACTGTCGGCAGGAGCACACGGCGACTACCAGATCGCGGTCAGGTACAGCGGCAAGGTGCTGATCGAGCAGCCGTGGGGGGTGGGGCGTCCCTGGGGCGTCACGTTCTTCTGGCTGCTGCTGTGCGTGGTCGTGCCGGCCGCGGTGTTCCGTATCGGCATGGCGGTGGTCGACAAGGTCCGGCCGCGGACCGGGCGCGGACCTGGCGCCGGGCGCCACCGGACCGGGCTGCTGCCCGAACTCACCGTGAAGATACCCGCGTTCCGCAGGCCCGAGCAGGCGCCGAAGGCACCCGCCGACGGGCCGGAACCCCAGACCGCCACGGTTCTTCCGTGGTTCACCCCGGACACCGCACCGTCTGAGAACCATCCGACGAAGGGACATTCGTGACCAGACAACGGAGGATGAGCGCGGCGGGATTCGCGCTGATGCTCGGCGGCGCGGGAATCGTGCTGGCCGCGGGCCCCGCCCAGGCCGCAGACATCTCGTACAAGACCGAGTGCATACCCCCGGCGATCTCCGGCCTGCCGCCCATCGAGGGCACGACCAAAGTGGAGATCACGGCGCCCGCGACGGCAAAAGTGGGCGACGAGGTCGACGTGGTGTGGAAGACGGTCTCCGCCGCCTCCAACAATCCGAACATCCTCGACCTGGCCGCCGACACGGTCCAGCCCACGGGCACCGTCAAGGTGGCCGGGGCGCAGACCGCCGACCTGTCCATGCAGGGGCCCCGGACCAATCCGCCGATCGCCAAGGGCAGCCCGATGCTCTTGTCCGACATGACCGGCAAGCTGAAGCTGACCACGGCCGGTGACGTCACGCTGACCGCGGACCAGTACAACATCAACGTCAGCAAGCCGATCTCCACGGACACCAAGTGCACACCGAAGGAGACCGTCCCGAAGTCGGTCACCATCAAGGTGACGGACGGCGGCGGGGGGACGACCACGGGCGGTACCACCACGGGCGGTACGACCACGGGTGGCACCACCACCGGCGGTACGACCACCGGCGGTACGACCACCGGTGGTACGGACACGGGCGGGACGACCACCGGCGGTACCACCACAGGGGGCACGACCACCGGCGGGACGTCCACGGGTGGCACGACGACCGGCGGTACCGGCGGGGGCGCGACCGACTTCCCCGGCAAGCAGGTCGATGTCGCCTACACCTGCAAGACCCCCATCGGTGACAAGAAGGCCACCTCCCCGGTGAAGATCAGCGCCAAGAAGGACGGCGGCTCCTACGGCCTCACGGTGAACTTCGCCAAGTCCGTGATGGACAGCCCGGTCGACATCCCCGCGGGCGCGGTCGTTCCCTCGATGGAGGTCAAACTGGGCGGCTCCGACAAGGGCACCGTCCATGTCGTGGGCCCGGCCAACAAGGAGGGCTTCAAGCAGGGCGCACCGATCGCGATCCCTGACCTGACCGGTACGTACAAGCCGGGCGCCGACGGCAAGTCGACGCTCAGCCCCGGCGTGCTCACGGTCAAGGCGCTCGGTACGACCACCACCTGCACCCCGCCGGCGAACGTCGGCGTCTCGCTGGAGCTCGACACCTCGGCCCAGCCGGGCGGAGCCTCCGGCGGTACGTCGACCGGCGGCACCACCGCGGGCGGCACCGGCGGGAGCACCAGCAGCAGCGGTGGACTCGCCGAGACCGGTGCCAGCGACAACGGCAGCCTGCGGGCGCTCGGCCTGGTGGCCGGGACCGCGATCCTGCTGGGCGGCGCGGTGTTCACCTTCACCCCGTGGCGGAGGCTCCGCGGCACCCGCTGACCCGTGCACGCCACGTACCCCGCTACAGGAGAGGGCCCGGCCGCACCGGATCAACCGGTGCGGCCGGGCCCTCGCCCGTGTTCAGGACGGCGTCAGCGGACGTCGCCCATGAGTTCCTTCACCTTGCCGCGGTACATCCAGACCGCGAAGGCCGCGACCACCGCCATCGCGGCTTCGAGGCCGACCATGCCCGACTTGTCGAGGTTGACGCCGGCCAGGGACATCAGGCTGGTGAAGCAGTCGCCCGCCGTGACGGCGAGGAACCACACGCCCATCATCTGGCTGGCGTACTTCGCCGGGGCCATCTTCGTGGTGACGGAGAGCCCGACCGGGGAGAGGCAGAGCTCACCGACGGTCTGGATGAAGTAGATCGCCACCAGCCACATCGGGCTGACCTTCGACCCGTCGGTGGTCGACATCAGCGGCAGCATGAAGACGAAGAACGACACCCCGATCAGGAACAGACCCGACGCGAACTTGACGACGGTGCTCGGCTCCTTGCCCCTCCGGTTGAGCGCCAGCCAGATCCAGGCGACGACCGGGGCCAGCGCCATGATGAAGACCGGGTTCACCGACTGGTACCAGGACGTCGGGAAGTGGAAGCCGAACAGGGTGTTCGTGGTGGAGGAGTCGCCGAAGAGCGACAGCGTGGAGCCGCCCTGGTCGTAGATCATCCAGAAGACGGCAGCGGCCACGAAGAACCAGATGTACCCGGACATCTTCTTCTGCTCCAGGCCGGACAGGTCCTTGTCGCGCTTGATGCGCACCAGGACACCGATCGGGATGAGCAGGCCGAGCACGGTGATCGGGTAGAGCGCCCACTTCTCCGTGAAGAGACCGCCGAAGACGACGATGCCGTAGAACACCGCGGCGACGATCAGGCAGATCAGGCCCTTGGTCAGGGTGGCGTTGCGCTCCTGGACCGACAGCGGCTTCGGGACGACGCTGCTGCGCGCGCTCAGGTGGCGGGTGCCGACGAGGAACTGGACGAGTCCCAGCGCCATGCCGACGGCCGCCAGGGCGAAGCCGAAGTGCCAGTTGACGTTCTCGCCCACGGTGCCGATGACCAGCGGCGCGAAGAAGGCGCCGAGGTTGATGCCCATGTAGAAGACGGTGAAGCCACCGTCCCGGCGGGGGTCGTCCGGACCCTTGTAGAGATGGCCGACCATCGTGGAGATGTTGGCCTTCAGCAGTCCCGAGCCGAACGCGACGAGGGCGAGGCCCGCGAAGAACGCGCCGGTGCTGGGCAGGGCGAGCGTCAGATGCCCGACCATGATCACCGAGGCCGCGATCGTGACCGTTTTACGGGGGCCCCAGACCCGGTCGCCGAACCAGCCGCCGGGCATCGCGAGCAGGTAGACCATCGCCAGGTAGATCGAGTAGATCGCCGTGGCGGTGGCCACGCTCAGGTGCGGACCGCTGTTGGAGACGAGGTACAGGGGGAGCAGGGCCCTCATGCCGTAGAAGCTGAAACGCTCCCACATCTCGGTCATGAAGAGTGTTGCCAGGCCGCGGGGGTGGCCGAAGAAGGTCTTCTCCGCACCGGGGGCGCCGGTCGGGTCCTTCGTCAGGCTTGACGCCATGGTCGTTCCTTGCTTTTCGGGACGCGCCGCAGTCGGTGGTGCGCCCTGTGGGGGGAGGCCGGCACCGGTATGGCTCGTTCCCGCGCCCACGTCCGGGGGCCGGCCGGAATGGATCCGTGCCGAAGGGGAAGACCACACCGGGATCCACGCCCCGCGTGCTGTGTCGCACGCGGAGCCCGGCCGCTAGGTCAGTCACTTTGTACCCGGCCGACAGAGTCGACCGGGTACAGAAAAGGGGCCTTTGCCGCTCTATAGCGGGTCAAAGAGCCCCGAATACTGTTACAGACGTATCGCAACCATAAAGAGCAAGCTGGGGCATATGGAAGGACTTGAGAGATGGATCACAGGTGGATACGGAAACCAGCCAGCCAATTCAAAGGAAATGCTCGACATTAATTCTGTATCCGAAGGGCTTGTCGATCGCCTCACGAGCAGTACCTGTCGCGGACTACCATCACCCTCATGACCCGTGTACTGCTCGCCGAGGACGACGCATCCATCTCGGAGCCACTGGCCCGCGCACTGCGTCGGGAGGGCTACGAGGTCGAGGTGCGGGAGGACGGACCCACCGCGCTCGACGCCGGCCTCCAGGGAGGTGTCGACCTGGTCGTGCTGGACCTGGGTCTGCCCGGAATGGACGGCCTGGAGGTGGCCAGGCGGCTGCGCGCCGAGGGCCACACCGTGCCGATCCTGGTGCTCACCGCCCGCGCCGACGAGGTCGACACGGTGGTCGGCCTGGACGCCGGTGCCGACGACTACGTCACCAAACCCTTCCGCCTCGCCGAACTGCTGGCCCGCGTACGGGCCCTGCTGCGGCGCGGCGCCACCGAGACCACCCCCCAGCCCGCCACCCACGGGGTGCGCATCGATGTCGAGTCGCACCGCGCCTGGATGGGGGACGAGGAACTCCAGCTCACGGCCAAGGAGTTCGACCTGCTGCGGGTCCTGGTCCGGGACGCGGGCCGGGTCGTCACCCGGGACCAGCTGATGCGTGAGGTCTGGGACACCACCTGGTGGTCGTCCACCAAGACGCTCGACATGCACATCTCCTGGCTGCGCAAGAAGCTCGGCGACGACGCGGCGAACCCGCGCTACATCGCCACCGTGCGCGGCGTCGGCTTCCGCTTCGAGAAGAGCTGATCCCTTCCGGGGAGCTCCGGCTGCGAGACTGACGGCATGCGCCGCCGACTCATCAACTCCACGCTCGCCGTCGTGCTCGTCGTGATCGCCGTCTTCGGTGTCTCGCTCGTCATCGTCGAGACGCGCACCATCAACAGCAGTGCCCAGGAGAGCGTGGACTCGGAGGCGCTGCGGCTGGCGAGCATCGTCGAGAGCCGGCTGGTCGGCGACGAACGGGTCACCCAGGCGATCCTGCGGGACCAGGTCGCCGTCGACCGCTACGCCGTGATCACCATCCCCGGCAAGCAGACCATCCGGCTCGGCACCGAGCCGCAGGGCGGCGTCATCCGCGGGAAGGCCACCGGCGGCCACGGCGAGCACGTCACCGTCGAGGAACCGGCCTCCACCGTCACCCGCGAGGTCGGCCGCACCCTGCTCATCATCGGCGCGGTGGCGCTGCTCGCGATCGTCTCGGCGGTACTCCTCGCCGTACGCCAGGCCAACAAGCTGGCCTCCCCGCTCACCGATCTCGCCGAGACCGCCGAGCGCCTCGGCTCCGGCGACCCGCGCCCCCGGCACAAGCGGTACGCGGTGCCCGAGCTGGACCGGGTCGCGGACGTGCTGGACTCGTCGGCCGAGCGGATCACCAGGATGCTCACCGCGGAACGGCGGCTGGCCGCCGACGCCTCGCACCAGCTCCGTACGCCACTGACCGCGCTCTCCATGCGCCTGGAGGAGATCACCCTCACCGACGACCTGGACACGGTGAAGGAGGAGGCGACCATCGCACTGACCCAGGTCGAGCGGCTGACGGACGTGGTGGAGCGGCTGCTGACCAACTCCCGTGACCCGCGCACCGGTTCTGCCGTCACCTTCGATCTCGACGACGTGGTGAAGCAGCAGCTCCAGGAGTGGCGTCCGGCGTACCGCAGCGCCGGGCGGGCGATCGTGCAGTCGGGCAAGCGCGGGTTGCAGGCCATCGGCACCCCGGGCGCGGTGGCCCAGGTGATGGCCGCACTGATCGAGAACTCGCTGATGCACGGCGGCGGGACCGTGGCGGTCCGCACCCGGGTCACCGGCACCCAGACGGTCGTCGAGGTGACGGACGAGGGGCCCGGCGTACCGCCCGACCTCGGGGCGCGGATCTTCGAGCGGACCATCAGCGGACGCAATTCCACCGGCATCGGGCTGGCCGTGGCGCGTGACCTTGCGGAGGCGGACGGCGGACGGCTGGAAATGCTCCAGCAGCACCCGCCGGTCTTCGCGCTCTTCCTCAGCCGGGTCTCCAAGAACCCGCCGCCGCCCGCGGAGAACCCCGAGCCGACGATCAGGTGAGGCGGTTCAGCGGGCGAGAGGCTCCGCGACCGGAGCGCCGTCCCGCACGGGCAGTGCCCGGAACACCCAGGTGCGGTAGGACCAGAAGCGGAAGAGCGTCGCGACGGCGATGCCGAAGAATTTGAAGAAGTTGCTCTGCAGCGGGGAGTTCCAGTCGGCGCCGTACGTCGCCGCGTACAGGATCCCGTTCTCGATGACCGCGCCGACCACGCTGAACAGCAGGAACAGGGTCATCTCCCTGGCCCGCCCGCTCTTCTCGCGGTCCCGGTAGGTGAAGTACCGGAAGCCTATGTAGTTGAAGACGATCGCGAGCGCGGTGGCCACCAGGCTGGCCCGGACCACCTGCAGGGAGGTCGTGTGGCGCAGGAGGTTGAACGCCGCCATGTTGACCAGCAGGCCCAGAGCCCCCACCAGGCCGAACTTGGCGACCTCCCGCCAGAGCCGTCGCACCCGCGTCCGCACGCCGCCGGAATCGCTCATGGTGGTCGCTGGCCCCGTTCGGTCGGTTGAGTCGACTCACCCATGTGATCGAGTCAACATGCCCATGCTAACCAGTTCCCCCTTCGGGTGCCTCTCGCGGACCGGGTACGGGTGGCGAGCCCTCGGCCGGCCTGCGGATACCCTGGGATACGTGACGTTCCCCGTAGTCGGCATGGTCGGTGGCGGTCAGCTCGCCCGTATGACCCACGAGGCGGGCATCCCCCTCGGCATCAGATTCAAGCTGCTCAGTGACACCCCCCAGGACTCGGCGGCCCAGGTGGTGAGCGAAGTCGTCGTAGGCGACTACCGCGACCTGGCCACGCTGCGCGCCTTCGCGCGCGGCTGCGACGTGATCACTTTTGATCACGAGCATGTGCCGACCGAGCACCTGCGGGCCCTGGAGGCGGACGGCATCCCCGTCCGGCCGGGCCCCGAGGCGCTGGTGCACGCCCAGGACAAGGGGGTGATGCGCGAGAAGCTCACCGAGATCGGCGCGCCCTGCCCCCGCCACCGGATCGTCTCGGACCCGTCCGACGCGATGGCCTTCGCGGACGAGGTGGGCGGCCTCCCGGTCATCCTCAAGACCGTGCGCGGCGGCTACGACGGCAAGGGCGTCTGGTTCGTACGCTCCCGCGAGGACGCCGAGGCGCCCTTCAAGGCGGGCGTCCCGGTGCTGGCCGAGGAGAAGGTCGACTTCGTACGGGAGCTCGCGGCCAACGTCGTCCGCTCCCCGCACGGCCAGGCCGTGGCGTACCCGGTCGTGGAGTCCCAGCAGGTCGACGGCGTCTGCGACACCGTGATCGCCCCCGCGCCCGGCCTCGACGAGGACCTCGCGGGCGAAGCGCAGCAGCTCGCCCTGCGGATCGCCGCCGAGCTCGGAGTGACCGGCCATCTGGCGGTCGAGCTGTTCGAGACCCGGGGACCGGACGGCAAACCCGGCATCCTCGTCAACGAACTCGCGATGCGCCCGCACAACTCCGGCCACTGGACCCAGGACGGCGCGATCACCTCGCAGTTCGCCAACCACGTCCGGGCCGTCCTGGACCTGCCGCTCGGTGACCCGCGCCCGCGCGCCCGGTGGACGGTCATGGGCAACGTCCTCGGCGGCGACTACCCGGACATGTACCAGGCGTACCTGCACTGCATGGCCCGCGACCCGCAGCTCAAGATCCACATGTACGGCAAGGACGTGAAGCCGGGGCGCAAGGTCGGCCACGTCAACACCTACGGCGACGATCTCGACGAGGTGCTGGAGCGCGCCCGTCATGCCGCCGGATATCTGCGAGGGACGATCACCGAATGACCTCTCCTGTAGTAGGCATCGTCATGGGTTCGGACTCCGACTGGCCGGTCATGGAGGCGGCGGCCACCGTCCTGGAGGAGTTCGGCGTTCCGTACGAGGTCGACGTCGTGTCGGCGCACCGGATGCCCCGCGAGATGATCACGTACGGCGAGCAGGCGGCCGGGCGGGGCCTCAAGGCGGTCGTCGCGGGCGCCGGGGGCGCGGCCCATCTGCCGGGCATGCTCGCCTCGGTCACCCCGCTGCCGGTGATCGGCGTTCCCGTACCGCTGAAGTACCTCGACGGCATGGACTCCCTGCTCTCCATCGTCCAGATGCCGGCCGGTGTCCCGGTCGCGACGGTCTCGGTGGGCGGCGCCCGCAACGCCGGGCTGCTCGCGGTCCGCATCCTGGCCGCGTCCGACCCCCAACTCCTCGTGAAGATGCAGGAGTTCCAGCAGGAACTGAACGACCAGGCGACCGAGAAGGGCAAGCGGCTGCGGGCCAAGGTCCAGGGCGCGGGCTCCTTCGGATTCGGGAAGTAGAACGTTCGGATCCGGAAAAGTAGAGACGAGAGGCTCCTGATGGGCAATCACCTCACCGAAGCGCTTGATCTGCTCGCCGAGTACCCGGTCGTCGACGGTCACAACGACCTGCCGTGGGCGCTGCGCGAGAACGTCCGCTACGACCTCGACCGGATGGACATCGCCCGCGACCAGACGGGCCACCTCCACACCGACCTGCACCGGCTGCGCAAGGGCGGCGTCGGCGCGCAGTTCTGGTCGGTCTACGTCCGTACAGACCTGACGGGCGACGAAGCGGTCAGCGCGACGCTGGAACAGATCGACGTGGTCGCCCAGTTGCTCGACCGCTACCCCGGCGACCTGGTCCGCGCGCTGACCGCCGACGCCATGGAGTCGGCCAGGAGCCAGGGCCGCATCGCCTCGCTGATGGGCGCCGAGGGCGGCCACTCCATCAACAACTCGCTGGGCACGCTGCGCGCCCTGCACGCCCTGGGCGTGCGGTACATGACGCTGACCCACAACGACAACATCGCCTGGGCCGACTCGGCGACCGATGTCGTGAAGGCCCACGGGCTGACCGCCTTCGGCCACGAGGTCGTACGCGAGATGAACCGCACCGGCATGCTGGTGGACCTCTCGCACGTGGCGGCCTCGACGATGCGCGACGCGCTGGCGACCTCCACCGCGCCGGTGATCTTCTCGCACTCCTCGGCCCGCGCGGTCTGCGACCACCCCCGCAACATCCCGGACGACGTGCTGGCGCAGCTCCCGGCCAACGGCGGCATCGCGATGGCCACCTTCGTACCGAAGTTCATCCTCCCGGAGGCGGTCGAGTGGACCGCCCGCGCGGACGAGAACATGCGCACCCACGGTCTGCACCACCTGAACACCACGCCCGCGGGCATGAAGGTCCAGCGCGCCTTCGAGGAGGCGCACCCCCGCCCGGTGGCCACCCCCTCGACGGTCGCCGACCACCTCGACCACATGCGTGAGGTCGCGGGCGTCGACCACATCGGCATCGGCGGCGACTACGACGGCACGGCCTTCACCCCGGCGGGCCTGGAGGACGTGGCGGGCTACCCGAACCTGATCGGTGAGCTGATCGGGCGCGGCTGGTCGAAGACGGACCTGGCGAAGCTGACCTGGCAGAACGCGGTACGGGTGCTGCGGGCGGCCGAGGACGTGGCCCGCGACCTGCAGTCGAGGCGCGCCCCGTCGAACGCGACGCTGACCGAGCTGGACGGCTGACCGTACGGTCCACGGCCCCTCAGCCCTCAGCCCTCAACCGCCGGCCGGGTCACCCCCGGTCGGCGGTCGGGGTCGGCCGGTCGGCACCCCCGCGTCCGCCGGGAACCGCAGCGTGAACACCGACCCGGCCCCCACCGTGCTCTCCGCGGTGACCGACCCGCCGTGCGCCTCGGCGAGCTTCCGTACGATCGACAGCCCCAGACCGCTTCCGCCCGTCCGACGGCTGCGTGACTTCTCCGCCCGCCAGAACCGGTCGAAGACCTGCGGCAGTTCACCGGGCCCGATACCGGTACCCGTGTCGGCCACCTCGATGAGCACCACGTCGCCCTCCCGCCGGGACCGGAGGGTGACCGAGCCGCCGGGCGGGGTGTGCCGGACGGCGTTGGTGAGCAGGTTGCCGACCGCCTGGCGCAGCCGTACGGGGTCGGCCTCCAGCTCCAGGCCGTCGGGCGCCGACACCACGAGCGACACCCCGGCGCCGTCCGCCCCGCCCCGGTGGGCGGCGGCCGTCTGGGCCAGCAGTTCGGCCACCTCGGTCCGTTCCGTACGGATCCGCAACTCGCCCGCGTCCGCCGCCGACAGGTCCCGCAGATCGTCGATGAGGTGCTGGAGCAGCAGCGCCTCCTCGTGGAGCGAGGCGAGCAGCACGTCGTCGTGCGGGACCACCTCGTCCTGCGCGGCCTCCAGCCAGCCGCGGATGTTGCTCAGCGGAGTCCGCAGCTCGTGGGCGACATCGCTGACCATCGCCGTGCGGGCCGCCTCCAGCTGCTCACGCCGCCGGGACATGGAGTTGAAGGCCAGCGCGAGCCGTCCGATCTCGTCGCCGCCGGTCACCCGTACCCGGGCCGAGGCGTCCCCGCGCTCCATCCGCTGCGCCGCGTCCGTCAGCGCCCGCAACGGCCTGACCAGCCGTACCCCGGCCAGGGTGGTGACCGCGAAGGTCACCAGCAGGACCAGCGCGGCGCCCCCGGCGATCCGGGCCCGGTTGCCCGCCGACAGGTCGAAGAAGGTCGTCGCGCTGCGGCCCGGACTGCTGACGTACAGCAGGGCGGCGGGGGCGACATAGGGGGTGAGCTGTTCGGTGCGGCTCCGGTCGACGCACGAGGTGACGAGCGAGGGATCGGTCGTCGCGCGCGGGTCGCGCGGCGTCCAGCTGCCGTCCAGCGCGAGCCGCACCCCCGGCGCCCGGCCGCGCGCGAGGCAGGTGTCGACCAGCCTGTTGAGCGCGGCGAGCGCCTCGGCCTCGGTGGGGGTGGGCCCGGCCAACTCCTCGGCGGCGCACCGGACACCGGGCGTGAGCGGGCCGTTCGCGGAGTCCGTACGTGGGCGCCCGCTCGGCCCCTCGACGACCTGCGCGTCGATGTGCAGCGTGGTGCGCAGACAGGCCGCGGAACGCTCGGCGGCGGTACGCAGCCGGGCCCGTTCCCCCGGCGGGAGCCGGAAGGGCCCCACGGCCCGTGGATCGATGCGGTCGGGGGCCGAGCCGGGCAGCAGCTCCGGGTCGACCGCCAGTGGGTCGATGACCGCCGTGGGCTTGGCGGGTGGCTCGTACGGGCGGCCGGGATCGGGGGCGGAGTCGCCGACCGGAGCATGGTCCCGGGTGGTCAGCACGATGCGGTGGCCGGTCAGCCGGGCCAGCGAGGCGACCGTACCGGCCACCGAGTCCCAGTCGGGGTGGCTCGCCGCGTACCCGAGCAGCGCGTCGTAGACCCGGGCGTCGTCGGCGAGCGCCTGGCCCTGCTCCTGCTGGATCGCGACGGCGGTGGTGCGGATCACCAGCCAGGCGGTCGCCGCCACCGAGCAGACGCCGACCAGCGCGGACACGGCGAGCAGCCGCAGCAGCAGACTGCGCCGCAGCGGCACCTCACCGGGCACGGTGCGGCTCCTGAGGCTCCTGCGGTTTCTGAGGCTCCTGAGGTTTCTGAGGCTCCTGCGATTCCTGAGGCGCCCGCGGGCCGCTGTCAGCGAGCTTGTAGCCGACCCCGTACACCGTCACCAGACAGTCGGCCCTGCGCGGATCGCGCTCGATCTTCCGGCGCAGATTCATGATGTGCACATCCACGGTCCGCGAGGTGATGTACCGGTCGAAGCCGTGCAGATGATCGAGGATCTGCGCGCGGGTGAAGACCTGGCCGGGTCGCGAGGCCAGCACTTCGAGCAGCCGGAACTCGCCCGGGGTGCAGTCGATCCGCCGCCCGTGCGCCCACACCTCGTGGCGGCCCGGATCCACGGTGAGCGCGCCGACCGTCAGTACGGGATCGGCGGCGGCCCGCTGCCCGTGACCGCCGCGCCGCAGCAACGAACGGATCCGGGCCATCAGTTCGCGCGGGCTGAACGGTTTGGACATGTAGTCGTCGGCGCCCAGATCCAGGCCGAGCAGCAGATCGTCCTCGGTCGACCTGGCGGTCAGCATCAGGACCGGGAGCGCGGCGAACTCCGGCTCGGCGCGCAGGATCCGGCACACGTCCAGACCGTCGGTCCTCGGCATCATCACGTCCAGCACGAGCAGGTCGGGCGTGACCCCGCGGACCGCCTCCAGCGCCGCCCGTCCGTCGTGCACGACCACCACACGGTGCCCCTCGCGCTCCAGATAGCGACGGACCAGCTCGGCCTGCTTCTCGTCGTCCTCGGCCACCACCACATGCGCACACATGACGGTGAGTCTAGGAACGTCCGTCCGGGTACGGGCGCCCGCGAGCCCCGGGACCATCACCGCGCCACGGCTTCCTGACAGCTTTCTGACATCTTCAGGAAATCGTCGGGGCCATGCCGAACCAGACAGTCCGCAGTACCCCGGTGGCCCGTGCCGCAGCCCTCTGCGCCGCCGCCCTGATCTCCCTGGGCGCGCTCAGCGCATGCAGCAGCGGCATCAGCGAGGTGAAGGGGGAGAAGAGCGAGAAGGGCGTCGACTCGCTGGCCGACGGCGCATCGACGTCCGGCTCCGCCGCGCACGGCAAGGGCAACACCACGCCGAAGGACAGCACCGCGGGCCGCCCCCAACTGCGCCTCGACACCTCGCCCGAGGAGGCGCAGCGCCTCGATGACACCTACAACGCCTGTCTCCAGGCCCACGGTGTCCCGATGAACACCAAGCGCGCGGCTCTCGCGGGCGCCAAGCAGGCGGCGCCGCTCCAGAATCCTGACCCCACGAAGGCGCATCAAGCGGCCTACGACGCCTGCGAGATCAAGCTGCCGCTCCGGCCGCCGGAGACGAGGCCGGAGACCAACGCGCACTTCGCCGACGACTACCGCGCGTATGTGAAGTGCCTCCAGAAGCGCGGCATGAGGATCCACATGGTGCCCGACACCAGCGTCAGCCCCGACGGTCTGTCCTGGCGGTACGACGACAGCAGCGGCGAGACCCTCTCGGACGCCGAGCAGACCAAGGCCGACCGCGACTGCATGACGGAGGCCTTCGGTGGCAAGGGATAACGCCGCCGCCCACGCGCCCCGCCGCCGTACGGGCCGGCGCATCGCCCTCACCGCGGCGGTGGCCGTCCTCGTCGCGGGCGCCGGGGCCGGAGCGATGGCGCTCTCCGCGCACGGCCACGCCTCGGACCCGAAGCCCGCGGCGGCCCCGTCCGCCCGCACGGTCGCGATCGTACGGACGGACCTGTCGGACAGCCGCTCGGTGACCGGGACGCTGGGCTTCGGTGGTGGCTCCCCGGTCAAAGGAGCGGGCAAGGGGCTTGTCACCCGCCTGCCGGAGCCGGGTACGACGGTGGCCCGTGGCAAGCCGCTGTACTGGGTGGACGACCGGCCGGTCATGGTCTTCTTCGGGGACACCCCGGTCTTCCGCGAGCTGGCGAAGCCGGGCGTCACCGGCCGTGACGTCACGGTGCTCGCGGAGAACCTCCAGGCGCTCGGGTACGACACGGGCCCGGTGCGGCAGCACGCGGACGGCGCCGAACTCACCCCCGCCCTCGCCGCCGCCCTCAAGCGGTGGCAGCGCGACACCGGGCAGCAGGCCACCGGAACCCTGGGGATCGGGCAGGTCGCCGTACTGCCGGGGGAGGTACGGGTCAGCGCGGTCAAGGCGCAGCTCGGCGACGAGGCGGCGGCCGGCGAACTGCTGACCGTCACCCCGGTCGCCAAGGTCGTCTCGGTGAAGATGGACGCGGCGGACGCCGAACCGGTCCGCAAGGGCGACCGGGTGACCATCACCCTGCCCAGCACCAAGACGGTCCCCGGCAAGGTCACCGCGGTGGGACAGACCGTGCAGGGCGGCGCGGACGACGACGGGTCGGGCGAGCAGGCCCCGCCGACGCTCGGGATCACCATCGTGCCGACGGACCCCGGCACCGTGAAGAAGCTGGACTCCGCCTCCGTACAGGTGCAGTTCACCACCGGGACCAGGAAGCACGTCCTGGTGGTGCCGGTCGGATCGCTGCTCGCGCTGAGCGAGGGCGGCTACGCGCTCCAGAGCCCCGAGGGGAAGCTGCGGGCCGTGCAGACCGGGCTCTTCGCGAAGGGCATGGTCGAGATCTCCGGGCCGGGCATCAGCGAGGGCGACCGGGTGGTGACCACCTCATGACGGCGCCCCCCGCGGCCGGCCCGGCGGCCGGTGCCCCCAGGACCGCGGCCGACCCGGCGGCCGGTGCTTCCGGTGCCACGGCTACGGGCCCCGCGGGCCCGCCGCCGGTGCTGGCCGTCCACCGGGCGAGCAAGGCGTACCCCGGCGGAGTCACCGCACTGGACGACGTCTCGCTCTCCGTCGGCCGGGGCGAACTGCTCGCCATCGTGGGCCCGTCGGGCTCCGGCAAGTCCACCCTGCTCAACATCATGGGCACGCTCGACCTCCCGACCAGCGGCTCGGTGGAGTTCGGCGGCGTGGACGCGGCGGAGCTGTCCGACCGGCGGCTCTCGGCGCTGCGCGGGCGCTGGCTCGGCTTCGTGTTCCAGCAGTGCCACCTCACCGACGGGCTCAGCGCCGAGGAGAACGTCGCCACCGGCCTGCTGTACGCCGGGGTGCCGCGCCGCAAGCGGCAGCCACTGGCCCGTGCGGCGCTGGCCCGGGTGGGCCTCGCCTCCCGGGTGCGGCACCTCCCGCACCAGCTCTCCGGCGGCGAGCGCCAGCGCGTCGCCATCGCCAGGGCGCTGGTCAACGAGCCCGCACTGGTCCTCGCCGACGAACCGACCGGCGCCCTGGACACCGCCAACGGCCGGGCCGTACTCGACCTTCTGATCCAGCTGAACAGTGAGGGCACCACCATCGCCGTCATCACCCACGACCGGGACATCGCCGCCCGGCTGCCGCGCCGCGTCGAGATCCGCGACGGCCGCGTCACGGCCGACACCGGTTCCGGAGGGTACGTATGACATCCGCCGCGCCCGCCTTTGATTCCGATCCTGCACCCGATTCCGCGCCCGGCTCCGACCGTACGAAGCCGGTGCGGCTGGCGCCCTCCGACGTGCTGCGGCTCGGGCTGCTCGGGATCCGTACCCGCCGCATGCGCGCGGCGCTCTCCGCGCTCGGCATCTCCATCGGCATCGCCACCCTGATCCTGGTGACGGGCATCCCGGCCTCCAGCCAGCGGGACCTGAACGCCCAACTGTCCGCGCTGGGCACCAACACACTGCGCGCCGAACCGCAGCCGAACCAGAGCCCGCCGGTGCTGCTGCCCGAGAACGCGGACGAGTCGGCCGCCCGCATCGGTCCGGTCACCGTGGCCAGCAGCGTCGCCAACACCCATGCGCTCGTGCGGCGTTCGGACCGTACGGATCCGCAGGACGGCTCGGGA
Source organism: Streptomyces sp. NBC_01267 (assembly GCF_036241575.1). Lineage (NCBI taxonomy): Bacteria > Bacillati > Actinomycetota > Actinomycetes > Kitasatosporales > Streptomycetaceae > Streptomyces > Streptomyces sp. NBC_01267. The sequence continues at coordinate 2,953,856 of NZ_CP108455.1, read as the reverse complement.
CTGACCGTGCTGGCCGCCAAGTCCGACCTGCTGCCCGCGGTCAACGGGAAGATCCGTTCCGGCCGGTTCCTGAACGCGTCGACCGAGCGGTTCCCCACCGTCGTACTCGGCTACCGGGCGGCGTCCCGCCTCGGCATCCCCCGGCTGGTACCGGGCGCGGAGGCACCGCAGATCGTCATCGACGACCGGTGGTTCACGGTCATCGGCGTCCTCGACGAGCTGCCGCTCGCGCCCGATCTCGACCGCTCCGTACTCGTCGGATGGCAGGCGGCCCGTACCGAGCTGGGCTTCGACGGCCACCCCACGGTGATCTACGTGAAGGCCCGCGAGGACGCCGTCGAGGACGTCGCCGCGGTGCTGCCCGCGTCCCTGTACCCCGAACTGCCCGGCATGGTCAGGGTCAGCCGCCCCTCGGACGCGCTGACGGCGAAACGCGCCACCGAGACGACGTTCTCCGCGCTCTTCCTGGGCCTCGCGGGGGTCGCCCTGCTGGTCGGCGGGATCGGGGTCGCCAACACCATGTACATCTCGGTCCTGGAACGCCGCAGGGAGATCGGCCTGCGCCGGGCACTCGGCGCGGGCCGCGGGCAGATCCGCGTGCAGTTCCTGACGGAGTCGGTCGCGCTGTCGGTGCTCGGCGGCATCGCGGGCACCCTCATCGGCGTGCTGGCGACGCTCGCCTACGCCCTGTACCAGGGCTGGCCCGCGGTCGTCCCGCCCACCGCGCTCGTCGGCGGCACGGTGGGCGCGGTGCTGATCGGGATGGCGGCGGGCGTCTACCCCTCGGTCCGCGCCGCCCGGCTGACCCCGACGGAGGCGCTGGCCGCGACGTGACCCCGTACGGTGCGCGGGCTCAGTCGAAGCAGAGGCAGAACGGGTGCCCCGCCGGGTCCGCGTACACCCGCCAGTTGCACGACGGGTCCGTCGCGTCCGGCGCGTCCAGCAGCTTCGCGCCCAGTGCCAGGACCTGTTCCTCCGCCGCGTCGATGTCGGTGACGGAGAAGTCCAGATGGAACTGTTGAGAGCCGTCGGCGGACGGCCACGACGGGGGTACGAATCCGGGCGCCTCCTGGAACGCGAGACGCGTGCCCTCGTGCCCTTCGAGGACCACCCACCGCACCTCTTCGCCGTCCTCGGCCACGGGCGTGCCACCGATGACGGCGGCGTAGAACGCGGCGAGCGCGTGCACGTCCGGACAGTCCAGGACGACACTGCGCAGCTTGGCTACGGTCATGGGTTCTCCCTAGTTCGAGGCCGCTGGTTACCGCTTGCAGGGCTCATCCGGTAACCGTTACCTCATGCTGCCGCATGGAAGGTAACGTCGCAAGGGTGAATGAGAGGGCAACCGCCCCGGGCGGGCTCGCGCTCGTGGAGGCGCTGGTGAACACGGTGAGCCTCGACACCGGCGACGACCGGCTGGCCGAGGAGTTCTCACTCGGCGGCGGCGCACTGGCCGAAGCGGCCGAGCTGCGCGAGGCGCTGCGCGCGGCCTGCCGGGCGCACGCGGGCCAGGACATGCCGACAGCGCAGCGGGAGACCCTGGCCCGGCTGCTGTCGGACGCCCCGCTGGTGGTCACGGTCGACAAGGAGGGCGTGGCCGCGCTGGCCCCGAAGGACCCGTCCGCGCTCACCTCCCGTGTCGCGGCGGCCGTCGCGACAGCGGTCACCGAGGGCACCTGGCAGCGCCTCAAGGCCTGTGAGGCGGAGGACTGCCAGTGGGCGTACTACGACCGCAGCCCGGCGGGCCGCGGTCGCTGGTGCACGATGGCGGCGTGCGGCAGCCGGGCGAAGATGCGCGCGTACCGGGCCCGGAAAGCGGGCCGCACGGCATCGGATCCGCCCGGCACCTGAGGGGCCGGCGCCGGGCCCGCACCAGGAATGCGTACCCGGGGACTACGCCCGGGGCCGTCCCATCGCCCGGTAGACCCACCCGGCCTCCCGCCACGCCACCGGGTCCAGCGCGTTGCGCCCGTCCAGCAGTATCCGCTCCGAGGCCACCGCCCCCAGCTCCGCCGGGTCCAGCTCGCGGAACTCGCGCCACTCCGTCAGGTGCAGGACGACATCCGCACCCCGCACCGCGTCCAGCGCGGTCTCCGCGTAACCGAGCGTCGGGAAGAGCCGCCGCGCGTTCTCCATGCCCTTGGGGTCGTAGACCGTGACCTGGCCGCCCTGGAGATGGATCTGCCCGGCGACATTGAGCGCGGGCGAATCCCGTACGTCGTCCGAGTCCGGCTTGAAGGTCGCGCCGAGCACCGCGACCCGCTTGCCCAGGAACGAACCGCCGCCCACGGCCTCACGGGCCAGCTCCACCATGTGCCCGCGGCGCCGCATGTTGATCGAGTCGACCTCGCGCAGGAAGGTCAGCGCCTGATCGGCGCCCAGCTCGCCGGCGCGGGCCATGAAGGCCCGGATGTCCTTGGGCAGGCACCCGCCGCCGAACCCGATCCCGGCCCGCAGGAACTTCTTCCCGATCCGCTCGTCGTGCCCGAGCGCTTCCGCGAGCTTCGCGACGTCGCCGTCGGCGGCCTCGCAGACCTCGGCCATCGCGTTGATGAAGGAGATCTTCGTGGCGAGGAAGGAGTTCGCCGCGGTCTTCACCAGCTCGGCGGTGGGGAAGTCGGTCACCACGAACGGCGAACCCTCGCCCACCGGTCCCGCGTACACCTCACGCAGCAGCTTCTCGGCCCGCTCGCTCTCCACGCCGACGACGATCCGGTCGGGGTGCAGGGTGTCCTGGACGGCGAAGCCCTCGCGCAGGAACTCCGGGTTCCACGCCAGCTCCACCGCGGCCCCGGCCGGAGCCAGCTCCTGGAGCAGCCCCACCAGCCTGGCCGCGCTGCCGACCGGCACGGTCGACTTCCCGACGACCAGCGCGGCCCGGTTCAGATGCGGTGCGAGCTGGGCGAACGCGGTGTCGACGTACGACATGTCGCACGCGTACTCCCCGTGCTTCTGCGGAGTGTTGACGCACACGAAGTGCACATCGCCGAACTTTCCGGCCTCTTCCGGCGAGGTGGTGAACCGCAGCCGGCCGGTCGATCCCTCGATCCCCGCGACGTGCCGCCGCAGCAGTTCCTCGAGACCGGGCTCGTACATGGGGACCCGCCCCTGCGACAGCATCTCGATCTTCTCGGGCACCACATCCAGCCCGAGCACCTCGAACCCCAGCTCAGCCATGGCCGCGGCGTGCGTGGCACCGAGGTATCCGGTACCGATCACGGTGATTTTCAGGGCCATGAAGATGCTCCAGGGGGCGTACGGGATCGGGTGCGCGCCCGAGCATAGTCGGGCTGTCCGATGGCGGGCTTTCCCCCTGTCGCCAAGCTCACGTATCCCTGGGGGCGGCCAGCCCCTAAAATCGGGTTACTTAACGGTAGTTAGCATCTGGGGAGTGAGTGACCTTGGCAGGTTCGCCCGAATTCGACCTGTACCGCCCGGCCGAAGAGCACGACATGCTCCGCGACTCGGTCCGCTCCCTGGCCGAGGCGAAGATCGCGCCCTTCGCGGCTGCGGTCGACGAGGAGGCGCGCTTCCCGCAGGAGGCGCTGGACGCGCTGAGCGCCGCCGACCTGCACGCGGTGCACGTACCGGAGGAGTACGGCGGCGCGGGCGCCGACGCGCTCGCCACGGTCGTCGTCATCGAGGAGGTGGCCCGCGTCTGCGCGTCCTCCTCCCTCATCCCGGCCGTGAACAAGCTGGGCTCGCTCCCCGTGATGCTCTCGGGCTCCGAGGACCTCAAGCGGAAGTACCTGACCAAGCTCGCGCAGGGCGAGGGCATGTTCTCGTACTGCCTCAGCGAGCCGGACGCGGGCTCCGACGCGGCGGGCATGAAGACCAGGGCCGTCCGCGACGGCGACTTCTGGGTCCTCAACGGCGTGAAGCGCTGGATCACCAACGCGGGCGTCTCCGAGTACTACACGGTCATGGCCGTCACCGACCCCACGAAGCGCTCCAAGGGCATCAGCGCGTTCGTCGTCGAGAAGTCGGACGAGGGCGTCTCCTTCGGCGCCCCCGAGAAGAAGCTCGGCATCAAGGGGTCCCCGACGCGCGAGGTCTACCTCGACAACGTCCGTATCCCCGCCGACCGCATGATCGGCGAGGAGGGCACCGGCTTCGCCACGGCGATGAAGACCCTGGACCACACCCGCATCACGATCGCGGCCCAGGCTCTCGGGATCGCCCAGGGCGCCCTCGACTACGCCAAGGGCTACGTCCAGGAGCGCAAGCAGTTCGGCAAGCCGATCGGTGACTTCCAGGGCATCCAGTTCATGCTCGCGGACATGGCCATGAAGCTCGAAGCGGCCCGCCAGCTCACCTACGCGGCAGCGGCCAAGTCCGAGCGCCTGGACGGCGACCTGACCTTCTTCGGCGCCGCGGCGAAGTGCTTCGCCTCGGACGCGGCGATGGAGATCACGACGGACGCGGTCCAACTGCTGGGCGGGTACGGGTACACGCGGGACTATCCGGTGGAGCGGATGATGCGGGACGCGAAGATCACCCAGATCTACGAGGGCACGAACCAGGTCCAGCGGATCGTGATGGCGCGGAACCTGCCGTAGAGCGGTTCTCGCCGGGCCGTAGCCATCCTTGGTGGCCGGCGGTCAAGGAACGCCCCCGTCAGTCACGACGGGGGCGCTCGTCTGCCAGTGGGCAGCATGCTCAGCCGGAGTCCGGCGCATCGTCAATCTTTATCAGCAGATGTGACCGCAGCCGGGCGCCTCTCTGTCCGCCCGTTCGGTCGACGTGGGGAGTCCCTGTCAGGCGGAGCGCTTGCGTACCAGCCCCCGCAGTTGACGGACCAGATCCTCGCCCGCCTGCACTGCCGCACGGGGGAATTCCAGCCGGGCGACCCGGCCGTCGGCAACGCTGATGTCCACACGCAGAGCCTTCGCCATGCCCGTGGTCAGTACGGGCTTGGAAACCCCGTCCACGTCGTCGAGCTCTATGTCCCAGAGCAGTTTCCTCGGCTGCGGCGTGATGAACCCGCCGAGCGAGAAGATGAGCACCCGGCCGGTCGTCAGGGCCAGGACGTTGCGTTCGTTCACCGGGAAGTCGGCCCCGGCGGACCGGTCCGTGGCGGCGTCCGTAGCGCGCTTGCTCCTGTCCCGTGCGATCTTCTTGCCCGCGAGCGCCCCGGCACCGCCGCCCCCCGCTGCCCCGAGCACCTCCCCCTTCATCCCGGACACGACCCGCGCCACCCGCCCCGCGGGGTAAGCCAGCGCGACGGCCAGCACTTCCTCTCCCTCGATTCCCTCGGACGTCAGATACTTCCGGACTCGGCTCTCCTGTGACGGCTTCACCTGCGATTACGCCTCCGATGTCGTCAACTCGCTGGCACAGTCGACTTATTGAAGCACCGGCCCGCGACGGCCGCAGCGGTGAAGCCGGAGAACAGGGAAACTGGCCGGTCAGCCGCCGCGCAGGGGGGACACCCGGCCAGTGGTCTCGGGCCGCTGCCCGCAGGACCGCGTCACCGAATCACCTTTCTTCTGTATTTCCGCCCACTTGCCGGTTCCGGTTCGGCACAGTGGAACGATGGATGAGCAGAAGCAGAGGCCGCCGGACCACCTCGTCATCAACGTGGAGCACCGCGAGGATCCGGTGGCCCGGGTCACCGAGGTCGATGCCTTCGCTGCCACCAGGAAGTACGGGAAGATCGTCGTCCGCGGCCCGCTCTTCGGCTACGCCGAGCAGCGGCCTGGCGAGCGGCCCCGGTGGCGCCTGCTCGGCGGCATGGACACCGGGTACCCGCAGGACGCGCGGGACGATCTCAACTCGTACCTCTGGCTCAAGGCGAGGGACGAGGCCGAGGACCACCTGGAGCGTCGCGCCCTGCTGGCCGGGGTGGCCCGGCTGGAGACCGAGCCGGTGGACAGCCTGACCGCCGCCGGTACGCGCTACCGCATCGTGCGCGCCGACGAGTTCGCCAGGATCGGCGAGCACCAACTGGAGCCCCCGCGGCCCACGGATATCGACCTGGACGGCTGGGACGACAGCCAGGACGGCGGCCGGTCGCCGGCGCACACCGAGGGCGTCGTGATCGACCACGCGGCGGCCGTCGGGCTGACGGAGGGCCTGGACCGGGTCGGCCTGCTGCCGGTCTCGTACACCTCCGAACGGTTCCCGCCGGACGTACTCGCCGATTCCCGCCGCGCGTTGACGACACATCCGGGTGTGGTGCTGCTGCCCCCGGTCTTCCGGGTGATGGAGCACAAGGAGCTCTCCTGGTCCATGGTGGGCGGCGGCTACCACGGCACCCCGCAGGAGGCCCGGCGGGCGCTCGTCCACTACCTGACGGAGTTCCTGCCGATGTATCACCGGATCGAGGAGAAGGACGTCGCGGTGTACGCGAAGGCGGCCGAACGGTTCAAGCAACAACGCCGGGCGAACGAGCTGCGGGTGCGCGGGCGTTGCTTCGAGATCGTCCGGGTCGAACGGATGATGCGCATCGGCCCGGACGGCCCCGAGCCCCCGCGCCGGTCGGACACGGACATCCAGGAGCCGATGAAGATCCGCCCCACGATGGACGAGTGGGGGACGATCACCACGCAGTCGGCGAGCGAGGAGTGAGGGGCGGTCGGATGCGGTTGCGGGATGTGCGGATCAGCGATGTGGATGCGTACGTACGGATGCGGTGCGACCCGGTCATGATGGCCGAACTGGGCGGCCCGCTGCCCCGTGAGGGCATGGCCGACAAGGTCCGGCGCGACGTCCGGAGCGCGGAGGCCGGCACCGACTGGATCAAGATGATCGTCCCCGACCGGCGCGAAGACGGGGACGGGGCTGGAGTCGGATCCGGCGAGGCGGCAGGCATCGTGACCCTGTACACCCACACCGCGGACGGGGAGCTGATCTCCGAGATCGGGTGGATGGTGCTGCCCGAGTTCCAGGGGCAGGGGCTCGGCAAGCGTGCCGTCCGCGCCGTACTCGAACGGGCTCGGGACGACGGCCGTTGGGGGCTCGTGCACGCGTTTCCCTCGGTCACGAACGCCGCGTCGAACGGCATCTGCCGAACCCTCGGCTTCACGGCCGTGGGGGAGAAGGACGTGCCGTTCGCGGGCCGGATCTTCCGTACCCGCCACTGGACGATCGACCCCGCGCTCATTCCCTGCCAGGCCCCGTGACGTCCCACGCGGGGCGGGAACGGGATTCCCGCCACGTCCTAGACTCGGTCGAATGGCCAACGACACCACCACCACGTCCACCCGCCCGGTCGTGCTTCCCCCGGACCCCGCCTGGCAGTCGCGCGGTCGCGCCATCGCCGACGAGCTGTGCGCGGCGCTCGCCCCACTGGCACTGCGGATCGAGCACATCGGCTCCACCGCGATCCCCGGCATGGCGGCCAAGCCGGTCTACGACCTCCAGGCGAGCGTCGAGGACCTGGCAGCAGCGGCCGACGCGTTCGCGGGGCCGCTGGCGGCCCGTGGGTTCCAGCGCTCTCCGTACGAACGCGACCACGTACCGGCCGGGTCCGACGACGACCCCGCCCGCTGGGGCAAGCGGCTGTGGTGGCTGCGCTCGGAGACGGGCGAGGACGTCAACCTCCATGTACGGGTGGCCGGTTCACCCAACGAGCGGCTCGCGCTGCTCTTCCGCGACTGGTTCCGGGCCCACCCGGAGGCGGTGCCCGCGTACGCGGCCTTCAAGCGGACCCTCGCCGACGCGGTGCCCGACGTGGGGACGTACGCCGATGTGAAGGATCCGGTGGTGGACCTGGTCGTGGGGATCGCCGAGCAGTGGGTGACCGAGACCGGCTGGACGCCGCAGGGCTGACGGCCTGGTTCAGGCGCGGTCGGCCCGGGGCGTGTTGCCGCGTTTGACTGTGGCGAGCAGGGCGCCGAGTGATGCGGGGGTCGTGGTGAGGATCGCGCTGGGGGAGTCGCTTTCCCGGAGTGCGATGCCGCCGTCGGGGGCTATGGCGACGTTGACGCAGTTCGCGCCCTCGGTGCTGTACGAGGACTTCTGCCAGGTGTATACGGGCACAGGGGATCCCTTCTCAGATGCTCTTCGTGATTCTGCGGGTGAACTTCCGGTGCCTGACTGCGGCGAGCAGGGCGCCGAATGAGGCGGGGGTCGTGGTGAGGATCGCGCTGGGGGAGTCGCTTTCCCGGAGTGCGATGCCGCCGTCGGGGGCTATGGCGACGTCGACGCAGTTTGCGGCTTCGCCGCTGAAAGAAGACTTCTGCCAGCGATAGGTGTCCATGTGCGCCCCTTCAGATGGCCTTTGCGATCTGACGAATGAAGTCACGGCTCTTGCCCGGTGGAAGCGCACAGGTCTCCATGCGGTCCAGGACAGACCGGTACCGGTACACCTGCGCCTCCGCGTCCAGAAACTCACAGCCGTGGTCGGAGTCCAGCAGGACGGTATCCAGCTGCGGGACCGGCCCGCTTGCATAGCTGATGGGCTGGCCGGAGGCCGGGAAGTGTGGCCGGTCGAAGGGCACGACCAGAATCCGCACGTTGCCCCGTTCGCTCATCGCGATCAAGTGACTCAGCTGGTCGCGCATGATGTCCGGCCCGCCGAAACCCATGCGGAGTGCGGCCTCATGGACGATAGCCGTGTACGGGGTGGGCGGACTTGAGTGGAGAACAGCCTGACGCTTCACCCGGAATGACACCCGGTGCTCGATCTCATGTGGATGCATCGTGGGAACGCTCTGCTGGAATGCGACCCGGGCGTGCTCAAGGGTCTGTACGAGACCGGCCATCGCCACGACTACACCCACTCGCAACTCGGTTGCGTAGTGCTCGAATTCGGCAACTTCGACCAGCGAGGCGGGAAGAAGCTCGCGGTACTCGTCCCACCATCCTCGACCGCGCCCGCCCGTCATCGCTGCCAATGCCTCGACCAGGGTCGTATCGGGGCAGGCGTAGGCAGACGCGAGTGCGCGGACGCGGTCGGCGCTGACCGCGTACCTGCCAGCTTCGATCATGCTCATGCGGGCTTGCTGGATGCCGACCTCAGCAGCGGCGGCGGTGGAGCTCAGTCCCGCCCGTTCGCGCAACTTTCTCAACTCGGTGCCCAAGCGGCGTTGCCGCAATGTCGGTGGCATTGCCGTGGCCATACACATCCTCCCGCTGTCACTTTTATGTCCCGGCCCGTCACCCACATGGATGAAAGTGGGAGCTGGATCAGTGCATTACTGATAGATCTACTAGGCCCTGGCTAGGGTTACTCGATGAGTCAACTCGCATCCTGGACAGAGGACTTCACATGGCAACCGTATCCCCGGAGCAACCCGCCTCCGCCCGTCCCGACGGCTTCGACCAGGAAGTCCGCGACCTCGTCGAAGCCACAGCCCCACGCCTCTTCGCCGTGGTGGAGGAGTTCCGCGCAGGTGACGGCGACGCCGATCTAGACGCCCACGTCCTCGCCTGGGGCCTGGCCCATCCCGACGGCAGCGCCGATGTCTCTGCCGTTTCGGGTGGCTCCCGCATGGTGCTGCGCTCGCCGGAGCGGGCTGTCATGTGGTTCTCCCGGCTCGCGGGCGGCGGAGTACGGCTGGTGTGGCCGTGCGCCAGGTAGGCGCGGAGTGTCCCGTGCCGCACCTCCCGTACGGAAACGGCTGCCAGACTGGGCACATGCAGGACAACCATTTTGCGCTGACCAGGGTCAGGCTCCGGCAGTACCGAAGCATCGCGGAGGCTGACGTCAAGCTGGGGCGGCTGCTTCTCCTGGTAGGGCCCAACGGGTCGGGCAAGAGCAATTTCCTCGACGCGCTGCGGCTGCTTTCCGAGTCACTGCAGACCTCGCTCGACCAGGCGCTGCGGAGCCGTGGCGGGGTCGCGGAAGTACGGCGGCGGTCCACCGGGCATCCGACGCACTTCTCCATCGACCTGGAGTTCAGCGGCCCCGGTTACGAGGGGGAATACGGGTTCGAGGTCGCCGCGGTGAAGGGCGGCGGGTTCCGGATCGCCCGCGAGAACTGCGGGGTGTGGTTCGACGCGCGGACCGGCGAGGGGCAGCGGTACGCCGACGCCCGGTTCCGGGTCGAGAAAGGGGTGCTGGCGGATCAGTCCGAGCCGGTGATGCCGCCGGTGAACGACAGGCGTCTCTACCTGGTGTCCGCGGCGGGGCTCGACGCGTTCCAGCCGGTTTTCGACGGGCTCGCCGGGATCAGTGTGTTCAGCCTGACGCCTGATGTCATGCGGCAGCCGCAGACACCCGACTCCGGGGAGTTCCTGCACCGGGACGGCGCCAATATCGCCAGCGTGCTGCACCGGCTGGACCGGGCCGACAAGGCAAGGGTCGAGGCGTATCTGCACCAGATCGTTCCCGGGATGCGCGAAGTGTCCCGTTCGGAGCTGGGTAATGGGGAGACGCTGGAATTCGTCCAGGACGTACCCGGGGCGAAGAACCCGTGGCGCTTTCAGGCCCAGTCCATGTCGGACGGCACACTTCGGGCGCTCGGCGTGCTGGTCGCTCTCTTCGCCGGCACGGGGCAGACGCTCAGCCCGGTCGGCATCGAGGCCCCGGAGAGCGCGCTCCACCCGGCAGCGGTATGTGTCCTACTGGACGTGCTGCGCGACGCGAGTGAACGGCGCCAGGTCATCGTGACCACCCACAGCTCCGACCTGCTCGACCGCCATGACTTCGAACTGGCGCAGCTGCGCGCGGTCCGCTCGATCGGTGGCGAGACGAAGATCGGGGCACTCGATGCCGCCGACGCGCTCGCCATGAGCGAACAGCTCTACACACCAGGCGAGTTGCTCCGAACCGACCAACTTCTCCCGGTGACGAAGCTCCTCTCCGGTCAGGTCCGGTGAAGGCTCAGATGCGAAAGACAGCTGGACAGCGAAAGAGCCCGGACAGTGAAAGGTTCGGACAGCGAAAGAGCCGCGCAGCGAGAAGGCCCGGACGGCGAACCGTCCGGGCCTTCTCGCAGTCGCCGTCTAGTTCCCGGTGACCGTCACCGTGTCGTCGTCCTTCAGCTGCTGCACCAGCTCCTTGACCTTGGTCTTGTCCCAGACCAGGTTGCCGCCGGTGGAGCCCGAGATCGGCATGTTCATCTGCTTGCCGTCGCCGCCCGACACACCCTTCATGGCCCAGAACATGGACGCCAGGTTCCACAGGCTCATGTCCTTGTCCACGATCACCGTGTCCAGCCCCGCACCCATCACCGGGTAGAGCTTGAACGGGTTCATGACCGTGGTCGGGGTGGCCGTCTGGCTCGCCAGTGCCGCCAGGAACTTCTGCTGGTTCTTCGTACGTTCCAGGTCGCTCGCCGCGAAGGCGTGCCGGGTACGGACGAAGGCGAGCGCCTGCTGGCCGTTGAGGGTCTGCTCGCCCGCCTTGAAGTCGGCGCCCGAGTACTTGTCCTTGAAGCCCTTGGGGAGGTTCATGTCCACACCGCCGACCGCGTCCACGATCTTCGCGAAACCGTCGAAGCCGATCTCCGCGTAGTGGTCGATGTGCAGCCCGGTGTTGTACTCGATGGTGCGCACCAGCAGTTCGGGGCCGTCCTCCGCGTACGCGGCGTTCAGCTTCTCCTGGCGGCCGGTGTTCGGGTAGAGCTTGCCGGACTGGGAGCCCTTGTACGACGGGACCGTGACGTTCGAGTCGCGGGGGAGCGAGATCATCGTGTTCCCGTGGTCGCCCACGTGCAGGATGATCATGGAGTCGGTGCGCTTGCCCTCGGCCGAGCCCGTGTGGAGCTTCTTCTTGTCGGCGGCCGACATCCCTTCGCGGCTGTCCGAGCCCACGATCAGGTAGTTCGTGCCCTTGCCGGTGGCGGGGCGGTCGATGACCTTGGACAGGTCGACCTCGCGGCGCAGCTTGCCGTCGGCCCAGAAGTACGTACCGATCGAGGTCGCGAGGACGACGACGACCAGGACCAGCACACCGACTCTGATCCGGCGCCCCCAGTTCGGGGCGCGGCCGGGGCGGGCGCCGGTGCGGGGGCCGCCGGGACCGGGGCCGCCGGGGCCGCGCTGGTTCCCGGGACCGCCCTGGCCGTAGACCTGGCCCGTGTTGTAGCCGCTGTCGTACGAGCTGTCGTAGCCCTCTTCGTACGTCCGGCCCTGGCTCTGCTGCCCGTACTGCCGCTGGGCGGGTGCCGAACGCTGCACGTGCCGCATGACCCGAGCGCCCTCGGGCTGCGCGTTCTCGCTGCCGCGTCCGTAGCGGTCCCTGTCATCCATGTGGACCAGTGTGCCGTCACGGCGCGTTCGTATTACAGGGTGGGTGACGGATCGGGGCAGGGCTGTTGCGAAGCTGATGCAATGTGCTGGTGAGCGGCCCCTCCCGGCGCTGCGGGGAAAACCGGAAATGAGCCCTAAGCTGGCACGTATGACTGATATTCCGGGCAAGCCCACCTCGGCCTCCCGTACCACCCTGAGCCACATCATGACGGGCACCGACACCAATCTCCTCGGCACGGTGCACGGTGGCGTGATCATGAAACTGGTGGACGACGCGGCCGGTGCCGTGGCCGGGCGGCACTCCGGCGGGCCCGCGGTCACCGCCTCCATGGACGAGATGGTCTTCCTGGAGCCGGTACGGGTCGGTGACCTGGTCCATGTGAAGGCCCAGGTGAACTGGACGGGCCGGTCCTCGATGGAGGTCGGGGTCCGGGTGCTCGCCGAGCGGTGGAACGAGTCCACCCCGGCCCAGCAGGTCGGCAGCGCCTATCTGGTCTTCGCCGCCGTGGACGCGGACGGCAAACCCCGCGTCGTACCGCCGGTGGTCCCCGAGACCGAGCGGGACAAGCGGCGCTACCAGGAGGCGCAGATCCGCCGTACGCACCGGCTCGCCCGGCGCCGCGCGATCAAGGAGCTCAGGGAACAGCGCATCGCCGACGGCATCGACGACTGACGCTGCCCCCCTGTCCCCTGTCACGGACGCCCCGGTCCGTCCACCCGCCGCCGCGCCGCCCTACCGGCAGACCACCTGGTCGCCGGTGACCGCGCCGAACTGGCCGGCGGCCGGTTCCTCCGGCCGCACCGGTGTCACCGACGTGAAGTCCGATCCGAGCGTCACCTTCAGCGTCGGGCCGAGCCCGTTCACCTTCCGCAGCTCGGCGCCCGGCAGGGCCGCCGCCACGGACTGCACCGAGCGGTTCCAGCGTGGGTCGTACTCGATGTAGGTGTGCTTGACGTTCTGCGGGGCCGCCCGGCCCGGGGCGGTGACCGCGACCGACGACAGGAAGCCGCTGGCGTGCAGGCCCTTGTCGGCGCGGGCGGCCAGACCGGTGGTGGCGGTCCCGTTGGCCACCTGGACCCGGATCTGGTTCGGTTCCACATCGACCTGTTTGGTCTTCGCCGTCGCCGACCGGTGCTGGGCGATCGGCTTGTCGTCGCGGAGCGCCCGGAAAAGCTTCCCAGCCTTCCGGGCGTCCCACTTCACGGTCGAGCCAATGCCCCTGACCAGGTAGTTCATCTGCCCGATGGGCACGGACGTGAACTCCGACGACGACGGGGAGAAGCCGCGCATCGCCTGGCCGAGGCTGAGCATCTGGTCGGCGTCGAAGCCCTTGTCCGCGCGGACCGAGTCGAAGACCGTGGACGTCACCTCGCGGAACCTGACCGGGTTCAGCAGCACCCCGCTGCTGGTGGCCTTCTCGATCAGGGATGCCATGAAGCGCTGCTGGCGCTGCATCCGGCTGATGTCGGACGCCCCGTCGACGTGCCGGGAGCGCACGTACTGGAGCGCCCCGCCCCCGTCGAGCCTGCTCGTCCCCACCGGCAGGTCGAGGCCGCTGTACGAGTCCTTCAGCGGGCGGACCGTGCAGACGTCGACCCCGCCGAGCACGTCCACCGTCTTCATGAAGCTGGTGAAGTCGACCTCCAGGTAGTGGTCGACCTTCACCCCGGTCATCTGCTCCACGGTCCGTACGGTGAGTCCGGGGCCACCCTCCGCGTAGGCCGCGTTGAGCTTGATCGGGTGGGCGTCGCGCTTCCGGCCGTCCGCCTCGGTGCGGGCGGGAACCATCGCGTAACTGTCCCGTGGCAGGCTCACCACACTCACCCGTGAGCGGTCCGCCGAGACGTGGACCATCATCAGCGTGTCGGTGCAGTGACAGGGCGCCCCGCCCAGGTGGTACTTCTTCTTCTCCTCCGGCGTGATCTTGTCCCGGCCGTCCGTGCCGACCAGCAGCACATTCATGCCCCGGCCCGCGGCGGGACGATTCTTCATGTCCTTGAAGGGATCGATCCTGCCGATGCCGTCCAGCTCGCTGAGGAGCGCGTGGCCGATTCCTCCGGCGCCGAGGACCAGCACGGAGAGGGTGGTGGTCAGCCGCATGCCCCAGCGGGGACGCTTCGGCGGCGGCCTGCGGCGGCGGGGCGGGGGCACGGGGGACACGGAACACCTCAGAGGGGGACGGGCGGGGAAGCGGCCACCGTATGCCTTTGTGATCAGCATTCCGGGTATGCCGCCCCGGGCGCCGCTCCGGGTGTCCCCCGTTCGCGGTAACGTGGCCCGTCTATGAACGCCACGCCCGCTGTTTCTGTGATCATGCCGGTCCTCAACGAGGAACGGCATCTGCGCAACTCGGTCCGCCACATCCTGGAGCAGGAGTACGACGGCGAGATGGAGGTGGTGATCGCCATCGGCCCGTCGTCGGACCGTACCGAGGAGATCGCCGCCGAGCTGGTACGGGAGGACCCGCGGGTCCACACCGTCGCCAACCCCACCGGCCGTACCCCCGCGGCACTCAACGCCGCGATCAAGGCCTCCCGGCACCCCGTCGTGGTGCGGGTCGACGGCCACGGCATGCTCTCGCCGAACTACATCGCCACCGCGGTCCGCCTCCTGGAGGAGACCGGCGCGATGAACGTCGGCGGCATCATGCACGCCGAGGGCGAGAACGCCTGGGAGGACGCGGTCGCCGCCGCGATGACCTCCAAGATCGGCGTCGGCAACGCGGCGTTCCACACCGGCGGCAAGGCGGCCCCCGCGGAGACCGTCTACCTGGGGGTCTTCCGGCGCGAGGCGCTGGAGCAACAGGGCGGGTACAACGAGGAGTTCATCCGCGCCCAGGACTGGGAGCTGAACTTCCGGATCCGCGACGCGGGCGGCCTGATCTGGTTCTCGCCCGAACTGCGCGTCCAGTACCGGCCGCGCCCCTCGGTCCGGGCGCTCGCCAAGCAGTACAAGGACTACGGCCGCTGGCGGCATGTCGTCGCCCGCTACCACGAGGGTTCGATCAACCTCCGCTACCTCGCGCCGCCGACCGCGGTCTGCGCGATCGCGGCGGGCATCGTGGTCGGCGCCGCCGTCACCCCGTGGGCGTTCCTCGTACCCGCGGCCTACGCCGCGGCCATCGTGGCGGGCTCGGTGCCGGCCGGCAAGGGCCTGTCGCTCAAGGCGCGGGCGCAGATCCCCGTCGCGCTGGCGACGATGCACATGTGCTGGGGCTTCGGCTTCCTGACCAGCCCCCGCTCGCTGGCCCGGAAGGTCATCGCCAGCCGCCGCCCGACGGTCCGCGCCGCGGCCTGACCCGGTCCCGTACGCACCTCCGCCCCCGACAGCCTGAGCCGTCGGGGGCGGAGTGCGTTCCGGGCCGCGCTACCAGGTGTACGCGGGGTCGACGTGCATGCACGCCGACTCGTCGTCACCCTGGAGCGCCTCCGCCGATTCCGGCGTCTTGCCGTCGTCCGCCTGGGACTTGGGGTAGGTCGTCCCCGTACGCCAGTCGCTGCCCACGATCACCGTGACTCCGGTGACGTCGGTGGACTTCTTCACGGAGTGCAGCGGCACTCCCATCGCCTTCGCCACCGCCTGGGCGTCGCCCTCCAGGTCGGCGCTGGGGAAGAGCACGGTGGTCTTCGCCTGCGGATCCAACTGCTGGGAAGCAGTGGCCCGGGTGAAGCCCTGCCCGGTGAGCAGCGCGGTGATCTCTCCGGCGCGGCCCTTCGTGGGCAGCCCGCCGTCCCCTGCCGTGCCGTTCTGCACGGTGATGCCGATCTCCGCCTTGGGAGCCGCCGGATCGTCGGAGACCTTCTCGGCGGGCTTCTTCCTCTTGGAGGCCTTGCCGTCCAGCGGGATGTCGTCACGGACCATCGAGAACAGCTTGTCCGCGTCGCCCGCCTTGGGGTCGACCTTCTCCTCGAAACCGGGCCGTACGGAGTTGACGTTCGGCATCGTGGTCATGGTGATCCGCGAGGTCGGGACCTTCTTGAGCTCCCCGGCCAGGTCGTACAGCTTCAGGCCCGTGTCGATCGCGTCGTCCACGGTGAGTGCGTTGGTCGCCGCCTCGGCGAGGTCCATCAGCTTGCCGGGATTGGTGAGCTTGGTGCCCTTGCGCAGCTGGCGGACCATCGAGTTCATGTACATGTGCTGGGCCTTGGTCCGTACGACATCGGTGTCCGGCCAGAACCCGTAGCGCGTACGCAGCCACTGGAGCGCCTGCTGCCCCTTGACCGGGGTGGTGCCCTTCCTCACCTTCAGCCCGGAGCCGTGGCCGTCGTGGGTGTGCGAGTAGACGTTGGCGTCCACGCAGACCGGGACACCGCCGATCGCGTCGGCCATCGAGACCACACCCGAGAAGTCGATCTTCATGAAGTGGTCGATGTGGATGCCGGTGAGGGACTCCCAGGTGGCGACGGTGCAGCCGGGACCGCCGCGCCCCAGCGACTCGTTGGCCAGCGTCCAGCCCGTCGCCGGGTATTCCTTGCCGTCCTTGGCCGTGCACTTGGGGATCTTCAGCACGGTGTCGCGCGGCAGGCTCACCACCGACATGTTGCTGCGGTCCGCCGAGACGTGCAGCAGCATCTGCACATCGGCCAGCGGCGGGGCGCCGAAGGTGTTCTTGGCGCCGCCGAGCTTCTGGTTCTCCTTGGAGTCCCGCGCGTCGGAGCCGATCAACAGGATGTTCAACGGGGTCTGGCCCGCCGCGTTGGCCTTCGTCTTCGGGGCCTGGTGGTCGCCGAGGTTGAGCGCGTCCTTCTTCAGATTGCCGTTCAGGTGGCGGTAGTAGAGATAACCGGCGCCGGCGGTGCCGATGATCACCAGGGAGACGGCAGCCGCCACCCAGCGGAGTATTCGGCGTTTCCCACGCCGCCCGCGTCCGCGCGGTCCGCCCTGTCTGCGGCGTCCGCCACCCTCGCCGCCAGGACCCGGGCCGGCAGCCCCCGGCTCGTAAAGACTGTCGTCCCAGCCGAGTTGACGGGCGCGTGAGTTCCGCGTCCCCTCGCCCCGCACGCTGCTCTGTCCCACCAGGTCCCCCTGCTATTCACGTGTCCGTACGCCCCGGAGAACTGGCGTCACTTGGGACACACGGTCTTGTCTGCTTCCACGCGCTGGATGTCTTCCGGCGCCTTTGCCGGAGCGGCTATCGGTGTCCCCGCGGCCTTGAAGTCGGCTCCCAGGACGAGAGTCATCGGGGTGAGGCCGACGGAGTCCGTCGTGCCGGGCTTCAGCGCCGATGCGGGCAGGCCCATGAGGTCCGCGAGCTTGCGGGCCTGGTCTGCCTGGTTCGGCGCGTACGTGAGGGTGGTCTTGGCCAGATCGGGCTTGTGGTTGCCGCCGTTCTCCGACTTCAGTACGCCCTCGGTGTTCTGCAGCCAGGTCAGCGTGGTCTGTGCGGAGCCCGAGACGGCGCCGCCGTTGAGGACCTTGACCCGGACGTCGGACGCCTGGGCCCGGGGGCCCTTGAGGAGTGCGGCCTGCTTGCTCTCGGCCGCCTTCGCCTTCTTCTTCACCTCGGTGAGCGAGACGTCCTCGCGCATCATCGAGAACACCGGGTCGGCCTTGGCGCTGTTCAGCACCACGGTGACGGGGACCTTCTCCGCCGGGTTGTCGAGGACCGGCAGCGTCGTGAAGGTGACGTTCTTCGGATTGACCTTCTTCAGGTCCATCGCGAGGTCCTTGAGCTTGTCGATGCTGCCGATCGCGCTGTCGACCGTGAGCGCCTTGGTCGCCGCGTCCGCCAGGGTGTACAGCTTGGTGGGGCTGGTGAGGATGTCGCCCGAGGTCATCTTGCGGATCAGCGAGGCGAGGAACTGCTGCTGCACCTGGATACGGTCCAGGTCGCCGTGGTTGCCGAAGCTGTGCCGGGTGCGGACGAAGGCCAGTGCCTGCTCGCCCTCCACCGTGCTCTTGCCCTTGGGGAGCTTGAGGTGCGATTCCTTGTCGTCGATGTCCCTGCCGACGCAGACCTCGACCCCGCCCACCGCGGTGCTGAGCGTCTTGATGGCGTTGAAGTCGGCCATCATGAAGTGGTCGACGTTCAGACCGGTGAGTTCCTTGACCGTCTTCATGGTGCAGCCGGGGTCGCGGCCGTCCTGGCCGAGGCTGGTGTTGAAGCGGACGTGCGGCGTCCCCGGGATGACCTTCGTCGAGCCGTCCGGCTGCTTGGTCTCGCAGTCCGGGATGTCGGTGATCAGGTCGCGGGGGATGGAGAGCGCGGTGGCGTTCGTCCGGTCCTTGGAGACGTGGAACAGGATGTTGGTGTCGGCGTGGCCGACGCTGCCCTTGTCGCCGTAGCCCTCGTTGCCCTTGCCGGTGCGCTTGTCCGTACCGATCAGCAATATGTTGACGGCCCTGTCCTTGGTGGAGCCGGTCGAACCGCCCACCACGTCAACGGTGTTGAGGTTGCCCTGGAAGTGCTCGTAGAGGGCGTACCCGCCGACGGACACACCGACGAGGACGAAGGCCACCACGCCGCCCGTCCACATCAGGGCCTTCTTCTTGCGCGCCTTCGGCTGCTTGCGCTTGCGGCGGCCCGCCGCGGACTGCTGCGGACCGTCCGGCCCGTCGCCCCCCGCGCTTCCCGCCCGGCGGCTGCGCTGGGCCGGCACGTCCCGGCGCGGCGACTGCTGCGGCACCGACGGCTGCCGCGACGAACGCCGGGAGCCCTGCGCGGGAGGCGAATCCCGGCGCCGGGTACGGCCGGAACCGGATTCGGATCCCCGCGGCGCATTTCCCCCTGATTGCGTTCCGGAGGGATTCAGTCGCAGTTCGTAATTGCCGGTGTCCGGGTTGAGTACCCATTGGTCCGCGGGGTCGATATCGTCATCGCCCGCCCGCCCACGGCTATGCGCGTCCACGGTTGCCTGCGTCCTCCGTCGGTGCCACGCGATGCGCCCTCCCCCCAGGCGCTCGGTCTTTCGATCCAGCAGTGCGCGGCCATCTGGCCGGATGCACCGGGTTGCGTCACACTATCTGCCCGGATCGCCGTCCAGCGACGTGCGTGACACATTCAGCACTTCTTACAACTGGGCATAACGCGCAATCCACATGCGCTGTGCATCCGGGTTTGAAAATTGTTTACCCGCACGCCCTGACAGAGGCGTTCGTACCCGCGAAAGTGGACTGCGGGGAAGGGGTGGCCGACCCCTTCCTGCCCGATTCCGACCCCGTCCGGGAACTGCTCGCGGGTTCGCCGCTGCTGCCGTGGGTCACCACGACCGGGGCGTCGTCGCGCAGCCGCTTGAAGAGGTTGTCCGCGTTCGGCTGGACGAGCTGGTCGCGGTTCCGGTCGGCGGCGTACGGCTCGCGCGGCACGGTCAGGAACTGGACCTTGTCGGTGGGGATGTCCCGCATCCGCCGCGTCAGGTCGTACAGGTCCTTGAGGGTGTCCAGACCCGGGTCGGTGGTGACCGACTTGGTCGCCGCGTCGAGGACCGGGTAGAGCCGCGTCGGGTTCAGCAGGACGCCGTTGCTCTGCACCTTCTTCACCAGCGAACCGAGGAACTGCTGCTGGCGGTCCATGCGTTCGGTGTCGCTGCCGTTGCCGATGGAGTGCCGGGCGCGCACATATCCGAGCGCCTGCTCGCCGTTGAGCGTCTGACGGCCCGCGGGCAGCTTGAGATGGGCGTCCTTGTCGTCGACCGGCTTCTTGAGACAGACCTCGACACCGTCGACCGCGTTGACCATGCCCTTGAAGCCGTTGAAGTCGATGACCATGTAGTGGTCGATGCGGATGCCGGTCATCTTCTCGACCGTACGGACGGTGCAGGCCGTGCCGCCGAACTCGAACGCCCAGTTGAACTGCACGAATTGCTTCTTCGTGCGGGTCTTGTCCGCCTTGATGCAGCTGGGCACGTCCGACATCAGGTCACGCGGGATGGAGACGGCCGTCGCACTCTTCTTGTCCGCCGAGAGGTGCAGCAGGATCGTGGTGTCGGAGCGCTGCGACCCCTCGTCCCTGCCGTACTTCTTGTTGTCGCCCGAGCGTGAGTCGGAGCCGATCAGCAGGATGTTCTCCGCGTTGGCCGCGACCGGGGCGGGGCGTTCCTTCTCGTACGTCCGCAGCTCGGCGGTGGCGGTGTTGTCGGTCTTGATGTTGTGGTCGAGCTTGTTGTAGAACCACCAGCCCACGCCCGCGGCGGCGAGCACCACGAGCGAGACGCCGAGCGCGGTCCAGCGCAGCCAGTGCCGTGTGGGCCGGTCCGGCGGCGGGGGTGCGGTCGCAGCGGTCGCTCCCGGGTCCGAGTCCGGTGTGTCCGACTGGGGCTCGTCATCGGGCGTGCCAGCACTGTCCGTCACGTCTGCGTCCATCCTTCACGGAGTCGGCGACGCGCTGGGCCGCCGATCGAACGGATAGACGACTGAACCGCGCGCTTGGTTGTGCTCTCTGCTGATCATGTACCGGAGACCGCGCGTGTTCCTGAGGACTCGGCCCGCGGTGGGCCGGACGGGTGGCCCGGACGGTCGGTCCGGACCCCCTGGACGGGCGGTCCCGGCTTCCGTACGGGCGGCCCGGACTACTGCGGCACGGAGTGCGTGACCCGCTCGCTCTCGATCCGCTTCTCCAGCCCGCCGTCCGCCAACTGGTCCAGATTGCGGCAGAGGACCACCGACGCGCCGGCCGCGAGCGGGGCGTAGAGCCCGTCCGAGAGACCGGCCCAGGTGTCGTAGCCGCGACCCGACAGGATCCGCGCGCCGGGGGCGAGCCCGACCCCGGCGGCATCGGCGAGGGACCGCTCCACCAGCCCGGCGCCCGTCAGCTCGGTCCCGCCGACCGCGAGCGCGGGTGCGTTCGCGTCCACCGGCGCGTACGGCTCGAAGCGGTCGCCCTGGCTGGGGACCTCCACGGCGTAGTCCGCGAAGCCGGCCGGGGGCTGCGGGAAGCGGCCACCGAGCGGACGCAGCGCCAGCGCGACGCGCTCGCCGCCGCAGGCACGCGCCTCCTCCAGGGTGTCCGGACCGCTGACGACCAGATCGGCCTTGCCGGGTTCACCGCCGACATCGGCGAGCACCCCCACCGACGAGCAGGCGAGCAGCCAGACCGCGGTCTGCCAGTGCGCGGGGAGCAGCAGCGCCAGCCGGTCGCCGGGCTCGGCGGACAGCTCGCCCTGGAGCAGATTCGCCGTCTTGGCCACCCAATTGGCGAAGGTCGCCACGGAAAGTTCGACGCGCTCGCCCGTCGCGTCGTCGTAGAACGTGACAAGAGGGCGGGCCGGTTCCCGGGCGAGTGCGGATCGCAGCAGGTCGGCGGGGGTGTGGTCGCTGGCAGTCATCTGCGAAGGGTACGTGGCCGAGTGCGCCGGGGGCGGCTGTCGGCGCGGAGCCGATGACCCGGGTGACCCGACGCGCCGTCAATTCCCGGATGGACAGAGTTATCCAGCTATGCCCAACATCGTATTTATGCGTGCTCATAAGTCTGCCTCCGTCCTCTCCGCGTCGATCGCCGTGGCGTGCGCCGCCGCGCTCGCCCTCCCGTTCGCCGCGCCGGCCGGTGCCGCGTCCCCCGCCAGGCACGCCGGTACGCCGGACACGGCGGTCCCCGGCTCCACCCGGTCGCTGAGGCTCACCCCGCTCGCCTCCGGCCGGTCCGCGGGCGCCACCGCCGGTGCGGAGCTGTCCGAGCAGCACGTCAAACCGTTCTCACTGCTCGGTGTGGTCTGGAACGACCGGCACGCCGAACTCGACGGGACCGTCCAGGTCCGCACCCGGCACGTGGGCTCCACGGCCTGGTCCGGCTGGCAGGACGTCGAGACCCACAACGACGACCACGCCGCCGACACCGGTACCGCGGAGGCCGACGCACCCGGCGTGCACGGCTCCACCGCACCGCTCTGGGTGGGCAACTCGGACGGCGTCCAGGTCCGCGTACGCCCCGCCGCGCCCGCCGCCCCGGCGCGTACCGGGGTGCGCGGCGCCTCCGTACGGCCCACGGCAGCCCCGCTGCCCGCGGGCCTGCGGCTGGACCTCGTGGACCCGGGGCCCGACCCCGGTCCGCAGCAGTCCGCGGACGACCGCACGACGTCCGGCGCCGACGAGGGCAACGGTCCCGCGGCGGACACCGGGCAGGAAGGGGACACCGGGGTGGCCGCCGGATCCGGGGACACCCCCGCGCTCGCGCCGGAGGGCCCCACCGAACTGCCCGCGCTCAGCAAGGCGGACACCGAGGCCGACCTCGCGGCCTCCACCGGCCGGCGGGCGGACACCTTCGTGGGGCCCCGGCCGCGCATCGTGACCCGCAGCGGCTGGGGCGCCGACGAGAGCATCCGCGAGTCCCAGTTCCTCTACACGAACACCGTGAAGGCCGCCTTCGTGCACCACACGGCGACCGGCAACAACTACACCTGCGCACAGGCGCCCTCGCTCATGCGGAGCATCTACCGCTACCACGTGAAGAGCAACGGCTGGCGGGACATCGGCTACAACTTCGTCATCGACAAGTGCGGGAACATCTACGAGGGCCGGGCCGGCGGGGTGACCAAGGCCGTCATGGGCGCGCACACCCTCGGGTTCAACACGGACACCACCGGCATCGCCGTCCTCGGCACCTTCACCTCGGCCGATCCGCCCGAGGCCGTCGTCAGCGCGCTCGCCCACCTCAGCGCCTGGAAGCTCGGGCTGACCGGCGCGGACCCGAGCGGCCGGACCACGCTCGTGTCCGGCGGCGGCAACCGCTACCCGAAGGGCACCGACGTCAAGCTCGATGTGATCTCCGGACACCGCGACGGGTTCGCGACCGACTGCCCCGGGGAGCGCCTCTACCAGGAACTCCCCGCGATCCGGGACGCAGCCGCCGACCTCCAGGGCCGCTGACCCGCCCGCCGGACGGCCGGACCGCCGACCGGTCCGTACGGCCTGCCCGCAACGGCCCTTCACCGTCTGCATACACTGGCCAGCCGGTTAGGACAGGTCCTAACGGCCCGCCCCAGCAGGAAGCAGAGACGTCAAGGTGACAGAAGCGATTCTCCTGGTCGGTGGCAAGGGCACGCGGCTGCGACCGCTCACGGTCAACACGCCCAAACCGATGGTCCCCGCGGCCGGAGTCCCCTTCCTCACCCACCAGTTGGCACGCGCGCGGGCCGCCGGGATCGACCACATCGTGCTCGCCACCTCGTATCTCGCCGAGGTCTTCGAGCCGCACTTCGGCGACGGGTCCGCCCTGGGCCTGCACCTGGAGTACGTCACCGAGGTCGAGCCGCTGGGCACGGGCGGCGCCATCCGCAATGTCGCCGGACGCCTGCGCTCGGAGCCCGGTGAGCCCGTCCTCATCTTCAACGGGGACATCCTCACCGGCCTGGACATCGAAGCGCTCGTCACCACCCACGAGACCTCGGGCGCGGACGTCTCCCTCCACCTGACCAAGGTCGAGGACCCGCGCGCCTTCGGGCTGGTCCCGACGGACGACACCGGCCGGGTGACCGCCTTCCTGGAGAAGCCGCAGACCCCGGAGGAGATCGTCACCGACCAGATCAACGCGGGCGCCTACGTCTTCACGCGCTCGGTCATCGACACGATCCCGACGGGCCGCCCGGTCTCGGTGGAACGCGAGACCTTCCCCCAGCTGCTGCGCTCGGGCGCCCACCTCCAGGGCATGGTCGACTCGACGTACTGGCTCGACCTGGGCACCCCGCAGGCCTTCGTACGCGGTTCGGCCGACCTGGTCCTCGGCCATGCGCCGTCCCCCGCCGTGCCCGGCCGCTGCGGCGACCGGCTGGTGCTGGACAGCGCCACCGTCGCCCCGGACGCCAAGGTGACCGGCGGTACGGCGATCGGCGAGGGCGTGGTCGTCGGCGCCGGGGCCACGATCGACGGCAGTACGGTCCTGGACGGCGCGGTCGTCGAGCCCGGTGCGGTGATCACCGATTCGCTGATCGGTGCCGGAGCCCGGATCGGCGCCCGCTCGGTGCTGACCGGCGCGGTCGTCGGGGACGGTGCGCGGGTGGGCGCGGACAACGAGCTGCGCGCGGGCATAAGGATCTGGTGCGGGGCGGTCCTGCCGGACGGTTCCGTGCGTTTCTCGTCCGACCAGTAGCCTCTACGGGGTGGCAGGACGTTTCATCGCGAGGAGCGGCCCCGTCGACCTCGCCCTGGTCCTCGGGGTGCTCCGCCGTGGCCCGTGGGACCCCACGTACCGGATGACGCCGGACGGCGCGGTGTGGCGGGCCAGCCTGACTCCCGAAGGACCCGGCACGCTGCGGATCACCGCGGACGGCGCCGAGGGCTGGGGTCCGGGCGCCGACTGGCTGCTGGACCGGCTGCCCGCGCTGCTGGGCGAACTGGACGACCCGTCCGCGTTCGTACCGCGCCACCGGCTGGTCGCCGACGTGCACCGGCGCCGCCCGCAGCTGCGGCTCTGCCGCACCGGTCTGGTCCTGGAGTCGCTGATCCCGTCGGTCCTGGAGCAGAAGGTCACGGTCGACGAGGCCTACCGGGCCTGGCGCCTGCTGCTCCGTAAATTCGGCGCACCGGCGCCCGGTCCGGCCCCCGCACACATGCATGTCATGCCCGACCCGCGCACCTGGGCGCTCATCCCGTCCTGGGAGTGGCACCGCGCGGGCGTCGACAACAAACGCGCGTCGACGATCCTGCGGGCGGTCCGGGTGGCGCGCCGGCTGGAGGAAGCGGCGACGATGCCCCCGGCCGAGGCCGCCCGCCGACTGGAACTGATCCCCGGCATCGGCCCCTGGACCTCGGCGGAAACGCTCCAGCGCGCCGTCGGAGCACCGGACGCGGTGACGGTCGGCGACCTGCATCTGCCGGGAATCGTCGGCTACGCGCTGACGGGCCGCCGGGGCGTCGACGACGACGGGATGCTGGAACTCCTGGAACCGTACGCGGGCCAGCGCCACCGCGCGGTCCGGCTGATCCTGCTGACGGGGCGGGTGCCGGGGAGGCGGGTACCGAAGATGCCACGGACGGACATCGCGCGGCTGTGAGGTCACATTCCAGCCCTGCCGGGGGGACTGGAATCAGCCCCTCCGGCGTTTGAGGAGCGGGGTGCGGGGCGGAGCCCTGAAACACAGGCGCCGCCCCGCTCCAAGCTCACCGCACCGCGATGAACCCCTCCACGTCCCGCTCGGCCCGTTCCGCAGGAGCACCCGCCGGACGTCCGATCGCCACCGCCCCCATCGGCTCCCACTCCGCAGGCAGCCCCAGCACCTCGCGCACCACGTCCCGGCAGAACATCGTCGAGGAGACCCACGCCGATCCCAGCCGCTCACCCGCCAGCGCCACCAGGAAGTTCTGCACGCCCGCACCGGTCGCCACGGTGAACATCTCGCGCTCCGCCGCGTCCCGCCGGGGGTCCCCGTAGGTGTGCGAGCCGTCCAGCACCATGCAGGGCACCGCCAAGTACGGTGCCCGCCGCAGTACTTCACCGCGGCGCACCCGCTTGGCGACGGACTCCTCCGACTTGCCGTCGCGCCGCAGGTCCTCGATCCAGGCGTCCCGCATCGCGTCGAGCAGCCGGGTGCGCGACCCCGCGGACTCCAGGAGTACGAAACGCCACGGGGCGGTGTGGTGCGGGGCCGGGGCGGTGACGGCCGCCGCGACCGCGCGGCGCACCGCGCCCGGGTCCACCGGATCGTTGGTGAACTCACGGACGGTACGCCGCTGGGTGACCGCTTCCCGTACCGCCTCGGACGTACCGAGCCGGAACATGTCGTCGGCGGCGACCCGCACCATCGCACGGGCACCTCCGTCCTGGTCCTCCCCTTCGCCCTCGCCGTGAGCCGTGACGACGTGCGGCAGGCCGCGCACCACGGCGACCGGCAGGCCCGCCGCCTTGCCCTTCACCAGGTCGCCCGCGGCGGCCAGTTCATCGGCGGTGGCGACGACGGTGGCGCTGAGCGGATTGCCGTACGCGTCCTGGCCGCCGCGCAGGTCGTCGAGCACCCGCACCCCGGCGGCCCCGATCGCCACATCGGTGAGGCCGTTGCGCCAGGGACGCCCGAAGGTGTCCGTGACGACGACGCCCACCTCGACGCCCAGCGTGTCCCGCAGCCCCCGGCGGATGACCCGCGCCGAACTGTCGGCGTCCTCCGGCAGCAACAGCACGGTCCCGGCAGGGGTGTTGGAGGCATCGACACCGGCGGCGGCCATCACCAGGCCCTGCTTGTTCTCGACGATCCGGAGGGCGCCGCGCCGCGCCACCACCCGTACCGTCTCCGCGTCGATCGCCGCCTCGCGGTCCTGGGCCTGCACGATGCGGCCCTCGGCCTTCGAGACGATCTTGGAGGTGACGAGGACGACATCGCCGTCCGTCAACTCCGGCGCGGCCCCGGCGATCAGCTTCGCGAGATCGTCGCCGGGCTGCACCTCGGGCAGCCCGGGTACGGCCCAGACGCGGTAGGACGTCACACCCGCACCTCCTCGGCCAGGGCGAGCGCCTCGCGGGCCATCGCCGCGGTGGTGTCCGGATCGGTCATCATCAGCGGCACGGCCCGGCAACGGATGCCCGCCTCCTCGACCCTGGCCACCGACGCGGCGTCGACGGTGTCGACCAGCCAGCCGTCCAGCAGACCCGAGCCGTAGTGCTCGGCGACCGCCGCGGCCGTGGACTCGACGCCGACCGCGGCGAGAACCTTGTCGGCCATCCCGCGCACGGGTGCGTCCCCGACGATGGGCGAGAGCCCGACGACCGGTACCCCCGCGTCGGCGATCGCCTCGCGTATCCCGGGCACCGACAGGATGGTGCCGACCGAGACCACCGGGTTGGACGGCGGGAAGAGGATCACGTCGGCGGCGGCGATGGCTTCGAGGACGCCCGGCGCGGGCTTGGCCTGTTCGGCGCCCACCGGCACGACGGCCTGCGCCTCGACCGAGGCCCGCAGCCGCACCCAGTACTCCTGGAAGTGGACGGCCTTGCGCTCGCCGTCGACATCGACGGCGACATGCGTCTCGACGCGGTCGTCGGACATGGGGATGAGCCGCACGCCGGGCTGCCACCGCTCGCACAGCGCCTCGGTGACCGCGCTCAGCGGATAGCCCGCGCCGAGCATCTGGGTACGGACGATGTGCGTCGCGAAGTCACGGTCGCCGAGGCCGAACCACTCGGGTCCCACGCCGTACGCGGCGAGTTCGCTCTTGACGGTGAAGGACTCGTCGGTACGCCCCCAGCCCTGTTCCTCGTCGATGCCACCGCCCAGGGTGTACATCACCGTGTCGAGGTCGGGGCAGACCTTCAACCCGAACAGATGAATGTCGTCACCGGTGTTGCCGATGACGGTGATGTCCGCGTCAGGCGCGGCCTGCTTGAGGCCACGCAGGAATCGGGCACCACCGATGCCTCCGGCCAGAACCACAATGCGCATGAAGACAGTGTGTCAGGCGGAGCCTCATCGGATGAGGGGTGGTGGCCGGGGGACCGGGCGGGCCTGTCAGGTGGCGACGGCGACCGGGGCGCACTGCGGGCTGTGCATCGGCATCGTGGTCAGGCCCGGGTAGTACACGTGCAGGCTGACCGCGGGCTCCAGGGAGTCGTTGACGACCTCATGGGCGTAGCCGGGTGCGAAGACCCGCTGCGCGCCCGCGGTCAGTGTGTGCCTGCCGCGCTCGGTGCGTTCGGTCAGCCGGCCGTCGAGGACCGTGAGCACACCGGACGACGGACCGTGGTCGTGCAGTCCGCTGCCCTGACCGGGAACCCAGCTCAGCAGCCAGACCTCGTACCCGGGCCCCTCGTGCAGCCGGTGGTACCAGCGCGAGACGGCGTCGTACCTGACGAGGTGCTGCCACCGGCCGCGGTCGGCGGCGAGGGAGCGCGCGAGTCCGGCGAACTCGGCCACGGTGGCCGGGTGCTCGCGGGCGGGCTGGAGCAGGTGCTGGACGGCGAGGATGTCGCCGGCGATCTGGAGGTCGCTGTCGCTGTTCATGATGCGGGGGTTCCTCGGCAGTGAAGTGCTGGGGTGTCGCAGAAATGTGCAGAACGTACGGAACGTGACGTGCGGAGCAAGCAGTCAGGACTGCGGAGAGACGCTGGAGCGCGGAGGCATCAACAGCTGGAACAGCAACAGCACGCCTGGACAGCGCTACGGAACCCACGGGCGTGGGTCGCGGAGAACGCTGCGGTCGCTGGCATGAGGTCTAGGAGAACGGCTCGCGTTCCGACTGTCAACTCAATGACCGATATGGCGGTAATGATTCACCTCATCCGGTTACTCCGCCCGGCGGGAGGTTTGCTCTCGGAGTGTTGCGGAGATGTGGCGCAGCAAGCCCCGTCGCAAACGTCGCGACGGCCTCGTAATCGGACTGTGATCTGAATCGCTTCGGAGCGCAGGGCGTAACGGGGTCGACCTCGGCGGAGTCTCTCTCCAGGAGGGGGCGTGGGTATGGGCCAGTGGCATGTGTCAGGTTTTTAGTGATTTGAACACTTTCCGCATAGCCTTGGTTCCGCAGAGTGAATAAGGGGCCCAATAGCAGATCTCGGCTTGACTGGCCCGTATCCACACACTTGTAATTTCACTCGTGTCGTTCGGCCGAAATCGGTAGCGACAGCAACACGGGGACGCAAAGACGGACAAGGGGCGCACATGACCGAGCTGTTCCAGCAACTGCTGGTCGAGGACGCGGATGAGGAATTCGGCTGGCAGGAGCGTGCACTGTGCGCCCAGACCGACCCCGAGTCCTTCTTCCCCGAGAAGGGCGGTTCCACCCGTGAGGCCAAGAAGGTCTGCCTCGCCTGCGAGGTCCGGTCCGAGTGCCTTGAGTACGCCCTCGCCAACGACGAGCGATTCGGCATCTGGGGCGGTCTGTCCGAGCGTGAACGCAGGCGGCTGAAAAAGGCTGCTGTCTAGTCACTTGGCCACATGAATTGATCGCCTAAACGGCACAAGACCGACACAGGTCGGTACGGAGCAACCGGTCCGCCGCCCGTCCCCCGACGACGGGCGGCGGACCGCTGTCCGAGGCAGCCGTTAGTGTGGGGCCCCGTCCGCGATGCACCAACGTCCCCACGGGGCGCGTGCGTCCACCGCATCCGCACAGCGCCTTCCGGGGGAGAACGACCCCCGGACCCCGGCCGGAGGGGCCCGTACCTCGATGTCCGTGCACAGCCAATCGACGGCCCCTTACGAGGCCGCAACGCCTGCGTTCGCTTCCGCCCACCCACCAGAGTTCCCGCGGCACGTCGTCACCGCCGTGCTCGTCTCCCACGACGGCGCCCGCTGGCTGCCCGACGCGCTGGCCGGACTGCTCGGGCAGGAGCGGCCCGTACAGAACGTCGTCGCGGCCGACACCGGCAGCGCCGACGCGTCGGCGGGCCTGGTCACCGAAGCGCTCGGCGCGGAGCGGGTGTTGCACCTCGCCCGCCGCACCGGCTTCGGCACCGCCGTCGACGAGGCGGTCCGCACAGCAGGCGTCCTCGGTCCCGAGGAACTGCCGTACCTGAAGCGGCCCAGCGGCTGGGACCCGGTGAGCCGCAGTTGGCGCGACGACACCTACGACCTGCCCGAACTGCCGCACGGCGAACCGGTGCAGTGGCTCTGGCTGCTGCACGACGACTGCGCGCCCGACCCCGACGCACTCGCCGAACTGCTGCGCGTCGTGGAGAACGACCCGCACGCCGCCGTCGTCGGCCCCAAGCTCCGCGGCTGGTACGACCGTAAGCAACTGCTCGAAGTCGGCGTCTCGATCGCCAACAGCGGTCGGCGCTGGACCGGTCTCGACCGCCGTGAGCAGGACCAGGGACAGCACGACCAGGTGCGCTCCGTACTGTCCGTGTCGACCGCGGGCATGCTCATCAGGCGGGACGTCTGGGAGGAGCTGGGCGGCTTCGACCGCAGGCTGCCGCTCATGCGCGACGACGTCGACCTGTGCTGGCGCGCGCACGCCGCCGGCCACCGGGTCGTGGTCGCCCCCGACGCCGTACTGCGCCATGCGGAGGCATCGGCCCGCGAACGCAGGCCCATCGACTGTGTCGGACGCTCCGTCGCCAACCCGCACCGCGTCGACAAAGCGGGCGCCGTCTACACCCTGCTCACCAACACCCGGGGCAGGGGCCTCCCGTACGTCATGCTGCGGCTGGTCCTCGGCACCTTGATGCGAGTGGTCGCCTACCTCGTCGGCAAGGCGCCGGGACAGGCGCTCGACGAGGTCGCCGGGCTGGTGGGCACCCTGCTGCGTCCCGAGCGGATCCTGGCCGGGCGGCGCAGACGCGGCAGCGGAACGGTCGACGCGAGCGAACTGCGCCCGCTCTTCCCGCCGCCCGGCGCCACCGTCAAGGCCACCGCCGAACAGGTCGTCGGACACTTCGGCGGCAGCACCGACGCGGAAGCCGGATCGCGGCACGGCGCCGTCGAATCCGGTCCGGGCGGTGACGACGCCGACTTCCTGGAGATCGAGCAGTTCGCCCGGCTGAAGCGGATCGCGCGCAAACCGGGCCCCGTGCTGTTCGCCGTGCTCCTCGTGGTGTCGCTCGTCGCCTGCCGGGCGCTGCTCGGCGCAGGCGCACTCGCGGGCGGCGCACTGCTGCCCGCGCCCGAGCACGTGTCGGAGCTGTGGAACCGGTACGCCGACGTGTGGCACCCCTTCGGCACCGGCGGCACGCAGTCCGCCCCGCCGTACCTCGGGATCATCGCCGCACTCTCCGCCGTCCTCCTCGGACACGTCGGGCTGGCCCTCACCCTGCTGCTGGTCTGCTCCGTGCCGCTGGCCGGGCTCACCGCGTACTTCGTCTCCCGCCCGCTCACCGGCTCCCGCCTGCTGCGGGCCTGGGGCAGCGTCGCGTACGCCTTCCTGCCCGCCGCGACCGGCGCACTGGCGTCCGGCCGGGTCGGGACGGCCGTACTGGCGGTCCTGCTGCCGCTGATCGCCCGCTGCGCCGTGTCCGCCGCCGGACTGCGCGGTGCGCGCGGAAGCTGGCGCGCGGTCTGGGCGTACACCTTCCTGCTGACCCTCGCCATGGCCTTCACCCCGATCGTGTGGCCGCTCGCCGTGGTCCTGGGGATCGCCGTCCTGGCGCTGCGGCGCGACGACCTCGTGGCGTACGGACTGCGCTTCCTCGCGCTCGTCGGCACCCCCCTGCTGGTGCTCGCGCCCTGGTCGCTCTCCCTGCTGTCGAGCCCGTCGGACTTCTTCCGCGAGGCGGGCATGGAGTTCGGCAAGGGCTCGGCCTCCGCGCTCGACCTGCTGGGGATGAGCCCCGGCGGGCCGAAGACCGCGGGCGGCGTACTGCTGATCGGCGTGGTGCTCGCCGCACTGGCGGCCCTGCTGCGCGGGGAACGGCAGTTCGCGATCCGCGGCGCCTGGGCCGTGGCCCTGGTCGGGCTGGTCTTCTCCGTCCTCGCCAACAACGCGGGCTGGGCCGGTCCCGCCACACTCGTCTACGGCATCGCCCTGCTCGCCGCGGCCGTGCTCGGCGCGGAGGGCGCGCGCGGACGCGTCGCCACCCAGAGCTTCGGCTGGCGCCAGCCGGTCGCCGGGCTGATCGCCGTCGCGGCCCTCGTCGCCCCCCTGATCGCCGCCTTCGGATGGATGGCCAGCGGTGCGGATGGGCCGCTGGAGCGGCGCGACCCGGTGCAGGTACCGGCGTTCGTCGCCGAGGAGAGCGGCACCCGCGACCAGGCCCGCACCCTGATCCTCGGCGGGAAGTCCGACGCGGAAGTCTCGTACACGCTGGTACGCGGCTCCGGCGGCAGGCTCGGCGACGCCGAGCTGGCCCGCGCGGGCGGCGACAGCCCCCGGCTCGACAAGATCGTGGCCGGTCTGGTCGCGGGCTCCGGCGCCGACCAGTCCGACCAGCTCAGCGGGTACGCGATCCGCTACCTGCTGGTCCGCGACGGCGCGCCGCCGGCCATGAGCCGGGTACTGGACGCCACACCGGGGCTGAGCAGGCTGAGCCAGCTGGACGGCAGCGCCCTGTGGCGCGTCGACCGGCAGGTCGCACGGGCCACCATCATCCCGGGCACGTCGACGACCGCGTCCGGTGGCGCGGCCGACGCCGCCGAACCGATGTCCGTGGCAGCGGGCCCGGTGGACATCCACACCACGGTCCCGGCGGGCACGTCGGGCCGCGTCCTGCGGATCGCCGACTCCGTGGCGCCGGGCTGGACGGCCACCCTGGACGGCCGCGCCCTCACCAGGACGACGGTCGACGGCTGGGCCCAGGGCTTCGAACTCCCCACCCAGGGCGGGAAGCTCGACGTCACGTACGACCAGCCGTTCACCCACACCCTGTGGACCTGGGCCCAGGTGGTCCTCGTGATCGTCCTGCTGGTGCTCGCCCTGCCCGGCCGCCGCAAGGAGATCGACGACGACCTCCCCGAGGAGGAACTCCCCGTACCCGCGGAGCCGGTGGCGGGCGAGGGACGCCGGGCACGACGGCTGCGTGCCGCGGCCCAGGCGGAGGCCGAAGCGGGCGCGGAGGACGAGACGGACGGCGCGGCACCGGCCGGGGCGCAACCCCTGCCCGAGCCCGCGGCGGACGATCCGTACCGGCCCGCCGAGCCGGACGAGGAGAAGCCCGGGATGCCCGCGGCAGAGGGCGACTTCGCGCCGCAGTACGGGGCCGACGTACCGCAGCAGCCCGCATACGGCGAGTGGGACCAGCCGGCGTACCCGCCGGCCGGTCAGTACGCGGGCGGTCAGTACGCCGGTGAGCAGTACCGGAACGAGCAGTACCAGGACGGTCAGTTCCAGGGTGGCCGGTTCCCGGACGGTCAGTACGCCGAAGGCCGGTACCCCGACGCGCAGTACGGCAACGAGCCGTACCAGGACGGGCAGCAGGCCCACGGCGGTCAGTACCAGGACGGCCAGTACCAGGAAGGTCACCAGGAAGGTCAGTACCAGGACGGGCAGCAGTACGACCCGTACCCGCAACAGGCGCCGCAGGAAGGCGAGTACGACCCCTACGGCTACGGCCGGCAGCCCCGGCAGCAGCCGTACCCCGACGAGACCGAGCACCGCCCCGACGGGAGCAACCAGTGAACCGCACCGCCCTCGCCCTCGCCGCGGCCGTCGCCGCCCTCGCGGCCGTCACCGGATTCGCCTCCGTCAGCGCCCCGTCGGGCAGCACGGCCGGGGCGAAGACAGCCGCGCGGCTGCCCGTCGAGCGCTCCAGCCTGGTCTGTCCCGTGCCCAGCACCTCCGACGTGGCAGAGACGACGTACACCGCCTTCACCCCGGCGGGGAAGGGCGGCGGAGCGGCCGGTACCGCCCAGCTGCTGCCGTCCGTGACCGGCCCCGGGACGGACGCGAAGAAGCCCGAGAAGGGCAAGAAGGGCGGACCGGCGGGCACGGAGAAGCCCGTCGTGTCGCTCAAGGAGCCCGGCAAGCCGGTCACCGACAAGGAATCGGGCGGTGACTCCCCGGCCCTCATCGGCTCGGCCGACGGCCTGCTGGCTCCCGGCTGGACCGCCCAGCAGACCACGACCGTCGACGTCGGCGGCTCGCGCGGAGTGCTCGGCACCAACTGCACGCCGCCCGACACGGACTTCTGGTTCCCCGGCGCCGGCACGTCCACCGGCCGTCAGGACTACGTCCACCTCACCAACCCGGACGACAGCGCGGCCGTCGTCGACATCGAGCTGTACGGCAAGGACGGCGTCATCAAGTCCGATGTGGGGGAGGGCATCACGGTTCCGGCCAGGTCGACGGTCCCCGTGCTGCTCTCGACGCTCGCGCCCCACCCCACCGAGAACCTCACCGCCCATGTCACCACCCGTACCGGCCGGGTCGGCGCGGTGGTGCAGTCCATGGACGACAAGCTCGGCAGCGACTGGATTCCCGCGTCGGCCGCCCCGGCGCGCAGGCTGGTGCTCCCCGGCATCCCCGCGGACGCCACCTCCGTACGGCTGGTGGCCTTCACACCCGGCTCGGACGACGTGGACCTGAAGGTCCAACTGGCCGCCGCCGACGGCACGATCACCCCGGCGGGCCACGAGACACTGCACCTCAAGTCGGGCATGACCGCCGCCGCCGACCTGGCGGACGTCACCCGGGGCGCCGCGGGATCGCTGGTGCTCTCCCAGTCCGGCAACGGCAAGGCGCCCGTGGTGGCCGCCCTGCGCGTGGTGCGCGGCAAGGGAACCAAGCAGGAGGTCGCCTTCATCCCGGCGACCGCGGCGGTGGGGGAGCGGTCCTCGGTGGCCGACAACCGCTCCAAGGGCTCGGTGCTCTCGCTGGCCGCGCCGTTCGCCACGGCGAAGGTGAAGGTCACGTCGTCGGCGGGCAGCGAAGGCGGGCAGCCGGTCGTCAAGACGTACACGGTCAAGGGCGGGACGACGCTCGCGGTGAAGCCCGAAGTACCGGCCGGGCTCAAGGGTTCGTACGCGCTGACGGTGGAGCCCGAGCCGGGCGGCGGCCAGGTCTACGCGGCGCGCACGCTCGAACTCCCCCTCGACGGCGTCCCGATGTTCACCGTGCAGACCCTCCCCGACGACCGGGGGACGGTCTCCGTACCGCAGGCGAAGCAGGACCTGACGCTGCTCGGCAACTAGGCCGTACACGGCCTGGGAGCCGGGGTGAACGGCCGCCCGCGCCGCGGGCGGCCCGTCGGGAAGGCCAGAGGGGAAGGCCAGAGGGGAAGGCCGTCCGGAAGGTCAGTCCTGCCCGTACCGCGGATCGACCGACTCCGGCGCCAGGCCGAGCAGTTCGGCCACCTGCTCGACGACGATCTCGTGCACCAGCAGTGCCCGCTCGTCGCGGTTCTTGGTACGGATCTCGACGGGCCGCCGGTAGACGACGATCTGCGCGGGCCGGTTCTTTTCAGCCGAGATCGCGTTGCCGAGCGGGACGGACACATCGCTGGGCCACGAGTCGGGGTCGTCGCCGATCTCGGTACGGGGCACGTCCAGCACCAGGAAATCGACCTCGGCCAGCTGCGGCCAGCGGCGTTCGAGGCGCTCCACGGAGTCCTGCACCAGATCGCGGAAGGAATCCGCGCGACTGGTGGAGAGCGGAACCTGGGGCGGGGCGACGGGCCCGCGCATTCCCCGGCCGTGCCGGTCGCGACGGCGCGGCCGGGGCTCGGCGGGCGGGGGCGGTAGGGAGTTGTCCATCACTGACGCAGGGTAGCCCTCCCCGGGGCACGGCGAGCCCGACGGCCGGGCCGTTCTCGCCATGTCGCGGAATGGTCATTCCGGACATGTTCGCGATCGGCTCTCCGGCGACTTCCGATCGGAGATTTCGCTGCGAGTGACTGGATGTCACCGCCGCCACGACCGCATCCGGTCAGTCACTGGCTGTGTGCGACTGTACCCGTGCAGGTCAAGCGAGTTGCCCCGAAAGGGACCGGGGTGCGGATCGGGCCACGACACGGAGGAGTGACGCCGGGGCGTGTCGTCGCGGCCCGCTCAAGAGTGCGGTACGGTCCCATACCGTGAGCCCTGTACGTCGCTGTTCTCGCACTGCGTGCGGCCGCCCTGCCGTCGCGACGCTGACGTACGTCTACGCCGACTCGACCGCGGTCCTCGGCCCGCTCGCCACCTATGCCGAGCCCCACTGCTACGACCTGTGCGCCGAGCACAGTGAGCGGCTGACCGCTCCGCGCGGCTGGGAGGTCGTCCGTCTCACCGACGGCTCCACCCCCGCCCGGCCCAGCGGTGACGATCTCGAAGCCCTCGCCAACGCCGTACGGGAAGCCGCCCGGCCGCACGAGCGCACCCCCGAGCCCGGCAGCACCGCCCGCTCCGCCAACCCGGTCGAGGCCGGCCGCCGCGGCCATCTCCGGGTACTGCGCTCACCGGAATCCTGAGCGGGCCCACCGGGCCGTGGAACCCACCGGCCTGACGGGCCGACGGGCCGTTCCGGTTGACGCCGTGTTTCTCATCCTTACGGGTAGTTTGAGTGCCCCGTAATGGAATTCAGGAGGACCGACGTGGCTGGTGCTGTCGATTTGTCGCAGGTCGTGAAGGCGTACGACGTACGGGGGGTCGTGCCCGATCAGTGGGACGAGTCACTGGCCGAACTCTTCGGCGCCGCCTTCGTGCAGGTGACGGACGCATCGGCGATCGTCGTCGGCCACGACATGCGCCCCTCGTCCCCCGGCCTGTCCGGAGCCTTCGCGCGCGGGGCCGCGTCCCGTGGCGCCGACGTCACGCTCATCGGCCTGTGCTCGACGGATCAGCTGTACTTCGCCTCCGGCCAACTCGACCTGCCCGGAGCGATGTTCACCGCCTCGCACAACCCCGCCCGGTACAACGGCATCAAGATGTGCCGGGCCGGAGCCTCGCCGGTGGGACAGGACACCGGGCTGACGGAGATCCGGACGCTGGTCGAGACATGGTCGGCGACGGGCGCCCCGGCCGCTGCCGCCACCGCGGGAACCGTCACCGAACGCGACACGTTGAAGGAGTACGCGGCCCACCTCCTCTCCCTGGTCGACCTCTCGGCGATCCGCCCGCTGAAGGTCGTCGTGGACGCGGGCAACGGCATGGGCGGGCACACGGTCCCCACCGTCCTGGCACCGCTCCCGCTCGAAGTGGTCCCGCTGTACTTCGAGCTGGACGGCACCTTCCCCAACCACGAGGCCAACCCCCTGGACCCGGCCAACCTGGTGGACCTCCAGGCGAAGGTCCGCGAGACGGGTGCCGACCTGGGCCTGGCCTTCGACGGCGACGCGGACCGTTGCTTCGTCGTCGACGAGCGCGGCGAGGGCGTGTCCCCGTCGGTCATCACGGCCCTGGTGGCCGCCCGCGAGCTGGCCAAGCACCCCGGCGGCACCGTGATCCACAACCTGATCACCTCCTGGTCCGTCCCCGAGGTGGTCCGCGAGAACGGCGGCACCCCGGTGCGCACCCGGGTCGGCCACTCCTTCATCAAGCAGCAGATGGCCGGCACCGGCGCGATCTTCGGCGGCGAGCACTCGGCCCACTACTACTTCAAGGAATTCTGGAACGCGGACACCGGGATGCTCGCCGCCCTGCACGTCCTGGCGGCCCTGGGCACCCAGCCCGGCACCCTCTCCGACCTGGTCGCCCAGTACGACCGCTACACCGGCTCGGGCGAGATCAACTCCACCGTCACCGACCAGACGGCGACCACGGCGCGGGTGCGAGAGACGTACGAGCAGTTGGACGGCGTCACCCTGGACGACCTGGACGGCCTCACCGTGACCTCGGCCGACTGGTGGTTCAACCTCCGCCCCTCCAACACCGAGCCGCTGCTGCGACTGAACGTGGAGGCCCGGGAACCGGCCACGATGGCGAAGGTGCGGGACGAGGTGCTGCGGCTGGTGCGCGGGGATGCCTGACCGGCCCGCCCGCGAGGGGCGCCCGGAGCAGCGGCGGGACGGGCGGCCCCCGGTCCGGGGCGACCGCCGGGCGCGGGTCCGTCCGCCGGGGCGCCCCCGAACCGCCCCGGTGCCCCGCGGCCACCCCGACCCGGCGGTACGCTGACCTGGCCCAAACCGTATGTTCGAAGGGACCACCCCATGCCGCTCGAAGCCGGTCTCCT
The DNA here is from genome assembly GCF_036241575.1 of Streptomyces sp. NBC_01267. Lineage (NCBI taxonomy): Bacteria > Bacillati > Actinomycetota > Actinomycetes > Kitasatosporales > Streptomycetaceae > Streptomyces > Streptomyces sp. NBC_01267. Next base: position 2,916,340 of record NZ_CP108455.1, on the reverse strand, counting down.
GGAGATCCTTGCCTGCCCCGTCTGCCACGCACCGTTCGACGACCGGTCGGCGGCCGAGGAGAACCCCGAGCTGATCTGCACCGGTAAGGAATGCGGCCTCGCGTACCCCGTGCGGGACGGCATCCCCGTACTCCTCGTCGACGAGGCCCGCCGCCCCGCGTAACGCCACCCGGCATACGCCCGCGGAACCGCCCCGGTCACACCCCGCACTCCACGCTCCCGTACACCCGCGCCCCTACACGCAAGGCGAATCGGAGGCAGACCCCGATGCTCGACGAGTCGTTGCTCGACGCCCCGGAAGCCCTGGCACGAGCCGACCGCCGCGGACTCCTCCGCGGCGCAGCCGAGGCCGGAGCCCGCGTCCGTACCGCCGCCCGGCTCGCCGCCGAAGCGGGCCTCGCGGACCTGGAACCGGAGGGCCGCCCCCGAGCCGTACTCGTCGCGGGAGCCGGCGCCGCCGCGACCGGTGTGGCCGATGTGGTGGCCGCACTGGCCGGGGCCGCCGCTCCGGTCACCCGGCTGCGCCCGACCGGCGTGGCCCCGGCCGCGGGCGCGCTGCGCTGGGCGCTCCCCGGCTGGACGGGCCCGGTGGACCTGCTGCTCATCGCCACCGCGGACGGTACGGAACCGGGCCTCGCGCTCCTCGCCGAGCAGGCCTACCGCCGGGGCTGCACCGTCGTCGCCGTCGCGCCGCGCCGCACCCCGCTGACCACGGCGGTCGACGGGGCGCACGGCCTTGTCGTACCGATGGCGACGGCTCCGTACGAGGAAGGGGCCGAGGTGCCGTTCACCGCGGTCGGCCCCGGCGCCCTGTGGGCGCTGCTCACCCCGCTGCTGGTCCTGCTCGACCGCGTGGGCCTGGTCGGCGCACCGCCCGAGACCCTCCAGCACCTGGCCGACCGCCTCGACAGCACGGCGGAACGCTGCGGACCGGCCATCGCGACCTACAACAACCCGGCCAAGACCCTCGCCTCCGAACTCGCCGACTCCCTGCCGCTCATCTGGACGGAGGGCACGGCCGCGGCGCCGGCCGGCCGCCGCTTCGCGGCCGTACTGACCGAGCTGGCAGGGCGGCCCGCGCTGGCCGCCGAACTGCCCGAGGCGCTCCCCTCGCACGGCGCTCTGCTCGTCGGACCGTTCGCGGGCGACGCCGACCCCGAGGACTTCTTCCGCGACCGGGTGGACGACCCGCAGGCGCTGCACGCCCGCGTGGTCCTGCTCCGGGACCGCCCGGCGGGCGGCCTGACCGCTGCGCCCGCGGCCCGCGAGATCGCCCTCGCCCAGGACACGCCGATCAGCGAACTCGAACCGGAGGAGGGCAGCGAACTCGAAGCTCTCGCCGAGCTCCTCGCGGTCACGGACTTCGCCGCCGCCTACCTGGCCCTCGCCTCGGCCTGACCGCCGGCGCGGGAACCCGCTCCACCCGATCCGAACACCTGGGCCCGCGGTCGACAGTCCGGCTGGCGCGCCCGGTCGACAACCCGGCCAACGGCCTGTCAACGACCCGCTCGTCGCCCCCGGGGTGACCTCAACAGCCACCCACGCCCCAGCTGCCCCATCCACCTCGTCCGCCCCACCGAAGCAACCCGGAAAGTAGCCACATGGACCGCCTAGCCAACACCGTGCGCCCTTACGCCTGGGGCTCGACGACCGCCATCCCGACCCTCCTCGGCATCGCCCCCACCGGCGAACCGCAGGCGGAAATGTGGCTGGGGGCCCACCCCGGAGCCCCGTCCCGCATCGACCGCGGCACCGGCGACCACGCGCTGTCGGCGGTCATCGACGCGGACCCCGAGGCCGAACTGGGCACCCCGGCCGTCGAGAAGTTCGGCCCGCGCCTGCCGTTCCTCCTCAAGCTCCTGGCGGCCGGCGCACCGCTCTCCCTCCAGGTGCACCCCGACCTCGCACAGGCGAAGGAGGGCTACGCGGACGAGGAACGCCGGCACGTCCCGATCGACGCCCCGCACCGGAACTACAAGGACGCCAACCACAAGCCCGAACTGATCTGCGCCCTCACCCCGTTCGACGGCCTCTGCGGGTTCCGTACGCCCGCCGAGTCCGCCGATCTGCTCGCGTCCCTCGAAGTGGACTCGCTCGAACCGTACGTGGACATCCTGCGCGCCCGCCCCGAGGAGGCGGCCCTGCGCGAGGTCCTGACGGCCGTTCTGACCGCGGATCCCACCGAGATGAAGGCGACGGTCACCGAGGCCGCCGCCGCTGCCGAACGCCTCGGCGGTGCCCTCGCCCCGTACGCGTCGATCGCCCACCACTACCCGGGCGACCCGGGCGTCATCGCAGCGATGCTGCTCAACTACGTACAGCTGCAGCCCGGTGAGGCACTGTTCCTCGGAGCGGGCATCCCGCACGCCTACCTCAACGGCCTGGGTGTCGAGATCATGGCGAACTCGGACAATGTGCTGCGCTGCGGGCTGACCCCGAAGCACGTCGACGTCCCCGAACTGCTCCGCATCGTGCGCTTCGAGGCGACCGAGCCGGGCATCCTGCGCCCCGAGGCGGCGCCGGACGGCGAGGAGTTGTACGACACCCCGATCGACGAGTTCCGGCTCTCCCGCTACGTACGCTCCGAAGGGTCCGCACCGGTCCGGCTCCCGGACGCCACCGCCCAGATCCTGCTCTGCACGGCAGGCACCCCCTGGGCGGGCGAACTCGCCCTCGCACCCGGCAGGTCGGTGTTCGTCCCGGCGGGCGAAACCGTCGAGCTGACGGGACCGGGCACGGTCTTTCGCGCGACCGTCGTGGCCTGATGCGACAATGTGCGGCCGAATAGCGGCACCAAGGCCGCGGCACCGACGAAGGGAACACGTCCACCCATGAGTGCGTCAGGTGGAACCAAGGCGATCGTGGCGGCGCTCGGCGCCAACCTCGCGATCGCGGTAGCTAAGTTCGTGGCGTTCCTCTTCAGTGGCTCGTCGTCGATGCTTGCCGAAAGCGTCCACTCGCTCGCCGACTCCGGCAACCAGGGACTGCTGCTGCTCGGCGGCAAGAAGGCCCAGCGCGAGGCCACCCCCCAACACCCCTTCGGCTACGGCCGGGAGCGGTACATCTACGCGTTCCTCGTCTCGATCGTGCTCTTCTCGGTCGGTGGCATGTTCGCGGTCTACGAGGGCTACGAGAAGGTCAAGCACCCGCATTCGCTGGACAACTGGTACTGGCCGGTGGGCGTCCTGGTCTTCGCGGTCATCGCGGAGGGCCTGTCCTTCCGTACGGCGATCAAGGAGTCCAACCAGACCCGCGGCGACATTTCCTGGTCCCAGTTCATCCGCCGCGCCAAGGCTCCCGAGCTGCCGGTCGTGCTGCTCGAAGACTTCGGCGCGCTGATCGGTCTGGTGCTGGCGCTGGCCGGTGTCGGACTGGCCGTCGGGACGGGCAACGGGGTCTGGGACGGCATCGGCACGCTCTGCATCGGCACGCTGCTGATCCTCATCGCGCTTGTCCTGGCGGCGGAGACCAAGTCGCTGCTGCTGGGTGAGTCGGCGGGCGCCGAGGAGGTCGACAAGATCAAGGAAGCCATCGTCGACCACGACACCGTCACCGCCGTGATCCACATGCGTACGCTCCACCTCGGCCCCGAGGAGTTGCTGGTCGCCGCCAAGATCGCGGTCCAGCACGACGACACGGCAACCGAGGTGGCCGACGCGATCGACGCCGCGGAGGCCCGCATCCGTGCCGCCGTCCCGATCGCGCGGGTGATCTACCTGGAACCGGACATCTACAGCGAGGCGGAAGCCGCGGCAGGGAACAACCCGGCGGCAACACCGGGCGGCCCCACGCCGACGCCGGCCCACTGATCACGGGGGGCGGGGCCGTGCCCGCGCCGCACCAGGACACCGTTCGCCCGCCCAGGGAATCCCCCACAACTTGGCCGATCCGCCCCGGGCGGGCTGGGGCCCGCTGGGCCGATCGGTGTAGATTCGACCGGAGCCAGACGTCGCTGCTGATGGCGGTCGGGCGGTCCGCGCTGCGGACCGGCCGAGGGAGAGAGGGCCTCCGACGGACTGCGCCGCGAGCGCTCGGGCATTCCTGTGCCTTCACGCCCGTCGCCGCAGCATCCAGCCCGTACACCCTCGACCCATCTTCCGAGGAGCAGCTCGTATGACGACCGACGCCATCACCCAGGACTTCAAGGTCGCAGACCTTTCCCTGGCCGCCTTCGGGCGCAAGGAGATCACTCTCGCCGAGCACGAGATGCCCGGTCTGATGTCGATCCGCAAGGAGTACGCAGCGACGCAGCCGCTGGCCGGAGCCCGTGTCACCGGTTCGCTGCACATGACGGTGCAGACGGCGGTCCTGATCGAGACCCTGGTCGCCCTCGGCGCCGAGGTCCGCTGGGCCTCCTGCAACATCTTCTCCACCCAGGACCACGCCGCCGCGGCCATCGCGGTCGGGCCCAAGGGCACCCCGGAGGCCCCTGCGGGCGTCCCGGTCTTCGCCTGGAAGGGCGAAACGCTCGAAGAGTACTGGTGGTGCACGGAGCAGGCGCTGACCTGGCCGAACACCCCCACCGGCGGCCCGAACATGATCCTCGACGACGGTGGCGACGCCACCCTCCTCGTCCACAAGGGCGTCGAGTTCGAGAAGGCCGGAGCCGCCCCGGACCCGGCCACCGCGGACAGCGAGGAGTACAGCTACATCCTCAAGCTCCTCAACCGCACCCTCGGTGAGAACCCGCAGAAGTGGACCCAGCTGTCGTCCGAGATCCGCGGTGTCACCGAGGAGACCACGACCGGTGTCCACCGTCTGTACGAGATGCAGCGCGACGGGCAGCTCCTCTTCCCGGCGATCAACGTCAACGACGCGGTCACCAAGTCCAAGTTCGACAACAAGTACGGCTGCCGTCACTCCCTGATCGACGGCATCAACCGCGCCACGGACGTCCTCATCGGCGGCAAGGTCGCGGTCGTCTGCGGCTACGGCGACGTGGGCAAGGGCTGCGCGGAGTCCCTGCGCGGCCAGGGCGCCCGGGTGATCATCACCGAGATCGACCCGATCTGTGCCCTGCAGGCGGCCATGGACGGCTTCCAGGTCTCGACCCTCGACGATGTCGTTTCCCTCGCCGACATCTTCGTCACCACGACCGGCAACAAGGACATCATCATGGCCACGGACATGGCCAAGATGAAGCACCAGGCCATCGTGGGCAACATCGGCCACTTCGACAACGAGATCGACATGGCCGGCCTGGCCAAGATCCCGGGCATCGTCAAGGACGAGGTCAAGCCGCAGGTCCACACCTGGACGTTCGCCGACGGCAAGACGCTGATCATCCTCTCCGAGGGCCGCCTGCTGAACCTGGGCAACGCGACCGGCCACCCGTCGTTCGTGATGTCCAACTCGTTCGCGGACCAGACGCTGGCCCAGATCGAGCTGTTCACCAAGCCCTCTGAGTACCCGACCGACGTCTACGTGCTTCCCAAGCACCTCGACGAAAAGGTCGCCCGCCTCCACCTGGACGCCCTGGGAGTGAAGCTCACGACGCTCCGCCCCGAGCAGGCCGCCTACATCGGCGTCGAGGTCGAGGGCCCGTACAAGTCGGACCACTACCGCTACTGATCCACCCTCCTACGCACTGTCGGCAGTAGGCGCCGATCAGCAGTAGGCACTGAGTGCAGTCAGCACCAGGTGTCAGGTCAGCAGTAGGTACCAGGCAGGCCCCCGCACCCCCGTGTCGGGGGCCTGCCTCGTACCGGCCTCAGAAAGACCCAAGGACCCCATGCCCCGCGGCCGCTATTCGCTCCATGATCTGCACGACCACACCCCCCTCGGTGAAGAACACTTCCACTGCGCGCCAGGCCCGTCCGGCTGGCGCTACGTCTCCCAGACCACCGCCCCCTCCGGTGATCACGCCGGCTCCGTCGATCTGGCCATCGACGAACTCGGCCGTCCCATCCGTCTCGAACTCCACGCCGCGAGCTGGCAGGTACGCGGCGCCGCCGTGGACGGCGTCACCTGGGTCCGCACGGACCCCACGGGAACCCACGCCACCGAGGGCAACGCCCCCGCCCATGCCTTCGCCGGCACGTCCCCCGCGTTCCTCGTCGCCACAGCTCGTCTGCTCGGCCTCACCCCCGGTTCCCCCGCCACTCGTGTCCGCCTCGTCGCTTTCACCGACCCGGTCCTGGCCCCCCGTACCGTCGACCGGTCCTGGGCGCTGGTGAAGAGTGAAGCGCATGCCACTGACAACGGCCCCTTGTTGGTGGACGAGTACCAGGTCAGCGCCCTGGACACCGGTGAGCAGTACGCGGTCCACATCGCTGGAGACGTCGTTCTCTCGGCCCCCGGCATCGAACTCGAACACCTGGAATCGCCGCCGTCGGCTTTC